>CATLGW010000054.1 GCA_949948715.1 uncultured Lachnospiraceae bacterium | reverse complement strand
ACAATCGCGGAATATCTGATACCCTCCACCCAGCCAAACAAGGATGTATCAAGAAATCTATGGCATTGCCCAGAAAACAATCTTTGCTGTAAAAAAATTTAAAATTTGTGTCCAGTTTTTGTTGACTCTCTTTTGCACCTCCTTTATACTTTTTTACACAACCCCAAAGCACACCCGGAGCATATTGACTATATTTTACAGTCAATTTAATAATAGCATTTTTCTAACATACCGTCAACCTCGCTGCCGATTTAAGTTTCCCATATCCCGCACACCGGATGATCTATGTTTCTCCTTTGACCCCTCTGTCTATTTTCCCTATATTTTATAATTCTTTTACCCTTATTTTAGAATTCTTTTCATTGTAAATCCCCCTCTCCTTTAGTAAAATAATGGTAACACATTAGCACTTGTCCGACAGCGGACAGAAAGGAGCTGCAAATGTCATCACAGGATTCAGCCCGCAACCGACGAAACGGCTTCACCACCATGGATGGCGGAGCCCCGGAAAAACACAGGCCCGTGGGCAAAATTATCGGCATTGTACTGCTTGTACTGTTCCTACTCATACTGGCCTTCGATTCCACCTATCAGATCAGGGAACAGGAACAGGCGGTTTTAATCACCTTCGGACAGGCCCAGGCTGTCACTGCCCCCGGGCTCCACTTCAAGCTGCCCTTCCTCCAGCAGGTGAGAAAGGTAAACACCACCATCCAGGGCTTTGCCATCGGGTACAACACCGATTCCAACGAATACCGGACAGATGATTCTCTGATGATCACATCGGACTACAATTTCGTGAATGTGGACTTCTTCGTGGAATACCGTTACAGCGACCCTGTCAAGGCCCTTTACGCCTCCAGGGAGCCGGACGCCATACTCTACAATATCAGCCAAAGCTGTATCCGCACCGTCATAGGGAGCTATCCCGTGGACGATGTTCTGACCACCGGAAAAAACGAGATTCAATCCGCCATCAAGGAGATGATCATCGGACAGTTGGAGCAACAGGATATCGGAGTACAGCTTGTAAACATCACAATCCAGGACTCCGAGCCTCCCACCGCGGAAGTCATGGAGGCATTCAAGGCCGTGGAAACCGCAAAGCAGGGCAAGGAGACCGCTCTGAATAATGCCAACAAATACCGCAACGAACAGCTCCCCCAGGCCCAAGCCCAGGCCGACGGCATCGTAAAGGCTGCGGAGGCGCAGATGACGGAGCGCATCAACGAGGCAGCAGCCCAAGTGGCCCGCTTTAACGCCATGTACGAGGAGTATATCAAAAACCCCTCCGTCACCAGAGAGCGTATGTTCTATGAGGCCATGGAGGAGGTGCTCCCTGATCTGAAAGTGATTATCGAGAGCCCCGGCGGCAATATGCAGACCATCTATCCCTTAGAGCCCTTCACGTCTGGGGGAGACACCCGCAGCGAGGACGGAGACGATCAGGAAGAAACGGAGGTACTCCCATGAAAAACATAAAAAGAATACTGCTCATCGCCCTGCTTCTAATCCTCCTGTGCGTAGGGGTATCCGGTATTGTCATCACAGGGGAGAACGAATACAGCCTGATACGCCAGTTCGGCAAGGTGGCCTATGTGGTGGACACTGCGGGAATCAGCTTTAAGATCCCCTTTATCCAGAGCGTGGACACACTGCCCAAGGATATCCAGCTCTACGACCTGTCCCCCTCGGACGTCATCACCAGCGACAAGAAGACCATGATCTGTGACAGCTATGTCCTGTGGCACATCACGGATCCGCTGAAATTTGCACAGACCTTAAATTCCTCCATCCCCAGCGCGGAGAGCCGTTTGGACACCATTGTGTACAATTCCACCAAAAACGTCATAAGCAGCACCACGCAGGACGATGTGATCACCGGCCGAAGCGGCGCCCTGTCGGCGGCGATCATAGCCAATATCGGAAGCTCCCTGGAGCAGTACGGTATCGAGCTTCTCTCCTATGAGACCAAGCAGCTCGACCTGCCCGGCGACAATAAGGCCGCAGTCTACGAGCGCATGATCTCCGAGCGGGATAATATCGCTGCCACCTACACCGCGGAGGGCAGCTCCGAGGCTCAGATCATACGAAACACCACAGACCAGGAGATCACCATCCTCCTCTCCAACGCACAGAAGGAAGCCGAGATTTTGATCGCGGAGGGCGAAGCGGAATATATGCGCATCCTCTCGGAGGCATACTCGGACGAGAGCAGACAGGAATTTTATTCCTTTGTCAGAAGCCTGGATGCCCTGAAGGTATCCCTGGAGGGCGACAACAAGACCGTCATCCTCTCCCCCGATTCTCCCATCGCAAAAATCTTCTACGGGAGATAAAAACAGTCCCCTTACAAAGCGGGGCTGCTGCAGCTCAAGGATTTTTCACAAGAAATGACGATCTTGTCATTTTCTGTGTCTTATCCAAGCCTTGCAGCAGCCCCGCTTTTATACTGCCGTTCCTGCATTTTGCAGGTATTCCTCGGATGTACGGTTTTCATCCTTCCTCTCAGGCCAGAATCTCCTCAATCCTCCTGCGCTCCTCGGCGGAAAATTCCGTGGCATGAACCGTACCCACATTCTCTAAAATCTGAGAGGGACGGGACGCGCCGATCAGTACGCTGGTGATATCACCGTCCCGCAAAATCCAGGACAATGCCATCTGGGCCAGCGTCTGCCCCCTTTCCTTCGCCACCTCATTGAGAGCCGACACCTTCTTAAGCGTTTCCTCGGTGACGGCATTTTCCTTCAGAAATCTTCCGTCCGTGCGAATACGACTGTCCTCGGGGATACCGTTCAGGTAACGATTGGTCAGAAGCCCCTGGGCCAGCGGACAGAAGGTAATAATGCCGATTCCGTGGGCCACCGCGTAGTCCTTCAGCCCATCCGTCTCAATATCCCGCACAAACATGGAATATTTTCTCTGGTTGATGATGAAGGGAGTTCCCAGCTCCTTAAAGAGCTGCGCCGCCCGGATGGTCTGCTCCTTATTGTAATTGGAAATTCCCACATAGAGGGCCTTACCGCTTCTCACAATACCGTCCAGCGCCCGCACCGTCTCCTCCAAGGGCGTGTCCGGGTCAGGCCTGTGGTGATAAAAGAGATCCACATACTCAAGTCCCATGCGCTTAAGACTCTGATCCAGGCTGGATACCAGATATTTCTTGCTTCCCCAGTTGCCGTAGGGTCCCGGCCACATATCATAGCCGGCCTTGGTGGAGATCACCAGCTCGTCCCGGTATCTTCCCAGCCCCTTTTTCAGAATACGACCGAAATTCTCCTCGGCGGCTCCGGGCTCCGGCCCGTAATTGTTTGCCAGATCAAAATGAGTGATACCGCTGTCGAACGCCGCATGGCACATAGCCTGCATGGTCTCAAAATTACCGCCCGAACCAAAATTGTGCCACAGCCCCAGAGACACGGCAGGCAGCAGTAGCCCGCTGCTGCCGCAGCGGTTGTATTTCATCTCTTCATAGCGCTTTTCACTTGCCACATACATCAAAATAACCCTCCTTTGAAATTGTGAAATCATTATACCATGTCGTTGCACTCCATGGTATTGATGGCCATCCGGCCGTTTCCGGCCAAGAATATGGTCTTATTATACCATGT
>CATLGW010000053.1 GCA_949948715.1 uncultured Lachnospiraceae bacterium | reverse complement strand
TAAACGGTTATTGTCCCGGGGGGAACGGCTGCGTATGGCTGGGAGGAGTCTGCCCCAACGACGGAAGCTGCGCGATAAACGGTTATTGTCCCGGAGGGAACGGCTGCGCATGGCTGGGAGGAGTCTGCCCCAACGACGGAAGCTGCGCGATAAACGGTTATTGTCCCGGAGGGAACGGCTGTGGGTGGCTGAATAATGACGGCGGCGGCTGCCGCCAGGGCGGACATCATTCCGGCGGACATCGTTCCGGGCGTCATCACTGAGCTTTGCAGAATACTTGGGATACCGGCATCTTAGAGATTTCTGCAGGGGAGCCGTCCGGAGCTGCGCCCTGGGAATAAGGGGGAGGAGCGCCTTTGAAAAGTGCGGAGGAGATAAACCGTGTCGTGGAGGAATATGCGGATATGGTGCGGAGAATCTGCTTCGTACACCTGAAGAACCGACATGACACGGAGGATGTGTTTCAAAATGTCTATATGAAGTATATGCTCTACAGGGGGTTTTTTGAGAGCCCTGAGCATGAGAAGGCCTGGTTTGCCCGGGTGACCGTCAATGCCTGCACGGACTGGCTCAGGAATCTTGCCCGCAGGAGGTGGCTTCCCCTGGAAGTCATTGCCGAGGAGAGCGAGGCGTTGGACGGCCCTTCCGGGGAAATCCTGGAGGCCGTCCTTGGTCTTCCGGAGAAGTACAAAAATGTGGTCTATCTGTTTTATTTTGAGGAGTATTCCGCGGTGGAGATTGCGGATATTCTGGGAAAGAAGGTAAACACGGTCTACACATGGCTCTCCCGGGCGAAGGAAATTCTGCGGGAACAGTTGGGAGGTGAATGGGCGTGAATGTGATTCAGAGCGGCATGAGGAGAATACGGGCCACCGAGGAGCTGAAGGCGGAAACCCTGCGGCGAATGACAGAGAGGCGAAGCATATCGGGGGGCTATAGGCGCTATGGCGCGCTGTGCTGCGCCGCAGCGGTGTGTCTGCTCCTGCTTCTGGGAGGATATTCCCTGTATATCAGGCCGGTGACCTATATCAGTATGGATATCAATCCCTCCATAGAGCTGGGAATCAACCGTCTGGGCCGGGTGGTGTCCGTGGAAGCCTACAATGAGGACGGGGGAGAGGTTCTCCGGGATATGGCGCTGACCAACGCCCCCTACGTCCGGGCAGTGAGTGAAATTTTGGAGGACGAAGCCTACCGTGCCTTTTTGGGGGAGAATTCTTTGCTGGTTTTCACGGTAATCTCCGACGACGCGGAAGAGGTTGCGAGGCAGTTGGAGGTACAGGCGGCGGCACAGAGCTGCCAGGTGATGACCTACACCAGCGATATGATCTGCAGACAGGAGGCCCATCTACATGAGATGTCCTTCGGAAAGTACAGGGCTTATCTGGAGCTGGCACAGTATGACGCGGAGGTGACGGTGGAGGACTGCCATGGAATGACCATAGGGGAAATCCAGGACCGCATCGAGGGCTGCAGTCGTCATGAGACGGAGGGAGGCCAGGGGCATCACAATAGTCAGGGAGGCGGTCATAATCAGGGAGGCCATCACGGCCGCGGGCATTGAGGGGACTGCGGCCTTTGGATAAACTCCTCTTTGAACCTATTATGACACGGGGCAAGCGGTATTTTTTATTTGGAAAAAATATGTAAAACTGTTTGACAATTTCAGACGGCAATGATAGATTAATATAAAGAAGAATTTCCATGAGGGAGTAGCAAGCGTATATCGTAGCAAGTCAACATACTGACCGCCTGGTCTGGCTTGTTTTAAATTGCGAGACTCATGTATAGATGAAGCTATACATGAGGTCCGTACATGATTTGACGCGTATCCAAGTATAGCTTTAGGCTGTGCTTGGTTTTTTATATTTTACAATGTGGGAGGAACAAAAGATGGAATGGAGTCTGTTCTTTTTTGTAAAAAGCGCGCTGCTCGGGGTGGGATTGGCCATGGACGCTTTCTCCGTGTCCCTTGCAAACGGACTGAATGAGCCGGAGATGAAGAAGAAAAAGATGTGCGGGGCCGCGGGAGTGTTCGCCTTTTTTCAGGCGGCCATGCCTCTGATCGGCTGGGTCTGCGTGCACACCGTCCTCCGATATCTGGAGGCCTTTGAAAAGCTGATTCCCTGGATCGCTCTGGCCTTGCTTCTCTATATCGGTGGCAAGATGCTGTGGGAGGGAATAAAGGGCGGGGGTGAGGAGGTGGCAGCCCACCGGCTTGGAATAGCAGCCCTGCTGGTACAGGGGGTGGCGACCTCCATAGACGCTCTTTCCGTGGGATTTGCCATTGCCGGATACGGTCTTATTATGGCGGTAGTATGCGCCCTGATCATCGCGGCGGTTACTTTTGTCATCAGCATTTCGGGCCTGGAGATTGGCAAGCGGTTTGGAACGAGGCTATCCGGCAGAGCCACCGTCCTGGGAGGCATGATATTGATTGTCATCGGAATAGAGATCTTTATTTCAGGGATATTTTAAGAGAACTGAGAATGTTTCCCGGTTTACAAAGCAAGTTTCATGTGATAAAGTGTTTCTATCGAAGCCTGGCGGGGACGGAAGCCGGAGGGCTCGAAATGAGAAGGAAAAGAGGATATGCAAATGGGAAAATACAAATTTGAGACCCTTCAGCTCCATGTGGGGCAGGAGCAGCCAGACCCGGCCACCGACGCCAGGGCGGTTCCCATTTACCAGACTACATCCTACGTCTTTAAGAATTCCGCCCATGCGGCGGCGCGCTTCAGCCTGGCGGATGCGGGCAATATTTACGGACGCCTGACCAACTCCACCCAGGATGTGCTGGAGAAGAGGCTGGCGGCCCTGGAGGGCGGCACGGCGGCTTTGGTGCTGGCATCCGGCGCGGCGGCGGTCACCTATGTCATGCAGGCCCTCGGTGCGGACGGCGGACATATTGTGGCCCAGAAGACCATCTACAACGGCAGCTATAATCTGCTGGCTCACACCCTCACCCACTACGGTATCACCGCTTCCTTTGTGAATGCCCACGACTTGGCCCAGGTGGAGGGAGCTATCCGGGAGAACACCCGGGCGGTCTTTCTGGAAACTCTGGGAAATCCCAACAGCGACATTCCGGATATTGACGCCATTGCAGAGATCGCCCACAGGCACGGTCTTCCCCTGGTGGTGGACAATACCTTCGGCACCCCCTACCTGATTCGTCCCATTGAGCACGGCGCAGACATCGTGGTGCACTCCGCCACGAAGTTTATCGGCGGACACGGCACGGCCCTGGGGGGAGTGATCGTGGATTCCGGCAGGTTTGACTGGAGAGCCGGGGGAAAGTTTCCGGCTATCGCGGACGCCAATCCCAGCTATCACGGGATGTCCTTTGTGGACGCGGCCGGTCCCGGGGCCTTTGTGACCTATATCCGTGCCATACTGCTTCGGGATATGGGGGCGACCATCTCTCCCTTCAACGCCTTTCTTCTGCTCCAGGGGGTGGAGACGCTCTCCCTGAGAGTGGAGCGGCATATGGAAAATACGAAAAAGGTGGTGGCATATCTGGCGTCCCATCCCAAGGTGGAGCGGGTGAATCATCCCTCCCTGCCCGGTCATCCGGACCATGCCCTGTATGAGAAATATTTTCCAGGCGGGGGAGGCTCCATTTTTACCTTTGAGATAAAGGGCGGACAGGACGAGGCTTATCGGTTCATAGACCGTCTGGAGATTTTTTCTCTGCTGGCCAATGTGGCGGATGTAAAGAGCTTGGTGATTCATCCGGCCACCACCACCCACTCCCAGCTTTCGGCAGAGGAGATGGAGGAGCAGGGGATTCGGCCCAGTACCGTCAGGCTGTCTGTGGGGACGGAGCATATCGACGATATAATAGAGGATTTGGAGCGGGGCTTTGCGGCGGTGTAAAAATACAATGGAACGGAAAGAGAGCTGACAAACTGTGATTTTTCACAGGTCTGTCGGCTCTGGGCGCCGCTCTATACTTTATTTTTCTCCCCTGAGGGCGTTTTCAACCGCTTTTTTTAACACGATGCTCGAGTTCGTTGCGCCCGATACTGCGTCAACCTCTATTTTTTGTTCTTCCATGATTCTGTCCACAACAACTTCCGCGGGTTTTCCGCGCCCGTTTTTATGTTCCAGAATATTGATGTTTGTAATTGCTCCGTTATGAACCGTCACTTCCACTTTGGCATAGACGAAATCCACGTCGTATTCGCCCACGTAATTTCCGTCGGGTACGCAGGAAATATCTATGTTGCCGAAAGTAGTCTCCTTTACGGCCCTCTGATAGTCTGCCACACTTTTCAGATAAGCCGCCCCAAAGATCAACCCCATAAGTAAAAGAAGAATTGCCGTAAATAAAAGGATTCTTTTTCGGGAAAATTTCATTTCGGACACCTCTCAATCTTTTTAACTGTCTGTTTAAGCGGTATCTTTTATGATCCTCTGTCCTCGGTGGCAATGGAATGATACACAAGGGAAAAACCGTAATCCAAAAACTGTTTTTTAGATAAACCCATTGTCTTTTTAATGTATTCTTCCTTGTTGGCTGCAAGCTGAATGATTCCGGAAAGCATACCCCAAAAGTTAAATATGGCGGGCATAATGTCCAAATCGTTTCGTAAATCCCCTTTTTCCACGCCGGATAATAAAAAGCGTTTTATCTTTTCATTTATCTCTTCCCCGATTTGCCAGGTCTCCTTTTCTTCCTGATACTGTGCCAGTCCCCGGCAGATAAAATCGTATCTTGTCTTTGTGGTTTTGTGCTGCACCAGGGCGGAGGATAGGTAGTCGCAAAGCTTTTTCATACTGTTCAAGACTAAAATACCGACGATCTCCTCTTTGTTTTCGAAATAAACATATAATGTAGTATAATAGTTTTTAAATAACTGGACTATATTTTTGTTCCATAGTACAATGTATATATCAATTGATGGAGGCATTGTACTTATGGGAAGAAAATCAAGTATTATCAATCTTACTGCAGAAGAC
>CATLGW010000052.1 GCA_949948715.1 uncultured Lachnospiraceae bacterium | reverse complement strand
AGATCAACGCAGAGCCAGTGGTATTCCACTGGAAATATAACCTTGATGATATCAATGTATCAGAGGAAGTCATTGTAGATACACTACCAATTAAAAAGTCCAGTTAATTGGCGAACGTTATACTAGACAACAATACACGAATCGGGAGGGAAACCATACACATTATGTTAAAATCGGCCAAAAAATTCTTATATAATTTCATGCTCTGCGGCTCGGTGGGGTGGTGCCTGGAAATCCTGTTCACCGCCTTAAACTCCCTGCGGCGCAGAGAGTTCAAGCTCATGGGCGTCACCTCTCTGTGGATGTTCCCCATCTATGGGGCGGCTTCCCTTTTGACCCCTCTGTTTCACCTGATGCGCCACAGACCGGTGTGGCTCCGGGGCCTGACCTACATGACCCTTATCTTCTCCGCGGAGTATGCCGCGGGAAGCCTCCTTCAACGATGCCGTCTCTGTCCCTGGGACTACTCCCGCAGCCGCTGCCACATAAAGGGCGTAATCCGCCTGGACTACGCCCCCAACTGGTTTGGTGCAGGACTTTTGTTTGAACGCCTCCTGGCGCCCAGGGACTAAGCCCGGGAGAGAATCTCCCCCGCTATACGTTTCACGCTTCCCCGTCCTCTATATCGTCGGAGCCGATGTCCAGCATATTGACGGTGCGCCGCTTGAGCCTGGCCTCCTCGGACTCCTTCAGAATAAACTCCTTCACCGTCCGGGAATTCTTGATATGGGTTAACATCAGCTTGGGATGGGTGGTGTCCCCCGTGTAGCAGATCACCGTCCCCAGCCCGAATATCTTCTCCATCAGGCTGGCCGAGTGAGCCACATCCTGCACCTTATACATATAACAATCGTTCTCCACCGTCTTAAGCAGCCCCTCGGACACCGTGATCATATCCTCCCGAATCCTGTATTTGGTAAAGGTGAAGGGCAGCCCCAAAAACAGCCATCTCTTTCTCTCCACGAATTCCACGCTCATGCTATCCTCCCATTCCGCCGCGCCGCGGCATTGCCGATTAAAGTATCCGCTCTCTATTATAGTTTATATTTGCCCTTTATGCAAAACTTTTTATAAAGATATAATTGCATCTGCCTGTCTAAAATGATAAGATAGGTTTAATCATAAAAATATCAGGAGGTAACGCCATGACCGCAAAAGAATGTATCGTGGGCCGCAGAAGCATCCGCAAATTCACGGATCAGCCCGTCTCACATGAGCTTCTGTCAGACATTGTCGCCACCGCGTCCTACGCCCCGAGCTGGAAGCATTCCCAGATCACCCGATATATCGCAGTGGAAGGGGAGACCAAGGAAAAGCTGGCTCGCTGTACCTCGGCATTTCCCGACAACGGAAAAATTATGGCGCAGGCTCCCATGGTGGTGGCAGTCACCGTCATCAAAGGCCGCAGCGGCTTTGAGAGGGACGGATCCTTCACCACAAAAAGAGGCGACTCCTGGCAGATGTTTGACGCCGGCGTTGCCAGCGAGGCGTTTTGCCTGGCCGCCTACGAGCAGGGCTTAGGAACCGTGATTATGGGCATCTTTGATCAGGAGGAAGCTTCCGCGCTGTTGGAAATCCCCCAGGAGAGAGAGCTGATTGCCCTGATCCCCATCGGTTATCCCGCAGAGACCCCCACCGCCCCCCGGCGCAAGGCAGTGGAGGAACTGTTAAATTTCAAATAATTTGAAAGTCGAAGGGATTTTATTCCTTCGACTTTTTAACGACGCGGACTGTGGAAAAATTTCCGCCCTGCGTCAGACAAAATTTACCCCACATGGAGGAATCTGAAATTATGAGACATCTAATGAGTCCCCTGGACTTTACCACGGAGGAACTTGACAAACTGTTCGACCTGGCGGATGAAATCGAGAAAAATCCCGAAAAGTACGCCCATGCCTGCGAGGACAAAATTCTGGCCACCTGCTTCTATGAGCCCAGCACCCGCACCCGCTTAAGCTTCGAGTCGGCCATGATCAGGCTGGGAGGCCGGGTGATCGGCTTCTCGGACGCGGGCTCCTCCTCCGCCGCAAAGGGAGAGAGCGTTTCCGACACCATCCGCATCATATCCTGCTACGCGGATATCTGCGCCATGCGCCATCCCAAGGAGGGTGCGCCCATGGTGGCCGCGGAGAAATCCGGTATTCCTGTAATCAACGCGGGAGACGGCGGACATCAGCACCCCACCCAGACCCTCACCGACCTGCTGACCATCAGAAGTCTGCACGGCAGCCTGCATAACTTTACCATCGGCCTGTGCGGCGACCTGAAATTCGGCCGGACCGTCCACTCCCTGATCAACGCCCTGGTGCGCTACGAGGGAATCCGCTTTATTTTCATCTCCCCCGAGGAGCTTCGGGTACCCGACTATATCACGGATATGCTGCGGGAGAAGGGAATCTCCTACGAGGAGGTCATCCGCCTGGACGACGTGATGCCCCAGTTGAATATGCTCTACATGACCCGGGTTCAGAAGGAACGGTTTTTCAACGAGGAGGACTATGTCAGACTAAAAGATTTTTATATCCTGGACTCCTCCAAGATGAAGCTGGCCAGAAATGATATGCTGGTGCTCCATCCCCTGCCCCGGGTCAACGAGATCTCCGTGGATGTGGACGACGACCCCAGGGCCGCCTATTTCCGCCAGGCTCAGTACGGCGTGTATGTGCGCATGGCTCTGATTCTGACATTGCTGGAAATAAACGTATAAAATCCCGGCGTTTTCAATTTCACTGAATAGAAATGGGAACAGGGATGACGGTTGAGACTCAACAGAAAGGCGAGGTATTATATGTTAAACGTAGGAAAGATTGAGGAGGGCTTTGTACTGGACCACATCAAGGCGGGCAGAAGTCTCTCCCTGTACGAGCATCTGCAGTTGGACAAGCTGGACTGCACCGTGGCCATCATCAAGAACGCCCGCAGCAGCAAGATGGGAAAGAAGGATATCCTGAAGGTGGAGTGCGACATCGACACCCTGAACCTGGACATCCTGGCCTTCTTGGACCAGAGCATCACAGTCAATGTGATCAAAAACGGCAAAATCGTGGAGAAAAAGGAGCTGGTGCTCCCCCGCCAGATCAAGAATGTGATCAAATGTCACAATCCCAGGTGCATCACCTCCATCGAGCAGGGACTCCCCCACATCTTCGTGCTGTCAGACCCAGGGAAAGCCGTCTACCGCTGCAAATACTGCGAGGAAAAGTACTCCGAGAACGCTTAAGAGATCAGGGACGGGAGGATTCCGGGAACAGATACAGCTCTGCTCCTGCCCCGTCCCCCTTCTTTTCTCCGATCAGTCCGTAGAGACGCTGCGCCTGGGCTCTGGTCAGCTCCAGCCGCACGTCCGTAACCGCCCCGCTCTCCCGCCCTACGCCCTGGGCGTAATACCCCTCCAGGGAGCTCTGGGCCTCCAGAAATTCTCCAAAGGCAGCTCCTGCCCGCAGACCGCCTCCTTCCGCCAGGAAGCTCTCCGGCAGTTCCTCCCCCATCAGCTCATAGGCATGGGTCAGCTCTCTCTCCCAGGCATCCAGATAGAGCTGCTGCCACCTGTCCCTCTCGCTGCCGGACAAATCCTCCCCGCCCAGGAAAAACCGGTCCACAGGATTGCCGTCACCCGGCTCTCCCACAGCCTGTCCGGAGGATACCTCCCGCACCCGAAACCCCTCCGACTCTCCCGCCTTGGCATACACCCACAGCAGCAGAGCCGACAGAGCCACAATCAGCACGGACTTAATCCTCCCCCCCATTCTCCCTTCCCATTCCGCAAAAATTTTCATTTTCTTCCCCGCCCCCTCGGTATTTATCAGTTCCTTAGATTCACACTTCATTCTATGCCCTGTCCCAGGGAAATATTTTCACAGATCTGCGAATCTCAGAATAAATTTCTCGGGAAGACTGCCCAGGGGGATGTAGCCGGTATGGGACTGACCTGATTTGTCCACCAGAGTGAGGGCGGCGGTTCCCTGCCGAAAGACACTGCCAGACCCCATTTCCCCGTAATATCTGATCAGCGGCAGAAGCTCCTCTATCTCCCTCTGATCGGTGACGCGGACCACAAACGTGGGCTCTGTCATCTCTCCCGGCTGCCCGGCAGGATACTCCTCCTGTTCATTGTACCAATCGCTGTTTTCTGTAATTCCCGTGGACCCCTGAGCGCCGTATACCTGTCTGGCTAAGGCAGCCAGAGCCTCTCCGGTCCACTCCATACCGTCTCCTGCCATCCATCCCATGCGCTCAATCTGGTCCAGCTCAATGGCCAGAATCTCCGAAGCGTTCAACTGCGGAATCCAATCCTCATATCCCCACCGCTCAAAGACAGCCAGACTGCGCTCCATGCCCTCATAGATATTCAAAAATACCCTGCTTCCCATTCCCCTTTTGTCTCTCATCAAAAGCTGAAGACACACTGACATCCGCTCTTCTCCCATGATAAGCGCTTCCGGGTGTTCCGGCACATCCTGATTGTAAGCTTCGATCAGCTCGTCCACAAACTCCAAATCCCTTATACCGATATCGTTCCCGTCCCGAAGCAGGAAAGCCTCCCGGCACTCCGATTCCCCGTCGACGCCGTAAGCGTTCTGCAGATATTCCCGGCTGGAGAGCAGGGGCCAGAGCACATCCATATCCTCCTTCAGCATAGCGTAGATGCGGTAATAACAGCTCCCGTCCCGAAGGACAACCTTGGCGGACACCGTCTCCGTATCACAAATCTTCTGCCTTTCGTCCATCCAGGTCGCTCCCGGTGAAAGCCCCGCCCGCTCCCGCTCCACCGCCCGCTCCAGAAACGCATAGGCCGCCTCCGGATCGGCAAGATACATATTTTGAAGCACAGCGTTGTCTCCCCCTCCATAACCCCCGTTGCCGGCAAGGCCGGTGTCACTGACGGCAATCCCCGCCACCTCCTCCCTGTCCGGCAGATAGGAGTCATAATTAAACCAGTCCCCGGTGAAGGCCAGACAGACTAGTATAATAGTTTTTAAATAACTGGACTATATTTTTGTTCCATAGTACAATGTATATATCAATTGATGGAGGCATTGTACTTATGGGAAGAAAATCAAGTATTATCAATCTTACTGCAGAAG
>CATLGW010000051.1 GCA_949948715.1 uncultured Lachnospiraceae bacterium | reverse complement strand
ATCAACGCAGAGCCAGTGGTATTCCACTGGAAATATAACCTTGATGATATCAATGTATCAGAGGAAGTCATTGTAGATACACTACCAATTAAAAAGTCCAGTTAATTGGCGAACGTTATACTAGTGACATTATCAGCGACTCTTTTCCAGCAGCTTTAACGCTGCCCCCTCAGTGGAGCTCTCCCAGGTCCGGTTGAATAACCGCAGACCATTGTGACGGTACGCCTCCACGGCGTCATAGAGAGCCAGGTAACCCTCCTGCTCTATGTCCTCCCTCTCCGCCTGGCCCTGGTAATGCCTGGTGGCCAGGCCCATAAACTCCTTGCACTGCTGCCAGAGCTGCAGCATATTGTCCGCAATATCAATCCCGACCTTTATCCTGGCCACAAGCTCCTCATTGGTCATCGGTGCATACCTCCTACAGATAAAAATACCCAGACAGTCCGTAAGCAGGCACCTGGGTATCGTCATCCGATTATTCCGCTGTCTGCGGCTGCACCTGGTAATAGATCGCCTTTTTCTTGTTGTCCAGGACAAAGGCATCATAGCAGATCCGTCCTTCCACCAGGGAACTGCTGATCCCGGGAGGGTCGCGGTGGATCTTGTAATCCTAAAGCTTTGTGGGGGCAACCATGGCGCAGGGATGGCATGCCATGAAGCCGAAATCTTTCGGGAGCCTGTTCGCGGGCACTTTTACCACATTTGCGCCATCCAGGTTGGAAACAACCCCCATTTTGCTATTGACAGGTTTTATACAACCTGTTACTTCCCAACTTGATATACTATACTTGCCTAAAAGGTAGGTGTCAAAATGACAATAGGTGAAAATATAAAAAAATATCGAAAAGAAAAAAATCTTACTCAAAAACAATTAGGTGAGAAGTGCGGAATTGATGAAGCCAACATAAGGAAGTATGAACTTGGAAGACAAAATCCTAAGCTAGAAACCTTGCAAAATAATTTGTTTACCCGGGCAGCCGGGGGACGTGCTCTCACCCGTTCCGAGCATCCTGACGGAGGAGGTGATTATTATGAGTACATATGAGGAATTCATGGTGATCTTAACTGTGGCGCTGCTGATTGTGGCAATTCTCAACATGAAAAATAAGAAATAGCCGTCCTGCTCCTGACAAAGTAGACGGCTATCTCTTAAGTTCAAGCTTTCGCCGGGACGGGTGACCTGCACTCACCTTCCGGCTGTCCTGTTAAGCATATTATAGACCAAATACATGAAACCGTCAAGCAAAAAGCGGCTCCTGCCAGGAAGCCGCGGAAATCTTGGGATTCATGTTCGGATAAAACCGAGGCGGCGTGGCCTGTGGGGATTCTGAGACATTCCCTGCTTCACCGCCGAGGCCGGAAGAGACAAATTCCCCTGTCTCTTTTGCTAAAACAGCAGCCCTTTCCAGGGTATATTCATAAAATACAGGCTTTAGATTGGGAACCGGACTGATTGGGGACTCAAATGTCAACGGGCAGAGAAGTCGGAACAGAACAACGCCCCAAAGCATATAGGATAGATATCTGGGAAATCTTTTCAAGAAAATACGCGCTGTAAATACGACGACAATCACCATACCCGCCGCCCGGCTCATATCCAATACCTTCAGAAAAATCTGCCCCAGCATATACTCACCCCCTCATAGAGTCGATGATACTCTGGATTTCATCAATTTCCTTCTTAGAAAGCTTCTTTCTTGAGCCAAAGGCAGCCAAAAAGGCCGGCAGGGATCCGCCGAAGGTCTCCTCCACATAAAGCTCGCTGTGGCGCGCATAAAACTCCTCTTTGGATATCAGGGAAGTAACGATCCCTTTCTGATTCTGAAAGAGCCCCCGCTCACACAGCCTTTTTAATACGGTGAAGGAGGTAGTCTTTTTCCACTCAAATTCATTATTTGCCAATTTGGCCAGATCCCCTGATGCTATCGGTTCATTGTCCCAGATCATGTCAGCAAATTTTGCCTCGGCAGTTCCCATTCTCAATTCCCGCATACTTACGCCCTCCCATTCTACAAACAGTAGTATATTATCATATTACATCTTGTAGAATGGTATGTCAACAGATTTTTGCCCTGTTACAACGTGAGCTCAGCTCCATTCTCGGGAAGCTTTGTGCCTGCGGTAAACATATACTGACAGGGCCACCGTGAGGATATCCGCCGCAATTTGCGACCATACGATACCGTACATTCCCAACACCCTGTTCAGCACAAAGAGCATGGGAATATTAAATACGGCCCAGCGCATGACGCCCAGGAACAACGCTTTGCCTCCCTCTCCAAACGCCGTTGCCAGACCTACTCTTCTTGAAACACGAACGGTTTCCTCCATCCTTCCGTGATTTTTAGAGGCATAATTGTAGGCTACCAGAGGCATCATCCCCTGACAAAGACCTATGCCCACATTTAAAGGCAGACGCTCGGCTTTCAGTACGATGCCGATTGCGGCCAGAGGAATGTCGCCGTAAGCTGCCATCAGACGATCTATCACAACATAATCCAGATCAAAGAGCAGCGTGGAAAGCGCCGACGTTTTTTTGTACCTGTGAACCACATGGAAAAAATAGGCGCATGAAATACAGTTGGACAGGCAGGTTGCCATGCCGACTCCCAATATCTCATATCCCCTGGGCAGAAAAACAAACATAAAGAGCGGGTCCAGCACAATGTTTATCAGCCCGCCCATTGTAATGCCGAACCCGGCTTCCCTTGAGATGCCTATTGTAGAAGCTAAAGCCGCACACCTTTTTGGCCTCATCCTCCTGCTTTTCTCCCAAAAGCCTTGCCATCAGCGAGCCGCCGCCGATTCCCGTAAGGCCTGCCAGCGCAATTGTAATATTAAACACCGGCAGTATTAGAGAAGCGGCAGCAACCATATAGGGGTTATTCGTTCTTCCCACATAAAAGGTGTCCGCCAGATTGTAGATCAACACGATAATCTGACTGAAAATGGTCGGAACCGCCATTGCTTTCAGTGCCTTCGGCACAGGCAGAGTTTCAAAAATCTCCTTGCTTTCCGCACTCTTAGCTCCCATCACCAGTACAGCTCCCATTCCCTGCTCATCCTGGTCAGCGCCTCCATGTAAAAGTAGTCGCCCCACAGATTACACTCGTCCACGCCGTAATGATTGCAGGTATTGTAGGGGGAATGCTTGGAGTAGGTGCTGTGCAGCACCAGGCCGTTGGAGACCGCCCCGTCCTTCACCGCATAATTGTCATACAGGGACTTCATGATCTGGTACGCAATTCTACGGTAATGCTGCGCATCTCCGCTCTCCAGATACTTCACCATCTCCAGCATACCGCAAGCTGCAATGGAGGCGGAGGAAGAATCCCTGGGCTGGTCGTCCCCGTCGGTAAACTCCAAATCCCAGAAGGGAACCAGATCCTTGGGCAGATGGGTCAGAAAATATTCCGTCACCCCCTTAAAAAGATCGATATATTCCTTCCTTCCGGTGTATTTGTACGCCAGCGCCATACCGTACACACCCCAGGCCTGGCCCCTGGCCCAGGCGGAGCCGTCCCGATAGCCCTGGCAGGTAGCCCCGTGGTCCGCAGCCCCCGTCTTCATATCAAAGAAAAAGGTGTGCCAGGTGGAAAAATCCTCCCTGATGACATTGGCCACCGCCGTGTGAATATGCTTCTCGGCGATATCCCGGTATTTTGCGTCCCCCGTCTCCTGGGAGGCCCAATATAAAAGGGGGAGATTCAGCAGACAGTCTATAATCAGCCGATAATTCTCCGGCGCGTCCATGGCCCCCCAGGCCTGGATGAACTCGCCCACGGGATGATACCTGGCTATGAGCTGGTCCGCCGCCAGAAGAGCCGCCTCCCTTCCCTTTTCGCTCCCCGTCAGCTTATAGGCTGCCACACAGGAGGGCGAATAGAGAAATCCCATATCATGGTGATCCACGGCAATCTTGTTCCGAATGCGGTTTAAGAAACTGTCCACCTGTATCTCGGCCGCTTTCTTCAGCCTCTCGTCCCCGGAAAACTCATAGGCCAGCCAGATTTCCCCGGTCCAAAAGCCGCAGGTCCAGTCGTCGTTTTCCACCGGCTGATAAAAATTTCCCTCGCTGTAAGCCTTCTGAAACCTTTCCGTAAACTGCGGCAGAACACGCAGAATCTGCTCATTGCAGAAGGTCAGACCTTTTTTTGTCTCCTCCCCGGTAATCTCCGGATAATTCTCAAAAATAACAGACATTTTCCTCTCCTTTCGTCCGCCGCAAAATCGATCCCTGCTCTTCCCAAGCCCCGTCCTGCAATCCGCAATGCACCGGACATACCCGCAGGTTCGCTACAGCCGGGAAGCTCCCAGGCGCCCCGTCAGGGACGGGACGCCTAAAACCTGCTGCCATATTATCCCTTCAGCCCCGTGGAGGCCACGCCCTCCACAAAGTATCTCTGCAGACACAAAAACACGATCAGTACCGGTATTAATGATAGCACAGATCCGGCCATAATTAAACCGTAATCGGAGGAATACTGGCTGATAAACATCTTAAGGCCCAACTGGATGGTCTTCTTATGCTGACTCTTTAAATAGATCAGGGGGCCCAGATAGTCGTTCCAGGTGTTCACAAAGGTGAAGATGGTCAGGGTGGACAGAGCCGGTTTCGACAGCGGCAGCATGACGGTGGCATATATCTTATATTCGCTCATGCCGTCTATCCTGGCCGCCTCACACAGATCGTCCGGTATACCCTCATAAAACTGCTTCATCATAAACACGCCGAAGGCGGAGAACGCCTGCAGGCAGATGATGGCCAACAGCTTGTCGTTCAGCCCCATCCTCCTCATCATAATAAACTGCGGCACCATGTACACCTGCCAGGGCATGGCGATGGTGGCTATGTAAGCGAGAAACAGCCCGTTTTTATGCCCAAAATGCAGCTTGGCAAAGGAGTACGCCGCAAAGCTGCTGGTCAAAATCTGCAGAAATGTCACCACAATGGTGAGATAAACCGTGTTGGCCACAAATCTTGCAAAGGGAATTTTCGTCCAGATATCCTGGTAATTGCTCCACCTTGGCTTTTCCGGAATCCACACAAAGGGATTCATCTGAAACACCTCTCTGTCACTCTTGATGGATGCGGAAAGCATCCACAAAAAAGGAATGATCATCACTAGTATAACGTTCGCCAATTAACTGGACTTTTTAATTGGTAGTGTATCTACAATGACTTCCTCTGATACATTGATATCATCAAGGTTATATTTCCAGTGGAATACCACTGGCTCTGCGTTGA
>CATLGW010000050.1 GCA_949948715.1 uncultured Lachnospiraceae bacterium | reverse complement strand
ACTAGCATCTCTCATAGGTCCTGTCAAAGATTCCCTGCTCGATAATGTAGACGTCTCTTAGATCGTCCCTGCGCACCGCCAGATAATCCCCCTCGCGGCCCAGCATATACTTATCCTCGTCCCAGGCGGTGAACACCTTGACGCGGTGATCCAGACGCTTCACATAGATGCGGACCTCACCCGTTGGCATACAGGCCTTCGCGTGAGGAATCAAAGAGATATTTTTCCCCTCCGCCATCTCCTTCACCATGGGGCTGTACTCGCCGTCAAAGACATAGGGCTCCTCCAACCGTTTGTAGCTGCGCTCAAACTTCTCCCGCCTGTTGGGGTACACCTCGCCCTGAACGCCGATCATAAGGTACAGATCCTCTCTGATCTGCACATCAAGATCTCCTTCCATGGTCCTGACGCAGATTTTCGTGTCCTGTTCAAACACCTTCCCCGCCTCCACATATCCGATGGGAATCTGCTTCTTCCGGTAGGCATCCATGGCCTCCAGATCGGCCGTGTAATCTCCGGCGTGTATAATCTCGATATCGTCAAAATAATCCTCCATGCGCCACACCAGAAAGGCCTCCGTCCCCTCCTGCCGGTCCTCCTCCGGACTTCGCCCTGTCCGAACGCAGAATTTCTCATACTCCCTCTCAAACAGCTCCGTCTGGATAAAGCCCCCGGCTTTCTCCCGGTGTCCGCCGCCGGAACCTATGCCCTGGGTGATAAAATCTGCCAATTCGCTGGCCTTCACCTCCTTCACACAGCTTCTCACGGAGATCTTGATGCCCGATGGCTGCACATTGTACACCAGGCAGGTGTCCACCACATCCACCTCCAGCATCAGATCGCTGATCATACCCAGAATATTGGGATCACAGGGCTCCGCCATGGCCACCGCGTAGCGGTATGTATCGCTGAAATGATAATCTATGAGCGCCTTCCCCGCGATCTCCAGTTCCTTCAGGGATAGATTGGCGTTGCGGAAGCGGGTGATCAACCTCCTGTCAAACCTGGCGTCATCCCGCAAATCCCTGTCCATGGGATGGGACACCTCCGTGAAATTGCCCGTGTCCGTGAGCAGGCCGTAATACAGCGCCGTGGCCAGTCTTCTGTCGGAATTCAGGTCCACGCCCTCCGCCTCCAATAGCTCCCGCACCACAGTGGAGCAGGAACCAAGATGGCTGCGCACCTCGTTTAACTCCGGCAGCTTCCCGCTGATCTGGTGATGATCGATGACCGCCACATTCCGGGCCTCGAAACGGGTCACATTCCCCTCCCCGTACTGACAGTCCACCGTCACAAGAAGCTCCGGGGAATCCAGGGCTTCCACATGCTCCACCGGAATCTCAAGAGTGTCCACCATCAGCGCCAGATTGCTCTTCTGAATAGGCCGGGGACCGCCGTACACCAGACGCACCTTTTTGCCCTGGGCTTTCAGATAGGTATAGACTCCCAACCCGCTGGCCAACGCATCCGCATCCGGGTTGTCATGGCATTGTATTACAATTGATTGATATGGCAACAAATCTCTTAACCGCATTTCTTCCGTCCTTCCTGTTAAGTCCCGCTCCCGAAGCCTCCCCTACAACAGCAGGTCAATGGCCTCCTGTATGCTTTTCACTCCCAATATCCTGATCCCGCTGCTCTTTTTGCAGTCCTCCGCGCACCCCCAGGGCGCCACGCAGGTGTCGAATCCAAGTTTCTCAGCCTCCGCCACCCTCTGCTTCGCCATGGTTACCGAGCGAACCTCGCCGCTCAAGCCCACCTCCCCGAAAGCCATGAGCCGGGGACTCAAGGGACGGCTTCGGAAGCTGGAAAGCACCGCCAGCAGGATCCCCAAATCAATGGCCGGCTCCGTAATCTTCATGCCCCCGGTGATATTCACATAGGCGTCGCAGCCTGAAAGCTGAACGCCGGATCGCTTTTCCAGCACCGCCATCAGCAGATTGACTCTGTTAAAATCCGTGCCCGTGGCCTGCCTCCTGGGAATCCCGAAATTGCTGTGGCATACCAGGGCCTGTATCTCTATGAGCAAAGGCCTGGTGCCCTCCATAGTGCACGCCACCACGGAGCCGCTGGCGTTTTCCGGCCTTCCGTCCAGCATATACTCGGAAGGATTATGCACCTCCTCAAGGCCCTGCTCCCGCATCTCAAACACACCGATCTCGTTGGTGGAGCCAAAGCGATTCTTCACCCCCCGCAGAACCCGGTAGGAGGCGTGGCGGTCCCCCTCAAAGTACAGCACCGTGTCCACCATATGCTCCAGCACCCGGGGCCCCGCCACCGTGCCCTCCTTGGTCACATGTCCCACGATAAACACGGAAACCCCCAGCCCCTTGGCCAACTGCAGCAGAACCCCCGTGGATTCCCGCACCTGGGACACGCTGCCCGGGGCCGCGGAGACCTGATCGTTATACATGGTCTGTATGGAGTCGATCACCACCACCTCGGGCTTTCCCTGACGGATGATGTCGGCCGCCACATCCAGTCTGGTCTCGCACAGCAGCAGCATTTCCGGAGAAAAGCTGCCGATCCGGTCCGCCCTCATCTTGATCTGCACCTGGGACTCCTCCCCGGATATGTACAACACTCTGTGGCCCCCCTGGGACAGCCTGTGGCATACCTGAAGGAGGAGAGTTGACTTCCCGATGCCCGGGTCTCCTCCCACCAAAATCAGAGAACCCTGGACAATTCCTCCTCCCAGCACCCGGTCCAGCTCCCCGATACCCGTGAGAAGCTTGTTCTCCTCCACTATGGATATCTGGGACAGGACACAGGGCTTTGGCCGATCCAGCCCTCTGCCCACGGCTCCCCCGCCCCCTCTAAGGTCCGCTCCGCTCACAGTCTCCTCCACGAAGGTGTTCCACTCCCTGCATCCCGGACACTGCCCCATCCACTTGGAGGACTCGTAGCCGCAGCTCTGACAATAAAATACGGTGGTGTTTTTGCCCTTAGCCATCAATTTTCCTTCCTGTAGTCAACTCTTTTACCATAAACAGGCAGAGAATCCCACCAATGGGGATTCTCTGTCCGTATCCTTATCTACGCTTCGCTGAATCTGAAGGAAGAATGCACGCAACTTCGGCATTCTTTGGTGTGAGGCTTAGATGTTCTTTGCGAAACTGCCCTGCTGCAGACATCAGAACATCATCTCACGTCAACTCCCATGTCACAGCCTCGCTATACCTGTACAATCCTGACGGCAACCTCCCCCGCCGTCTCCAGCTCCACGCTCAGAGAAAGCTTGCCGCCCAGGCCTGTCTTCATGGTACCGGTACTCTTGTCAGCCACAAATACCTCGTACTCTGTCTCATCGGTAAGGCCGACGGTAATTTGGGCGTCCTCATCGCCCTCCACCACGAACTCCACACCGGACTCCTTCTCCGCAAAATTCAAAACGCTGGTGCCGGGCACCGACTCGTAAAGAAACATACCGTTCTTCTCCAGCTTCGTGATCTCGCCGCAGGTCTTTACTTTCAACAAATCCCCTGCGTGCTTAAAGTCTTCCAGCTTGGCTTTCTTTACCAGCTTATGATTCCCGAAACTGATCGTGCCGTCCGACTCACTGCGGAGCAACTCTTCTACTACTGCCATCGTTATGCCCTCCTGCTCGTTTGTAGTTATACCAACAGTATAATATAAATTGTACCGATTATCTAGTTTTTTCAATAAGTTTTCTAAAAAATTTACAAATTACTCCTTCACCGTGAACACGACCCTGCCTCCCTTATACCCGGCCAGAACCTTGTCCCCGGGCGCAACCTTCTTTCTCAGGATCTCCTCCGCCAGAGCGTCCTCCACCACAGACTGAAGGGCGCGCTTTAAGGGACGGGCACCCATCTTATTGTCGGAATATTTCTCCACCAGGTGCTCCTTTAAGGCGGCGCTCAACCTCAGGCTGATGCCCATCTGGGATTCACATCTTTTGTAAAGATTTGACGCCAGCAGCTCCACAATGGCCTTCATGTTATCATTATCCAGTTGGTGGAACACGATAATATCGTCTATGCGGTTGATAAACTCCGGCTTAAAGCTACGCTTCACTTCCTCCATGACGCCCGACTTCATCTTCTCATAGTCCTTCTTGGCGCTGTTGTCCGTGGAAAAACCCAAATTCTTGGGATCCACGATGCGCTGGGCGCCCGCGTTGGAGGTCATGATCAGGATGGTATTCTTAAAGCTCACCT
Organism: uncultured Lachnospiraceae bacterium; assembly: GCA_949948715.1. Taxonomy (GTDB): domain Bacteria; phylum Bacillota; class Clostridia; order Lachnospirales; family Lachnospiraceae; genus Acetatifactor. The sequence continues at coordinate 2,834 of CATLGW010000050.1, read as the reverse complement.
TCCGGCCCTTGGAGTCGGTGATATGTCCGTCGTCCAGCACCTGCAGCAGGATATTGAACACATCCGGATGGGCCTTCTCCACCTCGTCAAAGAGAACCACCGAATAGGGATTGCGCCGCACCTTCTCGCTGAGCTGTCCCCCCTCGTCGAATCCCACATATCCGGGGGGAGAGCCGATCATCTTGGAAACGGAATGCCCTTCCATATACTCGGACATATCCACACGTATCATGGCGTCCTCGGAGCCGAACATGGCTTCCGCCAGAGCCTTGGACAGCTCCGTCTTTCCCACGCCGGTGGGCCCCAAAAACAGGAAGGAACCGATGGGACGTCCCGGATCCTTGAGCCCCACTCTGCCCCGGCGCATGGCCTTGGCCACGGCTGTCACAGCCTCCTCCTGGCCTATCACCCGCCTGTGCAGCAGCCCCTCCAGCTTAAGCAGCCGCTCGCTCTCCTTCTCCGCCAGCTTCTGCACAGGGATCTTGGTCCACATGGCCACCACCTCGGCGATCTCATTCTCCCCCAGGACAAAACTGTACTCCTGCTCCCTGTCCTCCCTGCGTCTGCGCATACGCTCATATTTTTTCACAAGCTGATCCTGATTGCTCTTGATTTCGGCAGCCTGGGTAAAAGCCTCCATACGGATGGAACGCTCGATCTGCAGATCCATCTTCTTGATCTGATCCAACAGCTCCTTCTGCTTGTCCGGCAGATCCATGGCCCGCAGCCTGGCGCTGGCCGCAGCTTCATCGATCAGATCTATGGCCTTGTCCGGCAGATTCCGGTCGTTGATATAGCGGTTGGACAGCCTCACGGCGGCCTGAATGGCGTCGGAGTCTATGGTCACATGATGATGCTCCTCATACTTGCCCTTGATTCCCTCCAGAATCCGGACAGCCTCCTCCTCCGTGGGCTCCTCCACATTCACCGGCTGCAGGCGCCGCTCCAGCGCCGCGTCCTTCTCCACATACTTTCGGTATTCGGCGATGGTGGTGGCCCCGATGAGCTGTATCTCCCCTCTGGCCAGGGAGGGCTTCATAATGTTGGAGGCGTCGATAGCCCCCTCCGCGCCTCCCGCGCCGATGATGGTGTGAAGTTCATCCAGAAACAGAATCACATTGCCGTCCTCGATCACCTCTCGGATCACCTTCTTAATGCGCTCCTCAAACTCTCCCCGATATTTGCTGCCCGCCACCATGCCGGAGAGATCCAGGGTCAGCACTCTCTTGTTCTGTACGGTAAAGGGCACCTCCCCTGACACAATGCGGAGGGCCAGCCCCTCCACCACGGCGGTCTTGCCCACTCCGGGCTCCCCCACCAGACAGGGGTTGTTCTTGGTGCGGCGGCTTAAGATCTGTATCACCCGGCGAATCTCGTCCTCCCTGCCGATCACAGGATCCAGTCTTCCCTCTCTGGCCAGGGCAGTCAAATCTCTGCTATACTGGTCCAGCGTGGACGTCTTGGCCTTCCCGGAAGCCTTGCGCCCCAAATCCTCCTTGTACAGGTTCGTGTCCTGCCCGATGGCCGCCAGGGTATCCACATACACCTTCTGAACATTGACGCCCAATGTGTTCAGGAGCCGCACCGCCACATTCTCCCCCTCCTTGATCAAAGCCAGGAGCAAATGTTCCGTGCCCGTCTCCTTCTGGCGAAAACGCTCCGCCTGTCTGTGGGCCTCGCTCAATATCTTCTGAGCTCTGGGGGAATAGCCCTCTCTCTCCCTCACCGTGACGCCCTTCTCAAAGGAGATCAGATCACGAATCATATCTATGACCTGATTCACCTCGACGCCGTTGTCGCCAAGCACCTTGGCCGCCACACCCGTCTGCTCCTTCAAAAGCCCCACCAGGATATGCTCCGTGCCGATATATCCCTGCTTCAGGCTGCGGGCGCACCTGGCTGCCTGTGAAAGCGCCGTCTGCGCCTTTTGCGTAAAATGCGACTGCATCAACAAAGCCCTCCATAATCTTCATATATTTCGTCAATCAACCGATGTATTTCATCCTTGGCAATATTCTTGCAGGTACTCTTTGCCAGAATCACCTGCAGCTCCTTCTTCAGCTCCTCCAGCGCCCGCATTCGGTCATTGTCCAGAGAGATCACCGCGCCCCTGCGCCTGTCCACCTTCACATAGCCCTCCTGCTTTAGCACCGCGTAAGCCTTGTTCACCGTGTGCATATTGATGCCGATGGAATCCGCCATCTGGCGCACGCTGGGAAGGGAATCCCCTTCCTGAAACCGGGCGGCGGCAATCCCCATGATAATCTGGTTGCAGAGCTGCTGATACAGCGCCTCGTCACTGTTAAAATCAATCTCAATGATCATCCCGGTTCCCTCCCTTCCCGGACAGCTTTTGTTATATTGATGATATAACAGGAGAGCAAAACTGTCAACGATAAGATTGCCGACACCTTCCAACGGAAAATGCCGGCAATCCCTCTGTTTATATCTTATTCGTCCTCTCCGTCCCAATTCAGATACTCAAATTCAAATTCATCCTCATCGTCCGCCGCAAAATTCTTTGACTTCCAGTTTTGTTTACGGCCGCCGCCCGAAGCAGTCTGTCTGGGCGGAATCCTGCGCTCATCCGCCTGCTCCGTACTCTCCCGGACAGCTCTTCTCTCTCCCTGGGGCACTCTTCCGCCTCCCTGAGAAGCGCGTCTGACCTCCTGCCCGCTCTGAGCCGGTCTGCCCCCCTGGGCGGGGCGTCTCCCCTCCTGCATATCCCGGTCGCCCGGAACTGATCTGCCTCCCTGGACGGGACGCCTCTCCTGCATCTCTCTGTCACCCTGGGCGGAGCGTCTCCCCTCCTGCATATCCCTGTCGCCCGGAAC
>CATLGW010000049.1 GCA_949948715.1 uncultured Lachnospiraceae bacterium | reverse complement strand
CCGGACCCAACGCGGCCGGGACAAAGTCCGTCTGAAAGGTCCAGCCGGACGTTGTCCCGGGCCCCGTCCGGGCAGATGCTGTAAATCAGTTCCGCATAAGTTCCGCATCTGCCCTTCCGGTGCCAATGCTGGCAGGACAAAGTCCGTCTGAAAGGTCCAGCCGGACATTGTCCCGTGCCCCGTCCGGGCAGATGCTGTAAATCAGTTCCGCATAAGTTCCGCATCTGCCCTTCCGGACCCAATGCTGACGGGACAAAGTCCGTCTGAAAGGTCCAGCCGGACGTTGTCCCGGGCCCCGTCCGGGCAGATGCTGTTAATTTGACATAGCTGTACTTTCGGCGGACTGGCTTTTGGGAAGCAGACGGCTTCCCGGAAAGCCAGCCTATAACAGTATACCAAAAAAGAGGACAAAAAGCAGGAAAATATAAACAAACTGTAAATTTTATACAGAATTGCCAAATATTTTTCATTTATATCTTGAATTCTCGGGTTGAATTAGGTAAAATATCCTTGCTGATAAAATTTTGACAATCGGACAGGCTTTTTTTGACCGGATCCGACTAACATTACTCAGTAATGGTCAAAATGAGATAAAAAACTATTATTTAGGAGGAAACTAACATGGCAGTAAGAGTAGCAATTAACGGTTTCGGCCGCATCGGCCGTCTGGCATTCAGACAGATGTTCGGGGCAGAGGGATACGAGGTTGTTGCAATCAACGATCTTACCAGCCCCAAGATGCTGGCTCACCTGTTGAAGTACGATTCATCTCAGGGCAAGTACGAGCATGCCGACGAGGTGACGAGCAGTGATGACTCCATCACCGTATGCGGCAAGGAGATCAAGATCTATGCGTTCCCGGATGCCAACAACTGCCCTTGGGGCGAGCTGAAGGTTGACGTTGTTCTGGAGTGCTCCGGCTTCTACACCAGCAAGGAGAAGGCTCAGGCTCATATCAATGCCGGCGCCCGCAAGGTTGTTATCTCCGCTCCTGCCGGAAACGATCTTCCTACCATCGTGTTCAACACCAACCACGAGACCCTGAAGGCTTCCGACACCATCATCTCCGCAGCATCCTGCACCACCAACTGCCTGGCTCCCATGGCGGACGCTCTGAACAAGTATGCGCCCATCCAGTCCGGCATCATGGTGACTATCCATGCTTACACCGGAGATCAGATGACTCTGGACGGACCTCAGAGAAAGGGCGATCTGAGAAGATCCCGCGCGGCTGCCGTGAATATCGTTCCCAACAGCACCGGCGCTGCAAAGGCTATCGGCCTGGTAATCCCCGAGCTGAACGGCAAGCTCATCGGCTCCGCACAGCGCGTTCCCACCCCCACCGGTTCCACCACCATTTTGACCGCAGTGGTCAACAAGGCTGATGTGACCAAGGAGGGAATCAACGCGGCAATGAAGGCTGCCGCAAACGAGTCCTTTGGCTACAACGAGGACGAGATCGTATCCTCCGATGTGATCGGCATGAGATACGGCTCCCTGTTCGATGCTACCCAGACCATGGTGAACAAGGTTTCCGACGACCAGTACGAGGTACAGGTGGTGTCTTGGTATGACAACGAGAACAGCTACACCTCTCAGATGGTTCGTACCATCAAGTATTTCAGCGAGCTTGCATAAGCCTCGGGAAGCTTGCAGGTTACGGAAGAGTTTGATGAGAAAGTGCAGACAGCTCCGTATTTGACCTCATCGGTCAATGAATGGGAGAAACGGAATTTTCAGGTCCGGTCCTTTGGGGCCGGGCCTTTTAAGTCAGGCGGGAGAAGCTTCGGCAGGGGCCGGACTGATTTCCCGCAGAAACGGAAAGGAAAGAAGAGATGAGCTTAAACAAGAAATCTGTGGACGATATTAACGCTAAGGGCAAGAGGGTGCTGGTGAGATGTGACTTCAACGTACCCTTAAAGAACGGTGAGATCACGGACGAGACCCGTATTGTTGCGGCCCTTCCCACCATCAAGAAGCTGATGGACGACGGCGGCAGGGTGATTCTCTGCTCCCACCTGGGCAAGGTGAAGAACGGCCCCAACGAGGGAGAATCCCTGGCCCCTGTGGCTAAGAGACTGTCCGAGAAGCTGGGCAAGGAGGTTGTCTTTGTGGCCGATTACAATGTGACCGGCGAGGAGGCCACCAAGGCTGTGGAGGCCATGAAGGAGGGGGATGTGGTTCTGCTGCAGAACACCCGTTTCCGCGGCGCCGAGGAGACCAAGAACGGCGAGCAGTTCAGCAAGGAACTGGCTGATCTGGCCGATCTGTATGTGTGCGACGCTTTCGGTTCCTCTCACAGGGCTCACGCCTCCGTGGCGGGGGTGACCAAGTGCATTACGGCCAAGGGCGGCGAGAACGCGGTGGGCTATCTGATGCAGAAGGAGATTGATTTCCTGGGGAATGCGGTGGAGAATCCCGTGCGTCCCTTCGTGGCTATTCTGGGCGGCGCAAAGGTGGCCGACAAGCTGAACGTGATCTCCAATCTGCTGGAGAAGTGCGACACCCTGATCATCGGCGGCGGCATGGCTTACACCTTCTTGAAAGCTCAGGGTATGGAGGTGGGCAATTCCCTGGTGGACGACGAGAAGATCGGCTACTGCAAGGAGATGATGGACAAGGCGGAAAAGCTGGGCAAGAAGCTTCTGCTGCCCATCGACACCACTATCGCGAAGGCGTTCCCCAACCCCATCGACGGGCCTGTGGAGGTTTCCTTCGTGGATTCCGACAAGATCCCCGCGGATCAGGAGGGCCTGGATATCGGTCCCAAGACCCGGGAGCTCTTTGCGGATGCCGTAAAAAATGCAAAGACCGTGGTTTGGAACGGGCCCATGGGCGTGTTTGAGAATCCCACTCTGGCTGCCGGCACCATTGCAGTGGCAAAGGCACTGGCAGAGACAGACGCAACCACCATCATCGGCGGCGGCGACTCCGCGGCGGCGGTGAACCAGCTCGGCTTCGGCGACAAGATGAGTCACATTTCCACCGGCGGCGGGGCTTCCCTGGAGTTCTTGGAGGGCAAGGAGCTTCCCGGAGTGGCGGCAGCAGACGACAGAGCCTAGGCAGAGCGCCGATATATGAGGCGGCAGGGCAAATAGAAGGCTGACGGGACGCAGGCCCGCAGCGGCGAAAATGTAAGGAATTGAGGAAAAAAATATGGCAAGAAAGAAAATTATCGCAGGCAACTGGAAGATGAACATGACTCCCAGCCAGGCCGTGGAGCTGATCAACACCTTAAAGCCCCTGGTGGGGAACGACGAGGTGGACGTGGTGTTCTGTGTGCCCGCCATCGACATTATCCCCGCAGTGGAGGCCGTGAAGGGCACCAACATCCATATCGGCGCGGAGAATATGTATTTTGAGGAGAAGGGTGCCTTTACCGGCGAGATTTCTCCCGCCATGCTGGACGACGCAGGGGTAAAATATGTGATTATCGGCCACTCCGAGAGAAGAGAGTACTTTGCCGAGACCAATGAGACGGTGAATCGGAAGGTGCTGAAGGCCTTCGAGCATGACATTACACCCATCATCTGCTGCGGGGAGTCCCTGACCCAGAGAGAACAGGGTGTAACCATTGATTTCATTCGCCAGCAGATCAAGGTTGCCTTCTTAAATGTGACGGCGGACCAGGCGAAGAAGGCCGTGATCGCCTATGAGCCTATCTGGGCCATCGGCACCGGAAAGGTGGCTACCACCGAGCAGGCCCAGGAGGTGTGCAAGGCCATCCGCGACTGTATCACAGAGATTTATGACGCAGCCACCGGAGAGGCTATCCGCATTCAGTACGGCGGCTCCGTTTCCGCATCCAGCGCTCCCGAACTGTTCGCACAGCCTGACATCGACGGCGGCCTGGTGGGCGGCGCGTCCCTGAAAGCAGATTTCGGACAGATCGTTTGCTACAATAAGTAAGGCTTTAAAAACCCCGGGGTGAACCCCCGGGGTTTCAGTAAGAGCCCCATTTTCGAATGAGGAAAACCCAAAACGTTTACATTGGTAACACCGCATACCCTGTTTTGTGCATTCCAGAATGTTTGTCCGTGGCGGGCAAAAGGAATGCAATCTCCGGCGTTATCTCTTCTTGTGGTCAGTTTAGCATAGACAGGGGTATCATGTCCAATCTTTTTGATAATCTGAGGCCCCCGGGCAGGGACATCGGCCGGGATTTATCCTTGCTGCCCTGCACCCTGTAATAGTTGAACACAAGAATCTGCCGTAAGAGTTCCTTCGAAATTTCCCTGGTCTTTCTGGCGACAGGGCGGACTGTAGTATTCTGCCTTTTATTATCAGACGGATGAGAGCAACACGACGGTGGCATTCCGGGCGCAGTACCCGGAGAAGTCGCCGGAATCCGTTTGCCAGAATCCCTCCTGGGGAGTATAATAGGGAACGAAGGATCTGTAACCCAAAAGGAGAATGCGATACGGAGAAAGGCAAGGTGGAGAACATGAAGGATGCAAACTGTGGATATTGTATGAGAGGGGAACTTTTGGAGAAATTCAGCATTTTTATCTGTGATCTGAAGGTGAGCAGTCTGATTCTTTTCAAGGAACAGAGTAAGCCCGGCAGATGTATTGTGGCATACAGGGATCATGTCAGTGAGATGGTGGATATCAGCGATGAGGAGCGGGACGCCTTCATGGCGGATGTGGCCCATGCCGCCCGCGCCATCCATGCCGCGTTTCACCCGGACAAGCTCAACTACGGCGCTTACGGGGACACGGGATGTCATTTACATATGCACCTGGTTCCCAAGTACAAGGACGGCGACGAGTGGGGAGGCACCTTCCAGATGAATCCGGGGAAGACTTTCCTCACGGAGGGGGAATACCAGGAGATGATAGAGAAAATCAAGGCCAATCTGTAAGGCTTTTGGTTCTGAATATCCGGTTTTGTGTTGCGCCGTGGGCGTACATTCTGCGGCTTCCTATGAACGATACGGCAGCCGGCCGCATAGGATAAAGCATCGAAACAAAACCGGGAGGCTTTTATGAAAAAGTTTGCTTTGAAAAAGGCGGGCGCTCTGGCACTGTCGGCGGTGATGCTGGCAGCGGCGCTCACGGGCTGCAGCGCTGGGGGAGGCAAGGGCGCGGGCGGTATGACGAAGGTTACCTTGAATGAGGTGGCCCACTCCATCTTTTACGCCCCGATGTATGTGGCCATCGAGGAGGGATACTTTGAGGAGGCGGGGATTGAACTGACTCTGGTGACGGGATTCGGAGCGGATAAAACCATGACCGCCGTGCTGGCAGGCGAGGCGGATATCGGTTTTATGGGAAGCGAGAGCACCATCTATACCTATGCGGGCGGTGCGGAGGACTATGTGGTAAATTTTGCCCAGCTCACTCAGAGAGCGGGCAATTTCCTGGTATCCAGGGAGCCCATCGACAATTTTACCTGGGATATGCTGAAGGGTAAGAATGTGCTGGGAGGCAGGGCGGGCGGTATGCCTGAGATGGTGTTTGAGTATATTCTGGAGAAAAACGGCATAGATCCGGCGGTGGACCTGAGTATCGACCAGAGCATTGATTTTGGCTCCACGGCGGCGGCTTTCTCCGGCGGGCAGGGGGAGTTTACCGTGGAGGAATAGTAGTTACTACACCCTGAATTTGAAGCCGCAAATCTTGCGTGAAGTCCCGTCCACCCAAATCTCTGCGATTACCTCCTTCCAGAACGCCTTTTTATGGTTGATATCCAGCTCAAGGTACATTTCCTGCCAGCCGTCGGAAAAGACGTCAGAAAGGGCACGGTAGGCCTCCAGGACGATGACATTATCTGTAGTGTCATACTGTTCTAACTGAGCGGTAAGAAGGGTGTACTGTTCGTCATAGTATTCCTCCTTAATACGCCCCTTTTGGTACATATTGTTGAGGCGGTCAAGCTCTGCCCGGATGCTTGCCGACTTGTCAGGCCGCCGCTTCTGTTCCCTCTGCTGCTGGGACAGGCGGAGCATATCCAGGTGGAGCTGATCTACCACATGATCGAGCAGATACGATTCCACAACCGACTCCGAGATACAGGCTCCGTTATGGAACTCTGTGAATTTTGCGGAGCATCGGTAGCGTTTGTAAGCGCTGGTGGAGCCATTCCGCAAACGCTGCCGTTTGACGAAACCGCCCATATTCTTGCCGCAGACGGGGCATTTGATCATGGAGGAGAACAGGAAAGGCTCGATCTGGTGGGGAATGATTTTGGAGTCGGAAATTTCATGTATCTGTCTGAACTGCCCTTCGGTAATGTACGCGGGGCAGTATTCTTTTATGCCGTACATTGTGCCGGTATAGGTTTCGCTACTCAAGACGCGATTCACCTGGTACATGGTGGGGCAAAAAGGGTGACCAGCATATTTAGCCAATATGTAGGATACGACATCCTTCTTAGAGTAGGTAATAAAGTAGCGGTCGAAGATATCGGATACAATGGGCTCCGTATCGGGATCCTTCACCAGCAGTTTGTTTTTGTCTGCCCGGTAGCCGAATGCGGGCTTGCCGTTGAGGTGCTGCCGATTAGATTTTTTATACTCGAAAATATTCTTGATGCGGTCGGAGGTGCGGTCGCACTCGTTCTCATTTACCGACAGCATGATATTAATGGCAAAGCGCCCGTTGGCAGTGGAGGTGTCGTATTCCTCGAATATGGTCTTCCAGTTGCAGTTATGAGCTTCCAGGATCGCCTGAGTGTTGTGGTAGTCCTTTATGTTACGGAACCACCGGTCAAGTTTTGTCACCAGGATCAGGTCGATCTTGTCCGCCTTTACGTCAGTCAGGAGACGAATAAGCTCCCTGCGGTTCTGCATTTTCTTCCGGGCGGTGATGCCCTCGTCGGCATAGTATCCCACAATTTCATATCCATGTTCCATGGCGTAGTCGGTCAGGGCAGTCTTCTGGGCATCCAGAGACAGGCCCTCTTTCACTTGCAAATCTGTGCTCACACGGTCATAGATGGCGCATCTGATCTTTGGCATGGGGGGTCTCCTTTCGATAGTTTCATAGAACATAAACGGCGGCCGGATAATCAGAATTTAAAGTCGATGCCGCTCTGCTTAAGAATCGCATTTGCCGTATGCCGCGATTTGATTTTAGTATCAACCGTAATATGCCTTTTTGTAATTGGGCTGTACCAAATGTCATGGTCACCCTTGCCACGCCGTTTGAAAGAACAATTATTTTCTAAGAGTATTTCACGCACTTTTTTTTCATATTCAGCCATTACACAGTCATCCTTTCATGGCGCTCTGATATAAAAGAAATAGATAGCGGCTCTGAATAGGCATTAAGAGAGAGCAGCTCCGGTATGGCAATGCGTGTGCGCTCCAATAGGGCATCAAAAGAGCCGGATTCAAGAACTAGACCGGGAATGTCTGCACTTGTGGCGATCCAGACGCAGGCTTCATTATCCCAAGTAAGATTAATGATATATTCCATATTTTTAAATACCTCCTACTATATATATTATATGCTGTGGCTGACATTATTATCGGTTAAGCATTGGCATCTGCGACAGCCCTTTCAATCCGCTCCATATTTTCCTTACCGTTGAATGGAGCTACAGCAATTTCAAACGGTATTCTCTGCTCCTTGGTTACTTTCGCCGCAAACATAGTAAAAGCTGCAGTCAATGTAAGTCCCATTTCCTTACAGGTCCGTTCCATGTCCTTTTTTAAATCTTCGTCCATCCTAAAATTTACCATTACCTGTGCCATAGTATCACTCCTCTCATTTACTATTGTACGCTGTTCGCAAAGAAATATCAATCATTATTCATCGTTTGCTTTACGGTTTGTTTCCTGTGGGAATTTTGAGACAACAAAACCCTGGCACATTTAGCACC
>CATLGW010000048.1 GCA_949948715.1 uncultured Lachnospiraceae bacterium | reverse complement strand
CCGCAGCATCCAGGGACAGTTCTCCCCGATCCACCGCCTCAAACAGCGCGTCCGCCGACTCGTACACGGGAAGCCCTGCGTCCAGCGCCCCGCGGATTTTCCCCCGGTAGGGCTCCCGCACCCTAGTCACCGCCGCCAGCTCCATGCCCGGAATCTCCCCGTCGGCAATCAGCTTGGCGTAACCGCTGCCCATATTCCCCACGCCGATGACCGCCGTCCGAATTTTATCCTTCATATTTCTTCTCATTCCTCCCAAAAAACGGCATTACAGCCCCCATACATACGCCGAAATCCTGCCCCCGCCGCACCTCATTTTAAAAACGCCGAAGCCGCCAGCACTACGATTCCCAGCGCAATACGATACCAGCCGAACACCTTGAAGTCATGTTTCTTGATATATCCCATCAAAAACCGCAGCACAAACAGGGACACCACGAAAGCCACCACCGTGCCCAGCACCAGAAGTAACAGCTCCGAACCCTCAAAGGCAAAGCCAAACTTTAAAAGCTTCAGCAGGCTGGCTCCAAACATCACCGGGATTGCCAGGAAAAAGGTGTACTCCGCCGCCACCGTCCGGGAGACGCCGATGAGCAGCGCGCCCACTATGGTAGCTCCCGAACGGGAGGTACCGGGAAAAACGGCCGCAATCAACTGGAACACGCCGATCATTAACGCCGTCTGATATGAGATGTCCGCCAGGGCCGTGACCTTGGGGCTGCGCCCCTTGTTCCAGTTCTCAATCAGAATAAAAGCCACACCGAACACAATCAACGCCAGCGCCACGCTGAAGTAATTGTAGAACAGGGCGTCAAACACATCGTCGAACAAAATGCCGATCACCGCCGCAGGAACACAGGAAACCAAAATTTTAAACCACAGGGTCATAATGTCCATTTTGATAAAGGAAGCCGCGCCCTTACGGTTCTCCCTCTCCCTCTTCGTCAGGGCAAAGGGCCAAATCTGGTTCCAGAACAGCGCCACCACAGCCAGGATGGCGCCCAACTGAATAACCACATCGAACATCTCAAAAAAGTTCTCGCTGGTGCTCTCAAAGGGGATCAGCCGCTCCACCAGGATCAGATGTCCCGTGCTGCTGATGGGCAGCCACTCTGTGATTCCCTCCACAATTCCATATATTATCGCTTTTATTATTTCCATCATTTTTATGCTTTTCCTTCCTCTGACTGTGGTTTGCCCTGCTCAAGATATGTCTTCAATTCCTCATAACAGTCCGCCGCGTCCTGATACCCTTCCTCATACAGAGCCAACAGCTTTTCCCTGTCCCTCTCAATGCGTCCCACGCTGCCGGCCTTTTTCGGGCGGATAACGAACGCGTGGCCCGTCTCCCGCTGCTGTTCTATATAATCCAGGGTCTCCTGATACCGGGCATGCCGATTCCCCATCAGTTCTCCTACTTTAGGATATTTAAAATAGCGGGCTTTTATGAGCGCCATATGAAAATCGCTCTCCGGTCCCCTGACAAATCCGGTCTCCTTTGTCATGACCACCACATTTTTTTGGTTGCCGTCCATCACGGACTTGCGCAGGGGAATGGCGTCGCTGATTCCTCCGTCCAGATAGTATCCGCCGTTGATTTTCACCTTGCGGGAGACTAAGGGAAGGGAGGCGGACGCCTGAATCTTGACAATGTCCTCCCTCATGTTCCGCATCTGGAAATACTCCGGCCGCCCGGAAACGATATCCGTGGCTACGCTGTAGGCCCTCCCCTCATACCGCTCAAACGCCTCAAAGTCAAAAGGGCTCAGGTATTCCGGTATCAAGTGATATCCGGTAGTCACATGAAAGAAATTTCCTGTGGTAAGCAGACTCCTCATACCGCAGTAGGCCTCCAAATCCAGATAATCCACGCTCACATCCAGGGCCCTGCCCCTCTGCCCCGACAGATAGCTGCACATATGAACCGCTCCCGCCGATACCCCGTACACCCGGGAAAACAGTATCCCCCTGTCCAGAAAGAGATCCAGCACTCCGGCAGTGTATACTCCCTTCATGCCGCCTCCCTCCAAAATAAGTCCTGCCTGATACATATCCATCACCACGCCTTTCTAAACCCTCAGTTTGGCCATATGCCTGCACACGCCCGCCCTTTAACCGCGGGAATAATTCTCCTCCACAAATCTTTCCAGAGCCGCCAGGGACCTCTCCACCTTTTCCGTCTCGATACAGTAAGCCATACGGAAAAATCCGGGCGCTCCGAAGGTATCGCCGGGCACCAGCACCAAATCATATTTCAGCGCCTTATCGCAGAAAGCCTTGGCATCCTCCTCCAACGCCCTGGGGAAAATGTAGAAGGTGCCGCCGGGCTTCACACAGGTAAATCCCAGCTTCACAAGCTTTTCATACAAAAGCTTCATATTGGTCTCATACACCTTCAAATCCGCCGTCAGCTCCAGAGTCTCCGCCACCGCAAGCTGAATGAGGGAGGGCGGGCAGTTATGGCCGATCCCCCGGGAGATCTGCCCGCACATATTGACCATATCCTCCGCGTCCTCACAGGCCGGGTTCACCGCCACATAGCCAATGCGCTCCCCCGGCAGGGACAGGGATTTGGAGAAGGAATAACACATGATAGTATTGTCATAAAACTGAGACACACAAGGGGCGTCCACTCCCTCGAAAACAATTTCCCGGTAGGGCTCATCCGATATCAGATAGATCGTATGACCGTATTCCGCGGACTTGCGCTTAAGCACATCCGCCAGGCGCGCAAGCGTCTCCCGGGAATACACCACGCCGGAGGGATTGTTGGGCGTATTGATCAACACCGCCATCACCTTCTGGGACAGCATTGCCTCAAAGGCCTCGAAATTAATCTGAAAGCTCTCCGTGTCGGGAGGAACCACCTTTAACACAGCCCCCGTCAAATCCACATAAGGGCGGTACTCCGGAAAGAAGGGCGCAAAGCAAAGCACCTCGTCCCCCGGCTCCGTCACCAGGCGAAACGCATGAGCCAACGCCCCCGCCGCTCCGGAGGCCATGAAGATGTGCTCCCTTCGGTAGGGCAGTCCGAAACGCCTCTCCAGGGAAGCCGCCACCGCCTCACGGACGGAGGTGATACCCAGGCTGGGACTGTAGCCGTGCAGCACAGAGGATTCCCTTGTGGTCAACAGCTTCATCATCTCATTGGTGAAGGTCTGAGGCACAGGGACCGACGGATTACCCAAGCTGTAGTCAAACACATTCTCGTACCCGATCTCCTTCCCCCTGGCCGTTGCAAATTCCGAAAGCTGCCGAATCACGGACTTGCCTGACAGCATATCCTTATACTTCTGAACCAACATATAGTATCCTTACCTCGTCTTTCTTAATTTAAGTTCCGCATCCGCACCTACGGCGCACAGATCAGTGATGAAATTCAGGCCGCCTTCGGCTTCCTGTTTTTCATCAGTGCGCCTTCGGGCTGATGCTGTTTTAGTTCCGCATCCATCCCTAATCTATCCCTACGGAAGTTTTCTATTGATCCTGAGACCAGGCCAGGGCGCATCTTATGGCACGCTTCCAGCCCTTTAAAAGTTCTTCCCGCTTCTCCTGGGACATGGCGGGCTCAAATCCCGCACCGATCTGCCAATTTGCCAGAATTTCCTCCCGGTCCTTCCAGTAGCCCACGGCAAGACCCGCCAAATAGGCTGCTCCCAGCGCCGTGGTCTCAATGCACTTCGGTCTGCGCACCCTGGTATTTACAATATCGGCCTGAAACTGCATTAGGAAATCGTTGGCGCTGGCGCCTCCGTCTACCTTCAGGCTCCTTAACGAAAGCCCGCTGTCCTGTTCCATGGCCGTTAACACATCCGCCGTCTGGTAGACGATGGACTCCAGGACCGCACGGATGAAATGCTCCTTGGTACAGCCTCTGGTGATTCCCACCACCGTTCCCCTGGCATATTGATCCCAGTGGGGCGCGCCCAGCCCGGCAAAGGCCGGAACCACATACACTCCCGCAGTGTCCTCCGCCTGCTGCGCATACTCCTGGGATTGAGCCGCCGTTCTGATCATACGCATACCGTCTCTCAGCCACTGAATCCCCGCCCCCGCCACGAACACACTTCCCTCCAGGGCATATTCCACCTGCTCGGAGGCGCTGGCAGCTATGGTGGTGAGAAGTCCCGACCGGGAGGCAATGGCATCCCGGCCGGTATTCATCAGGAGAAAGCATCCGGTTCCGTAGGTATTCTTCACCTCTCCCTGCTCAAAGCAGCACTGGCCGAACAGAGCCGCCTGCTGGTCCCCCGCGGCTCCCGCTATGGGAACAGCGCCGCCCAGCACAGCGGCATACGTCTCCCCGTACACGCAGCTTGAGGGCCGCACCTGGGGAAGCAGGGAAGCCGGAATTCGAAAGCGCTCCAATATTTCCTCATCCCAGACCAGCCTGTGAATGTCAAAGAGCATGGTTCGGGAGGCATTGGTATAATCTGTCACATGCACTGCGCCCCCGGTCAGGTTCCAGATCAACCAGGTATCCACCGTGCCAAAGAGAAGGTCTCCGCTCTCCGCCCGCTCCCGGACCCCCGGCACATGGTCTAATATCCATGCGATCTTGGAAGCGCTGAAATAGGCGTCGGGGATCAGCCCCGTTCTCTTTTGGATTACTTGGTCAAACCCGTCTTCCTTCAGCTCCTCAATCATGTCCGAGGTGCGGCGACACTGCCAGACAATGGCATTGTATACAGGCTCACCCGTGTGTCTGTCCCACAGGACGGTGGTCTCTCTCTGGTTGGTGATGCCGATGGCCGCGATCTCCCCGGCGGCGGCTCCCACCATGGCCATGCTCTCGATGGCCACCGCAAGCTGTGAGGACCAGATCTCCATGGGATTATGTTCCACCCAGCCCGGCTTAGGGTATATCTGCGTAAATTCCTTCTGGGCCATAGAACAAATATTTCCCCTTTTGTCAAACAAGATGCACCGGGAGCTGGTGGTCCCCTGGTCCAACGCCATAATATATTTCCGCACTCCTGCCTCCGTTCCGAGACACCTCATCCCCTTCAGCGCCTCTTTTCTCTTCTCTCAGACAATAAGCTCAGACTCCCTACTCCCGCTTTTATGCCGAATAAAGTCTCCCCTACCCGCCTGAAAACACAGACCCCTTCCGTGCACGGCGCCGGGCCGTGCGCAGACGGGGTCTTTTGCCCGCTAAATCAAAGTGTTGATATCCACATAGGTTCCCCCGGGTATCTCCACACATTTGTCGCTGTTGATCTGCAGCCACACGCTCATTGCGCCGGGGTTATAGACAGATTCACTGTCCGCCGAGAATTTCAGACCGCGGGCCGCCTCCATATAGTCGATGATCTCAATATTGGTGGCATACCAGATATCGTCCCTGCCCCCCATATATTTGCAGAACTCCTCTATCACCTGCCAGTTGTCCCTGTCTGCGAACTCATAGCTGTGCCCCCATACATACATCAGCTTCAAGTACTGCTTTTTCTGGAAACCTACAAAAAACTCCGCATATTCCATCAGTTTCGGGTCGTTGTGGTGACAGGTGGCCTTCCACGCCATGGGATCGGCGGGGAGGGCAAAGCTGGGATCCGTCTCCACCAGCCGGGCGTAGGCAATGCCGAGCTGCCTGAAAAGCAGCTTGATCTCCTCGCTGTAGGAGCCGTTGGGATAGGCATGTCCCCTCACCAGACCGCCGGTCAGGCGCTCCAGGCCCTTCCTGTCCTCCATGATTTCCGTGGCCACCTTCGTGAGGGGGCAACGCTCAATGGTAGGGTGCGTCATGGTGTGGGTGGCGACCTCATGTCCCGCGTAAAGCTCTTTCACCTGCTCCTTCTCGATGCGGGGATGCTTCTGCCCTGTCTGATCGGTGAGCATAATGCCGTAATTGAGATTGAAAGTACCCTTTATGCCGTATTTGTTAAAAATCTCCAAAAGACGAACGTCCTCGATCTTCCCGTCGTCGTAGCTCATGGTCAGCGCCTTATACTTCCCCTGAGGAAATGAAATGTAAACCTTCATGTCCGCTCCATTCTGTACGGCTCCGGGGCCGTACCCGCATTTACTTTCTTATATAGTAGTACTTTTTGGAAATTCCCGCAACAGTTTTATGCCGAAGATTTTGACATAAAAAGCAATGGCGGGGCCCAAATGCGCCGTCCCCGCCATTGCTTCCTTTAAATCATCCTGTCCTTAGCAGCATTTAATATGCCGCCAACACTTTACAGATTCAGCCAGCCCGTATCTCCCAAGTGGGTATGATAGCCGCTCACATCTGTCCATGTGTCCAGGCAGGATGGATTCGTGCAGCCGTGATAGAGCCTCACAGTGACATAATAGTAATTAGGGCAGGCAGCGCCATGCCCCGCCAAGGGGCAAGATCTTGCTTCCATATCTTCCGTCCTCGTCTCAAAACGCATTCCCCCGCAATGGCATCCTTCCCCCGCGATAATGGAATAGGGCTCTAAAGCCGCCGCCTTTACATCCACAGGAATCATAACCAATGCCCACACAAACGCTGCCAATAAAGCAATCATCTTAACTCTCATATTCCAATTCCTCCTTATGTTTCTCCATAATAACCGCCTTGAACAGCTTTTCATCACTCGCTCAAGGACAGTGATATTCTGTTCTGAATATTCTCCGCTGCATCTCTGGCCGTCCTGTCTCCTGACCACACAGCCCCAGTCTCTTCCAGAATGACAGCTATATAGTCCTCTTTTATTACCGCATCCAGCCAGTACATATTATCCGCTCTGTACCGCAGTTCTTCTTTCGATTCCTCCGTCAGCTCCGCAACCCGATAACCTCCTGGAAGCATCCCGCTGAAATCCAGAAATCTGTCAAAGGCATCCTGCCGCACGGGGAAGGTTCCCATCCCGCTCTGATATTCCTCGGAGAGCAGATACTCCAAAAATGCCCATGCGCCTTCCTTGTTTTCAGAGGCGCTGTTCATGCTCAGGGCAGTGCCGCAATCATCCAGCCTGTAACAGGGCCTGCCGCTCCGGCTGGGGTATCCCGCCACTTCACCATAGTCCGCTTCTCCCTCCGTATTCGTAAGAGTCTCCGTGAAATTCTCAAAGGTCAAAAGCTCCCCTTCCTCAAACAGTTCGGGGATACTTCTGAGCGCCGCGCTGAGATCCTCCTTACTGCCGTTTCGTGAGATTTCGCCGCCGGGAGCCGATGCAGGAACCTTCAACCCCTTTATCCTGTCCAAAAGAGCGATAAACTTTTCATCGTCAAAGTGGCATTCCCCCGTCTCCTTATCAATGTAGCTTCCCATATCCGCTTTGATAGAGACCCAAAGAATATGGTTATAATACTCGCTGTCAGCTTGAAAAGAGGGATGGAAATCATGAAACATGGGCAGCTCTGGATTCTCTTCCCCCAGAGCAATGTAATCCTCGGGCATCCACACGCCCCTGTTCGTCGTGCCCTTTTTCACTTTAATTCCATATATGCCGAAGGTAGGGAAAACACATACCAGTTCCCCGTTTATCATGCCCGCATTTCGGACGGAAACAAGCAAATCCTCCTCCCTCACAATACTGCTTTCTGCAAAGTATGGCGAAAGGCCCTCCAACACTCCCTTATCCGCCAGCACCAAAATATCCTCCACTTCACACACCGGGAATATATCCGGCCCTTCTCCCCGTACCAGCGCCATGTCCAAATCCATAACTGACCCATATACGGCAAACTCCACCTGATATTCTTCACTCACTCGGTTGAAAGCGCCAGCCATCTCCTCCAAGGCTATTTGATGCCCGTAATTGGCAAATCCCTCTATGGCTGCCAGGGTCACAATCTGTTTCTCTGCCTCTTCCCCCTCCTCTCTGAAGTCTATCTGCACGAAAGCCGTGTCGCTGTAGGACTGGTGTGCCAAGACATACAACGCATCCCCCGGCAAAATTCCAATGGCTCCTACACGATAGTCTCCCATATTGACTGCGCTGTCCCTCCATCTCAAAATCTCCGTCAGTGCGCCGGCGAGGGGATCATATCTCCACAGGGCATCGCTGTCCGAAAGGAAAATGCCTCTGTCATGCCCGCTGTGAACCTCCAGGGAAATGCCATGAAGCTTCTCCCGCCCGTCAGGTCTGAGCGCCGCCGCCGTCCCCAGTGTCCCCTCGTCCATGTCAATCCCCTGCAGCCGCACCTCCCTGCCCTCAGTCAGGTATATAAAAATGTCTGCCGCTCCGACCACCAGCCCGCACTGTCCTCCATTGTAAGATTCTGCATCCCAGGAGGCCTTCCCCAGGCACACAAACTCTCCTGCCGCGTTAAACAGGTACAAATCACCTCCGGCATTGGCCAGGCATATCCGCCCTTCCCGGTCTGCCGCGCCCGCAAAGACAGTCTCCAGATACTCCGAGTCAAAACACTTCGTTTCCCCGGATATGATTTTGTCAAAAACCGTTTCTCCGTCTCGGGAAACTTTTTTTAAAGAATAGGCAGTCTCCCCGTTTTCCTCCCGTCCATAGAAACAGTATACAGATTCACACTCGTCCAGAAAATAAGTTAGCAGCCACGCTTCCTCTTCCAGAACCACGGCTTCCTCCGTCTCCACTGTTCCCCGCAGCTTTCTGCAGATAGAGACATTGGTCTGTCTGCCCGCCTCATTATCCCATTTGGCAACTACATAATACAGAGTGTCCCCTGTCAGCATACAACGCTCCTGCAACACCATTGCACTGTCCTCCCAGGAGGCAACCGCCTTTTTATCCTGAAGGATGGATGCTTGGGACATGGAAACGGCCTTTGACTCTTCCTTTCCTTCGCTCTCTGTGCTTCCGCATCCGGTCAGCAAAAATGCTGACAGACAAACGGAAATTATTTTTTTGCAGATACTCCTTCCAAACATGATCGGTTCTCCCCGACAATCTTTTAGTCAAAACCCCACTGCAAGCAACGGATCATCAATCCGGCAGCGCTACTGAATCCCCGGCAGATATCAACCGTATATATGACGATAGTGCTTTTCGTCCTCCAGAATTTCATGCCACGTATCGGTACAATGAGGATTGCTGCAATGATGATAGATTTTCGGAATCACAAGATAATAAGCCGTGCAGGGACGACTGTGATTTCTATCCTCACAGGCATTCGGAGCTGACTGCAGATCGCTGACCCTTGTCTCCAAACGCATCCCTCCGCAATGGCATCCCCCCACCGTCACCGTATCTCTCTGGGAATCAACGGCGGCTCTGGCACCCATGGGCAAAATAGCCAACGCAACAGTAAGTGCCACCGACAGTATAATTTTTTTACTTTTCATAAGTATTACCCCCTTTTGCTAACTTTCTTAACAGGTAAATGCCGCTCCGGTTGACTAGTATAACGTTCGCCAATTAACTGGACTTTTTAATTGGTAGTGTATCTACAATGACTTCCTCTGATACATTGATATCATCAAGGTTATATTTCCAGTGGAATACCACTGGCTCTGCGTTGATC
>CATLGW010000047.1 GCA_949948715.1 uncultured Lachnospiraceae bacterium | reverse complement strand
ACACACTTACGCCGCATTGTGTCGTGGGTCAGCTTACGGCAGAAGCGATAGGAGGATGCTTCCCCAAAGGCAGGGGGGCAAGTTGTAATTACGGCATAGGGAGATATGGCCGGGTGTGCCTGGTCGTGGACGAGTGCAACCGGAGCTGGTGCAGCTCAAGCAACGCAAACGATCAGCGGGCGGTCACGATTGAGTGTGCGAGTGATAAGTCCAGCCCTTACGCCATGAATGATGCGGTATATGATAAGCTGGTCCAGCTCTGCGCCGACATCTGCAAACGCAACGGGAAGACAAAAGTGCTGTGGCTCGGAAGTAAGGAGAAAACGCTGGCATATACGCCCAAAAGCAACGAAATGGTGCTGACGGCGCACAGGTGGTTCGCGAACAAAGCCTGCCCCGGGGACTGGCTTTATTCCCGGTATGACGAGTTGGCGGAGAGGATCAATGCCCTGCTGGGTGGTGCTGGAGGAGTTGCCGGAACCGGCAACCAGGGGAGTGCTGGAGATGGCGGCACCGTGTCCTCCAGTTCCGCCCTGTATTGTGTCCAGACTGGGGCATACTCCCAAAAGACGAACGCCGAGGCCCAGGCAGCCAAAATGAGAGCAAAAGGTTTCGCGGCATTTGTGAAGAAGGTCGATGGTTTGTACAAGGTGCAGACCGGAGCATATTCCAGAAAAGCAAACGCCGAGGCCCAACTGGCGAAGGTTAAGGCAGCGGGGTTCGACGCTATCATAGTTTTGGTTTAATGTGGTTGAAGTGACAGGAGGCGCGTATGGCAGAAAATAGGACAAGCAGGGCGGCGGGAGAGGCTCAGGAACCGCAAAAAAATGAAAAGGCATATAAAGTTACCTGTGGAGCATTTAAGAGCCGGAATGAGGCGTTACAGGGGGCCGCAGAGGCAAGAAGGGCGGGTGTTCCTGTATCACTTGCCATATGCAAGGCGGAGTATGTTTTGCTTTATGCCGAGTGCATGACGAAAACAGAAGCCGAGGCGGCGAAAAAAGAAATTGAGGCCCAAAAGATAAAAGCCGAGGTTTCCGGACAGTAAAATGCTAACGGGCTTGATGTCTGAAATGAAAGGGCAGGCGACAGTTGCTATCCTGCTGCTTGTCCTTCTAATAATTCCGTTTTAATCCGGGCTTCTGTTATGCTGAAATTATTCCTGCAGAGTTGCACCGGTGCAACGGGACAAATATCCGGCAAGCGGCCCACCCTCAGGCAGGGGAGCCGGGGGGCGGATGTCACATATCTCCAGCAGCGGCTTGCCACCAGGGGTTATCAGCCGGGCGCGGCCGACGGCATATTTGGCGGCAAGACCCTGGCGGCGGTGAAAGCCTTTCAGAAGGACCACGGTCTGATCGTGGACGGGATTGTGGGTGAGAAAACCTGGTCGATGTTGGCTTGATGAGCAGAAAAACAGGCGGCAAATTGCCGCCTGTTTTTTAGGGTGCAGTAAATAATATTTCTCAGTGGAATTTGAGCCGCATGCGACACTCCTGGAGGAGAAGGGCGACGGTTATGTGGTAGCTTCCCTGGGCGAGGATTCCGGATATGTGCCCTATACTTCCTTCTCGGCCAAAAAGAGCTATCTGGAGAGCCACAAGGATACGGTTCAGGCATTTACCGACGCCCTTCAGAGAGGGATGGATTATGTGCAGAGCCATTCCCCGGAGGAGATAGCGAAGGTGATCGCGCCTCAGTTTGAGGGGACGGAGCTGTCCACCCTCACCACCATTGTAAAACGGTATTACGATCAGGATACCTGGAAAACGGACCTGGTGTTTGAGGAGGAGGCTTTCGATCTTTTGCAGAACATTCTGGAGGACGCAAAGGTGCTGGGGGAGAGAGTTCCCTATGAGGATCTGGTGACGAAGGAGTTCGCTGAGAAGGCGGCACAGTAGAAGTAAACGAAAAGAGAGTCCCAAGGACCGTGTCAGGAGCCATGCTTTTGACACGGCCTTTTTTTGTCAGGGAAAAGTATCCCTGACCGGAGGAAACTGCCAAGACAAAGCAATCGGAAACTTTGAAAAACCAGTTGAGGGAACCACTAAAATTTGATAAAATAAAAGGGACAGTTTCTTTTTTACATTATAACGATCGGAGGATAAGGAAATGGGATTAATCAAGGCGGCCAAGGATGCCATCGGCTCTATGATGGAAGATCAGTGGAGAGAGTATTTTTATTGTGAAGCCCTGCCCGATGACATATTGGTGACCAGGGGTAAAAAGAGAGCTTCCGGGCGTTCCAACAGCAATAAGGGTTCGGACAACATCATTAGCAACGGTTCCATCATTGCGGTAAACGAGGGTCAGTGTATGATCATCGTGGACCAGGGAGGGATCGCCGAGCTGTGCGCGGACGCAGGTGAGTTTGTGTACGACTCCTCCACGGAGCCCACTGTGTTCTATGGAAATCTGGGTGATTCGGTGATGAACACCTTCAAGACCATGGTAAAACGATTTTCCTTTGGAGGCAATACGGCCAAGGACCAGCGGGTATATTTCTTTAACACCAAGGAGATTATGGGAAATCTTTTTGGCACGGCCAATCCCATTCCCTTCCGGGTGGTGGATACCAACATTGGTCTGGATGTGGACATTGCGGTGCGCTGTCACGGCGAGTACTCCTTCCGGCTGGTGGATCCCCTTCTCTTCTATAAAAATGTGTGCGGCAATGTGACGGAGGAATACAATCGCTCCAAGATTCAGGGGCAGATGAAGTCCGAACTTTTGACGGCGCTGCAGCCCGCCTTTGCCAAGATTTCCGCTATGGGTGTGCGCTACAGCGCTGTTCCTGCCCACAGTATGGAGCTGGCAGGAGCTCTGAACGAGGAGCTGAGCGAGCTGTGGGGCAGACTCAGGGGCATTGAGATTGTCACCTTAAACCTTAATTCCGTCAGAGCCTCCGAAGAAGACGAGAAGATGATTAAGGAGATGCAGAAGAAAGCCATCCTGCGGGATCCCGGCATGGCTGCGGCCACGCTGACGGAGGCTCAGGCGGAGGCTATGAAGATGGCGGCATCCAATCAGACGGTCATGCCCATGATGGCCTTTGGAAATATGAATATGGCCAGCCAGATGGGCGGATTGAATGCGGGCCAGCTCTTTCAGATGTCTGCGCAGAATCAGGCCGGAACGGACGGCATGAACATGGGATTTGGGATGAATACCCAAGGCGGTATGCAGGGAATGGCTCAGGGAGGTATGCAGGGAGCTGCTATGGGCGGCGCACCCAGGGCAGAGAGCGGCCGGGCTCCCGTGCTGGGATGGACCTGTCAGTGCGGCCATCAGGATAATAAGGGAAAGTTCTGTGCGGAATGCGGCGCGCCCAAGCCGGCAGGGGCGGGATGGAGCTGTAGCTGCGGTACGGTGAATCAGGGGAAATTCTGCATGGAGTGCGGGGCAAAGAAGCCTCAGGGCGCGCCTCTGTACAAGTGCGACAAATGCGGGTGGGAGCCCGAGGATCCCGCGCATCCTCCCAGGTTTTGTCCGGAGTGCGGGGATATCTTTGACGAGAACGACAGAGTATAGGGCTGTGGGTATAGATCATAGTTCGTGCTGAGAGCTGCGGATTCCCATGACAGGTGGGGATCCGCATACTCTTGTGGGAGAGGTGTTTTTTGGGGATTACGGACAAACACGCAGATGGGGCGGCTCTTAAGTCTGCGGGAGATGCAGGAAGGATTAGGACGGAAAAGTGAACGAGAATCTTGTGAAATGGATTGTGATCCTGGCGCTGCTGTTAGTGCTGTTGGCTGTTCTCTATGGTATTTATCGTTACATACGCCAGGTGATACGGGAAAAGGTGAGTATGTTCTCGCGTCTCATGTTCGGAACCTCCGACCTGGCGCAGGGAATGCGGGAGCGGGAGAGGGAGGTGGCGGTTACGCCCAAGTCGGTGGCCTCCGCCACCAGACTGTATCTGCCCTCCATTATGAAGGATTTTCCGGAATTTCATTATGATGAGATAAAGACCCGGGCCGAGAATGTTCTGCTTTCCTTTTTGAGAAGTGTGGACGAGCAGAATGCCGCGCTTCTGACGGAGGGAACCGACGAGCTGAAGGAAAAGCTGTCCCTGAAAATACAGATGCTTAAGCGGGAAGGACAGAAGGAGCATTATGCCGACCTTAAAGTACACCGCACGGAAATCTGTCAGTATCGCAGGCTGAAGGGCAGATGCAGCGTGGTGCTGCAGTCCGCCGTAGGTCAGATTCATTATCTCGAAAAAGACGGGCAGATTATAAAGGGCAGGAGAGATCTGCAGGAGCAGACGAAATACAATGTGGAGCTGATCTACATACAGGATAGGGAGACGGTGGAGAACATGGGGGACGCGGGGCTGGCGCTGAACTGTCCAAACTGCGGCGCACCCTTGCCGGGGCTGGGGGCAAAACAATGCTCCTACTGCGGATCGCCTGTGGTGGAGTTCAATATCCGCACCTGGAATTTCAGCAGTGTGACGGAGGTTAGATAGTAACGGGGAGATAAGGATAAAATGAGTGTTTACGATACCTTAAACAGAGAACAAAAGCAGGTGGTGACAAGTGTGGACGGCCCGGTGCTGGTGCTGGCGGGGGCGGGAAGCGGCAAGACCCGTGCGCTCACCCAGAGGGTCGCTTATCTGATTGACGAGATGGGAGTGAATCCCTGGAATATTCTGGCCATCACCTTTACCAACAAGGCGGCGGAGGAGATGCGGGAGAGGGTGGACTCTCTGGTGGGATTCGGGGCGGACCAGATATGGGTGACAACCTTCCATGCCGCCTGCATGAGAATCCTGCGCAGACATATCGACAGGCTGGGCTATGACAATCATTTTACCATCTATGACACCGACGATCAAAAGACTGTTATAAAGGGGATCTGCAAGCGTCTGAACATCGATACCAAGCTGCACAAGGAGAGAAGCCTGATGGGGGCCATCTCCTCCGCCAAGGACAATCTGGTCGGCGTGCAGGAGTATCAGCTTCAGGCCATGAGCGATTTCAACAAACGGACGGCGGCCCAGGTGTACAGGGAGTATCAGGAGACTTTAAAGAGAAGCAACGCCCTTGACTTTGACGATATTATAGTTCTGACAGTGGAGCTGTTTAAGAGCTGTCCCGAGATTCTGGACTATTATCAGGAGCGTTTTCGCTATATCATGGTGGACGAGTATCAGGATACCAACACGGCTCAGTTTGAGCTGATTCGGCTTTTGGCGGACAAGTACCGGAACCTGTGCGTGGTGGGTGACGACGATCAGTCCATCTACAAGTTCCGGGGGGCGAACATACGAAATATACTGGATTTTGAGAAAGTTTACACGGAGGCAAGGGTGGTGAAGCTGGAGCAGAATTATCGCTCCACCCAGGGGATTTTGGACGCTGCCAACGCGGTGATCCGCAACAATGTGGGACGGAAGGACAAGGCACTCTGGACGGACAAGGGAGAGGGCAACCGTATTCATTTCAGACAGTTTGACAGCGCCTATGACGAGGCGGAATACATTGCCGACGACATTGTAAGGAGAGTGGGGAGAGGAGAGGCGAATTACAGGGACTGTGCCGTTCTCTACCGCACCAACGCCCAGGCCAGAATTCTGGAGGAACGCATGGTGGTGGAGGGAATACCATATAATGTGGTGGGCGGCATCAACTTCTACGCCAGACAGGAGATCAAGGATATTCTGGCCTATTTGAAGACCATCGACAACGGCAGGGATGAGGTGGCCGTCCGCCGCATCGTCAATGTGCCCAAGAGAGGCATAGGGGGCGCATCCCTGGAGAAAATAGCGGCTTTTGCCCAGGACAGGGGAATCAGCCTCTACGAGGCCATGGGCCAGGCGGATCAGATTACCGGTCTGGGAAAGGCTGCCGCAAAGGTGCAGGGTTTTGTCAATCTGATACAGGTGTTTCGAAGCGGACAGGAAGCCTACGGTATCGCCGACCTGATCAAGGCGGTGCTGGAGCGGACAGAGTATCAGGAATACCTTCGGGATATGGACGATGAGAGCGCCGACGACAGGCTGGCCAATATTGACGAGCTGATCACCAAGGCGGTGAGCTATGAGGAGACCCACGACGAGCCTGCTCTGTCGGAGTTTTTGGAGGAGATCGCTCTGGTGGCGGATATTGACAATGTGGCGGAGGGGGATAACAGGGTGCTTTTGATGACGCTGCACTCCGCCAAGGGGCTGGAATTTCCCGCGGTGTATCTGACCGGCCTGGAGGATGGGCTGTTTCCCAGCTATATGACCATCGTTTCGGAGGACCCCATGGAGCTGGAGGAGGAGAGGCGTCTGGCCTATGTGGGCATCACCCGGGCCAGGGAGGAGCTGACTCTGACCTGTGCAAAATCCCGGATGGTCAGGGGAGAGACCATGTACAATCCCGTCAGCCGGTTTGTCAGAGAGATTCCCACAGAGCTTATGGATCAATATGTCCCGGGCTCCAGAGACCGGGCGCTCAAGGATTCTCTGGCGTCAGAGGCGGGGGAAGCGCTGCCCGTGGATTTCAGGCCAAAGGCGATTCTGCGTCCGAGAGTGACTCCCAAGGCGGATAAACCCTTTATCGCAAAAGGCATCAACGGCTTGAACGAGCTGGCGGGCATCCAGAAGGGCGTGGGTGTGGCCGAACCGGTGAAGCCGGATTACGAGAAGGGTGACAGGGTGCGGCATATCAAGTACGGAGACGGCAGCGTCACGGAGATCTCCAGGGAGCCCAGGGATTACAAGGTGACGGTGATCTTTGACAAGGCGGGGCAGAAGGTCATGTACGCTTCCTTTGCGAAGTTGAAAAAGTTGTAGTAATTTTGTCAGGAATGTGGTATTCTATAAGAAAACATAAGCGATAAAATGATATTTGGGCGATCATGTTCCAAGAGAAAGGCGGGTATCGTATGAATAAGTTAGAGAATCTGAAGCTGGAAAATTTGATGGACACGGTAAAGCTGAGCGAGCTGAACGGGCTTTTGAGCGGCAAGCTGCTGGCGAAGAAGCAGGAAGAGGAGGAGAAGAAGAACATCTGGTTCTGCGTGCTGGCGATTGCGGCGGGCGTTGTGATTGCGGCTGCGGTGGCATATGCGGTGTACCGCTATTTCAAGCCGGACTATCTGGATGATTTTGAGGACGATTTTGAGGACGATTTCGATGATATTGACGACGATGAGGACGATATCTTCGAGGACGAGGGAGACAACTGATTTTATGAAAAAGGGACAGGTGTATGAAGGTGTTGTGGAGAGGGTTGATTTTCCGAACAAGGGAGTCGTGAGAGTCGGAGAGGAAACCGTTATCGTGAAGAACAGCCTGCCCGGACAGAAAGTGCGTTTTGGAATCAATAAGGTTCGCAATGGGAGGGCGGAAGGCCGTCTGCTGGAGGTGACAGAGAAGTCACCTCTGGAGACAGGCCGTCCGTGTTCCCTTTTTGGTGTATGCGGAGGATGCACTTATCTGTCCCTGCCCTATGAGGAGCAGCTCTCTATCAAGGAGCGGCAGGTGAAGAAGCTTTTAGACAAAGCGTTAAGCGGCCAGAAAGAACCCTGGCTGTGGGAGGGCATCAAGGGCAGCCCCCGGGCTTACGAGTACCGCAACAAGATGGAGTTTTCCTTCGGAGATGAAAATAAGGGCGGCCCCCTCTCTCTGGGAATGCACAAAAGAGGCAGCTTTTATGATGTGGTGACGGTGAGGGACTGTGCCATAGTGGACCAGGATTACAGGCTGATACTTACGGCGGTAAGGGACTATTTCGCCCGGCGGGGAGCAGGCTTTTTTCACAGGCTGAGCCACAGGGGATATCTGCGGCATCTTCTGGTGCGCAAGGCTTCCGGAACCGGAGAAATTCTGGCGGCTTTGGTGACTACCTCCCAGAGTCCTTGGGAAGGAGCTGCGTCTGAGGGGGAGCAAGGCTTCCGGGAGGAATTCTGCGCGGTCTCCCTGATAGAGGGATTCCGGGAATGTCTCCTGGAGCTGGAGCGGGCAGGGAAGCTTACAGGGCGTTTTGCTGGAATCCTGCACATTGTAAATGATTCCGTTGCGGATGTGGTGAAAAGCGACAGGACGGATATTCTCTACGGTCAGGACTACTTTTACGAGGAGCTATTGGGACTTCGGTTCAAGGTTTCGGCTTTTTCCTTCTTCCAGACCAATTCATACGGCGCGGAGGTTCTCTACGACACGGTGAGAAGTTATGTGGGAGATTTGAGGGGGAAGGATAAAACTGTCTTTGACCTGTACAGCGGCACCGGCACCATCGCCCAGCTTATGGCACCTGTGGCCGCCCGTGTGATCGGCGTGGAGATCGTGGAGGAGGCAGTGGAAGCTGCCAGGGAGAATGCCCGGGAGAACGGTTTAACCAACTGTGAATTTATTGCGGGGGACGTGCTCAGGGTGCTGGCGGACCTGGAGGCAAAGCCGGATATGATTATTCTGGATCCGCCCAGGGACGGCATCCATCCCAAGGCGCTGCCCCGAATCATAGACTACAAAGTGGAGCGGATCGTCTACATATCCTGCAAGCCCACCAGCCTGGCGCGGGACTTGGAGGTGTTTTTGGAGAACGGCTATGGGGTGGAGAAGGCCGTAGCGGTGGATCAGTTTCCGTGGACGGCGAATGTGGAGACGGTGGTATTGCTTTCCCACGAAAAAACGATAGCGTAATCAACGTAAAAGCCGAATTCGGTGAGGGTGAGGGTAAAGTGCCACTTGGAAATATTGCTAAAAGAGCTATAGAGTACAAGCCGAAAGAACGAGTTACATACAAAATGATTAAGGAGTACATAGAAGCAAAATAGGGCTTCAAAGTACATACCACATATATTGCAGAGGAAAAAAAGGGAGTTAGGATTGCCGATGTATGATGCCCCTAATGCGGTAGAAGAATTGAAACAGCCGAGGAAGCATCCGACGCCGGAGAAAGCGGAAGCTATAAAGGATGCTTTGAAACATTTTGAAGTTATCTGATAATCATAGGCGTATCATTAGAAATAGTGGTACGCTTTTTTTCGCTCATTTGCATCTTTGAATATACAGGTATCTGTCTATATAATGAAAATAAAAAAGGACGGTGGCATTTATGAGAGAAAAGAAAAATCATTTATATGTGGATAGCCAAGAACGGAGCATTTTATTACATAGCCTTGTGCAATTGAAAAATCAACTCATTCAGCAAGGCAGATATACAGACTGTGTTGACGAACTTATTTTTAAGGTTGTCCATGCACCTATAAAAAAATTAAGAGTAGAACTGGCAGGGGGAAGTGATGTGCGATAAGGAATTTAAAGAACTGGTGAAGATAGCAGTAGAGAAATTGAAAGACGAATCTGTATTGAAACTGTTACAAGCCGATTCAAGTTATCAAAAAGATAGTAATAACGAGGGAAATGCAGAGGATGCTTTTCATGAGCTTGATTTGACGGAGAAGCAGAGGGCGGTTTGCCAACGTCTTTTAGATTGCAGGGATAAGCAGGATTTTGAATATGGCACTCATGCGTATTTTGCAGGGTTGATGGATGCGTTTCATATTATGGCGGTATTGTTTCCAGAGAAATGGGATACAAAGAGAATAAAAGAAGTCTTATCACGAAAGAGCAGATAAGACGGATAATAAAACAGAATAAATTTTTACATAGCCGATTGGTGTAGTTTGAAACAAAACAGCCAGTCGGCTTTTTTTATTGCCATGAATCCTTTACATAGTCACCTTGACAAAGTGGCTAAATCTGTGCGAAAGGAGGACGCACCCTATGTCAAATTGCAAAGTAATCGCTTTAACCAACCAGAAAGGCGGCGTTGGAAAGACCACCACGGCGGTCAATCTGGGTGTAACTCTGGCACAGCAGGGCAAAAAAGTCCTGCTCATTGATGCCGATGCACAGGCAAATCTAACCATGTCGCTCGGTTACAGCCGACCAGACGACTTGTCCGACACACTCTCGACTATCATGCAGGACATCATTGACGATAAACCCGTCGATGTTTCCAGAAGCATCCTGCACCATGACGAGGGCGTTGACCTGCTCCCATCCAACATTGAACTGTTGGGATTGGAAGTAAGGCTGATTAACGCCATAAGCCGTGAAAGCGTATTGAAAACCTGCATCAACGAGGTAAAAAAGAATTACGACACGGTTCTCGTGGATTGTATGCCGAGCTTAGGGATGCTGACAATCAATGCACTTGCGGCTGCTGACAGCGTGGTTATCCCGACACAGCCCCATTATCTTTCTGCCAAAGGCTTAGAGCTGTTGTTTCGCTCCGTGTCTAAGGTCAAACGGCAAATAAACCCGCATCTGCGGATTGACGGCATCCTTATGACGATGGTAATGCCACGCACAAACATCTCTAAGGAAATCACGGCGACGGTTAAAAGTGCCTATGGGCAGAGGATTAAAGTATTCGACACACAGATACCCCACTCTATCCGTGCCGTGGAAGCCACCACAGAGGGAAAGAGCATTTTTGCCTATGACAAAGGCGGCAAGGTAGCCGCCGCTTACGAGCAGTTCGGAAAGACCAACTATTAAAAGTCAAGTAGATAATTGGAAAAATCAAAAGAAATTTTCATAGGAAAAAAGAGTACGACAACAAGACCTGCTGTCAGGCAGGCTGGAAAGGGAAAAGGATTTAAGCCTT
>CATLGW010000046.1 GCA_949948715.1 uncultured Lachnospiraceae bacterium | reverse complement strand
GAGCTTGCACCCTGGAGTGAAAAACTCCAATCTATCAAAAATCGCATGTGAATTATAGTGAATTACTCCAACTCGCAAAGGGCTGGGGTAATTTTATATCTGACCGCATTATTATTTGGCGCTTACGGTATATCTGGTGGCGGCAGGAAAAGCGGCATGGCAGATGGCCGCCACGGCTGCCGGGATCCTGGGGGACAGATTACAGGCAGGGGTATGCGTGACGAAATATGAGCATGTGAAAGGGGATATCCCAAAGATTATGTGCTATGAGGCCGGACATCCCGTGCCGGACGAAAATTCTTTCAGGGGCACGCAGGCGGCGCTGGAGCTGGCGGGTAATTTAAATCGGGAGGATACGGTGGTCTTTCTGCTGTCAGGGGGAGGCTCGTCTCTATTTGAAAAGCCTCTCACAGACAAAAGAGAGCTTGCGGATATTACGGGACAGCTTCTGGCATGCGGAGCCCATATTACGGAGATAAACACTGTGCGCAAAAGGCTCTCCGCGGTAAAGGGAGGGCACTTTGCCCAAATCTGCGCTCCCGCGAGGGTATATGCCATTGTACTGAGCGATATTTTGGGGGATCCCCTGGACATGATCGCTTCCGGTCCCGCATATCCCGACGGCAGCACCTGCGGACAGGCCCTTGCGGTTGTGGAAAAATATCGGCTACGGCTCAGCAGCCGGGCGCTGGAGCTGTTAAAGGAGGAGACGCCCAAGGAACTGGACAATGTGGAAACAGTGGTCACGGGAAGCGTGAAAGATCTGTGTCTGGCGGCGGCGCAGGCCTGTGAGGCTTTGGGATATCGGCCGTTCATTCTGACGGATCAGTTGTGCTGCGAGGCCAGGGAGGCGGGGAGCTTCCTTGCCTCCATTGCAAAGACCCATCAGGACGCGAAAGAGAGTCTGGCATTTCTGGCAGGGGGCGAGACCATAGTGCATCTGTCCGGAACCGGAAAGGGCGGCAGGAACCAGGAGTTGGCGCTGGCTGCCGCGGAAGGCATCTTTGGATTGAAGGATACCGCCGTATTCAGCATAGGAAGCGACGGGACGGATGGCCCCACGGATGCCGCGGGAGGGTATTGCGACGGACACACGAAGGAATGCCTGAGGGCTCTGGGAATTGAAATCGATCAGGTACTGCGGGAGCATAATGCCTATATGGCGTTGGAAAAAGCGGGCGGACTGATTAAGACAGGCGCAACCGGCACGAATGTCAACGATGTGGCTGTGCTGTTGATTAAAAGGGAAATGTTGACTATATAAGAGGACAAAGGAAAAGATGAAAAAAACGGCTGAATTTATAAAAAAAGAAGCGGTGCTGTGTGCGGCATTACTGCTGGCAGCCCTTTCGGCGTGTGTTATCCCTCCGGACAGGGAATATCCGGGGTACATAGATTTCCGGACCCTGGCAATTCTGTTCTGTCTGATGAGCGTTATGGCAGGGATGCAGAAGCTGGGAATCTTCCGGCAGATTGCCGGAGGGCTTCTTCGCAGGGTGAAGAGTGCGGGCAGTCTTGTGCAGGTATTGATGCTTTTGTGTTTTTTCTCCAGTATGATGATCACCAATGATGTGGCTCTGATCACCTTTGTGCCCTTCACCTTTACCGTGCTGGGAATGATGGGGGAGGAGCAGAGACGGAAGCTTTCGCTGCCTCTGGTGGCAATGCAGACCATAGCTGCCAATCTGGGCAGTATGCTGACGCCCATAGGGAATCCTCAGAATCTGTATCTCTATGGCAGGGCGGGAATGACCGTCGGCAGCTTCCTTTTGCTGATGCTGCCCTACGCATTGTTTTCCCTGGTGCTCTTGGTGATCTGGGGGATTGTACTGGGGAGAAGCTGCCCGGGGGAGTGGAAGAATGTACCCTGGAGCGGGGAAGGACAGGACGGGGAGGCATTTTGCTTACGAACCGTGAAAATACCGCTGGCGGTCTATCTGGCGCTGTTCTTTATCTGTCTGCTGGCGGTGGCCCGTGTGCTGCCGTGGCAGGCGATGCTTGGAATTGTCCTGGTGGCCATCCTTCTGACGGACAGGACGGTATTGGGAAAAGTGGACTATTCTCTGCTGTTTACCTTTGGGGGGTTTTTCATATTTATTGGAAATATCGGCAGAATTCCCGCTTTCTGCGGATTTCTGCAGCATATTGTGGAGGGCAGGGAGGTGTATGTATCCGTTGCCGCCAGTCAGTTGATCAGCAATGTGCCGGCGGCGCTTCTTCTGTCCGGTTTTACGCAGAATTATGAGCGGCTGTTGATTGGGGTGAATCTGGGGGGCCTGGGAACGCTGATCGCTTCCATGGCCAGCCTGATATCCTATAAGCAGGTGGCCGGGGAGGAGGGAAACCGCAGGGGAACCTACCTTGCGGTTTTCACAGTGAGCAATATCTGTTTTTTGACCCTGCTGGTAATTTTTCATCTGATGCTGGGGAAGTGAGGGGCAGTCCGTTTTGACCGTGGATTAGGGATGATTGTCACTCAAACGCGGGAGGAACATATTTTTCAGCCTGCATTTTGAACATCTGGGCATATTTTCCGTCAAGCGCCATCAGTTCTCTGTGGCTGCCCGTCTCAATGATCCGGCCCTGCTCCAGCATATAGATGCGATCCGCCATGACGGTGCTGGAAAGCCTGTGGGAAATGTAAATCACCGCCTTGTCTCTGGCCGCCTCCAGCATGGTCTGGTTCAACTGGTACTCGCTGATGGGGTCCAAAGCGCTGGAGGGCTCGTCCAGTATAATGATGGGACAGTATTTGTAAAAGGTCCTGGCGATGGTCACCTTTTGGGCCTCTCCGCCCGAAAGATTGATTCCCGAGTCGTCAAATTCCCGGGTGAGAGGGGTGCGGATCCCTTCCCGGAGGGTTGCCAGGCGATCCCCAAATCCGCTCTGAGCCAACGCCTGTTCGATGCGTTTTTGGTCTTTTTCTTCCGCCACATCCATTTTCACATTGTCAGCGATGGTGGACGCAAAAATCTTGTAATCCTGAAAGACCGCGGCAAACAGGGCGCGGTAATCCCTTTTGCCAAATTCTTTGATATCGTTCCCGTTGAGACGTATCACACCCCGATCCACATCATAGAGGCGCAGCAAAAGCTTGATCAGAGTGGATTTGCCCGCTCCGTTGTATCCTACGATGGCAATCTTTTCCCCTGCCCGGATGGACAGGCTGATATCATGGAGAGTGTCCGAATCCTTTCCGTACGCGAAGGAGACATGCTCCAGGGTAAGCTCGCGGAAATCCTCCGCTGTCCGGAGACCGCCGTCGGGTATACGGCTCTCATAGGTCAGGAAGGTGCGGATTTTTTCCACATACAGACCGTGCTGCTCAAACTGGGGGATCATCATGGCCAGGTCTCCCAGAGAGTTTTTGAAGGACGAGGAGGCGCTGTACAATGCCATGGCGCTTCCGTAGCTGAAAAGCCTTTTCACTACGGTCTGGTACACCAGATATCCCAGATAGATGGTGTTGATCAGGATATCGTTGGAAACGAGGTTTCCCAGTAAACCGGCCAAAGCGTTCTTGAACCCGTATTCTTTCACAATGGGGTAGACCTGTTCGTTGGTCCGGGAAAACTCCTCCTTGAGCTGCTCCGCCACAGGATTTAAACGGATTTCCTTGGCATAGTCGTTCAGATAAAAAATTCTGTTAAAATAGCTCCTTTTTCGCTCTATGGGCTTAAGCTTGGCATCTCTGGCAAACTGCAGCCTGCCGATATAAGATCTGGTCAGGGCGGTTATCCCAAGGCTTGCCAGAATGAACACGATTCCCAACGCATCCAGGGTCAGGAAGAAAACCCCGTTTACAAGAATTTGAGCCATCTGTCCCAGGGTTTTGCCAAAGTCTTGCAAAATCTGATCCATGCGTCCCCCAGCCTCATTGATGCTCCACACAAACTCATTGTAATATTCGGGATTGTCATACTGCTCCAAATCCAGTTCCACCGCCTTTTGGTATAACCGCATACGCAGCCTTTTGTGCAGGATTTCCTGTGCCCGGGGGGTGGCGACATTTTCAATCCATGCCGCCCAGCCCAGCTTGATCAGAACCAGCGCAAGCATAAGGAGCAGATAGTTTACCGCCGTCCCAAAGGCGGCTCTCTGGGCGATGAGATCCAAGAGAACCTTCAGGGTATAGGTAAATTCCAAAAAAACCTGCACCGCGCAATAGATTTGAAACAGACAGAAGTTCACAAAATAGAGCGGAGTATGGCGCACCACGATCCCCAGCATAAAGAAAATATTCTGATAGCATCTGAGAAGCCCGGTCTTTTTAGGTGCTTCTCCGGTTTTGCCGCCTTTATTTTGCCTGCTCATACATCATACCTCCCACATAGCTCTGCGCCTGCTTCCGAAACATATCCGCATATTTCCCGTTCTGCCGCATCAGGTTTTCGTGGCTGCCCCACTCTGCAATCCTGCCGTTTTCAAACAGATAGATCTTGTCTGCCAGCACCGCTGTGGAGAGCCTGTGGGAAATAAAGACGACGGTCTTGTCCCTGCATTCCTCCAAAATATTTTCGTACAGCCTGTACTCGGCCACGGGATCCAGTGCGCTGGAGGGCTCGTCAAATATGGCGATCTGATAGTCCCTGGCGAAGGCTCTCGCCACCGCGATTTTTTGCAGTTCTCCGCCGGAGAGGGCGGCGCCGTCTGCGGCAAACTCCTTGGTCAATATCGTGTCCATGCCGTGAGGCAGAGAGCAGACCTTCTCATAGACCCCCGTTCGGATTAAGCATTCCCTGACCTTTTGATAGTCCTCCTCGCTCTGAGGCTTGCGCATCAGAACATTCTCGGCCACGGTCATGGCAAACGCCTGGTAATCCTGAAAGGCGGCGCCATACAGGCTCCTGTACCGGGGCAGGTCCAGCCCTTTGATGTTTTGGCCATAATAGAGAATCTCGCCCTCCGACACATCGTACAGCCGCATGAGGAGCTTGGTCAGGGTGGTCTTGCCGGCTCCGTTGTGGCCTACGATGGCAATCTTCTCGTTTTTGTGAACCGTCATGCGGATGTTCTGAAGCACGGGCTTGTCCTGCCCGCGGTAGGTAAAGCTCACATTTTGAAAATCCAGTATGGTTTCATCCGACGCGGTATTTTCACAGGTCTCGGGCAGGATACCTGCCTGCTGTTCGTCGATTGCGGGGACATATTCCAAAAATTCTCTCAGGTTTGCAATATAGAGACTGTCCTCATAGCTTTGGATAATGGAGTTGGAGGACTGTATCACGATCCATGCCACGGTGTTCATCGCGGAAAAGAGCACGGTGAATCCGCTTAAGGTCATGGAATGCGTCACCATGACACGATAGAGGGAATAGAAGATTACGCCCTGAAAGATCACCACAAAGGTGAAAAAGTTGCGCAGAAATACCAGAGGCACTTTTTTGGTCCGGTATTCTTTGATCTTGTCCATCACCCCCAGGAAGCCTTCCTCGTATATCTTTTTCAGTACGAGAAAAACGGGGGTCATGCGGAATTCTTTGGCATAATCGGCCAGGTAGAGCAAACGGTTCACATAGTCCATCTTGCGGACATAGGGGACGCATTCCTTGTTCATACGGAATTTGATCTCATTGATCAGTTTGCCGAACACGAAGTTACCGATCAATGGACCCGCGATAAAGACGATCACAAAATGATCGATCTGAAACATATAATAGAGCGTAAACAGGCTGGCGACAACGCTGGTGAGGATGACGCACTGGTTTTCCATGATCCGGGTGAACCGCTGTTCGCAGTCCTTCATAGCCAGCGTGAAGCGGTTGTAAAACTCTGTGTTTTCATAGCATTCCAGCTCCACGTGGGTAGCCTTTTCAAACAGCAGGGTATTTACCGATGCAAAGATGTCCGCATCCGTCTTTGGCTTGAAGATGTGCTCATACCATGCGGCTATCACGTTGGGAATGGCAAAGCCAAGCAGGGTGACCAGGATAAACGTCATGATCTGTTCAAAGCTTCGGCCGATTTCCAGCGATTCCACCAGGTATCTGAGAAAAAGGATATCGTAAAAGATCCAGTACATATAGCGCAGCACGCAATAGAAAAATTCCCCCGTCACGCGGCCCTTTTTGATTTTCCAAAGCAGCTTGAAGATATAAATATTATTGCGAAAATATCCGGCGTTTTTGTTTGTTTTCAAGGGAATTCCAAGCCTCCGTTTTGTTTCTCTTATTTTGCGGTCCGGGTAGGGCCATATCGTTCGAGACTTCCATTATAGCATAGTTTACCGAGAAATGTAAAATTTGTGCACGAATGGTATGCTCCCATGCACGAATGGCATATATATTGGAACCTGTGGTACTTTGGGACTGGCGGCGGCTGAAAACGGACGGGAGATATTGAAATGGCACAGGCAAAGGAATATAATGGAAGAAATCAGATTTTATTGAGAACTGTATGTGCATTCCGTCGGCAAACAGCAAATAGACAGATTTATATATGGAAGGAGTGGGTATCATGGACGCACGGAAACTGCTGCGGCCTCCCATGGAGATACGCTACCGGGAGGAGCTTGAGGCGTTAAAGGCTTCGGACAGCGGGAAGAAGCCGGAGAACTGGCAGCTTTCCCCCAGGGCGGTGCGCACCTTTATCTTGGGCAGCAGCGCTCCCATTGCATATCGGGGAGGCTCCCTTTTGGTGGAGAAGAAGTACTTCGGAAACGACGCTCTGGTGGAGCGATGTATTATCACCCTGGCGGGCAACCGGGGGCTGATGCTGGTGGGAGAACCGGGCACGGCCAAGACCATGCTGTCGGAGCTGCTGACCGCGGCCATCAGCGGGGTCAGCACCAATACCATACAGGGGACGGCGGGCACCACGGAGGACATGATCAAGTATTCCTGGAACTATGCACTTTTGCTGGCAAAGGGGCCCGGCCGGGACGCGCTGGTGCCCTCGCCCCTGTACACCGGCATGGAACAGGGGATACTGACCCGGTTCGAGGAGATCACCCGCACTCCTGCGGAGGTCCAGGACAGCCTGATCAGCGTGCTCAGCGACAAGGTATTGAATGTGCCGGAGCTGGGGGACGACGGGATACTCTTTGCCCGGCCCGGCTTTAATGTGATCGGAACGGCCAATACCCGCGACAAGGGCGTGAATGAGATGAGCTCCGCCCTGAAGCGCCGCTTTAACTTTGAGACTGTGGCACCGGTCAGAGAGGTTGCCCTGGAGAAGCAGATTATCGTGAACGAGGTGCGTTCTCTGGCGGCGGAGAGTCATATCGATATGCCGGTGGACGAGGATGTGGCGGAGCTTCTGGCCTCTACCTACCATGAGCTGAGGGAAGGGGTTTCCTCCCTGGGCCATCGGATCGACAGCCCCGGCGCGGTGATGAGTACTGCGGAGGCTGTGTCCGTGTATTATCAGACCATGATCGGCGGGTATTATTACGGGGACGGCCGCATGGATGTGGAGGAGCTGGTGAGAAATCTGGTGGGCGCCCTCTCCAAGGAGAGCAGGGAGGACCTGGGAAAACTGAAGGGCTACTTTGACACGGTAGTGAGAGACAAGGCGAGCAAGGAAGGCGGTCTATGGAAACCATATTACGAAGCCAGGAAATGGCTGAAATAAAGCTGCTTCCCGTGCGGCACCACAGCCCCGCCTGCGCTTTGCAGGTGCGGCGTATGATTGAGGCGTGGCGGCCCCACGCCGTGCTGATCGAGGGTCCGGACACGGCAGACTCTCTGATTCCGGCCATGCTCCATTCCCACACCAAGGCTCCCTTTGCGGTGTATTATTCCTACGATGACACCGAGGGGGCCGTGTCCCGGGAGCGGGAGAAGTACCGCTGTTACTATCCCTTTCTGGATTACTCCCCCGAGCTGGCGGCGCTTCGGGCCGGCAGCGCCCTGGGGGCCCAGGTAGCCTTTATTGATCTGCCCTACGGGGATATCCTGGCAGCTTCCCGGGAGGGAAAGGGGATGCGCCAGGAGGGGGAGCAGAGCAATTACAATGACGACTA
Organism: uncultured Lachnospiraceae bacterium; assembly: GCA_949948715.1. GTDB lineage: Bacteria > Bacillota > Clostridia > Lachnospirales > Lachnospiraceae > Acetatifactor. The sequence goes on along the minus strand of CATLGW010000046.1, from coordinate 3,442 downwards.
TCTGCTGTCCCGCAGCGCATACTTTCAGCTTTTGTGCGAGAAGACAGGTCTTCGCAGCTTTGACGAGTTCTGGGAGAAGTACTTTGAGCTGGAGGGCTTGTCCCAGGACGGGGAGACCTGGTTTCGCAATCTCCTGACTTATTGCCGTCAGGCCAGGGAGAGCACGCCCTTTGAGCAACTTACGGAGGAGGGCTGCCTTGCCAGGGAGGCCTATATGGTCAAAAAAATTCTGGAGACGGCCGAGAGACTTGCGCAGACCCGGGGGGAAGAGGCCCAGGAGGCAGGCAGCCGCATCCTGGCAGTTACGGGGGGTTTCCACACCCCGGCTTTGGCCGGGAGGCTTAGAGAAGCCGGCCGGGAAGCGGAATATCTGCCCAAAAAGCAGGTGGGGGCGAAGGATCAGGGAGTCTATCTGATGCCCTATTCCATGGAGGCGGCGGATGCGCTGAACGGCTATGCCAGCGGTATGCCCTTTCCCGGATTTTATCAGAAAATTTGGGAATTTGTTCAGGAGGAGGCCGAGGAACCCGAGCCCTATGGGCGGGCGGTTCTTGACATGATTGTGGCCACCGGCAGAGCAGTGCGCAGGAAGGAGGGCAGTATTTCTGCCTACGATGAGATCTGCGCCTGTTCCATGGCAAGGGGGCTGGCTGCGCTCAGGGGAAAGCCTCAGCCGGGGGCGTACGAGCTGCAGGATGCGGCGCTTAGCTGCTTCGTGAAGGGTGAGTACAATCTAGCCACCGACGAGCCCATGCGGCTGCTGCGGGGAGAAATGACGGGCAGGCGTGTGGGGGAGCTGTGCGGGGACGCGGGAGAGCCGCCTCTTTTGCAGGATTTCCGGGCGCAGTGCAGACGCTTTGGGCTGCAGACGGCTTCCACCTTGGAGAGCGAGAGCACTCTTTCCGTGTTCAGCAAAAAGAGGCATCGGCAGATCAGTATGTTCTTTCATCGGCTGCTGTTTCTGCAGGCGCCCTACGCCAGGCGGGTCAAGGGGCCCAACCTGCAGACCGGACGGGACCGCAATCTCATGCGTGAGGTATGGAAATACAAATGGAGCGCTCAGGTGATGGCGGCTTTAATCGACGCATCCGTGTATGGCGGTTCCGTGGAGGAGGCTGCCAGAGCCCTTGCGGGGGAGCGGCTGGAAAGGGCGGTTTACGCCAGAGACGGCGCTCTGCTTTTGACCCAGGTGATGGAGATGGGACTTACGGGGGAGCTTTCCCCCGTGTACGGGAGGCTTTCCGGGCTGCTTATGTCGGACGCGGATTTCTATTCTCTGGCGGATGCCCTTGGGTCCCTTGGCCTGGTGGAGCAGCTTTGGCGGCTCTACGGCTCTGATCGGAATGTCCGTGAACTGATGATTGTCTGCATCCGCAGGCTTTTGGGACTTCTGCCGGGTATGGCGCGGATCAAGGACGAGGATATGGCCCGGTGCATGGAGGCTGTGAAGCGGCTGTATCAGGCGGTGGGGAGACTGGAGGATGAGGAGACCCTTAGGGACAGCTATTTTCAGGCCCTCCAGGCCATGGACCGGGACGGCGGGATTCAGGCCGGAGTTCACGGCTGCATTCATGGAATATTGTACGGAGGGGGACGGGAGAGCGCGGAGAGGATTCTACAGGTGTGCCGGGGGTATCTCACAGGAACCAAAGATCAACTGATGAAAACGGCGCTGTTTTTCAGAGGATTGTTCTTTGGAGCCAAGGATCTGGTGTTTGTGGGGGATGCCTTTCTGCGGATGCTGGATGAGTTTTTGGCGCGTATAGACGAGGGGGATTTCCTGCGGCTTTTGCCGGAGTTGCACATGGCCTTCACCTATTTCACCCCGGCCGAGACGGACCGGATTGCGCGGACGGCGGCGGAGCTCCACGGCGGGAATGTTTCTGCGATGCATGAGCTTAAGGCGGTTCCTGAGGAATGGTATCTGTATGGGCGGAGGCTGGAGCGCTTCGCTCTGGAGGAAATAAATGGATGACGGACAGGTTTTGAACAGATGGCGGCTGGTGCTGGGCAAATATGCCGCCGGGCAGATCTCCTACAGCGGCGGAGTCAACTGCATGGGTATGGAGGAGGTGCTGGACTTTCTCTACTCCCGGGAGTACGGGGAAGAGCAGGGAATCCGGGGAGGAAGGGAAGGTTCCCGGCTGACGGTGCCCGAGTGGCTCCATGAGATGAAGAAACTGTTTCCCAGGGAGACGGTGGAGATCATGGAGCGCCATGCCCTGGAAAAATATGAGATGACGGAGCTTTTGACCGATCCGGAGGTGCTGCGCCGCTTAGAGCCCAACAGAGAGCTTTTGAAGACCATTTTGAGTCTCAAACATCTGATGAAGGGCGAGGTGCTTACCCTGGCCAGAGAGATCGTGAGCAGGGTGGCGCGGGAGATCATGGAAAAGCTGGAGCAGGATGTGCGCCGGGCGCTGCAGGGCAGGCTAAACCGCGTCCAGGGCAGCCCGGTCCGCAGTCTCCGGAATTTGAACGTGGAGAAAACCATACGGAAAAACCTGCCCTATTATGACAGAGAGCGGCAGCAGCTTGTGCTGCACCGGGTCTATTTTCATTCCCGGGTAAAACGGTATCATCAGTGGCGGGTGATCGTCTGTGTGGACGAGAGCGGCTCCATGCTGGATTCCGTGATTCACAGCGCAGTTATGGCGGGAATATTTGCCAGGCTGCCCATGCTGGACACCCGTCTGGTAATCTTTGACACCAATGTGGTGGACTTAAGCGGACATGTGGAGGATCCGGTGGAGACGCTGATGAGTGTGCAGCTTGGGGGCGGCACCGATATCGGGGGAGCGCTGCATTACTGCGAGACGCTGATGGATAATCCCCACAGGACTTTGATGGTGCTGATCTCGGATCTGTACGAGGGCACAGGCAGCCATAATCTCTACAGCGTCAGCCGCAATATCATAGAAAGCGGAGCCAGGCTGATTGTCCTGACCGCCCTGGACATGACGGCCACGCCCAATTACGACAGAAGCGCGGCGGCCAGGCTGGCCGGTGAGGGAGCTTTCGTGGGAGCCATGACTCCGGAGAAGCTGGCGGAGCATGTGGCGGAGATGGTAGGTGGATGATGGATTGGAAGAAGCGTCTTTCGGATGTTGACGAGGATTATCTGGTGGGCATCAGCAACAGGGGAATTGTGAAAAGGGCGTATAAGGATCTGGAGGCGGAGGGCGACGGGGCCGGGCAGGTCTTTCCATGGGACGCTGCGGAGCTTGTGGTGACCGTGGGGGGCGAGACGGTGGCTGTCCGCGATCCTTTGGGTGAGAGTCGGTGTACCTGCCCTTCCAGGAGCGTCTGCCGCCATGTGATCATGGCCATTTTGCTGGCCAGGCAGGCGGCAAAGGGCTGCGAGGGCGTGACCGGGTCCGAGGACGGGGGAAGCTCCGGCGTGGGACCTGAGAGCGGGGGAAGCTTGGCCGTGGGACCTGAG
>CATLGW010000045.1 GCA_949948715.1 uncultured Lachnospiraceae bacterium | reverse complement strand
TTTTGCTGATGATATTAGAGGGTAATTTCATTATAGCAAAAACAGAGTGCCTATACCATTTTTATTTGTGGAGCAATTGATTTTTATAATTCTTTAGCATATATCAGTGTGCGAAGTATGAGTAATCCCTTACGGTATCCCAAAATTCCTTTAACACCCGCTCTCTGTCCCCGGTGTGCAAAAGCTCCGTCCAGGATTCCAGCCGATTGGGAAACTCCTCCTCTCCGCCGTATCCCACCATGCTACGAAAGACATCCGACCAGATGCAGGAGGTCATGCGGGCATCCTTGTCAAACTCCATGCTCCAGAGACCGGATCTCATGGCGGCATGAATGTTTTCCATGGCCGTCTGCTCCGTCTTGACCTGGGCATAGGCCGCACGAATCCGGTCATTGTCGGCCTTTTCCTGCTGCAAAAGTATACCCGCGCTCTTTTTGGACTGATGGATCAGCACCAGAAACACCCCCAGCATGGCAACCACCGTAATGACGATCTGAATAATCCCGTGGTTCATCATCTCGGAACTGATGGCGCTGATCTGCTCGTTTATGACGTTGTCCCGGATCAAAATGGTGAGCATCCAGTCGGTTCCCTCCACCGGAATATAGCAGAGCTCCTCCTTTACTCCCTGGTAATCAAGGGAAACCTGCCCCATTCTGCCCTCCGCGAAATCCTCCCGCAGCCGCTCATAACTGGCCCCGTCCCTCATGTGGGCCTCCGTCAGAGCGGACAGGAGATTTCTGCCCGCCGTGAGATATCCGAAGTCATCGCTTGTCAGGCTCTCGCCGCTTCGATGGTACAGATTGATATAGGTGTCATTTTGACTTGTCTGCATGGTCAGGGAGCTCAGCATCTCACTGATATTGATCTGGATAAAACATACCTCGATTCGGGAGCCCTGAAAGGTAATCCCCTCCACCGGCATGGCCAGGATCACCTGCCGCTTTGCCCCGTAGAGGCTGGAGGTATTCACCACCGGCTCCTTCAACTCCTGTGAGAGAAAGGCATATCTGCTCAGACCGGAGGCCGTGCTGTGCTCGGTGTAGACGATACCGTTCTCGTCCACCAGGGCAAATTTGTCCAAACCGTACAGCCTTTTGACTCTTCCGAGAAATCCCCTCAGGGAATCCTGGGAATCTATCTCCAGGCCCTTTAGTATGTTCAACGCATTCTCCATGTATGTAAAATGGTTTTTTAGCTCCTCCGACACCACCTGGGCTCTCCGCCCTGCCAACTCCTCCAGATAAAACTCGCTGACCCTGCCCACGGCCCGCTTCGTGCCGACTCTGGCGCTGTTGGACACCCACACGGTGGTCACAAGAAGAATCAGGGCAATAACCGCTCCGCCCCACACGGCGAAAGCCACCGTCAGTTTTTTCTGCTTTTCATTTATTTCGTTCTTCCGTAATCTATCCATATCCCGCTCCGCTGTTCTAATCTAATTCTCCATACAAAACCCGAAGCAGCGCCGGGGCGCCCTCCCTGTAAATGATGGTGGTCTTCTCCTGGGTCTTCTCCGGGTAAGCCTCACCCGGCAGACAACCGTCGGCAATCTTTATCGCAACCTGGACCGTGTCAAAACCGATGGAATAGCAATCCTGAACCCCCAGGGCATAGATGACGCCGTCCCGGAGATATCTCAGGGCCTCCTGATCATGGTCCATCCCCACAATCACAATGTCCTCCTCCCTGCCGGCCTCAATGACGGCTCTGGCCGCCCCCACGGGATTACTCATATTGCAGCAGGCGATCCCCGCAATGTCCTCCTGTCCCGCCAGACAGTCCCTGGCAAGCTCATAGGCCGCCTCCACGGAATCCCCGTCGTATACGATCTGCGCGATTTCCATGTCCGGGTATTTGGCGATCACATCCTGCACCCCCATAGCCCTCTCCTCATGGCAGGGCGCTCCCTCGGTCCCCACCATGACCAAAATCCTGCCCCGATATCCCAGCCTCTCGCAGAGGGCTTCCGTGAGATCGGCTCCGTCCTCATAATTGTGGGTGTTCCCCACATAGGCAATCCGCTGACAGCCGTCCTCCCTGTCAGCGTCGGAGCTCGAAAAGGTCATGACCTTAAGCCCGTCCTCTATTAACCCGTTGATCACAGGCGTGATCAGCTCCACGTCCGCCACGTCCACTCCGATCACGTCAAAGCCCCGCAGGGAGGCGTCCGAAAGACGGCGGATCTGGTCCTGGGCGGAGGCCTCCACGGGAGCCAGATACTCGTAATTGATAACAATCCCCTTCTGAGCGTACTGCCCGGCAGCCTCCTCTATGCCCAGGGCAACGGCGTCCCACCAGGGATGCACCAGCTTGTAGGTAAAGTAAAAATTGTACTCCTCCTGCAAAGGCTGATATCCGTCCAGCTCACGGTCAAATTCAACCGCATTGACGGCGTCCTCCGGTTCTCCCCTTTGATCCTGATAAAAGTCCTCCTCCGACCCCGCCGCACCGTCCTCCTTTTCCCCGCAGCCGGCAAACCCCCAAACGCACCCGAAGACAACGGCCGAAGCCGCCAGGATCCCAACGTCTCTCTTAAGCCTTCCCCCCAAGCTCCATACACACGCCATAGTCCATACCTCTACTCTCTCCGACATACCCCTTCGGGGCATCGATGCATATAGTTTCATTATAGCGGTTTTGAGGTAATTTGCAAGCCGTTCCTTCCCAAGAATCCCGTAAGTGAATCTTGAAAAACAGACCAACTCGTGTTACTATATTTTTAAATTCTGACACAGTCTTTAAGCACAAGGAGTAGCACCATGAAATTTCTAGCCAATCGAAAACTCGCAACCCGTATCAGCATCATTACCACCGCTCTTACCCTTGCCGGAATGCTTCTGCTCTGGTATATTGTATCAGACCGAGTGACCGAAATGGTCAAGGGCAATATCACCAACCAGATGATCGACGCGGTGGAATCCAGAGCCTCCATTATCAGCGACTACGTGGCCTCCGCCGAGGAATATATGACCGCCTTTGCGCTGAGCAGCGAGGTCCGAAACCTACTGGAAAATCCTGAGGATCCCGCCCTGGTACAGAGAGCGCAGAGGTACACGGAGGATTTTGCCGCGGTGAAGGGCACCTTCGAGGGATTATACATAGCCACCCCCCTCCACCCATGTCCTGACACACACCTCCCAGGACGCCATCGGAATTACCACCCGGTCCGGCGAATCGCTGGAGGAATTCCAAAGTACGATTCTGGCCGAGCCCAAGCTGACCAACCTGGGAATCATGAAATCCCCGGGAACCGGAAGTATGATTCTCTCCATGTACTATCCGCTTTTTGACGACCAGGAATGTATCGGCTATGTGGGAGCGGGGGTTTACGCAAGCCGTCTGATGGATGTGCTGCTTGGCCTGAATATAGAAGGTCTGCCCCACAGCGAATATGTTTTCTTAAATGTGGAAAACGGAACCTATCTGTTCCACCAGGACGAGACCCTGTTAAACACCCAGACCCAGGACAGCGGCTATCTGGAAATCCTCAGCAGAATTAAGGAAAACGAAAGCACGGAGGCGGGCACCTACTCCTATGAGGATGAAAACGGCGTAAACCAGCTTGTGGTATATAAATATCTGAAAGACCGCAACTGGGTCTTCATGGTTCATGACGACGCCGCCGAGGTCTATAAAGAGGTGGAAACCGTGCGCACTACGGTGGGCATACTGTGCGCAATCGTGGAGGCTGTTATCATGCTGGCCACACTGATCATTCTCCACAGGGAGGGCAGAGAGCTGATGATTATGGAAAAGGCTATCAGCCGCCTGGGAAATCTGGAGCTTTCCGCCGACAGGGATCTGGAGTCCTTCTACGGCAGAAGGGATGAGATCGGCATGATTGCGACCACGATTCACCATGTCTGCGACTGTCTGCGAAAGACCATCCAGGACATCGGCAGAATCCTGGGAGAAATGGCTGACGGCAATATTTCCGTGGACGTGGAAAAGAATGAGGCGTATTACATCGGAGATTTCAAGGTCCTGGTGGAAAGCCTGAAAAGCATACGCACTCACCTCATGGACGTGATGCGCGATATCGCCCATATCGCCAGTCAGGTAAACAGCGGCGCCAACCAGGTATCCGCAGGGGCCCGGGCGCTGTCCCAGGGCACCATGCAGCAAAAGGATTCCATCAACGGACTGGTATCCAACATCACGGACATCACGTCGCAAATCCAAACCAGCGCACTGCGCTGCGGCAGCGCCAGCGATCTGGTGGACAAGGCCACGGGCTACGCCGCCGAGGCCGACACAAGGATGGAGCAACTGGCGGAGGCCACCAGAAACATCGACCACTCCTCATCCCAGATCGGCAGCATTATACATACCATAGAGGATATCGCCTTTCAGACAAACATTCTCGCCTTTAACGCCTCTGTTGAGGCCACCCGGGCCGGCGCCGCCGGAAAGGGCTTTTCCGTGGTATCCGACGAGGTCAGGAGCCTTGCCGCAAAAACCGCCGAGGCGGCAGGCAGCACCAGCACACTCATCGGCCGTTCCCTCCAGGATGTGAAGACGGGCACGGATTCAACCAATCTCGTGATCTCCGCCATGCAGGTCATAGGCGAGTGCATTCAGTCCATCAAACTCCTGATGGACGAGATTGCCACCGCCAGCGTGCAGCAGTCAGAAATGATCGTATCCGTAGAAAACAGAGTCAAAGAGGTTTCCAAGGTAATTCAAGCGAACTCTGACGCTGCGGAGGAAAGTGCGGCAATTTCCAACGAGCTGTCCGATCAGGCAAAAACGCTGAACCGTTTAATCGGTCAATTCCGCATCCGTTAGGAGAACATCCCCTCCTTTCCGGGAGGGACAGGCGTGCATTTATGAAAAAGGAGGAGCCGTCATGGACTTAAAGGAACTGACAAATCTTTTGGTGGAATCCAGCGAGCAATTCTGTCGAACCCGATTTATCCCCTGGTGGGAGGAGGACCCGGAGAACCCTCTGGATGAATACAGTATTTTCCCGAAGGAGACCGTGGAGGATGCGGAAAGGTGTGTCGCATCCTGCGAAAAGGAGGAACTGCTGGCCCCCGTGGGAAACCTGGGGCTTTCACTGTTCCATCTTTTGGTGTGGCACCATTTCTACCGCGCGGTGGAGAGCATACTGCAAGAGGGGAAGATCACCAAAGACGCGGTGGATACCCCCGACGGGAAGGGCCAGGGGCTCACCCCCTTCCTGTTAGCCTGCGCTCAGGGAAACCTGAAAATGGTCAAACTTTTGCTGGCCCACGGAGCCAGGGACTCCCTCTGCGACGGGAGGGGAAGGAACGCCTACCACTTCCTGGCATATCCCTGCGTTGAGGATCTGGCGGGAGATTCCTCCTGTCTGGACCACAGCGTGGAGCAGCGGGAGGACATCGCCCGACTGCTTAGCTGCGACATCAACCAGAAAAACAACGCCGGCCTTACGCCTCTGGAACTGTTATTGTCCTCCGGCTACTGCTCCTCTTACACCTGGCCGCTGACGGAAGTCTTTCTGGAAAAGGGTGCAAGAACCGATTATGTGGACCAGGATGGCAACACCCTCCTGATGCTGGCCCGGAGAAACGGCCACATCACCGCCGCGCTATGCCTGATGGAGCGCTGTCCCGAAATGCTGAATACGGCCAACAAGGCAGGCGTAACTCCCGTAAGCCACGCTATGGAATATCAGAATATGGCCATGTACATCGCCCTCACAGACTACGGGGCTGCGCCTGCGGATCCCCCCATGGAGCTGTTCCCCCTAAGCCAGATCGCCAGCAATGCCTTCTGCTACGTCTCCGAGAACAACAAAGACGGTATGAGCATCGCCCTGTATCTGACCAGAAAGCTGATCCACCAGGCGGATCCCGACGATGACGACGAGCTGGGACAGGTCATGGATCTCTTACACAACGGTCTTATAGGGGACAGAAAGGCCCTCCTGTTAGATACCTGCAAGGAAGCCGGGTTTTCCTTTACCATGCCCCTGCACTCCACCGGCGAGGCTCTCTGCCTGCGGGATAAATGCCTGCAGCCCTTCTATGGGATAAATGTCCTGCGCAAACTGACACAGTTGGGAGTGGATCTGGACAGCGCCGTAATCAAAGGGCGCACCCCGGCCAATATCCTGGCATCCAAGTCATACCGAAACGACTCCTATTTTGAGGAGGCCACCCGCCTTTTTTCCAGAGAGTCCATGGAGCAAACCAACAACCAGGGAATGGCCGCCGTACATCTCGCCGCCCAGAACGGGCATACGGGTATGCTGAAGGTCATGCTGGAAAAGGGCGTGGATGTCAACCTCACAACGGACGAGCCCGGGGAGGCAGGTTTGACGCCCCTCCACCTGGCCTGTATTCATGGCAACACGGAGACGGTAAGGCTGTTGATGGCTGCCGGGGCAGACGACACCTTGACTAACCTGAAGGGTGAAACCCCCGCACATCTTGCTCTATTAAGTAACCGGTGCGGAGAGGAGCTGAATCCTTCCCGGAGAGCCGAAATTCTGAGGGAACTGAAGCATCTGGATATCCCAAGGGAAGACGGACAGACTCCTCTGATGCTTTTGAATTACAGAATATTGGAACTGCTGCCCATTTTCATAGAACGGGGGGCGGATGTAAACCACAGGGACCAAAACGGAATGACCGCCCTGATGCACTGCCCCGACAAGGATATGGCCAAGGAACTGCTAAAGGCCGGAGCCGATCTCAATCTGGCGGACAACGAGGGCAACACCGCCCTGCATCACGCCCTGGAAAATGGCGACGAGGGAAGCGCCCGCTATCTGATCAAAAAGGGCGCGGACTATAACAAAGCCAACAACCGCAAGGAGACCCCGGCGCAGATTGCCGCGGAAAACGGATATGAGATGGTTTTAGAGCTTATGACGGACATCGAACTGTAATCGATCCCCGGGAAACTTCGGATAATATATCCGGACAATCGGATGGTTTTTCCTTTTCATACGCACAAAGGCTGGTGGGCCGACACACTAGATGCGCGCAATGTCATATTCCCCTATTTCATGTCCCAACAACCGGATAATCTCCAGCTCATCCTGGGCGTCTATCACAGCGTTGTGGGTCTCCGCGTAAGAATTCTTATTCCGGAGCATCCGCAGCACGTCCTCGACGCCGTATCCCCGCTTCAGCCTTCCGGTCCTGAAGCAGTCCGCGGTATCCGGGATGGCCCAATTATATTGACGATAGGCGGCAAGGCGCATAATATCATACCATTCATACGCCGCATATTCCGGCAGATGCAGCTTATCAAAGGAAGCGTTATAGGCAAAGAGCTTCCTTACATGATAAGTATCAAGCCACTGCTCTATCTCCTTTAAGGCCTGTGTTCTATCCGAAATACGGGCTCTTTTATCGTCCAGACGCAGCTCGTCTGAAAACATCCCGCCCACTCGGTATTCCGGGTCGATAATGTAATATACCGAATCGATTTTTTCCTTTTTCCCGGCATCGGCAACCACTATCCCTACGGACATTACCGCGTCATGCCAGTTTGTCTCCGTGTCGATTACCGCAAACTTATCCATTGTACTTTTCAACTTTTCTCCTCATCCTGATTTCGTCTGGGTCCTGTGCCTCCGGACACAGGTTCAGGCCCCCGTTTTCCTTTTCCGATTAGTCGGTCAGCGTTTCAGCGCGGTACGCAAAACCCAGTCCACCGCCGCCTCGGCGTGTATTGGCAGGTTTTCAGATGGCGGAACCCGGTCAGCGCCCCCCGCATTTTGCCTCTCCCCGCCGGTATAGAAGGTATGCAGGGCATATTTGGCCAACAGTCCCGACACCCGCCCCCTCTCAACGGAATCCTCGGTACCCAGGACAATGACCACCAGATCATGCTTCCCGTTCCCGTCGTCCGCGGCCAGAGATGTGACAAGGCAGGCCCCGGCCTTGTTGGTAGTCCCGGTTTTCAGGCCGGTGACTTCCGGCAGATTGTACAAAAGAGGGTTGGTATTGCGCACTTCAAGATCCAGAGATTCCAGGGTGGCCTCTTCCATGGAGGTGATGTCCGTGACCTGGGGATACACCTTCAAAAGATAAGATACCAGCCGAAACATATCCTCCGCGCTCATGCGGTTCTGACGCTTTGCGGGAACGGGATCCTCCGTGTAGGAGGGCAGTCCGTGGCTGTTGAAAAAGACCGCCTGGGACAGTCCCAGCTCCAGGGCCTTCTGATTCATTCTTTGAACAAAGACCTCCTCCGAGCCGGCTATCGCCTCGGCCAGACACAGGGCGCACTCGTTGCTGGAGGGAAGAAGGGCGCCCCGGAGAAGCTCCTGTACGGTGATCTGCTCCCCTGCTTTCAGAGGAATCACCCCGTCGTCCGAATCGGCCAGCGCCTGAACCGCATCCGAAATGACAACCTGCCCCTCAAGGGCTATCTGCCCTGTCCCGACAGCGTCCAGGGCCAGCAGACAGGTCATCAGCTTGGAAGTGCTGGCTATGGGATAGGACTTGTCGGACTGAAATTGATAATAGAGCTCCCCTGTGGTGGCGTCTCCCACCAACACACTGTTCACTCCGTAAAAATATCCTGCCTGCTCCAGAGAGGCGGGGGAAATGTAAAAAGGTTCCTGCGTGCGAATCTGCAGGGAGCCCGCCGCGGGAGCGGTGATGTTCACATCCAGGATCATGGCCAAATCCGCGGCCATCATAAAACAATCATAGCTGCCGGAGGGCAGCTTCATAATCACAGTAAAATAAAATACCTTTTCGCCGTTTACCTTGCATTCGTTTCGCCGCAGAGAAACCTCCGGCAGCTCCTCCTCCCCCCAGGGAGCGTTTTCCTCCCCCACAGGCGCGTAGACATTTCCCAGGTTCAGAGAAACGGAATTTTTTGTGATTTCCAGAGAGAACGCCTTGTCCGTATCCCGGAGGGCCATGGCGGTGTCCCGCAGGGAAAGATAGGTGTTGTGATCGTAGTCGTAATCCAAAGTTTTAACGGCCCACACGCCGCCGGCATCCGTCTGCACCTGGCAGGTTCCCGATATCTCAAATCCGGCAAAGGCCCGGACAGGCAGAAAGGAACCTATCAGGACCACGGACAGTACCAGAGAGCTTATTTTCTGTAGGATTGTTTTCATATAGATCCCCCTTTTCTCTTCTTCCTATTATTCATTCCCGGTCCGCTCTAATGTAAAGATCACGGGGTAATCATCGGAAAAGGGACTCAGAGAATCCAAGCTGACCTCCCCGGTCAAAATAAGACTGGCTCCCTCTCGGAAATAGCTTTCCGCCCTTGTGCCCATAGGCAGACCGGCGTCATACTCCCTGGTCAGAACGCCCTCTGCGGCTTCATAGACACCGCTTCCGTCATATTGTGCCTGCAGCTCCTCCAGCGGAGGCAGGAGCGCCGGACCGCAGGCCATGAGATAGGAGACGGTGGACATCCCGAAGGTCTCTGTCACAAGAGCTTCCACGGCTGTCTCATCCGTGCCGCCCTCGTATCCCGCCATGCGAAGCCTCTCGGCCAAAAGTTCCCGGAAGGCCGCGGCAAACGCCTCATAGGCAGCCTGATTGCAGGCGTCGTAGCTCTCCGGCAGGACATTACAGCGAAAGTTTCCCTCTGAATGGGCGGTTTGCTCCAAGGCCAGACTAACCTGTATCGTCAATTCCCCCATGCAGGACTCCATCTCCTCCAGAGAAACGGTGACGGCTTCCATATCCTGCAGCCAGCAAAGAGCGGACGCGGCAGCCTCTTTTGTCATATCCAGCTCCCACCTCCATTCCCCGGTCAGATTTCTGTCGCCTGAGGCAAACAGGTTCAGATATATCAAGAGGACGACGGAAGCGGTCAAGGTCAAAAGCAATATGGTAAACAGGGTGTTTTTCACTCTTCTTTTCATTGGGCTCTCCTTCCTCAGGTTCTCCACTCTACCGTATCCCTCACGTCCTTGCGGGGTCTGGCAGAAGGCAGTTCGTCCCCAAATCCCAAAGCCAGCGCAGCATACAGCTCTCCCTCCTTATCCAACCACTCATTCAGCTCTCTTTGGGCAAAAAAAGTGTTGCAGATCCACAGGCTTCCCACTCCCAGCTCCGCTGCCGCAAGGGCCATGTTTTCCACTGCGGCTCCAATGGACTGGGTATTGCAGATATCAAAGACACGTTCCTCCGCCGTCAGGGGACTGTCGAGATCAGCCCCCAAGGTGTTCACGATAAAGACAATCACAGGAGCCTGCCGCATGACGTCTAAGGTATGCCATGCATCGCCAAGGTGAACGGCGCTCTCCGGAAGAAGCGGACAAGCGCTTTCTCTCCCAAGGCCCTTCTCCATGGCAGCCAGCGCCTCCTCCTTTGCCCTCCCCGCTGCCACAATAAACTTCCAAGGCTGTCGGTTTTTCGCGGAGGGCGCAAGCATCCCGGCTTTTAGTATTTCCTCTACCGTCTCACGGGGTATGTCCGCGGATTTGTATTTACGAATACTCCTTCTGGCTGATATTGCCTGTATCATACCGTTCTCCTCTATCCAAACGCCGAACCGGTCTCATCGGCTTTTTATTTTTGATTATATCACAAAACCGAACCCATGGTAATATTGAGTTTGCCGTTCCGTACAGAAATTTTATCCGGAAACCCGGAGATTCCAAACCGCGAAATCTCCGGGCATTACCTTTATCCTGCAGACTAATTGATGCTCAGGCCTGCGCTGGCGTATCCTGCCACTGTGTTAATCAGGGACACCCCGCTGGCCGTTGCCGAAAATACCAGCATCAGCCGTGTTTGAGCCGTTACCGGAATATTTAACCCTGTAAGCGCACCGTTTAACAATGTGCCGACGGATATAACTCCGGAAAGTGACGGCGTCAGGCTGACTAATGTCCCGGCAATGGGAGAAAATACATTGTTTGGCGCTGCAGACTGATAGATCTGCGCATTTACCGTAACATTGGACCCAACCAGAGAAAGCGCTGCGGTCGTACTGAAAAATGCGCTGAACGAGGTGATGATACCTGCTCGAGGAACCTGGAACGCAAAGTTAGAAAGCGTTCCGCTGGCGTTTGTAATATTAATTGTGGAACCCAGCAGCGTTAGCCCCTGCGCACTGCTTCCAAACCCCACAAAGGCGGGAAGTCCCGCAAGACCTCCGGCGATTGTCGTCAGAGAGATGGGAAGCCCTGAGGCAAACGGGATAATTGCTCCCGTGCCGGCAGCACCGGTTGGACCTGTCGCTCCGTCGGCTCCCGTCGGACCTGTCGCTCCGGTCGGGCCCGTTGCCCCTGTTGCTCCGTCGGCTCCTGTTGCTCCCGTCGGACCCGTTGCTCCGTCAGCTCCTGTCGCTCCTGTCGGACCTGTCGCTCCATCAGCTCCAGTCGGACCTGTCGCTCCATCAGCTCCTGTCGCTCCATCAGCTCCCGTCGGGCCTGTTGCTCCGTCGGTTCCCGTCGGGCCCGTTGCCCCGGTCGGGCCTGTCGCTCCATCGGCTCCTGTTGGGCCTGTC
>CATLGW010000044.1 GCA_949948715.1 uncultured Lachnospiraceae bacterium | reverse complement strand
GAAGCGGGCAGTCCCCCGTCAGGAGACGGAGAGAGCTCCAGGCCGGGGAGGATCTTCGCAGAAGCGGGCAGTCCCCCGTCAGGAGACGGAGAGAGCTCCAGGCTGCGGGAAACTCCCCCAGCGGGGAGCGGATGCCCGCCAGGAAGAGAAGTGCACGGCAGGCATACGACAGACCCCATTATGGGGAGCGTTACGGCGTCAGGGCCCTGGCCTATGGGGAGGCAGGCAGGGTCGGATACAGAGTGGTCAACGGCGGACGGGAGGGCTACGGCGGGATAACCGGCGTCAGGAGGCAGTCCGCCAGACAGAGAGCCAGACTCAGGAAGGCACTCATACAGCGCTGTTTTGTGTTTTTTGGTGCGCTGGCATGTATCCTGTTGCTGGCGGCAATCCTGCATCTGCAGAAGGAAGACCAGGTGACGGAGCCCGCCGGGGGGGCCCCTGTGGTATCGCAGCCGAAGACTCCGGAACCCGTGGAGGGAGACAAGATTCAGGGGATAGACGCGGATATTTTTAATGCCCACCCCCAGTGGACGGAAAACTTTCTGACTCCCAATGAATTTTCCCGCCCCGGGGATCCATTGGACGAGGTGAAAAATATTTTTGTGCATTATACCGCCAATCCCGGCACCAGCGCCGCCCAGAACAGAAGCTATTTTGAATCTCTGAAGGATACTCAGGAGCGCAGCGCCAGCGCGCATTTTATCATTGGCTATGAGGGCGAGATTATACAGTGCATTCCCATGGACGAGATCGCCTACGCGGTACAGACGCGCAACGAGGATTCCATTTCTATCGAGTGCTGTTACGTGGCGTCCAACGGCTCCTTCACCCAGAGTACCTATGACTCTCTGGTGAAGCTGCTTGGCTGGCTGACGGAGGCCTACGATCTGGATACGGAGGATATCCTGCGGCATTACGACTGCGGCGGGAAAAAGTGTCCTCTGTACTACACGGACAATCCCGACGCCTGGGAAAGGCTGAAGCAGGATGTAAAGAACCTGTGAGGGAAAAGCTTTGGGTAAAAACAGCATAAGCTCCGGTTAATTGATACGGTGCCGGAATCAGGTAAGCCGCCTCATTTGTGATTTAGCAAATCATGAATGAGGCTGTTTTTTTGGCAAAATCGGCCGTAAGCTCAAAGGGCTTTGTTTTTATTGCCATACGCCGTATTTTTTGTTAGAATAAAGTTGCGATACTTAAGACAGACAGGGAAGGAACCTATTATGAATATTTTAGCGCCATCCATTTTGGCCGCCGATTTCTGGCGGCTGGGAGAACAAATCAGGGAGTTGGAGAAGTCGGGAGTCATTTATCTGCATATAGATGTGATGGACGGGCTTTTTGTGCCCTCAATCTCATACGGTATGCCTGTGATCACCTCTCTTCGTAAGCGGACGCAGATGTTTTTTGACGTGCATCTGATGGTTCAGGAGCCGGAACGGTATGTGAAGACCTTTGCGGACTGCGGCGCGGACATGATAAATTTCCATGTGGAGGCCACGGAGAGAGTGGAGGAGACCATCGCAGCCATACGTAGCTGCGGCAGGAAAGCGGGGATCACCATCAAGCCGGCCACGCCGGCCAGGGCGGTGGAGCCTTATCTGGATTTGGTGGACATGGTGCTGGTTATGACGGTGGAGCCGGGCTTTGGCGGACAGCGGCTTATGCCGGAGTGTGTGGACAAGGTGCGGGAGGTGCGGCGTATGGCCGAGAGCAGAGGGCTGCACCTGGATATTGAGGTGGACGGAGGCATTACGGCGGAAAATGTGGCGGAAGTGATGCGGGCCGGGGCAAACGTGGTAGCGGCAGGGTCTCAGGTTTTCCAGGGCAATATTTCTGTCAATGTGAAGGATTTTATGCATAGAATGAATGATAGAGAAGAAGGGCAGGGAAAACGATAGGAGGCGGGGTGTATGGAACTTGACGTTCTGCATATGATACAGGGGCTGCATCGGGACTGGCTGAACACGATTATGATTTTCTTTACCACATTGGGGAACGGCGGACTTTGTTGGGTTGTCCTGAGCATTGTGCTGATCTGTATTCGGCGGACCAGAAAGTGCGGGCTCACTATGCTGTTGGGAATGTTGTTCACCTTTTTGCTTGGGAATGTGTTTTTGAAAAATCTGATAGCCAGGCCCAGGCCCTGTATGGTTGACAGAAGCGTCACTTTATTGATCCCCTTTCCTCGGGAGTATTCCTTCCCTTCGGGGCATTCTGCCAACGGTTTTACGGCGGCGTTCATTTTGTTTGGTTATTTTCACAGGGCAGGTATTCTTGCCCTGGGGGTGGCAGGTGTCATTGCATTTTCCAGGCTGTATCTGTTCGTGCATTATCCCACCGATATCCTGGGGGGAATCTGCATTGCTCTGGCGGATGCCTGTCTGGCTTTCCTCTGTATTCGCCTGTGGGACAGGAGAGCGCGGGGGGAATCGGCTTGATTGGAGGAGGTGTAGGATGCAGGTAGGAGGAATCGGCGGCGGTCACAGTGATCACTCTCATCATGTGACGGATTTCCATCATCATCATGCCAGCGACAAACTGGAACCCCGTGACACCGTGCCCTGGAGGGCCGGCGGGGGAGGTTCCCAGGCTGCCTCGTCCAGACAGGGCAGTTTTTCGCTGTCGGATTGGCTGGCGGATCCGTTAAAGAGCATGAAGAAGGTTTTGGGCGGACTCTGGAACGGCAGGGAGCACGGTTCGGCTCAGGGAACGGAGAGCCGCCCGGCGGAGGGCAGGGAGCAGGTCCTTGCGAATCTTGCGGAGGATTTGAAGGGGAATGCCCTGGAAAGCGCTGCGGGAGACATTGCGGGCAGACAGCCGGGCGGGCAGACAGCCGTGGCGGAGACTGCGGTTTCCGCGCCCGGGACGCCGCCCCACACCCCGCAGATTGCGGCGGCAGCCACGGCCCTGCGGCCCCAGGATCCTCCTTTGAATCCTTATTTTTCCGCCATGGACAGTGTGGATCGGCAACAGCGGACCCTTTGGCAGAAGGCGAAGGCAAGTCTGCAGACCGCCACAGGATTTTTGATGAAAAAATTTTCCTTTTCCGGTAAGGATTCCTTTCAGGCGAAGCAGGAAAAACCCAGGGAGGATTTGCGAAAGCGCAGCCGTTATCACGGGGATGATCTGGACATGGAATGCGTTTTGACGGACGACAGCTATCTGCTGGACTCATATGACAGAAGCGGACAGTACAGTCAGCTATCGGCGAAAAAATAGAAGAGATTGACAAAGGGGCCGGTTTTGTGCTATCCTGAATTTAATTTATCAGAAACAAACGCGTTGACGAAAAGAGTACATTTTTGAAGGCCTTACAGAGAGCATTCCGGGTTTGAGCCCGCTGAGAGGAATGGGGCGGACAAAGGTGGAAGATGGTTTCCGAGCAGCGCACCGAGCTTTCTTTATGTGGTACAGGCATTTTCCGGCGTTAGAATTTTCTCACGCCATGAGCTGCAAATATAAAGGAGGGTTAGGCTGCGACAGGTGCCGCCTGTTATAGCGGACAGGGTTACTGACCCGGTGAGGCCTGCATTGCAAGATGCGGGTAAAGAGAAGTGGTAACACGGGTATACGGCTCGTCTTCTATGGAGATTCTATCCAGCAGAGGACGGGCTTTTATTAATGAAAGGAGAAGCGATATGCAGGAGAAGGGAGCATATTATTTGACCACGGCCATTGCCTATACCTCCGGCAAGCCCCACATTGGGAACAATTACGAGGTAGTTCTGGCAGACAGCATCGCCAGATTTAAGCGGAAGGAGGGATACCAGGTATTCTTCCAGACGGGGACGGACGAGCACGGGCAGAAAATCGAGCTGAAGGCCCAGGAGGCCGGCGTCTCACCCAAGGAATTTGTGGACGGCGTGGCGGGGACCATCAAGGGACTCTGCGATCTGCTGAACGTGTCTTATGACAAATTTATCCGCACCACCGACGAAGATCACGAGAGACAGGTACAGAAGATTTTTAAGCGTTTTTACGATCAGGGGGATATCTATAAGGGATCCTATGAGGGGCTGTACTGCACGCCCTGCGAATCCTTTTGGACGGAATCCCAGCTTGTGGACGGCAAATGCCCAGACTGTGGCAGAGAGGTGAAGCCCGCCAGGGAGGAGGCATATTTCTTCCGTATGAGCAAATATGCCGACCGGCTGATTCAGCATATCAACGAGCATCCGGAGTTCATACAGCCCCCGTCCCGAAAGAACGAGATGATGAACAATTTCCTTCTGCCGGGCCTGCAGGATCTGTGTGTATCCCGCACCTCCTTCAAGTGGGGAATCCCTGTGGAATTTGACGAAAGGCATGTGGTCTATGTCTGGCTGGACGCCCTGAGCAACTACATTACGGGAATCGGCTACGACGCGGAGGGCGAAAGCTCCGAGCAGTATCGAAGGCTCTGGCCGGCCGATCTGCATCTGATCGGAAAGGATATTCTGCGTTTCCACACGATTTACTGGCCCATTTTCCTGATGGCATTGGGTGAACCCCTGCCCAAGCAGATTTTCGGTCATCCCTGGCTTGTGACGAACTGCGGCAAGATGAGCAAATCCAAGGGAAACGTGATCTATGCCGACGATTTGGTGGACTTCTTTGGGGTGGACGCGGTGCGATACTATGTGTTGCATGAGATGCCCTATGACAATGACGGAAACGTCACCTGGGAGCTGATAGCGGAGCGGCTGAATTCGGATCTGGCCAACACCCTGGGGAATCTGGTAAACCGCACCGTATCCATGAGCAACAAATATTTCGGCGGCGTGATGGAGGACAAGGGCGCTGCGGACGAGACGGTGGATCCCGGGTTTAAGGAGTTTATCACAGGCGTTTACGGCAGGGTGACGGAGAAGATGGAGTCCCTCCGGGTGGGGGATGCCCTCACGGAGATCTTCGGGATTTTCAAGAGATGTAATAAATATATTGATGAGACGGAGCCCTGGGTGCTGGCAAAAGACCCGGAGAAGAGGGATCGTCTGGCCACCGTGCTGTACAATCTGGCGGAGGGCATTGTCATAGGGGCCTCCCTGTTAGAGCCTTTTATGCCCCGGACGGCGGAGAAGATCGCGGCGCAGTTAAATACCGGGCTGCGGGAATTTGACCAACTCGGGAACTTCGGCCTGTATGTGAGCGGGACCCGGGTGACGGATCAGCCTGAGATACTCTTTGCCCGCCTGGACATGAAGGATGTGGAGAAGAAGGAGGCGGAGCTTGAGCAGGCCATGACGCAGCAGGGAAGCGGAGAAAATGCCGGGGAGGAAGCCGCCGAGGTCATTGATATAGAGGCCAAGGGGGAGATCTCTTACGACGACTTTGCCAAAATGCAGTTTCAGGTGGGTGAGATCATCCGCTGTGAGGCGGTGCCCAAGTCCAAGAAGCTTCTGTGCAGCCAGGTTCGGATAGGAAGTCAGGTAAAGCAGATTGTGTCGGGCATCAAGGCCCATTATACGCCGGAGGAGATGGTGGGGAAAAAGGTTATGGTGCTGGTAAATCTGAAGCCTGCCACCCTGGCGGGAGTGTTGTCCGAGGGTATGCTTTTGTGCGCCGAGGACGCCCAGGGAAATCTGGCGCTGATGACGCCCGAGAAGGAGATGCCTGCGGGGGCCGAGATCTGCTAGTGCGCTGACCCACTTATATCTGCCGGGATATAAACATATCAGTGCACGAAGGCTTCCCGCCTGCAATATTTATTTAATTTTTATGGAAATAGGGTTAAAATTTCCGGCAAAATAATATATAATAAAACTGTGCATTTATCCATGAGAAGATGCGGTTTGAGGGAACGATGATAAAAGAAGAATTATATTTTGGCTCCAGGGACGGCGTGAGCAGACTGCACGCGGTGCGATATATGCCGGACC
The DNA here is from genome assembly GCA_949948715.1 of uncultured Lachnospiraceae bacterium. Taxonomy (GTDB): domain Bacteria; phylum Bacillota; class Clostridia; order Lachnospirales; family Lachnospiraceae; genus Acetatifactor. Next base: position 6,847 of record CATLGW010000044.1, on the reverse strand, counting down.
GGGGGGAAGTAGTGGGAGTACTGCAGATTGTGCACGGCATGGCGGAGTATGCGGAACGCTATGAAGAGGTGGCGCGCTTTTGGACCGGGAAGGGCTTTGTGGTGACCGGAGAGGATCACCTGGGCCATGGCAAATCCGTGCCGGAGGGCGGAGTCTACGGATATTTCTGTGAGAGGGATCCCGCTACGGTTGTGGTGCGGGATGTGCACCGGTTAAAGAAGATCACGCAGAAGCTTTATCCTGCTGTGCCCTATATTATTATGGGGCACAGTATGGGGTCATTTATTCTGCGCAATTATATGTGCAGATATGGCAGCGGCATCTCCGGCGCCGTCATTGTGGGGACGGGTATGCAGTCCGGCGCCCAACTGGCGCTTTCCAGGATTGTGACATCCCTCATAAAGACATTCCGCGGAGGAAAGTATGTAAGCCGGTTCATCGACAGAGCTGCTTTCGGCTCCTACAATAAGAGGATTGCGGACCCCCGCACGAAGGTGGATTGGCTCAGCCGCAGCGAGGAAAATGTGAACCGCTATCTGGCGGATCCTCTGTGCGGCTTTACCTTCACGGTAAACGGCTTTCAGACTTTGTTTGAACTGATTTCGCGGGTTCGCAGGCCGGAGAATCTGGCGGCGGTTCCCGAGGATTTGCCTGTGCTTTTGGTGTCCGGCGGGGATGATCCGGTGGGAAGCTACGGAGAGGGGGTACGCAGGGCTTATGAGTCCTTAAAGCGTGCCGGAGTCAGGAATGTGCGCATGAAGTTGTATGAAAAGGATCGGCACGAGCTTTTGAATGAGGATGACAGAGAGCAGGTTTTGCAGGACATTTATGAGTGGGTGACGGATTCGGTGATCGGGCCGGCGTCCGGAACTTCCCGCCCATAGATGATGAAGAAAGGCGGCGTCTGGTATGGAAGTTCCCTATTTGGTCAGGTGGGCACAGCCGGAAGAATGGATGCCCGCCATGAATATGATTTGGAAGACCTTTTTAAAGTATGAGGGAAGGGATTATACGGAGGAGGGTATCCGGAAGTTTTTTGAGTTTATAACGGATGACGACCTCTATCAGGCATTTTTGACAGGCAGATATCAGATGATGGTGGCCCTGGACCAAGGCCGCGTTATCGGCGCGGGGTCTTTGCGTAACCACAATCACCTGTCCCTGCTCTTTGTGGATGAGGAGTATCATCACAGGGGAGTGGGGAGTAATCTGCTCAACAGATTATGCGAATACCTGTGGAGCGAGGAGGGGGAATACCTGATGTCTCTGCAGGCTGCGCCCTATGCGGTCAATTTTTATCGAAAGCTCGGGTTTCGCGTGGTGAAGCCGGAGCAGGAGATCTCCGGTATCCGGGTGACCGCAATGGAGAAACGGCTTGGCAGGACGGATAACAGATAAAGAAGGGAGTATTTGCGATGAAATTTTTGGACGTGGACGGACCTTTGATGCATTTTTTGGGTAAGGTGGCGGATTTGATGTGGCTCAATATACTGACCATGATCTGCTGTATTCCCATTGTCACGGCGGGGGCTTCCTTCACGGCGCTGCACTATATGGCCCTGAAGATCGTGCGAAATGAGGAGTGCTATATCACGAAAGGGTTTTTTAAATCCTTTTTGGAGAACTTCCGGCAGTCCACGGTGATTTGGCTGCTTATGATCGGGGTGGCGCTGGTGCTGGGAGGAGATTTCTACATTATTTTAAAGTCAGATCTGGAGATTAACCGTGTGATCCGCATTGTGATTATGGCGGCGGCGATTATGGCGCTGTTCACGGCCACGATGGTGTTTCCCATGCAGGCGAAATTTGCCAATCCTATTCTGCGTACTCTGAAGAATGCTTTTGTATTAGGGATTCTGCAGTTTCCCAAGACCTTTCTGATGATGGTTCTACTGCCCTTTCCCATTGTGATCTGTTATCTGTCGTGGAGAATGGTGCCCATTGCCTTTATGTTCGGCCTGTCGCTGCCGGCGTATCTGTCTGCTCTTATGTATAACAAGTCCTTTATGAAGATGGAGGAGCGGTTTTGGGCGGCCGGTCAGGAGGAGCAGGAGCCTGACGACGGGGAGAGGATTTTCAGCGATGAACCGGATGAGTCCATCCAGGCTGCCGCGCTGGCAGAGGCGGAAAATAAATAGACTTTGAGGTGCGTTATGCGAAAGAAAGCAGTAAACAAAAATAATGTGCAGGAAATTTTGCTGCTTGCGGTCCTGGTGGCCGTGGCCATAGCCATGCTGTACAACTTCACAAAGAGCAGCAAGGGTAAGCTGAAGGTTCTGGTGGAGGATTCCGTAATGCATGAGCTGGAGGCCTGCAGTGCACAGATTGCCGGAGAGACAGACCGGGTGGCCGGAGTGGTGACGGCGGCCGGACAGGTCATGCTGAATGCTTCTCTGGCAGAGGAGGATATCCGGGAGGCCGTTGGCGTGATTCCGGATTCCTGCGAGGCGTATCTGGCAGTTTACTGCAAAACGGACGGGATGGCGGTGACAAGCAGCGGTCAGAGCCTGCCGCTGAATGAGACCTCCTACTTTTCGCAGCTCCAGGGTGAGGAGCCCTTTTTTCTCTATGTCAAGGAGGACGGAATCACGGAAACTGCGGCGCTTGCATATGTGCTCCCCGTTATTTTGGAGGAGGATCCGGAAGGGTATCTGATGGCTTTTCTGGCCAGGGAGTTTGCGGAGGAGGCCATTGACAAAATCCAGTTTGACACCAGGGCCTTTTTCGGCATTATGGAGCAGACCGGAAGACTTCTGATGTCCTATGGGAATACCGAGGGGACGGATTTTATAGATGAAAATTTCTGGGCTCATCTGCGGCCCTATATGGCGTCCAAATCGGATTGGATGCTCCTTGAAAAAAGAATGTACGCGGGGCTGTCCGGCAGAATGTATGTGGTATCCGATTCCGAGCAGCGTCTGATTGGCGTTAGCATACTGAGAGATACTCCATGGGTGCTTATGATGGGGCTGGAGGCGGACTATCTGACGGAGCAGGAGGAAAAGGTCTGGGATGACAACGGCTATACACAGGTGTGGATCAGCCTGATATTGGTGGGTATCCTGGTGGTAATCCTATACTATAATTTTGTAAACCGGCACCGCAGCGCGGAGCGCAGCCGGGAGCTGGAGAGCAAGGCGGACACAGATCTTCTCACCGGTCTCTACAACAAGATTGCCTCGGAGCGCAAGATTACCGAGTATATGGAGGAGCACCCTGAGGGCCGGGCCATGATGGTGATCGTGGATCTGGATAATTTCAAGAAGATCAACGATACCCTGGGACATTCCTTTGGGGATGAGGTGCTGCGCAGTCTGGGGCAGCAGTTGAAAATGATGTTCAGGACCACCGATATCCTGGGCCGTCTGGGCGGCGACGAGTTTATTCTCCTGCTGAAGGATGTGAAGGATGAGGAGTCCATTGTGCGGGAGGGTAAGAAGCTGGAGGATTTCTTCCGCCAGTTTGAGGTGGGGGAGTATGTTAAATATTCCGTTACCGCCAGCATGGGAGCAGCGGTGTTTCCCAGGGACGCAACCGGATTTGAGGGGATGTATAGGGCGGTGGATTCGGCGCTGTACATAGCAAAACGCCGGGGCAAGAATCAACTGGCATTTTACGAGAAGGGGGAGACGAAAAAGGACTGAGCTTGTATAATTTAACTAAGTGAAATTGATAAAATTTGGTTAAAATGTCAGGGGGGAAGAAAAAATATAAAGATTGTAAGCAATATAAACAATCAAAAGAAGAATCTTTGTGGAATAGTGGTATAGCAGTTTTATGCCTTTTTAGATATACTTAACTCAGTACCTAACGAAACATCAATGTGAAAGGAGTTTACTCTAATGGCAAGTTTATCTCTGAAAAATATCTGTAAGGTATACCCCAATGGTTTTGAGGCCGTTAAGGACTTCAACCTGGAGATTGCAGACAAGGAATTCATCATTTTCGTAGGTCCTTCCGGATGTGGTAAGTCTACCACGCTTCGTATGATCGCAGGTTTGGAGGACATTTCCTCCGGTGAGCTGAAGATCGGTGACAAGGTTGTCAATGATGTGGAGCCCAAGGACAGAGATATCGCAATGGTTTTCCAGAACTATGCTTTGTATCCTCATATGTCCGTTTATGATAATATGGCATTCGGCCTGAAGCTGAGAAAAGTTCCCAAGGCTGAGATTGACAAGATGGTAAAGGAAGCGGCTAAGATCCTCGACCTGACTCCCCTTCTTGATCGCAAGCCCAAGGCTCTGTCCGGTGGTCAGAGACAGCGTGTGGCAATGGGACGTGCAATTGTGCGTAGCCCCAAGGTGTTCCTGATGGATGAGCCTCTGTCAAACCTGGATGCAAAGCTGCGTGTGCAGATGAGAATCGAGATTGCAAAGCTGCATCAGAGACTGGGCACTACCATCATCTACGTTACCCATGACCAGACCGAGGCTATGACGCTGGGTACCAGAATCGTTGTTATGAAGGACGGTGTGGTTCAGCAGGTTGACACGCCTCAGAATCTGTACGAGAAGCCTCAGAATCTGTTTGTGGCAGGTTTCATGGGTTCCCCTCAGATGAACTTCCTGGAGGCAACCGTTAAGGTGAGCGGTGATGTTGCAAGCTTGGAGATTGCCGGCAAGAGCATTTCTCTGCCTCCCGCTAAGTCCAAGAAGCTGATCGACGGCGGCTACAACGGAAAGACCGTTACCTTCGGTATCCGTCCCGAGGATGTGTATGATTCCGAGGACTTCATCAAGAGCTCTCCTCAGAGCGTGTTTGAGTCCACCGTTAAGGTGTATGAGCTGTTGGGTGCGGAGGTTTACTTATACTTTGATCTCGACGAGTTCCCTATCACCGCAAGAGTGGATTCCCGCACGGACGCAAGACCCGGTGCAAACATCAAGTTTGCTCTGGACGTTGAGAAGATCCATGTGTTTGACAAGGAGACCGAGCAGATCATCACCAACTAATCCATACTTAGAGTTATTCAGGAGCGCTGGAAACAGCGCTCCTTTTTGGGCTTGCGGCCAAAGAAAAAGTGCGTTATTATGATAACAACAGTAAATGAGTAAAAAGGAGAATGCTATGATATCCAATCAGATTATTCAGACCAGCCTAGATGAACTGAAGGCGATCACAAAGGTTGATTTGGAGGTGTTTGACACTTCGGGCACATTGCTTGCCACGACTATGGGACACAGCGACATTGCACCGGAGCTGATCAGCGGGTTTGCGGATTCTCCGGCGAACAGCCAGGTCATTGGGACTCAGCACCTTCTGAAGGTCCTGGATGACGGAAAGCCTATGTACATTCTGGTGGCCACGGGCATGAGCGAGGATGTCTATATGGTGGGTAAGGTGACGGTGTGCCAGCTCCAGAATTTGATTATTGCCTACAGGGAGCGTTTTGACCGCAATAATTTCTTTCAAAATCTGCTTCTGGACAATCTGCTTTTGGTGGATATCTATAACAAAGCGAAAAAGCTGCGCATTGAGGCGGTACTGCCTCGGGTGGTATTTTTGATAGAGACAAAAATGGAGAGGGACGGCATCGTGACGGAGCTGTTGAAGGGGATGTTTTCCGCTCAGTCGGGGGATTATGTGACCTCGGTGGATGAGGACAGCGTGATACTGGTTAAGGCGGTGGAAAAGGAGTATACGGCGGAGGATTTGCAGGCTGTGGCAGATACCATCGTGTCCTTGCTGAATTCCGAGGCTTTGACGAATGTGAAGGTGGCTTACGGAACGGTGGTACAGGAGCTGAAGGATGTGTCCAAGTCCTATAAGGAGGCCAAAATGGCCCTGGATGTGGGGAAGATTTTTTATGCGGAGAGGAATGTGATGGCTTACAGCTCCCTGGGCATCGGAAGACTGATCTACCAGCTTCCGGTGAATCTCTGCAGGCTGTTTATTGAGGAGATATTCGGAGACAACCTGCCAAGCGAGCTGGACGAGGAGACGCAGAATACGCTGAGCAAGTTTTTTGAGAACAATCTGAATGTGTCGGAGACCTCCAGACAATTGTTCGTTCACCGCAATACGCTGGTTTACCGCATTGAGAAGATTCAGAAAAACACGGGCCTGGATTTGCGCAATTTTGATGAAGCTCTGACTTTTAAAATCGCCCTGATGGTTGTAAATTATATGAAATATTTGGATAGTCAGGAATACTAAAGACAACCCCCCGAATATACTTGTATAGAGAATGAGTGGTTCGGGGGGATTATTATGTTTTTTGACAGAAAAATAAAATATCTTGATTACGTGGAAAACGGAGAGAAAGTCCGAGGGGCGGGATTTGTGAAAGCGGAGGTGCGGGACAGGGAGTGCCGTATGATGATCTGTGTAAAGGGGCTGCACGCTACAGATCACTTTGAAAAGCAGGTGATTTTGCTGGGGGACAAGCAGGAGAGCTTTCTGTGCAAAATAAAGATAGACGGCGGAAGGGGAACCACGGGAGAGCTGCGTCTGGACAGCGGACGCCTGGGCAGAGGTGAAATTCCTTACGAAGGCCTCAGGGAGATCAGGATTCCTATTGCGGCCGGAAAGGAGATACGCTGCCTGTGGCAGGAGGGACAGAGCGGCAGAAGAGAGAGCGAGGCTGTTCAGAGACTTCCCAGGGAGAGGGAGCTGCAGGTCATAAATTTACGGCCGGAAAGGAGAAGGCCGGAGGGGGAGAGCGCCTCGGAAGGGGCTGACCGGGGAGCCGGAGAGCAGGATGCGGTGAAAGCTGCATCGGGGCAGGTTTCGGAAGGCTTGAGCGGAGAAAGGAGGGCTTGGAAACCGACGGAACTTGGAGGAGTGCAGGACGCCCGAAGGGCGGAGGAGCCCGCCGGAGCCTATGGAGCCTGGAAACCGGGAG
>CATLGW010000043.1 GCA_949948715.1 uncultured Lachnospiraceae bacterium | reverse complement strand
TGTGCAATTCCCTGTATAGCGCCAAAAACAGCGACACATAATGAATGGGAATTACCCGCCCGAAACTCGCCGCGCCGTTGCCCTTCTAAAATGACAGGAATCCACTGCCTGCAAAAATCTATTGATTCTAAAAGCGACTCTATTTCCTTATCATTGACTGTTGTATATTGAACATTATCCATAAACACAAACATCTTCCCGAATGAGGGATTGCTTTCCAGCCGTTCGAATACATTCTTCATGGTTTGAAAAAGGTATTCGCAAGGTGCTTCCCTTGCCATTTCTGTATCTATTTTCATTTCTTCAACACCAATTTTTACCAGTTCAAGATAAATACTTTCTTTATTGCTAAAATAGTGAAATAACAAGCCGGAACTGACACCGGCTCTTCTTGCGATTTCGCGTGTACTTGTACCGTAGTAACCCTTTTCTATAAAAACATCTAGTGCAACCTGTAAGAGCTGCTTTTTTCTTTCATCTCCTTTATCCATAAATAACCTCCCTAAAAACTAAGCATATGCTCAATTTTATATTGTCATCTGAATATTGTCAAGAATGTGTTTGTGGGTTTTTTTATAAGACGGGTTATGATATGATTATGTTGGGAGTGTGAGTATTTGAGAGGACGTTTTTCGAATTAAAAAATCACAGGGGTAAGTTTTACATAAAAGAACATTTGCTCTGTCGTAGGTCGGGGAACGACTTTATTTCTCTGAATGATTCCTGGGAGATTACAATCAACGGGGAGACATATCGGGACGTGTGTCTGGACGACTTTCGATTTCCTGCGGTGGGCAGGGGGGATGAGATCATAATGCGCCGGACGCTGCCGGAGGATTGGGAGCTTGTGGAGGGAACCCTGCGTCTGTCCATCCGGCATTCGGCCGTCAGCGTACTGATAGACGACGAGTCGATCTTTGAGTTTGGGTATGACAGGGTGGCCCGGAACAAGACCGTGGGAAGCGGCTTTGAGTTTATCAATTTTCCCAATACATACCAGGGAAGAGAACTCACCATTTTTCTTTATCCGGCAGAAAACAGGCTTTTCACCAGGCTGGACCCCGTCCGCATTTACCCCTGGGAGAACGCGTACCGCGCTCTAATGACGGAAAACAGGCTTCCCTTGTTTTTGGGCGGTTTTCTGCTGATTTTTGGGCTTGCGGCGTTTCACATTACGGAATTGGCCATTGTGTTTTCCCGAAAATATTTGCGGCTGTTGTGTGTCTCAGCCTTTTTTGTCTGTATGGGGTTTTGGACCCTGTGCTATTACCGGGTGGTGTCGGTCTATGCCATTCCGCTGTATGCTATCTCATTGGTGGAATACATAGCCTTTTATCTGGCGCCGCTGCCGTTGATTGTCTATATGTATGAGGATGTGAAGAAGCTTAGGCAGAAACCCCTGCAGGTTATATACTGGGTGCTTTTGGCAGCGCATATTCTGGCTCTTGCGGTGATGACCACGCTTCACGCGAGGGATATCGTGCATTTTGCCGCCATGCTTCCCTTTGTGGTGGGGATTATCGTGGCCTGTCTGATCTTCTTTTCCGTTGTGATTCTTCTGAATTTTAAGAGCAGCAGAGCGGAGAACAGGCTCTATCTCACGGGGATGTTTATCATTGTCTGTTGTACGACCTATGATTTGATCGGCTATGGCAGCGACCGCCTGTACGGAGACAGCCGGCTGATGCGCATCAAGGGCGTCTCCTCCATCGGCGTAATGCTCTTTATTTTCATCCTGTTTTTAACCTTCTATGTGGATATGACGCGGAAGATGATGCAGGAGGCGGAGCGAAATTCCCTGATTAAGAGCGCGTACACCGATGAACTGACAAAGCTTTACAATCGGCGCTACTGCATGGAATATATGGGTAAGCTCAGGGAGGAGAAAAGGTCGGATTATGCGGTGGTGTGCTTCGATCTGAACAATCTTAAAAAGGTGAACGACACCATGGGCCATGCCCAGGGGGACGTTTTGATCAGAAGCGCGGCGGAGGTGCTGGCGGAGACCTTTGACAGTCACGGCATTGTGGCCAGAATGGGAGGTGACGAGTTTCTGGCCGTTGTCAATACCTCCGACCCGGGGCGGATGGCGGAGCTGATGGAGCTGTTTCAGAGAAATGTTGCGAGGAAAAACGGTGAAAATGGGAATCTGCATTTATCCATAGCCTGCGGATACGCTTTCGGAAAAGAGAGCGGGCAGGATATAGAAAAGGTATATCAGGAGGCGGATAATCGTATGTATGAGAACAAAAAGCAGATAAAGAAAGGATTGTGTAATGCTTTACCGAATTGAGAACGGGACCCTTTCCCTGGGAGGACAAGCTGTATTGTCCCATATTGATTTTGAGGTAAAGGGGACGGAAAAGATCGCCGTGGTGGGGCGTAACGGAGCCGGAAAGACCACTCTGCTTCGGCTGATCGCGGGGGAGTTGGAACTGGACCGGGACGACAGACGTCTTTCCCCGGGGATTGTCTGTCCCCGCAGGATGACGGTGGGCTTTCTTCGCCAGAGCGGCAGACTGCCCCAGGATAGGACGGTGGAGGAGCTTTTGCTGGATGGCGGCGGAGCCTTCGAGACCTTCTCCCGGGAGCGCTTTGCCTACGAGGCGGAGCGGGATAAGCTCTTCACGGGCCTGGGATTTGCCAAGGAGGACAGAGGAAGGCGGCTTTCCGATTTTTCCGGCGGACAGCAGGCGAGGATCGCCCTGATCCATGTGTTGCTGCAAAAGCCGGAGTTGCTTCTCTTAGACGAGCCCACCAATCACCTGGATGTGAGAGCGGTGGAATGGCTGGAGGGTTATCTTAAGGGCTACGGCGGCGCGGTGGTTATGGTTTCCCATGACCGCTTTTTTCTGGACCGGGTGGCGGGGGCGGTGTATGAGCTGGAGAGCGGGATTTTAAGGCGTTATCCGGGGAATTATACCTGCTACCGGGAGCAGAAGCGGAAGGACTTAAGGCTGCGGCAGAGGGCGTACGAAAGGCAGCAGGAGGAGATAAGGCGGCTGGAGGATTTGGTGGAGCGGTTTAAACACAAGCCCACAAAGGCCGCCTTTGCCCGCTCCCGCAGAAGCATACTGAACCGGATGGAAAGGCTTCCCAAGCCTGAGGGCAGGGAGGAGCATATTTTTACCGGCGAGCTGGATCCTATGTTTCCCGGAAGCAAGTGGACGGTGGAGGCGGAGCGGCTTAAGGTGGGATATGACAAGCCGCTGTTCGAGCTGTCCCTGCGGGTGCGGAGGGGACAGAAGATCGGCATTGTCGGGGAAAACGGCGTGGGAAAGAGCGCGCTGTTAAAGACCCTGGCGGGGCTCCTGGAGCCCCTTGGGGGGAAATATGTTCTGGGGAGCCGCACGCTGCTCGGATATTTTGATCAGCACACCGCGGAGCTCTCCCCCGGGAAGCAGGTGGCGGAGCATTTTATGGAGCTCTTTCCCGGCATGACACAAAAGCAGGTCAGGCAGACTCTGGGAGCCTATTTGTTTCAGGGGAAGGAGGCCTGTAAGCGGGTGGATGATCTCTCCGGCGGGGAGAAGGCGCGGCTGGTATTGGCGGAGCTTCTGACGGGCAGACCCAATCTGCTCCTTTTGGACGAGCCCACCAATCACATGGACATTCCTGCCAGGGAGACCTTTGAGGCGGCCTTTAAGGCATACACGGGCACCGTCCTGTTTATCTCTCACGACAGATATCTGACCGCACAGCTTGCGGATGCCATTTTGGTGATCGACGGGCATTCCGTAATGTACTATCCCTTCGGCTATGAGCATTATCTGGAGAGAAGCAAAGAGGGGGAGAACCCTGCCGCCATGATCCTGGCAAAGGAGCAGGCCATGCTGGCGGATCTGAAGGCCGTGCCCAAAGCGGAACGGCATATTCTCAAGGAGCAGAGCACGGAGGCGGCATATCTGGAGTGGAGGCTTAGGCTGGCGGCAGAGCCCATGGAGGAGGCCAGAGCGCGGGTGGAGAAGCTGTGGGAAATGTGGATGGAAAACGAATTCCGCCCGGCAGCCCCGGGGGAGGCAGAGCGGCTTAAGGCCGCTCTGGAGGCCGCGTGGGAGCGCTGGACGGAAATGTGTCTTAACTGGTATGATGCAACCCTACTGTAGCTTTTTGCCGGTGAGCAGTTCATAGCCCTGGAGGTATTTGTCGATGGTTTTCTCCACGATATCGTCGGGGAGAGTCCAATTGTGGTCCTTGTGGGAGGTGAGCCAATCCCTGGCAAACTGCTTGTCGAAGGAGGGCTGGCTGTGTCCGGCTTCATACCCCTCGGCGGGCCAGAACCGGGAGCTGTCCGGAGTGAGCATCTCGTCCCCCAGGACGATATTTCCCTCCTCGTCCAGGCCGAATTCGAACTTGGTGTCCGCGATGATGATACCCCGGGTGAGGGCGTAATCGGCGCATTTTTTGTAGAGGGCGATGGTGTAATCCCGCAGCTTTTGTGCGTATTCCAGGCCCTTCCCGGGAAATCTCTCCTCCAGGTATGCCACGCTTTGCTCAAAGGAAATATTCTCGTCGTGGTCGCCCAGGTCGGCCTTGGTGGAGGGAGTGTAGATGGGCTCGGGCAGCTTGTCGGATTCCTTCAGCCCCGACGGCAGTTCGATACCGCACACGGTTCCGTTCTTTTGGTAGCTGGCCCATCCGCTACCGGTGATATAGCCTCTGACAATGCATTCGATGGGAAGCATCTGAAGCTTTTTGCACATCATGCTGTTGCCGTCGAACCGGGGGTTCCGGAAAAATTCCGGCATATCCTTCACATCCACAGAAATCATGTGGTTGGGAATAATGTCCTGGGTCATCTCAAACCAGAACCTGGAGATCTGGGTGAGAACGGTTCCCTTCTTTGTCACGGTGTTGTTCAGGATAACGTCGAAGCAGCTTATACGGTCGGTGGCCACCATGATCAGGCTGTCTGCGTTGTCGTAGATCTCCCGAACCTTGCCCTCCTTGATGGGTTGCAATTCTTTCATTTTGGTCTCTCCTCTCTTTTGAAGCGCCCCGCGGCCGCGGGACAACAAAACCTGATATATATAGCTAAACAGATTTTGCGGCATAAGTCAATCATCTCTTGGTTGAAATCTGCTGTTTCTGCGAGCCCTTTTCACTCTGAAACCGGGACAGGAACTGTTTTGTCCGCTCTTCTTTGGTCTGCTCAAAGACCTGGCTGGGGGTTCCCTGCTCCAAAATGCGTCCCTCGTCCATGAAGATCACCTGGTTTGCCACGTCCCGGGCGAAGGCCATCTCGTGGGTTACGATGATCATGGTGGTGTTCTGGCTGGCCAGCTCGCGCATAACCCCCAGCACCTCCCCGGTGAGCTCCGGGTCCAGGGCGGAGGTGGGCTCGTCAAAGCACAGGATATCCGGCTGGAGTGACAGGGCGCGGGCGATGGCCACTCTCTGGCACTGACCTCCGGAGAGCTGGTGGGGATAATTGTCCATGCGGTCGCTTAATCCCATCTGCCCCAAAAGATCCTCCGCCTGAGCCTGGATTTCCGCCTGAATCTCCTTTTTACGGGCCTTGTAGCCGGGTTTTTCTCTGGCCAAAAGCTCCCTGGCCAGCATCACGTTCTGCCTGGCCGTGTACTGGGGAAACAGATTGAAGGATTGGAACACCAGACCGAAGTGTAAACGCTTTTTGCGGATTTCGGACTCCTGAACGGTTCGGGCATCCTCCGCGTCGAAGATGGTCTCGCCGTTGATGCGGATAACGCCCCGGTCGGGGCGTTCCAGGAAATTCAGACAGCGCAGCAGGGTGGTTTTGCCGCTGCCTGAGGAGCCGATGATGGAAAGAACCTGTCCCTTCTCCAGGGAAAAGCTGATGTCCTCAAGCACCTTGGTGCGCTCGAAGGATTTCTGTATTTGTTCTGCTTCTAGGATTGGCATAGATGTCTCTCTCCTTTATCGGAAATAGCTGAGCTTTTTTTCGATCCGGCTGAATGTCATGGTAAGAACCCCATTGCAGACCAGATAGTACACCGAGGTAAAAAACAGGGGCCAGATGACGCCCGAGATGCCCTGGGAGCCCTTTAAGAAGGACTGTCCGGCCCATATGATTTCCTGCAGGGCGATGATCCTGGCCAAAGAGGTGTCCTTCACCAGCGTGATGATCTCGTTTGACATGGGGGGGACGATGCGCTTGATCATCTGAAGCAGAGTAACCTTAAAGAAGATCTGTCGTCTTGTCATGCCCAGAACCAGGCCGGCTTCCTCCTGTCCCACGGGTACGCTCTGAATGCCGCCCCGGTATATTTCCGAGAAATAGCAGGCATAGTTCAGGATGAAGGATACGGATGCCGCGATGAAACGGCCCGTCTCGCCGCCGCCCCAGATGGGCTTTCCCAGCACCAGGCCGGGAAAGTAATAGATGATCAAAAGCTGGATCATCAGGGGAGTCCCCCGGATGATCCAGACAAGAATCCGGGTCAGAAAGCTAAGGGGCTTAAACTTGGACATGGAGCCGAAAGCGATCAGAAGACCCAGGGGACACGCGCCCACAAGAGTGACGAAAAAGAGCTTCAGCGTCTGTAAAAAGCCCACGTTTAAGGAGCGTATGACGATGGGCATTTGTTCCATGATCAATTCCATAGCCTTGCCCTACTGCTGTGCGATGGCAGACTCGATGCCATAGTTTCGGGCGCATTCCGTCATGCTGCCGTCGGCATAGCTGGCCGCAAAGAATTCGTTCAGGGCGGCAGCCAGGTCGGAGCCCTTGCGGAAGCCCACGCCGTACTCGTCGCTGTCCAGACCCACCGTGTAGGTAAGGTCGGCATAGCCGGTTCCCTCGCCCGTCATGGCCGCAGCCATCAGAATATCGATGACCGCCGCGTCGGAGGTGCCCGCCGCAACCTCCATCAGGGCGTCTGCCTGAGATTCCACGGAGGTAAAGTTCAGATTTCTGGAGCTTACCGCCGCCTCACCGGCGCTTCCGGCCTCCACGGCGAAATTCAGCCCGGTCAGGCTTTCCTCCTCCTGATACTGTCCGGCCTTGTCCGCCGGGAGAACCACCACCTGCCAGTTTTGGCAGTATGTATTTGTGCATTCCATGGCGCTTTTCACCTCGGGGGTCAATGTCATGCCGTTCCACACACAGTCAATGGTCTTTCCCTCCAGCTCCATGACCTTGTTGTCCCAGGTGATTTCCATAAATTCAACCTCCACACCCAGGCTTTCCGCAAACGCTCTGGCCATGTCGGCGTCGAAGCCGATCCATTCTCCTGCGGCATCCTGGTAATCCATGGGCTCGAAGTCGGTGATTCCCACCACCAGAGTGCCTTTATCCTGGACATAAGCCATATCGCTGCCGCCCGCGCCGTCCGCCTGCCCGGAGGTCTCCTTGTCGCCGCAGCCGGCCATTGTCAGGGCCATGGCGGCAGCCGTCATCATTGCCAATAATTTTTTCATAAGTTCCTCCCTTATATCTAAAATAAAACAGCGGTTACTTCATTATATTAGCAATATACCGCGCTAAAGTCAAGGGATCTGTTGGGAGGAGCAGCATAGAAGGGGCGGTTTGGATTTTTTGTTCCCCGGTGTATATATCGCCGCAGAGCCGAGATTCAGAAAGGCAAATACTTGATGGAGAGTTTCTCCTGGGCTATAATGGGGGAAGGCAATTGTAAGAGCAGGCCGGACAGGAGCGCAGTACAAGAAAAGGGACAGGCATACCGGAAAGGGCAGGGTGTAATATGAAGCAGAATTTTAGATTTATTGTGGCCTACGACGGTTCCCGCTATTTGGGCTGGGAGCGCCAGCCGGGGACGGAGATGACCATACAGGGAAAGCTGGAGAAGGTGCTGAGTCTGATGACGGGGAACCCGGTGGAGGTCATCGGCGCGGGCCGGACGGACGCGGGGGTCCACGCAAGGGCCATGACCGCCAACGCCTTTTTGGAGACCCTGCGGACGGAGGAGGAAATTCGTGACTATATGAACCGTTACCTTCCCGAGGATATCTGCGTTCGGGAGGTGCGCCGGGCGGGGGAGCGGTTTCACAGCCGTTATAACGCCCTGGGCAAGACCTATCGCTATACCTGCTATGTGGGGGATACCAAGCCGGTCTTTGACAGGAAGTATGTGTATGCGCTGGAGGAGCGTCCCTGTGTGGAGGATATGTGCCGGGCGGCCCGGTATCTGACGGGAGAGCATGACTTTGCCAGCTTCTGCGGCAATCCCAAAATGAAAAAGTCCACCGTGCGCCTGGTGGACCGGATTGAAATCGTGCAGAAGGGGGATTATCTGACCTTTACCTATCACGGCACGGGCTTTCTGCAGTACATGGTCCGGATTCTGACGGGCACCCTTTTAGAGGTGGGATACAAAAAGCGCGATCCGGAGAGCATGGAGGAGCTGCTGGCGGCAAAGAAAAGAGCCCTGGCCGGGGCCACGGCGCCGGCCCAGGGACTTTGCATGATCAAGGTGGATTACCATTGAAAACAGGGAGGGCAGGGGAGGCACTACAGATATTTTCGCATATCCTTGCACAGGGTCTCCTCGATGTCCGACAGCTTTCCGCAGATACTTTTGGAGGTTTTGTCGGCGGCCTGATACTGATTGAGGTACTTGTGCAGGGATTTGATCCCCATGTTGCAGCCGTCGGTGATCAGGTCCGCCACGGTGGCGTCGCTGCTGTCCAGACCCATCTTCAGATTGGTCTTCATCCAGGACATTCCCTTGGCCATGGCGTTTGGCTCCTTTGCCTCGCTGCCGTGCCGCGTCAGCAGACTGTGGATCTCGTCGCCCAGCTTTTCGTGATGTTCTCTGCTCTCGCACAGGAGGCTTTTCATCTCCCGGTCCTTCACCTGATCCAGGACCTCGTTGATGGAGGACACCGCCATACGGGCGCCTGCGTCGCACTCCTGTAAAAGCTTAATGGTATCGTTATCGTTCATGGCACACCTCCTGAAATATGATAGTCAAATCCGGTCGGAAAGGCGGCCGGATTTGACTATAGTGTGCCCCGGGCGGCGGTAAATATTCGTGACGGTAAAGCCTTGGGCTAAACTGTTATCTGATGCGCTCAAAACACGAAAAAGACGTAATTTTGATTATATTTGCACCTTCATACCGTCATGGGCAAACCGGATGGAATCCCATTCTTTTTCCAGAGCCCTGTAATCGTCATAGGATTTTCCCCAGTCCTCCTCCAGATGTGTGATAATGACATTTCCTATTCCGTATTGCTTCCGGATACCGTCCACCTCCTCCAGGGTAAACAGCTCCTCTTTCAGGGGATTATCGTTTTTCAACACAAATCCGCCCTTCAGGACGTCTCCCACAACAGTGTTTCCGATAATCAAATAATCCGCGCCCCTGCTCCTGGGCGTCCACCGGAATCAGCTCGATCAAAATATCATTAATTTTGAGACTGCGGATTCCTCTCGTGCGGATCAGGCCTCTCCCTTGGTAATAGCCCAGGACGGAGCCGAATCGGATCGCCTGCTTCCCAATGTCTTCCACAATGGCCGGCAGAGAAGCCACCTCTGTGGGAGTATCCGGTTTTTCCCCCACCGAATCGGTCCGGGCGTAGGGAAATCCCTTTTGCCGCGCCTCCGTGCATACGGGACAGTTGCAGCAGGCTCGGGGCGTGCTGACGCAGCCGCCGGAGCCGAGTATCGTAATCTTCATATTCTTTATGCCTCCGGTTGTCATGTATCTATGGTTCCTGTGGTAAATGACCATGCTTTTGTCTGAGTTTGTGTATACATTATATCATCCTGGTATCAATTTTTCTACTGTTTTCAAAGCGGATAAGTACAAAAGTACTACCGCAGTAGTGTTGACACGGTGCCACTACTGTGGTAGTATATGTTTACGGTGACTACTGCAGTAGTACGAGAGGAGGGATTGGGATTGGACATAAGGTTGTTTCATTCTGAGATGATGGGTATGGAGTTGTTGAAAATGAGTTTCTGCGCCGGAGTGATGATTGTGGCGGTCATGACGGTCAGAGCCGTATTCTTAAACAGGCTGCCGAAGAGAACCTTTTTGGTTCTGTGGGGGGTAGTGTTCCTTCGCCTGTTGTTGCCCTTCTCATTTCCTTCGACCCTCAGCGTCTATACGCTGTTTGGCCAGATGGGGGAGGAGGAATTGCCGGAAAATTTGCAATGGGCTGCCAATATGCTGTGGAGGGCGGAGCTCATTGGAGGACAGGGGAGCGGGGAGCATGACTTAAGTGAAGCCGCGGTTTTGGATCAGAATCCTGCGCAGGGGCCCGGGGAGAGCTATTCCCAGGGCAGGGAAGTCCCTTCCTCCAAAAATTGGGGAGGATATGCGGCGGGAATCCTGTGGGGGGCAGGAGCCCTGCTCTGCGCGGTATTTTTTGGGGCGGCCTATTTTCGGAGTCTTCTGGAGTTTCGTATGGCAATCCCGCTGGAGGATGAGGGGGTCGGACGGTGGCGGCAGGGACTGCGGATCAGGCGGCGGATTTTGGTCAGACAGTCGGATCGAATTTCCATTCCCCTGACCTATGGTATCTTCCGCCCGGTGATTCTGGTTCCCAAGAGTCTGGCCCTGGGGGATCCCGGTGATCTGGAATATGTTTTGCAGCATGAGTATGTGCATATACGCCACTGTGACGCGGCTCTCAAGCTGGTGATGACGGCTGCGCTGTGCATCCATTGGTTTAATCCTCTGGTGTGGGCAATGTCGGCGTTTTTTGGCAGGGATATTGAGCTGGCCTGTGATGAGGGAGTGCTGCATCGCTTCGGGGAGAAATCCAGATCAGCCTATGCCATGGTTTTGATTGGAATGGAGGAAAAAAAATGTGGTTTCATGCCGCTGTATAATGGTTTCAGCAAAAATGCGGCGGAGGAAAGGATAAGGTCGATTATGAAATATAGAAGAGCGGGTGTTGCCGCCATAGGGGCGGCTGTTATGTTGACATTGATGGTGTCGGTGGTCTTTGCAACCTCCGCCTGGGAGGCGGAGGACGGCGGAAGGGTCGGAGGAGATATGCAGAACTTGTCTGACCGGGATGCGCTGGGTATTCCCACGGATCCTCCTGTGAACGGCGCGATTTACGGCAGTGAGGACCTGCAGAATACCGTCCCTGTGCCGGGGAGCGGTCAGGACGCCGTATCCGTGCCGGAGGGCGGACAGGACATCGTCCCTGTGCCGGGGGACGGTCAGGGTTTTGTCCCTGTACCGGAGAACGGGTATGCCGTCTCCTATATGCAGGAGGGGGAGAGGCAGGATGAGCCCGCCGATCTGTATATGGGGGAGAACTATTATGTGCTCATACCCTCGGAGGGGTTTTCCGTGAGCGGTCAGAACTCCTGGGTGTGGGAAAACAATGATAAGGTGCAGTTCTGGGTGGAGGATTTGTACGGCAGCACGAAGGAGCAGGCTTTGGAGCAGCTTGAGGCCCAGGGATATGTCTCTGCGGAAGACCATGAGGATAAAATGGAAAAATCCAGTCAGGGACTTCTGTACTGCGCGGAGGTCCGCGCCGGCGGCCGGGAACTGTGGAGCATTCATTACACCTGTCCCGATGACGCCGAATATATCGAGGGTATCGGACGGTTGCTGAATGCCATGTGCGAGAACTTCGGCATAGTGCCCCGGGACGGAGAAATGTCGGAGGAAGCGCAGGCGGTGAGGGCCCTGGCCCTTGACTTCTGGGAGGCCTATCTGGCCGGGGATGAGGAGCGTATGAGAGGATATCTGGCGGAGGCTGATGAGACCCCTCTTGAGAGCTTTCCCGACGGTGTGGACGGTCATGTGGCGGCCCAGGCCAGGGTTATGTCGGTGAAAGGTTTGGAAAATGCGGAGGGAAAGCTTTTGGGGGAACGCTGTGAGCTGTGGGTGGAGTTTTTGCCCAATGAGGGCGCTGACAGCCTGGAATACCTGACCCTGGGGTGCGTCAAGGGTCAGGCGGGCTGGAAGGTGGAATTTTACGGGCTGGAGATGTGACGCCGGGGCAGGGTTCGGAGCTGCTTCTTCACCACAGGTATCCCTCATTTCGATTCATCTCTGCAATGTTTCGTTGGAGGATACCTCCTCCCGCTTGGGGGGAATGACTGTAAAATTTTCCTCGATATTTCTGTGCAGCGGAGCGGACACGCCCTCGCCTCTTACGGCGGACGGGGGGATGCCGTGCACGGAAAAGAGAGCTCTCTTTATTGTGCGAGAAACTCCTGGACACGCTTTTGGAAATCTCCAGCCTCCTCGTAGAGACCGTGTCCCAGCCCTTCATAAAGAAACAGCTCGCTTGTCCCGATATTGTCGGCTAAATCCCGGGAGGCGTCCGCCCCTAGGATTTGGTCGCAGCTTCCCCCGATCACCAGGGTGGGACAGGTAATCTGATTTAATTGCGGATATGCGTTATGATGCATACAGGCGTGGGCCTGGGCGAGAAATCTGTCAAAGCTTTTGGGTTTCCCTATTCTGCCCAAAAGGGGATAGAGCAGCCTGTATCTTTTCAGGTATTTGGGAGAATAGGTTTTTTCGGCGGTGTCGATCATCAGGGCTTTGTAATCCCCTTGTTCTGCCAGCCGGCTCCATTGTTCCAGAGTGCCCAGCGCCGGTTCGCCGGCCCTCGGCGTGGTCACCGCCAGCACCAGCTTTTCCACCATTTCCGGAAAATCTATGGCCAGATATTGGGCAATCATGCAAGCGGGCTTGATTACATAGCACAAAAATAGGGCGCAAGTGATTCACTTATCACTTGCGCCCGGAGGGAACTGGATATCTATTCCATCATTATTCAGTGGGAAGATTATAGTAAAAACGGCTGTTCAAGACATCCCTGTCCTTGTAGTAGTTATAGATATTCTCCACGCGCTCCCAAACCTGTTCATCAAAGTAGATGTCGCTCCGCTGGCTGACCATGCTCTCCGTATGCTGAC
>CATLGW010000042.1 GCA_949948715.1 uncultured Lachnospiraceae bacterium | reverse complement strand
AGACGACGAGGTGGATAGGCGTGAGGTGGAAGCGCAGTGATGTGTGGAGCTGACACGTACTAATAGGCCAAGTGCTTAACCAAAGGAAGGCTTGTGGATCTGATTCGGTGTTCGGTTTTGAGGGTACGGTTGTGTTAGGAAAAAGCCAAATTGGTCTTTTTCCTTTTTTTGTTACAGAAAAACGATGAATTTTTATAATTAGTAGTTTCATTTTCCGGCAAATATGATATAATGGATTCAATTGAATAATAAAATCTCGAGAGGAATCAATGCTTTTGAGGGAAGTGATGAGGTGGAAAGATGGATACGAAGATTTTGCTTGAAAATGGAACAAATGAATTAGAAGTTCTCGAGTTTACGCTGGCGGGGAATTCTTATGGCATTAATGTAGCCAAGATTAAGGAGATTATTACCTATCAGCCTGTCACGCCGGTACCCAACTCACATCCCAGCATTGAAGGTATATTTATGCCTCGTGACGTGATGATCACGGCGATTGACCTGAAGAACTGCCTGGGGCGCGGAGAGTCCGAACCGACAGGACTTTTCATTGTGACGAATTTCAACAAGCTGGATATTGCTTTCCATGTGGAGACAGTCCTGGGAATACATAGGGTGTCCTGGAGGAATATCATCAAGCCGGATGTCACCATTTCTACGGCGGACGAGAGTGTGGCCACCGGTATTATCAAGCAGGATGGGAAGCTCATTATCATACTTGATTTTGAGAAGATTGTCTGCGATATCAATCCCGAGACCGGCTTGAAGATGTCGGAGATCACGGAGCTGGGAGAGAGAGGAAGAAGCGATGTTCCTATTCTGATTGCCGAGGACTCCATACTGTTGAATAAGCTGATCGTTGATTCCTTGAAGGCGGCCGGGTACAACAATCTGATTCACACGGAGAACGGCCAGCAGGCATACGATGTGGTGTGTAAGTATAAGAAGGAAGGCACCTTGAATGAGCATGTGCGCTGTATTGTCACAGATATAGAGATGCCGGAGATGGACGGCCACAGATTGACGAAGCTGATAAAGAGCGACGAGGAGACCAAGAATATTCCCATTATTATTTTCTCCTCTCTGGTAAACGATGAGATGAAGCGGAAGGGAGAGTCGCTGGGCGCCGATGCGCAGTTGTCGAAGCCGGAGATTGGTAATCTGGTGAAGATTGTTGATAAGTTGGTTTCAGAGAAACATTTGGCAGATTAAAAAAAAGCTGGGAACCTTCCCAGCTTTTTCTATTATAAAAGTTTCGTATTGTGCTTTATATACAGAAATGAGGGTAAAATGCGCAAAGAGATATGGAAACAGTTGGAGGAGGCTGATTTTCTTCTGATTGGACTGGGGGAGGAATTCGACGGCCTCAAAATCTTGAAAAAGCAGGAGAATTATCCTAGGGTGCGGGAAAAGCTTGAAAAGGTCGGCCGGGAATGGATGTTTCCGACATATTGCGATATGCTGCGGGAGCGGGGAGAAGACCCGATCAGGCCTTGCCTGGAGGGGCTTGCGGGAGCGGTCAAGGATAAGGACTATTTTGTTGTTTCTACTTCCACCAATAAGGCGATTTCAGAGACTGCCTGGAAAGAAAACAGGCTGGTTGTGCCCTGCGGAGGACAGAGAAAACAATGTCCGCAGTGCTGTGAGGAGGGGTTGGGGGACCTGTCGGCGGATGAGGAGGAGGCACTGAGGAGGTATTTGCTTCTGGTGGAGCAGGGGCAGGCCGGAGACGGAGAGGAAAGCGATATTTTGGGAAGATGCCCCAAATGTGGACAGAAACTGATTCTGAACAATATATATACCCAATATTACGACGAAAAGGGATATTTGCCAAGTTGGGAAAAATATACCGGCTGGCTGCAGAGAACCTTAAATCGAAAACTATTTATTTTAGAGCTGGGGGTGGGAATGCAGTGTCCTACGGTAATACGTTTTCCTTTTGAAAAAGCCGCTTTTTACAATCGGAAGGCCTACTTGTGCAGGGTGAATGAAACCCTTTATCAGCTTCCCGAAAATTTAATCGGAAAAGGTTGTTCAATATCTGAGAATTCCGTTGATTGGTTGCGATTCCTGTGTTAAACTATAAGGTGTAAAATTTTGCAATGAATGGATGAGGAAGCCTGGGTTCTTATTAGTATTCAGGTTCTTTGGAGGATAGCGTATGCCTTCTCAGGAAGAATATTTAGACAATTTATTAAGGGATTTATCCTTGGAGAAATCAAATAAGGAAACGGAGGAGAAGACGATGGCGGATGGAACAGATGAGGAAAAGTCTGTGTCAGAAGCGTTGAAGGACGGTGGATTGGAGGATTCCATGCCGGAGTTGTCGGATCTGGATGATCTATTGACGACAGGTTCTTTGGATGATCTCTTTTCGGATGATTTTCTGGCGGAGGGGGCGGTTCCTGGCGAGACTTCCCCGGAGGCAGCGGAGGTTGAGGACGGGTCTGAAGCTTCAGGGGATGCAGGTGTGGGTCAGTCGCTGTCAGAGAGCACGGAGGCTGATTTGTCAGAATTATTGTCCGGCGAGGCAGATTTATCAGACCTTGCGTTTGAGGAAGAGGACTTGTCCGGCCTTTTGTCTGAGGAGGCCGATTTGATCGGCCTTGCGTCTGAGGAAGACGATTTGTCCGGACTTATGTCTGAGGAGACAGACTTGTCCGGCTTTGGGGCCGATGAGACGGATTTGTCCGGACTGCTGTCCGGTGAGGCGGCTTTATCAGACCTTGCGCCTGGGGAAGAGGATTTGTCCGGCCTTTTGTCTGAGGAAGCCGATTTGTCGGGACTTTTGTCCGGTGAGAATGATTTATCTGAATTGCTGTCCGGTGAGACCGATTTGTCCGGGCTTGCGTCCGACGAGGCAGACCTGTCGGGATTGCTGACCGATGATGGGGCGGCTTTGGCTGATTTGGCATCTGATGAGCCGGATCTGTCGTTACTTATGCAGGATCAGCCGGAAGGCTCAGTCTCCGCGCCGAATGTGGCACTGGGAGGAATCCCGTCCGCGGAAATTCCTCTGGGGCTCGACGACGATTTTTCCGACCTGGAAGGCCTTGAAGAGATGTTAAGCAGCATCGGGGATGACGAGCTGGACGACGATATAAACTTTGGCGATTTGGACATGAGCGACATGGACGCTCTGCTGCAGTCTGCCGGGGAGGAGGATATCGACCGGCTTTTGGAGGAGAAAAAGCAAAATGCCGACGAAGCCGCAAGAGGGCAGAGTGATGTGGATAGCGGGGTAGATGATGATTTGCTGGCACTCCTTAGCGGTACGGCGGACGAGGAATTGGGCGAGATTCATGACCTGTTGGATAAGGCGGATCACAATGAAGCGGTGGATCCGGGCATTGTGGATTTGCTGCAGGGCGTCCCGGAGGGAAGCGACGGAGGAGCCGAAGCAGAGAAATCCGGTTCGGCCAAGGTGTCGGGGGACGAAAAAAAGCGGCTGCGCCAGGAGAAAAAGGAGGCAAAGCGCCAGGAGAAACAGGCCAGGAAGGCTGCCAAGCTGGCTGCCAGGGCCACTAAGAAGAAAAAGAAGACTCAGGGAGGCGCGGGAGACGGCCAGACTACTGACCAGGGAGGCGCTTTGGGCGCGGGAGACGGCCAGAATCCGGATCAGGATGCCTTGGCTGTGTTGATGAATGCCGAGGGAGAAAGCAGCGAGTGGTCCCTGGATGAAGCGTTGGATGCCGTTGCGGGAAAGGATGATCCGGCGGTGAAGCAGAACTTCCTTTCCAGGCTGGTTCATTTCCTTACGGAGGAGGACGACGACGAGGAGGAGAACGAAAACGTAAGTATTTCCGACGAGAATAAGGCTATCCTGAAGGAGATGGATCAAAAAGGCGGGAAAAAAGGAAAAGCGGGGAAGAAGGGGAAAAAGGGCAAGGGAGCCAAGGGAGAAGAGGACGAGGAGGGCGGAAAGGGCAAAAAGCCCAAAAAGGAAAAGAAGCCCAAGAAGGAGAAAAAGCCCAAGGCTGAGAAGGAGCCGAAGCCCGATGACGGGAAGCCTGTTAAGAAGCTTTCCAAAAAGCGCTTGATTTTGATTGGTCTGGTATGTACATCGCTTTTGATCGTTCTTCTGCTGATCACAAATCTGACCGGAGATTACAGTGTGAAGCTGGCAGGACGTGACGCATATTTTGCAGGGGATTATCAGGGCTGTTATCAGAATTTGTACGGTATGGAGCTGACTGAGAGCGAGGAGATCATGCTCAGGCAGTCGGAGTGCATTCTGCGGGCCCGTCTGTGGATGAGGGAATATGAAATGTTTGTCCAGGAGGGATCGGAGGTAGAGGCGCTTGATGTGCTGATCCAGTCCATCGAGGACTTCCCGGTACTGTATGAATACGCCCTGCAGTGGAATTTCGGAGATCCCATTGCGGAGGTTTACAATCAAATGCTGTCCATTCTTTCGGAAAAATATCATTTGACGGAGAGCGATGCGCGGGATATCGCTTCCGAGCGGAGGGATGTGGATTACACCAGAAGGGTTACGGACATCGCCAACGGTAAGGGAGATCCCGCAAAACCGGCTCCGGAGGTGGAGGCGCCCCTGCCGGATGTGCTCCCCGCAGAGACCGAGGAAAATATAGGCGGAGCCAATTTCATTGACAATCGCTGATGCCCGAAAGGATGAGAGCGGAATGATCGCAATAATTGACTATGACGCGGGAAATGTAAAGAGTGTGGAGAAGGCCCTTAAGGCGTTGGGGGAGGAGTCTGTCCTTACCAGGGATGCGGAGACTATCTTAGGAGCGGACGGGGTGATTCTTCCCGGTGTGGGCGCTTTCGGGGACGCAATGGAAAAGCTTCACTCCTATGGGCTTGCGGAAATTTTGCGGGAGGTGGCGGCGAGGGGGATTCCCTTCATGGGGATCTGCCTGGGGCTGCAACTGTTGTTTGAGGGCAGCGAGGAGGCCCCCGGCGTGGAGGGGCTGTGCATTTTGGAGGGAAGAATCAAAAAGCTGCCCACAGACTTGGGGCTCAAGGTTCCTCACATCGGCTGGAATGATTTAAGTTTTCCCAATCCGGGGAGGCTGTTCCGGGGAGTGCCGGAGCACAGCTATGTTTATTTTGTCCACTCCTACTATCTGCAGGCGGCGGATGAAGGCATTGTCAGGGCCACGTCGGAGTATGGTGCGTTGATTCACGCTTCCGTGGAGAAGGGCAATGTGTTCGCCTGTCAGTTTCATCCGGAGAAAAGCTCAGGCGAGGGACTTAAAATTCTTCGGAATTTTGTGGATATCGCCATGGGACGGCAGGATACATTTTGACATACTGAGGATTGCGGCGTTTTGCCGAAGCAGGAAGGGACGATATGCATACAAAGCGGGTGATTCCCTGCCTGGACGTGAAGGACGGCAGGGTGGTGAAGGGTATCAAGTTCATAAATATCAGGGATGCGGGGGATCCGGCCCAGGTGGCGGAGGCCTACGACAGGGCGGGAGCCGACGAGGTGGTCTTTTTGGATATCACGGCTTCCTCGGACAGCAGGGCCACTCAGCTTTCCTGGGTGCGCCAGGTGGCGGAGAGGGTTTTCATTCCTTTTACCGTGGGTGGAGGTATACGCACGGTGGAGGATTTTAAAGCGATTCTGCGGGAGGGAGCCGATAAGATTGCGGTGAACTCTGCGGCAATTATGAATCCTGAACTGATTTCGGATGCGGCGGATAAATTTGGCAGTCAGTGCGTGGTGGTGGCCATCGATGCCAAGAAGCGGGGGGACGGTGGTTTCAGCGTCTACAAGAACGGCGGCCGTGTGGATATGGAGATGGATGCGGTGGAATGGGCCGTCAGAGCGGAGCGCCTGGGGGCAGGGGAGATTCTTCTCACCAGCATGGATTGCGACGGCACCAAGGAGGGCTACGACCTATCCCTGACCAAAGCTGTGGCGGATGCGGTGAGCATCCCTGTCATCGCCTCAGGTGGCGCAGGACGTCTGGAGCATTTTAAGGAGGCGCTTTCGGACGCGGGGGCGGAGGCCGTCCTGGCGGCATCCCTGTTCCATTTCAAGGAATTGGAGATACGTCAGGTGAAGGAATACTTGAGAGAGCAGGGAATCAGTGTACGATTATAGAAAAGAGGGAGTGAAGGGACATGGCAATGCTGGAAAATGATTGGCTGGAGGTTTTGGAGGGGGAATTTTGCAAGCCCTATTACAAGGAGCTGTATCGGTTTGTGCTGAACGAATATCAGACGGCACAGGTATTTCCGCCCTCGGACGATATTTTCAACGCCTTTCATCTGACGCCGCTGCATGAGGTAAAGGCTGTGATTATAGGGCAGGACCCCTACCACAATGTAGGTCAGGCCCATGGTCTGTGCTTTTCCGTAAAGCCGGAGGTGGACATTCCACCCTCGCTGGTCAATATCTATCAGGAACTGCACGACGATTTGGGCTGCTTTATTCCCAACAACGGCTATCTGGTAAAATGGGCCGAGCAGGGGGTGCTGATGCTCAATACCGTTTTGACGGTGCGGGCTCATCTGGCCAATTCCCACCGGGGAAAGGGCTGGGAGGAATTTACCGACGCCGCCATCCGGGCGCTAAACACCCAGGACCGTCCCATAGTGTTTATTCTGTGGGGCAAGCCCGCTCAGATGAAAAAGAGTATGCTAAACAATCCCAATCACTTGATTTTGGAGGCGCCTCACCCCAGCCCATTGTCGGCTTACCGGGGCTTCTTTGGCAGCAGACCGTTCAGCAAGACCAATGATTTCCTGCGGGAGCACGGCGCGGAGGCCATCGATTGGCAGATTGAGAATAGATAGAATAACGGTATGGAAAACAGGTAGAATAACGACAGTGAAGGAGTTTTGAGATACATGCGGGAATACGGAAAAAAAGCGTTTGTGACAAAGGAGATGGCGGAGGAGATTGCGAAGACCTATCCCACTCCCTTCCACATCTATGATGAAAAGGGAATTCGGGAGAATGCCATGGCTCTGCGGGAGGCCTTTGCCTGGAACAGGGGATATAAGGAATTTTTCGCCGTGAAGGCCACCCCTAACCCTTACCTCATTGATATCCTTCGGGATTTTGGCTGCGGCTGCGACTGCTCCTCTCTTACGGAGCTGATGCTTGGGGAGGCCATGGGAATGAAGGGGGAGGACATCATGTTTTCCGCAAACGACACTCCGGCGGAGGAGTTTGCCTATGCGGCAAAGCTGGGGGCCACCATCAATCTGGATGATTATACCCATATTGATTTCCTGGAGAAGACCATAGGTTATATCCCCAAGACTATTAGCTGCCGCTATAACCCCGGCGGATATTTTTCCATCAGCAACAGTATTATGGATACTCCCAAGGACGCAAAGTACGGCTTCACCACAGAGCAGCTTTTTGAGGGATTTCGGGTATTGAAGGAGAAGGGCGTGGAGAACTTCGGAATTCACGCTTTTCTGGCCAGCAATACCGTTACCAACGAGTACTATCCTGCTTTGGCCAGGACCTTGTTCGAGGTTGCCGTGAGGCTGAAGGAGGAGACGGGGGCCCATATTGCGTTCATCAATCTGTCGGGAGGAATCGGTATTCCTTACAAACCCGATCAGGAGCCCAATGATATCCGGGTGATCGGCGAGGGAGTGAGAAAGGTTTACGAGGAGATTCTGACTCCCGCGGGAATGGGAGATGTTGCTATTTATACCGAGCTGGGCCGGTTTATGATGGGACCCTACGGGCATTTGGTCACTCGGGTCATCCATGAGAAGCACACCCACAAGGAATATATCGGCGTGGACGCCTGTGCGGCAAATCTGATGCGGCCGGCCATGTATGGCGCGTACCATCATATCACTGTGCTGGGTAAGGAAGATGCGCCCTGCGACCATCTGTATGATGTGACCGGATCTCTATGTGAGAACAATGACAAGTTTGCCATAGACCGTATGCTGCCTCAGATTGAGATCGGCGATTATCTGGTCATCCATGACACGGGAGCCCACGGCTTCTCCATGGGATACAATTACAACGGGAGGTTGTGGTCGGCGGAGCTTCTGCTGAAGGAGGACGGTAAGGTGCAGCTAATCAGAAGGGCGCAGACACCCAGGGATTATTTTGCCACCTTCGACGGTATGGATATATTTGATAAATTCAAATTTGAGTAATTCCGGGCATTATATGAGACGGTGGGAGGAAAAGCGTGTATGAGATATCCGAAATTTTTGCCGCCGGGAGGACGGATAGGCTTTGTGGCACCCTCCTTCGGCTGTGCCATAGAGCCCTACAGGAGCGGATTTGAGAGCGCTCAGAGGAAGTTCGGGCAGATGGGGTACGGTCTGGATTTGGGCCTTAACTGTTACTGCGGGGAGGGGATCGGCATCAGCAGCACGCCGGGGAGATGCGCCGCAGAGCTGATGGAATACTATGAGAGCGGGGAGAATGACTGCCTGATCTCCTGCGGCGGCGGAGAGTTGATGTGCGAGACCATAAGCCATGTGGATTTTGAACGGATCAGAGATGCCGAGCCCAAATGGTATATGGGATATTCCGACAACACGAATTTTACCTATCTGCTGGCTACTCTGTGTGACACGGCCTCCGTCTACGGTCCCTGTGCCGCGGCTTTTGGCATGGAGCCCTGGCACCCCGCTCTGGAGGACGCCCTGGGGCTCCTTACGGGGAGCAGGGATACGGTGGAGGGCTACGACGGATGGGAGAGGGAATCTCAGAAGACGGAGGAAAATCCCCTGGCGCCCTACCATGTGACGGAAAAACGTGTCTTAAAGAGCTTTGTGGGCACAAGGAGAGTGGAGTGGATTAAGCCCCGGGAGAGCGTGCTGTGCGGGGAACCCCGGGAGGGGGTCTGGCCCGCGGCCTCCCTCAGGTTTAAGGGACGGCTTCTGGGAGGCTGTATGGACTGTCTGATAAATCTTCTGGGCACCCGCTTTGACCGGACTGCGGAATTTGCGGAGCGGTATAAGGAGGATGGAATTATCTGGTTTCTGGAAGCCGCTGAATTGAATGTCTTTTCCATCAGGCGGGCTATGTGGCAGATGGAGGAGGCGGGATGGTTTCAACACGTGAAGGGATTTCTGATCGGCAGACCCATGTGCTTTGGGCAGGAGATGATGGGGCTTGACGCGTATCGGGCGATTCTGGAGACAGCGGGACGAAAGAAGGTTCCCGTGATACTGGATGCGGACCTGGGACATCTGCCGCCCATGATGCCCTTGATGGTGGGCAGCCTGGCTACGGTGGAGGTGCGGGAGAACGATATAAGCGTAAAGATGAGCCTGGCGTAAGAGCGCATGAATGCTGAAAAAGGACGCCGGGAACACTGAGACGGACAAAAGGTAAGCGGCATAAAAAGGAAGGGCCACAGAAATAAAAGAAGCAGAGGTAAGGGTTTGAGTCCGAAATTAAAAGAAAAGATAATGGAATCTCTCTCGGCAGTGCTGCCCATCACGGGCATTGTGCTATTGCTGAGCATTCTGTTGGTGCCCGTGG
Source organism: uncultured Lachnospiraceae bacterium (assembly GCA_949948715.1). Classification (GTDB taxonomy): domain Bacteria; phylum Bacillota; class Clostridia; order Lachnospirales; family Lachnospiraceae; genus Acetatifactor. The sequence goes on along the minus strand of CATLGW010000042.1, from coordinate 5,172 downwards.
AGCTGGGAACCATGGTTATGTTTATCACGGGCGCGGTGATGCTGGTGGTGGGCATGGGCTTTTTTCAGTTGGGGGCAGAGATGTCCATGACGCCCCTGGGAGAAGGCATCGGCGTGCAGATGTCAAAGAAGCGGCGTCTTCTGCCTCTGTTGCTGATCGGTATGTCCATGGGTGTGATCATCACCTTATCCGAGCCGGATTTGCAGGTCCTGGCCCAGCAAGTGCCCTCCATACCCAATTATACTCTGATTTTTACGGTGGCGGTGGGAGTGGGAATTTTTCTGGCATTGGCTATCACGAGAATTCTGTTCCAGATTAATCTGTCTACCATATTGATTGTGTTCTATCTGGTGCTGATGGGGATATCCCTTCTGGTCTCCCGAGATTTTCTGGCGGTGGCCTTTGACTCCGGCGGCGTGACTACCGGCCCTATGACGGTGCCCTTTATCATGGCCATGGGCGTGGGCCTGGCATCCGTCCGCGGCGATAAGAACGCTTCCAACGACAGCTTCGGTCTGGTGGCACTTTCCAGCATCGGCCCTGTGCTGGCGGTGTTGATTTTGGGATGCTTTTATAATCCTACGGAGGCGGCGTACACTCAGGCGGAGGTGGCGGAGGTGGTCACTACCAGGGATGTGGTGTGGGAATTCCTGAGGAGCGTTCCGCCCTACATAAAGGAGGTTCTGATTTCACTGCTTCCGGTGGCCGCTGTGTTTGGCATCTTTCAGCTTCTCACCCACCGTTACAAGAGGCGTCAGGCAAAGCGTGTTCTGGTGGGATTCGGATATACTTATATCGGGCTGGTGCTGTTTCTCTGCGGGGTGAACGTGGGATTTGCGCCGGTGGGCTCCTCCATGGGAAGCGAGATTGCCGCCGCAAGCTGGAAATGGCTTCTGGTTCCCATCGGAATGTTGATCGGATATTATATTGTCAAGGCGGAGCCCGCCATACAGGTGCTGAACCATCAGGTGGAGGAAGTGACCAACGGCGCGGTGGCCGCAAAATCCATGAATCGCTGTCTATCCATCGGCGTGTCGGTCAGCGTGGGACTTTCCATGCTCCGGGTGCTGACGGGACTTCCCATTTACTGGATTATCATTCCGGGCTATCTCATTGCGTTAGTGCTCTCCCGGCTGGTTCCCAGGATGTTTGTAGGTATCGCTTTCGACTCCGGCGGTGTGGCCAGCGGACCTATGACCACCACCTTCCTGCTTCCCTTAAGCATCGGGGCCTGTGATGCCCTGGGGGGAAATCTGATGCGGGACGCTTTCGGCGTGGTGGCGCTGGTGGCTTTGACTCCTTTGATAGCCGTGCAGATTATGGGAATCCAGTATCAGCTCAAGCGAAAGAAGGCCGGCCGCGGAGCGGTTGTGGAGCTGGTGGTGCCGCAAGCTGCGGATGAAATCTTTGAGTTTGAGGAGGAATGAGATGGAAGAAATGCGCAATGCCAATGGGAAGATTCCGGCTTTTAGGCTTTTGCTCCTCATTGCCACGCCCAAGCTGGTGAAAAAGGCGGTGGAGCTCTTTAAACAGGGAAACGTGCCAACGCAGTATCTGTTCCATGCCCAGGGCACCGCGTCCAGTGAGATTATGGATATGCTGGGGCTTGACGGGCCGGACAAAAATATCCTCATGTCTATGCTTCCCAGGCCCTTTGCCTGTGAGATGTTAAAGAAGCTGCAAAAGAAGCTGCACCTGGGGATGCCAAATACAGGGATTGCATTTACGGTGGTCATGTCCGGCGGCAGCGGGCGCATTGTTCAGATGATGGGAGATTTGCAGCCGGAGGGGGCGCAGAGGGACACGGGGAGGAGTGAGGCGGATATGGCGGAGAACGAATATTATATGATAGTGACCATTGTGAATCAGGGATTCAGCGAGGAGGTTATGGATGCCTCCAGGCCTGTGGGAGCTTCCGGCGGCACGGTGTTCCACAGCAGGCGGATTGGCAACGAGGAGGCCATGAAATTTTGGAAGATCAGTGTCCAGCAGGAGCGGGAGGTGGTCATCATATTAGCGAAGAGAGAGGATAAGCTGCCTATTATGCAGGCCATCGGCCAAAAGTGCGGTATGCAGAGCAAGGCCCAGGGGATTGTGCTCTCCCTGCCCGTGGACGGTATCGTGGGGCTGGACTGAGGGGACGGTATCGGGGAGAATTGGACGGGGAGCTTAAAGCGGTTATTCCGGATGCGCCGGTCCGCCGTCGTGTGAAATCAAAGCAGGGAAATGCCTTTATCAATCAATGGGCTGTCTGAAGTTTGAAAGATGAAAAAAGTATGCCAAAAGTATAAAATGTGCTTGTCAACTTTTAGATATTGTGGTAAAATGATCATGTTGTGGCAGTAAGCCGCAATATAGCGGGCCGGTGTGTCGGAATTGGCAGACGAGGCAGACTCAAAATCTGTTGGTGGCAACATCGTATGGGTTCAAGTCCCATCACCGGCATCAGTAAAAATTGCTGAAAGCCAGTAAAATCAAATGTTTACGGTTAGAGGGAAGTAATTTCAGATTAGGCGGTATAGCCCCGATTACAAGGGCTGTACCGTCTTTTCGAGTTCCTATGCGCCTTGTCGTTTCGGTTGCGTGGCAGAAAGAGAATTGATTTCTCCTACAAAGTTGAAAACAAAGAAATATTCAGAGGACTATGCCAAGAAGAACGGATTTACCAACATCAAGCACTATACCGATGACGGTTACGCTGGCACAAATTTCAATCGCCCGGGCTTTAAGGAAATGTTAGAAGATATTAAAGCTGGTCGGGTTGCAACAGTGATTGTGAAAGACCAAAGTCGTTTTGGTGTCAAAAATCTTTATGAGGGTAATATTCTTGGAAAGATTCCTGATAAACATTTCGAAAGAATGTTGAAAGAGTATAATGAGGAACTGGATGTTTGGGAAACCAGAGTGCTGGAGCTTCAAGCGGAGTTGGACAGTGTAAAGGAAGAACAGGATAATATAAGCCAGTTTGAAAAGCTCGTGAAGAAGTATCGGGATTACGATGAGATTACGGATGAAATGTTACATGGGTTTATTGATAAAATCGTAGTTCATGAATCTAACGGCAAGAAGTACTCGGCAAGGGTTCAGCAGATTGATATATACTTCAATTTTATTGGAGCTTACATTCCGCCGGTTGCAGAAGAAGAGCTTATAGCAGAGAAGAAAGCAACAGAGGAAGCGTTACGGTTGAAAAGGGAACGGAGAAATGCCACCGTACGAAGATACAGAGCAAGAGTGAGGGAACGAGAAAAGCAAAAAGTATGCGGATAAGGTTAGATGTCAAAGGATGTAGAAAGCCCCATTTTCAAATACATCCGTGCATGGTATAATATAACAAACAGTTGAATTTGAAAACTGTTCGACAAATGTGAATTTGGAGGAGAGACAGATGGATATCAACTATAAGCAATGCGCTGTCAATTGTGTTGGTGGAGACACATTGGAGCAATATAAGAAACAATTTGATGAGTGCAATCAAGATTTTGACTTGTTGTTTTCGAGGGATACAGGCGATAAAGATTTTTATAGAAGAGTAATTGAACCAGGACATATTTACGAAACAGGATATCCCAGATGTATATGCTGGCAGAATGATGATAGCAAAGATAAATGTGAGTGCTCAAGACAAGCCATAATCTATTTGTATTCACAGTTACTCCCTAATAGTGAGATTACAGTCGAAACAATCCAAACAGTTCGAATGGGTGGGGAAAGCTGTAGATTCAGAATTATATTAGGAAAGGCGAAGCGCACCCACTAACAGGTTTAATGTATTGCGCTGGTTGTGGCGGAAAGATGTATGTCCACAGGGTAAACAATGGAAAGCGTGTTCCCATGTATGTATACGGAAATTATGCGAAACAGCCAGTCGGAATATTGTGTAAATCGGCACACCGTATCAAGGCGGCGCACGTGATGGAGATAACGGCAAAAACGATTCAGGAAGTTGTCAAGTACGCCAATCTTGATAAAAAGCGTTTTGCGGAAGAAATACAATCGCATATTGAGGACAGGCAGACCGTAGATTTCAGCGAACAGAGAAAGCGAATGGCTGTATGCGAAAAACGCATCGGGGAACCGGAAATGCTGATTGCGAAGATTTACGAGGACAACGCATTGGGCAAACTGTTAGACAAGCGTTATACCATGCTCTACAACCAATACGAGGGCGAGCAGGAAAGTCCATAAGAACGATTTTTTCAGTGTCCCGGAGGATAACCCGCTAAAAGATTTTTTGCAGACTGCCGAAAAAACCACCAAAAAGGACAGTGCCCCAGAGCAGGCGGCTATGATGTTTATCTGCAAGCGGCTCCGGCTGAATTACGGCAAGTTGAATGGGGAGGAGAAAGCTGCGCTGAAACGGCTTGCGGGAAAATCGGACTTGCTGAAAAATCCAAATCCCCACAGGGGACGGAAATAAAAATGAGAGGTTGAATAGGAGGAAATAAAAATGTACATTGAAAAATACTGGTGTAACTATATTGGAGGTACTGATGATAGCTTGACCTTGGTGGACTATCTCTATGAAAAAAGCAAGACGGAACTTTCCCTAAGTGAGATATTCAATGATACTGGTCTTAGTAAGCTAAACTGGAACTTCCGCACCTCACCTGATTTAGAATACACTTTTGAGGGTAGATGCCACGAGTTCTACTATGCCATTGATTTAATAACCGATTTGGCAGCACTTATTTTGGAAAGCAAAAAAAGCGGCGGGTTTAACATAAAAGATTTATTTGATGGGGAAAGCCGGGAGTTGTTTGTGAAAATCACCACCACACCAGAGGAAAACCAGGCAATAAATCGTGCTTTGGAAGATTTCATCGCCAACCCTCTCGAATATGACCTCCATGAAATGGTGGATGATGACGATATGCTGGAAATGGCTCAAGAGTGCGAGAATCTCCGTAAAGATTTGTCTGAATGATTTTCAGTTTACCCCAAAATGGCAAAGCCAGCCGAGCCAGTCAACGGTCAAGATGAACGGCGCATTTCATGCGCCGCCGTTGACAGCCTCGCCCGCCTTTGCAGATGGGTAATCAAGGAGGGGCTGTCGCACTAAGTGATTAGTGCGCAGCTCCTTTTCTATGAAAAAAATAACTGCCGGACCTCGAAAGAATCCGGCAGTTGGTGTAAAATTAATGTATGACCAAACACATTAACTTACACAAA
>CATLGW010000041.1 GCA_949948715.1 uncultured Lachnospiraceae bacterium | reverse complement strand
ATAACTACCCGCGGAAAATTCTCGGCTATTTGACCGCGGATCGGCTATTTCAGGAGCATTTATCGGCTATTTTGGGGGCCGCTTAAAATTTTTTATATTTTTTTCGCATTTACTCTTGACATTTGCCTGCCCTTTCGGCCTCCGCGCACATTAACAGAAACGCGCCCACGCCGTGGAGGTCGTTCACTGAGGTTTCCCGCCCGCAGTAATGCCGGTAATCCCCCACGCCGGTTCCCACGCATACGCCTCCCACTAAAAGATCCTCCCCCTCTCTGTCCAGGGAGCGGATCACCGCCTCATATCCCCTCCCGGCCCACTGCAGATACTCCCGGGGCAAAATCCCCCTCCGCACCGCCTTGCAGATTGCCGCCGCGTAGAGGCAGGAACAGGAGGTCTCCGGCCAGTTCCCCTCCTGCCCGACCTTGTCCACCACCTGATACCAGAGCCCCTCCGGGGACTGATAGCGGCAGACGGCCTCCAAAAGCTCTCTCACCAATTCACAGAGCGCGGGGCGCCTGGGGTGATCCTCCGGCACAAAGTCCAGCTCGTCCAATACCGCTACCGGCACCCAGCCGATGCTTCTCCCCCAGAATTCAGGGGAAAGCCCTGTGTCAGGATCCGCCCACGCCGCCCTGCGGGAACAGTCCCAGGCATGGCGCCACAGGCCCGTCCTCTCATCTTTGGTCTTCTCCCGCATCAAAAGGGCCTGCTCTATTGCCAGCTCCAGGTATTCCTTTTGTCCGAACCGGTGGGCATACTCCGCACAGATGGGCCCCGCCATGTACAGTCCGTCCAGCCACATCTGATCCGGATAGCGGTCCTTATGCCAGAATCCGCCTTCCTCATTCCTGGGAAAATCCCGCACGATGGGCAGCAGGGTGTCCAGAGCCTTCCTGTACCGACTCTCTCCCGTCCTCTCAAGCAGAGGATAGAGCAGGATTCCGGGCTGGATGTCGTCCAACTGCCCTCTGTCAAATCTTCCGATCTCTCCGTCCCCGTCGATGATGGAATCCACCCAGTCCTTCACATACCGGAAATACCTCTCGTCCCCGCATTCCAGGTAGATCTGATACACTCCCGACAAAAACACCCCCTGATGATAATGGAAACGGCCTTTGGGCGGCAAATCCGCCGCCGGAAACTTCCTCATCATGGTCTCAATGCTCTGCCTTCCATAGTCCAGGGGCGTAAGCCTTGCTTCCTTCATCCTCTCTCTCCTCTCCTGCCTTTCACGGATTGTCACGAAAAAACTATTCCTGCAGCCGATAGCTAACCGACTGTCTGCCCAGGGATACCACCACATAGAGAGAATCCGTACTCTGCAGCACCTCGTCCGGAAGCTGGAAAATCAGTCGTCCGTCCTTGCTCTCCCCCGGTTCCAGGGTTGATCCGTTCACACATCCGCTGACACCCACGGAGCTGAAGCACTCATAGGTCTCCTCCGTGGAGGAATCCGTTATCCACACCATCACATCCTCCTGGGTGTTGTAGATCATGGGCATGAACGAGTCCGCCTGGGCGCCGATATTTTTGACCGTAAACTCTCCCAGGACAAACTGACAGCCGTCGTCCGCCGTGTATCGGAACATCCCCTGGTCGAACTCTTTCTGAATCTGACAGGAACGGTAGGTCACCTCGAAATTTCCCAGGGTAATGGACTCGTCCCGGGCAAGCTCCGACTTCCCGGAGGCATTGTCCAAAAGATAGGCAAATTTGTCCGGCTCGTTCACGTTGTGATACAGATAGGACAGCACATCCGCCGCCGTCTCCTCCGGAAATCTGGGCGCGTCGTCGTCCCATCTCGTATAAATAGTGGACGGAGCCTCCTCCAGCAGATTTCCCAGATGGCGCAGGAACCTGCCGGTGCCCGCCTCATAGAGATCCACGGATGTGCTGGAGAAAACCTCCTGTATCTTCGTGTCATTCCCCATAGTGTCCTGGTACATGCCGCCGTACTCGTAGGCCGCCGTCAGCACCAGATAGTAATCGGCCTCCGCCAGAGTCTCGGGATATTCCTCTTCGGGCAGTCCCAGCATGAAATCTCCCAATAGCCTAAGGGACGTGGGGGCATAGGGGAATTCCCCCTGGGAAGGATTGCGGTAGAAAGCGGCCACCTTTTTGCCCGCAAGCTCCACCGTCTCGGGAAGCCCCTCCTCTGACGCCTCCTGCAGGGAAAGTTCCTCCGTCACGGTTACGGCCAGGCCTGTGGAATAGTATTCCTCCTCAACAAGCTCGGACTGCTCCTTAAACTCCTCCCCAAACTCAGATTCCAGCCTGGGAAGCAGGTCGTCCCTGACACAGCCTATGTATTGAAGCGCTTCGTCCGCCGTGGCCGTCTCTATCAGATAGGGATCCATGCCGTTGTTAAAATAAGCGTTTTTCCATTCGTCAATCTTCCAATCCCCATAGAATTCCGCTTCCGTCAGTGCCTCCAGATGCTCCGGCATTCTGCCGGCATGGGCCTCCACCCAGTTCTCCAGGGCCTTCTCCAGCTCGTCCCCCATCCGATCACTCTCAGGAAGCCCCTTAAACAGGTTGGCCAGAGTCTGCCCGTCCAATTCGTCCGCCGCGGCAACCACGGTGGAAAGATAATCATAGGGATAAAACGCATCCTCCAGAGACTCCCAGAATTCCTCTTCATTGGTATTTACCGTCTCCAGATAAGCCCTGGCATACGCCGCGCTGTCCGGGTAATCCATCTGAAACATCACGTCGTCTTCATTTCCCGACCGCTCCGCATAGGAAGATTTTCCCTCTGCGTCTGCCTCCAAAAGACTCTGATATTCCAGCGCGCACAAAAACGCCGTGGCCTTAAACCGCTGGCTCAGGGTAAGCTCCGAATTCCCTGCCTCCTGCCGAAGAGCCTCCCAATCCAGGGCATCCTTTTTCTCCTCCAGGTAATCCTCCAGGCTGTCCTCCCGCTTGGCAGCCGTCCAATATTTGTCCCCCTGCGTCATAGACAATCCCTGACAGCCGGTGAGACCAGCGCTCACCAGACAAACTGCCGCCAATATCATCCCTTTTCTTTTCATTGCACTCTCTGTTCTCCTTCTTCTCTCTTTCTTCCGAAGCTTTCCCGACATACCCTGCCGGGCACTTGTACAATACAATGATAGACCGCCTCCCCGATCCTGTCAATATGGATATCTTCCCACCGTCACAAAAGCGCCAGGAGTTCCTCCACAGCCTCCATGGGAGTGGCCCAGCTCGTGGCAAACCGCACCACCGTGCGGGCCTCGTCGTATGCTTCCCAATAACCGAAGGACACGAACTTTTTCAGTTCCTCCATCCTGTCGTTCTCCAAAATCACAAACTGCTGATTGGTAGGCGATTCTATGCGGAAGGAATACCCCTTCTCCCGCAGCCCTTCCTTGAGTCTTTCAGCCGTCTTTATGGCATTTCTCCCGCATTCCAGGTACAGATCATCGGAAAAGAGCTCGTCAAACTGCACGCCGAGAAACCAGCCCTTCGCCAGCAGCCCGCCGCTTTGCTTCACTATGGTAAAGAAATCCTCCACCATATGCCTGGTAAAAACCACCGCCTCCCCGAACATGGCCCCCACCTTCGTACCTCCGATATAGAACACATGGCAGCAGTCCGCGATCACTCTCAGATCCACATCCGTGCCCTCCGCCGCCAGGCCGTACCCCAGTCTGGCTCCGTCCAGATAGAGCTTCATCCGATACCTCTCACAGACCTTGCGAAGCTCCTCCAGCTCCTTCTTGGTATAGAGGGTTCCGTACTCCGTGGGATGGGAGAGATATACCATGCCTGGCTTCACCATATGGGCGTGATTTTCATCCCGATAAAACGCCGCCGCATAATTTTCAACGGCCTGGGCCGTAAGCTTTCCCTCTCTCCCGGGCAGCAGGATCACCTTATGACCTCCTGCCTCCACGGCTCCCGCTTCGTGGAAGCCGATGTGTCCGGTATCCGCCGCTATGACACTCTCGCCAAGCCCCAGCAGGGAACGGATCACCACCGAATTCACCTGGGTTCCTCCCGACAGAAACCAGATCTCCGCCTCCGGGCATGCGCAGGAACGCCTGATTTTTTCCCTGGCGCTGTCGCAGATCTCATCCCTGCCGTAGCCCGTTCTCTGTTCCAGATTGATTTTCCCCAGACGCTCGTAAATCCGGGGATGCATTCCCTCCATGTAATCGCTGTCAAAATGAAGCATTTTCCATCCTCCCGTATCGCTGTTATTTTTTGTGCTGCGGGCGTAAGCCCGGTTATGTAAGCAGCCTGTCCAATTCTTCTTTGCCGGTCAGATACGCCCCGGCCGCCTCCCGGTACATATCTTCATAGAATTCCGCCGCGGCCTTTTGCCTTTTTTCTGCCGTCTTTCTGGCACACTCCGTATAAAAACCGGAATAAATCTTTTCCAGCTTGCGCTTGTACTCCTGAAAAAAGGAGGGCGCCCCGTCTCCCTCCCCCGTAGACACGGTCCCGTCCGGATTCAGGGAATACAGCGGCTCTCTGACGCCCCCCTTGTAAACCAATGTTCTGGCAATCCCAATGGCTCCGGTGACATCCAGCTTGTCCGCGTCAAACAGTATTTTCGCCTCCAGACTCTCCGGCGGGGCGTCGCTTCTGTATCTGTGGGTTCTGATACAGTCCCTGACCCTCTGCGCATACGCCCCATCAAATCCGTGCTCCTTCAAAAACCGAAAGGCCTTCTCACTCCCCACCACGGCATGGCACAGGGCCGGATTCTCAAACTGCTCCCTCCGCCCGATGTCATGGAGCAGACAGGAGCCAATGAGAACATCGTAATCCACCCCTTCCTTTGTTCCCGCGATATCCAGCGCGTTATAGAGAACACGGTAGATATGCTCCTTATCGTGGGCGCTGTCCTCCATACAGGACAACATATAATTCTCCAGCAATGCAAATGTCTCACGTTTCATGGCAGCCTCCCTACAACCACAGTCTTGTCCCCGGGATTATCCGGCGTTTTAGTAAAATTTCCGAGTTTTTCTTCTCTGCTGCTCGCAAGCAGCATCATTTTATAGCAGCCCCCAAGGAGCATTGCCGCACAAACCGCCGAGCCCACCTGTCGGCTGTCTTCCATTAAGAACAATCCTGTCATTTTCCCATCCCGCTTTCCCTAAATCAATTGTATCGAAATTGCGTATAATGTATCACAGTTCGTCTGTTTTTTTTCTTTTTTTGATAATTTTCAGTGACATTTATCTCTCCATATGATACAATACCTTTATCAAAAAAAGGAGGAAATTATATGACCAACAATGAATTGTTACTGGCAATCTCGAACATGCTGGACAGTAAGCTCGACTTGCGGATAAAACCCATTGAAAAAAGGCTTGACTCTCTGGAAAGCAGATTCGACTCTCTGGAGGGCAGGTTCGACATACTTGAGCACAGATTCAGCATACTGGAAACTGAAGTCCGTGGTATTTCCCTGACACTTGAAAACAACATATGCCCCCGTCTGAACACGATTGAGGCCTGCTACACAGATACCTATAACCGCTATAGAGAGTACACCGAAAGAATGAATGCCTCTTTCGCCGACACCGAGCTGCTCAAAAAAGTAGTGGAAGAACACAGCGTGAAACTGCACAAATTGGCATGAGGGTTTTGTCGCGTCCTGCTACAATCTTCAATATTTCCATTCTATTTTTTCTTTCTATATCAATATGCAACAGACAATCAATCACGTTTTTCCCGATGCAAAATCAGGACGGATGCCGTCCTCCGCCCTGACCGAATCAGTCTTCCTCCTCCAGTACCTCGTTTAACTCCTCTCTGGCCTGCCGGATTTTGTCGTGATCTCCGCCCTCAAGAGCCGCCTCAAAGGCCGTGATATAACGGTCCAGCCTTTTTCGCCTGTCCCCCAGGGTCTCCTCGTACATCCTCTCCGCCCGAAGCAGCGCCAGTCGATTCTCCTCGTAGTCCCTGGGCTGAATCTTTAAATAGGCCAGCTCCTCCATACGTCTGTTTATCTCCTCGTCGGTCATCTGGTTTTCCTGCCCCTTGATAATCATCTTCTGACTCTTTCCCGTGGACGCCACTCTGACCTCCACTTCCAGCAGGGAATTGATATCATAGGTGTAGGTCACATCCACAGCCTCCTGCCCCTTGGGAGCCTTAGGGACCTCGATCTCCAGCTCCCCCAGATACAGATTATTTCTGGCAAAGCGGCTTTCCCCCTGCAGAACTCTCACCCGCACCTTCTCCTGATTATCCCGGACGGTATAGAGCCGTTCCGTATGGCTGGCGGGAATCACCGTATTCCTCTCGATGATGGGACAGAACCTTCCGTCCTCAAACTTCCCCTCCTCGTATTCCACCACCACCTCCGTGCCCAGGGTAAAGGAACACACATCCGTCAGAATGACCTCCCTCACTTCCTCCCTGCGCTCCTTCATGGCCCCCTGGACCGCCGCTCCCAGGGCCACCGTCTCATCCGGATTCAGCTTATTGTCGGGAAACTTGCGGAACAGCCTTATGAGGAACTCCCGCACCACCAAAAGGCGGGTGGCTCCTCCGATCAGCAGCACCTCGTCGATATCCGACATCTTTAAACCCGCGTCCGCCAGACTCCTTTTCACAGGCTCTCTGATCCTCATAAGAAGTTCCTCGCAGGCCTCCTCGTACTCTTTGGCAGTGATATCCTCCTCCCGCCTCTCCTCCCCATACAGAAGGCTCATGCTCACCCGGTCGCTGTCGCTGATCTCCAGCTTGGCCTTCTCAGCCTGGCGGTAGAGACGCACCTGCTCCTTCTCCGACAGCTTTTGCAGAGACAGGCCGCTCTTTTGCAGGAAAAGCTTCGCCATCACCTCCGTAAAATCCTGACCGCCCAGGTAATTATCCCCGGCCACGGCCCGAACCTCCAGAATATTGTGATATAATTCCAAAATAGAGACATCGAAGGTTCCGCCCCCTAAGTCAAACACCAAAAATCGGGTGTCCTGGGTCTTGTCGTAGAGTCCGTAAGCCACCGCAGCAGCAGTAGGCTCCGAGATCATACGCTCCACCGTAAGTCCCGCCAGCTCTCCCGCCCGCTTGGTGGCCTTCCTTCTCTTGTCGTCAAAATAGGCCGGCACACTGATGACCGCCTCCGTGATTTCCTCCCCCAGGTAGACCTCCGCGTCCTCCTTCAGAGAGCGCAGCACCATGCTGGAAAGCTCCTCGGGCTTAAACCTGCGGCCGCTTAAGACATACTCCCGCTCCGTACCCATGCTCCGCTTAAAGGTATGGGCCACCGAGTCCGGATAAAGGCTCATGCGCTCCCTGGCAGTCTCCCCCACATATACATTGCCCTCCTCGTCCACACTCACCACGGAGGGAGTCAGTTTCTTTCCCAATCTGTTGGGAATAATCTTCGGCCCTTCCTCGGTGAAATACGAAATCAGGCTGTTCGTCGTTCCTAAATCAATTCCTACTATCATTTCAAACCTTCCTCCAGGCTGCCGCACCGCGGCTCCTCACACTCCCCGGGCTGACAAGCCGGCGCACGGATGCCTCACCGCTTAAAAAGTCCCTTAAGCCGGGACAGCAATCCGGCTTCGCCGTCCGCCGCCCTCTTACCTTCCGGGATTCCTTCGGGATTCTTCTCACACATATTTCGGATCGCCAGCATATATTCATCTCCGGGCAGACGCTTCAGATTGCTTTCCAGACGGGCAAAAGCCTCCTCCCTCTGCCCCCTGCGCAGCATAAACATAATACGCGCCGCCTCCAGCTCCCTGCACAGGCACAAACAGCAGCTTCGACAAACCGAAGCCTCCCCGCCCCGGGCCAAAATCTGTTCCAGCTTATCCTCTGACTCCTCATAATAGGCGGACAAGAATTCTCTCAGAACACTTTCCTTATCCGCGGCAGCAGGCAAATCCTGCCCGTCCGCCTCCCTCCGCTTCAGAAACTGTCCAAGCCTGGCGGCGTATTCTCTGCCCTTTTCCTGCTTGCCGCAGAGAATGCAGACCAGGATGATATCGCTGAGATGAGTGCCGCCGGCATTGTCGCCTTCCAGCAAAAGCGCCTCGCCAAACTGCCTCACCGCCTGACTTCCGTCACCGTACATCAGGCTCTGCCACGCTGCCCGCACATGAAAGCTTACGCGGTATTCCTCCTTGACCTTTCCCTTGGCGCGGGTAATCTCCCTGTTCCATTCCGCCAGCGTCTCCGCCGCCCGCTGCCCTTCTCCGGCCACCTGAAAAATCAGGGTCAGAGATTCATATTGCTTAAAACGGTCTTTTTCATCCGCCAACCTGGCGGTCTCCACTGCCTGGGCTACATCGCCGGCGCGGGCCATGGAGAGAGCCAGCCGTCTCAGATGGTAGAGTTGTCTGTACGCGCTCTCGTTCACATATTTCTTATAATATTCCAGTGCTCTCTCATGATCTCCCAGAAGGGAATACAGCTCCGACATATCCGCATAGAGATATCTCGCCGCCTCCTCGTCCCGATAACGGTGAGCCCGCTTCAGGTATATCAAAGCCTTCTCGTAGTCCCCCTGATACCGAAAGATCACGGAAAGACCGTTCAGGGCGTAGGGCTGACAGTGATCCTCCGACAAGGCCTTCTCAAAGTCGGCCTTTGCCTTTTCATACTCCCCGGCCGCACGATGGAACAATCCGCGCTCCACCAGCATATAGGGCCCGGGATACCAGTACAGATACTCCGTCAGGAGGGGAAGGCCCGCCTTGTAAGCCTCCCTGCTGCCCTCCTCCACTTTCCGGAAATACACATTCCGAAATTCCTTCAGCCGATCCTCCAAGGTCTTCATGTCCGGAACCTCATGGGTTCTGCGGTACTGATAAGCTTCCAGGATAACGCTCTCTATCCCCTGCTTTTTCGCATCCTCAACCAATTCGTCCAGTTCCGCGGACTGCTCCAGATCCAGAAAAACCTTCGCCACCAGCTCATAGCAGCGGATATAGCTGGGAAAATAATGGATACAGCGTCTTCCCGACTGAACCACCCCCGAGGCGTTCCACTGTCTGCGATACACCTCCGTCTCCGTGGCGTAAGCCGCATAGACCTGAAACTCCTCAACAAGCCTCTCCGTCAGTTCCAGGCATTTCTCATACTCCTCCATCTCCATATAGATCTGGGCCATCTCCAGCAAAAGCCCGATATCCTGCTGAGAGCCGTCCAGAAGCCCCTCGGCCTCCCTTATGGCCTTTTCGTAAAGCTCCCGCCTCACCTCCGGCTTCTCCCGCTTTACATCTCCCTGGGCGCGCCAGCACTGCATACGGATCACATGGAACTGCCTGACGCGGTCCCTGTCCTTGTTCTTCTCCTCCTCATTCTCGTCGGAACTGAGGCGCATCTCCAGCGCCGCCTTCCAGCGCTCCGCCATGGGGAGGGCCAGCTCATACTCCGTCTCCTCCATATACAGCTTGGTCAAAAGTCCCAAGTGCTCCGAAAACCGTTCTTCGGGCACCCGACCCTCCAGCGCCTGTGCAATCCGAATCCCCTGACTCACATTGCCGTCCTGCAGATAACACCAGCCCAATTCCAGTCCGGCGTTCACATCCCGTTCCCCGTAATACTGCTTCTCCAGATCCCGCTCTATCTCCCTGTTTACCTTGGCCAAAAGCTCCATAAACTTGTCGTCGGCTCCCAGGGAAACCACCTTCTCCGCGCACTTCTTGGCGGTCTCAAACTGCCCCTGCTCATAATACCACTCTGTCAGGCGCACATTCGCCATATAATGGGCATCGTTCTCCGCCTTCAGCTCTCTGTAGATTCCGGCAGCCTGGTCCCGTCTGTCGTGATTCCAGAAAATTTCCGCCGTATTGTAGCTCACCATGGCATCGGAAGGGTAGCGCTTCCTCAGCCCTTCCATCAAATCGGTGGCCTCCTGCACCTGCTCCCGCTCCAACAGAAGATGCGCCCTGCACACCTCCATCACGGGATGAAATATGGACAGTTCCTCCGCGTTTTGGATATAGCTTTGCGCCTGATCCAGATTCCCCTCCTGCAACGCATTCCAGCAGTTGTCATAATACTGCAGATACAGATCGTAAGAAGCGTCCGGCGCCCCTTCGAACTGAGAGAAATCCAAATCCTCCCCCCGCTCGCTCTTTGTGACTATGTAATGTACAAAATCCGCGGGGAAACGCTCTCGCAGTCCGGAAGCCCCCGCCACAATTCCAAGCCTCCTGTCCAGAAGCTTCCAGACCTCCGTGGGCAGCTTGAAATGATCCATCAGAAAGCAGAGCAGCTTATACCGGCAGTTTTCCTCCTCCTCAAGGGAGAGGAAGATATCCTGATCAAAAAGAGCCTTCCAGCAATTTACGTCGCATCTCTTTGTAATATCCCTGTACAGGGGCTCCGCCTGCCGCACCCACAAGCCTGAGGGCGTATTGTCCTCTTCCTGCCGCTCTCCTGCCTCCTCCGGCTGCCTGGCATAGGCGCAGGCCTCCTCGTAAGCGGTTCGCAGCCGCTTGAACCCTTCCGGATTGTCCTCCGGATTTGTCACCGCCAGCCTCTCCCTGTAAGCGTTTTTGATCACGCTCTCATCCTTCGTCTCTTCTATTCCCAGAACCTGAAATACTTCCTTTCGCTGCATATACACTCCTATCGGTAGCTGCAGGCTGCCCCGATGCAAAAGGGAGCAGAACCACGCTTCTGCCCCCTGACAACGCAACAGCCGTTAAAAAGTGAATCTATCCGCAAAATAAGCGTCCAATTCTGCGATTTTCACCCTCTCCTGCTCCATGGAATCCCTAAAGCGCACCGTCACGCAGTCATCTGTCTCGGAATCGAAATCGTATGTAACGCAGAAGGGCGTCCCGATCTCGTCCTGACGGCGGTACCTCTTGCCGATATTTCCTCTGTCGTCGAACTCACAGTTATACTTTTTGGAGAGCTGGTGGTAAATCTTCTCCGCCCCCTCGTTCAGCTTCTTGCTCAGAGGCAGCACGCCGATCTTCACAGGCGCCAGCGCGGGATGGAACCGAAGCACCGTGCGCATATCGCCCCCCGGAAGCTCCTCCTCATCGTATGCGGAGCAGAGGAACGCCAGTACAACCCGGTCCGCGCCCAGAGAGGGCTCAATCACATAGGGAACATATTTTTCCTTCTTTTCATCGTCGAAATAAGACATATCCTCGCCGGAAGTGTTCTGATGCTGGGTCAGATCATAGTCCGTCCTGTCGGCAATGCCCCACAGCTCGCCCCAGTCGAAGGGGAACCTGTACTCAATATCCGTGGTGCCCTTGCTGTAGAAGCACAGCTCCTCAGGAGAGTGATCCCGCAGACGAATCTCCTCCTCCTTGATCCCCAGAGACAAAAGCCAATCCCTGCAGAAACCTCTCCAATACTGGAACCACTCCATATCCGTGCCGGGCTCACAGAAAAATTCCAGCTCCATCTGCTCAAACTCCCTGGTGCGGAAGGTAAAACGTCCGGGAGTGATCTCGTTTCTAAAGGATTTGCCCACCTGGCCGATCCCGAAAGGAATCTTCTTCCGGGAAGTTCTCTGCACGTTCTTAAAATTGACAAAAATACCCTGGGCCGTCTCCGGTCTCAGATACACGGTGCTCTCCGCGTCCTCCGTGACGCCCTGGAAGGTCTTGAACATCAGATTGAATTCACGGATATCCGTAAAGTTATGTTTGCCGCAGGAAGGGCAGGGGATGTTCTTCTCCTCGATAAAAGCTTTCATCCTCTCCTTATCCCAGGCATCCACGCTCTCCTCCAAAGTCACGCTCTCCTCGGCGCAGTAATCCTCGATCAGCTTATCCGCACGGAAACGCTCATGACACTCCCTGCAGTCCATGAGGGGATCCGAGAAGCCGCCCAAATGGCCGCTGGCCACCCAGGTCTGGGGATTCATAAGTATGGCACAGTCCACGCCCACATTGTAAGGGTTCTCCTGTATAAATTTCTGCCACCATGCCCTCTTTACATTGTTCTTCAGCTCTACCCCCAGATTGCCGTAATCCCAGGTATTGGCCAGACCCCCGTAGATCTCGGAGCCGGGGTAAACAAAGCCCCTGGCCTTCGCCAACGCCTGAATTTTTTCCATTGTCTTCTCCATCATCCATTCACTCCGTTTCGTCTCTATTTTTTCATAAGGATAATACTCTCACCCTCGCAGGCTCTGGTGTCCACGCTGCCGTCGTCGTTCAGCACCGCTCCCTTGCTCAGATAAAGCACCTTGTAAGGGCAATAGAAAATCGCTCTTTCATCCGTTATCAGTATATGCTGCCCCGCCGCGTCCTGACTCAGATAGCTCTCCGTGGCCGGTGTTCCGTCCGCCACAGCGGTGAGAACGCTGGATGAGAGGGAATACCCCTCCCCAAAGGCTTCCGACACGGTTCCGTAAAACAGACTGGCCTCATTGTAGGCACTGTAGGCCTCAGAACCGCTGTACTGAAACTGAATCACCACCTTGGAATTGTCGCTCTCCAAAAGCTCAACCTTCAAAACCTCCACATCTGCGTTTCCCGAGGAAGTGTTATAGCCCGCCGCCTCCACCTTCACCATATCCGTCAGCTCCGCCAAGCTGTAATAGGCCTTTCCAAAGTCTCCCACCAGATAAGCGGTGATTTTTCCCTCCCCGCTTACGGACAGCGTGGTGTCCTCAACGGTTTCCGGCCCTTCGGCCTGTCCGCATCCTGCCAGAGTAAACAGACAGAAGCACAGACATATTCCCACCTTTAGATATTTGCCCATATATAGCCTCCTTCTTCCCCCCATCCCCGCAGACGGTCCCCTGGAAAAGCCCGCCCGGGCCGCTCTCGGGAGAGCGCCCCCACAATGATATAAATTTTAACACAGTGCTTTGAGTATTTCAAGACTTTTGAACGGACGGTCCATAAAGCGGCGCCGATATTCATCCGCCACCTGGGAAAGCTCGCAAAGCACCTTCTCCGTCACGGTGAAGGTGTACAGCTTTTCCACCGGGCTTTTTTCTATGTAATTCAGTGCATAGAGAGTGGATTCCTCCAGGCCCTTGTCCCGGGGCGCCCCGGGGTACTCTCCGTTTACCGCTATGGCCTTGAGTTCAAAGACGCATTTCACCAGCGGATTGGGCAGGGACGGCACGCACAGAGCCCTCAGGGACTGATAGAGAAGCTTTAGCATCTCCCGCTCGTCGTTGTTCTCCCTGGCGTAATAATCCGCCACCTCGGTAAAATAGATCCCGTAGTATGCGCCCTGGTAATCACGCATCAGCGCCTCAAAATAATTCTGAATCTCCACATCTGCCACCGTGAAGGAATCCCTTCCGCGATACATTTTAAACTTGCCGAAGCTAAAGGGATTGGTGGATGCCGCCAGGCGGCTGCCAGGCTTCCTGGCCCCTCTGGCAAAGGCCGATATCTTCCCCCGCTCCCTGGTGAGAATACAGACACGTCTGTCATATTCACCTACCGGCATCTGCTTTAACACCATTCCTGTCACACATATCAATTCCTGCATAAGGATTCTCTTCCGACTTCCCTTCCGCTCCCGCCCCAGCTTCCTCCCGCTCCTCCCTGTGAGTGCTGTAGGCCAGGTAATCTTGGATTTTACCGGTACTCTCAAATTGCTTCCAGTAATTTATGCTCCGCATCTTTGGCTGCCCCCCTAATCTAATCCATTCAGGCTAAGAATAGGGTTTGCATTTTTTGCTTTTCTATGCGCTGCTTCCTCAGGAATGAAGTTCCATATCCTGGGGATTATAGCCAAAATTTTTCATCAGGAAATCACTGTCCCGCCAGTCCTTCTTCACCTTCACCCAGAGCTGGAGATTGGCCTTTTTCTCCAGCATTTCCTCTATCTCGGGGCGGGCCTGGGAGCCGATTTTCTTAAGCATCTGACCGCCCTTTCCAATGATAATCCCCTTGTGGGATTCCCGCTCGCAGACTATGGTGGCCTCAATGTCCCAGATGCCCCTGCGCTCCTTCATGCTCTCTATGCTGACGGCAATCCCGTGAGGAATCTCATCCGACAGAAGACGAAGTGCCTTCTCCCGGATCAGCTCCGCCACAATCTGGCGCATGGGCTGGTCCGTGACGGTATCCTCGTCATAGAGATAGGGCCCATAGGGAAGATACTTCAAAATACACTTCACCAACTCCTCCGTATTGTCCCCCTTGAGAGCGGACACGGGCACGATCTCCTTAAAATCCATCTGCCTCCTGTATGCATCTATAAAGGTCAATACGGCCTCCCGTTTGACTGTATCCGTCTTATTGATGACCAAAATCACGGGTGTTTTCGTCTTTTTAAGCTGCTCGATAATATGCTGTTCGCCGGCGCCGATGAAGGTGCTGGGCTCCACCAGCCACAGAATCACGTCCACCTCGTTTAACGTGCGCTCCGCGATGTTCACCATGTAGTCCCCCAGCTTGTTCTTCGCCCGGTGGATCCCCGGCGTGTCCAAAAAGACGATCTGCCCCTGGGGCAGGGTCAAAACGGTCTGGATACGATTGCGGGTGGTCTGGGGCTTATTTGAGGTGATCGCAATCTTCTGCCCGATCAAATGGTTCATCAGAGTGGATTTCCCCACATTAGGCCTGCCGATCAGGGTGACAAAGCCCGACCGGTACATCCCGCCCTCCTTATTTTCAATCAAATCCCCGCCAAACCTGTTTTCTTCCGACATTTTTTTGACCGCCTTTGCTTTTCTCTGCCTAGTATAACGTTCGCCAATTAACTGGACTTTTTAATTGGTAGTGTATCTACAATGACTTCCTCTGATACATTGATATCATCAAGGTTATATTTCCAGTGGAATACCACTGGCTCTGCGTTGAT
>CATLGW010000040.1 GCA_949948715.1 uncultured Lachnospiraceae bacterium | reverse complement strand
CGGGGATAAGCGCTGAAGGCATCTAAGCGCGAAGCCCCCCTCAAGATGAGATGTCCAGGGTCGAAAAGACCGCGAGGCCCCTCGGAGACGACGAGGTGGATAGGCGTGAGGTGGAAGCGCAGTGATGTGTGGAGCTGACACGTACTAATAGGCCAAGTGCTTAACCAAAGGAAGGCTTGTGGATCTGATTCGGTGTTCGGTTTTGAGGGTACAGGGGAGGAAGTCGGAAGCGGCTGAGGGAATAATCCTCGATAGCTCAATGGTAGAGCACTCGGCTGTTAACCGAGTTGTTGTAGGTTCGAGCCCTACTCGGGGAGTTGTGGCAGTGGCAGGCGTTGCCGCAGGTAACAGGGAACGGCTCCATGGTCAAGCGGTTAAGACATCGCCCTTTCACGGCGGTAACACGGGTTCGATTCCCGTTGGAGTCATTGATAAGTTATACCCTGAATGGGTTTGCGGATCTTTAGCTCAGTTGGTTAGAGCAACCGGCTCATAACCGGTCGGTCCTGGGTTCGAGTCCCCGAAGATCCACTGTAGAGTGTTGGTACAATCGAATAAGGTATGGCCTAATGGCTCAGTTGGTTAGAGCGCCGCCCTGTCACGGCGGAGGTCGCGGGTTCGAGTCCCGCTTAGGTCGTTATGGGGTCTTAGCTCAGCTGGGAGAGCATCTGCCTTACAAGCAGAGGGTCATAGGTTCGAGCCCTATAGGCCCCATTTTTATGTGTAAAATTCATATAAAGAGCGGTCCTCGACTGAATCTGCAGTCGGGGGCCGCCCTTTTTGGCATTAGTCTGCCCGATGGGTGCTCCTAATTCTCAGGTGTGGGCTCAAAGAGGCGGCGCAGACCTTCCAGGTAGCGGTAGCGCAGCGAAGCCTGCTTTGCTGCGGCCGCAAAGAGCTCTTCTGCCTGCTCGGGATGCTTTCTGGCCAGGATGGCGTAGCGGTTTTCCCCCGCCAGGAAGTCTTCATAGCGCAGGGAGGGTTCCCTGCTGTCCAACTGGAAGGGATTTTTTCCCTGGGAGGACAGAGCCGGATTATACCTGAACAGATGGAAGTATCCTGCCTCCACCGCTTTCTTCTGCTCGTGGGAGGTGCTTCCCATTCCGGCCTTGATGCCATGGGCAATACAGGTGGAATAGGCTATGATCAGGGAGGGACCGGGATAGGCGGCAGCTTCGGCGAAGGTCTTCACGGTGTGGTTCAGATCGGCTCCCATGGCCACCTGAGCCACATATACGTTGCGGTAGGTCATGGCCATGGAAGCCAGGTCCTTCTTGCGGGTTTTCTTTCCTCCGGTGACAAAGCGGGCGGTGGAACCCATGGGCGTGGATTTGGAGGCCTGGCCTCCGGTGTTGGAATATACCTCCGTGTCCAACACCAGCACATTGATGTTTTGTCCGCTGGCCAGGATGTGATCCAGACCGCCGAAACCGATGTCGTAGGCCCAGCCGTCGCCTCCGATGACCCATTGTACCGTGTCCTGACAGCTTTCTCGGTGGGCTTCCTGGGCCATCAGCATACCGAAGCCGAATTCCGCGGCATCCTCAAAGAGGGAGTTGGACCAGGCGGGGCCATGGCCCTCCCTGTCCAGACAGTAGGCGGCCGCCGGGGAGGAATTGCCCCAGATGGAGGAACAGCCGGTGGCGTTGGCGATATACATCCTGGGGCCGAACAATTGGGTTAAAAGTTTTACATAGGGGGTTTCCCCACAGCCGGCGCAGGCGCCGGAGAATTCCAGGTAGGGCTTTAAAAGCTGACTGCCCTTGATTGTGTTGGATTTGAATTTGTCCAGCGCATCCTCCTTGGGAGGAAGGGATTTGCCGTAGTCAAACCAATCCTGCCTCTCCCGGTGCAGATGGGAGGGCTGCATGAGAAGGGCTTTCTTATCCTCATCCTGCTTTCCGGCCTGGCGGCCGGGACAGATGGCCGCACAGGAGCCGCATCCGGTGCAGTCGGCCTGGGAGACGGTGATGGCGAATACATAGTCGGGCATTCCTGTCATGGGAAGAGTGACCATGCCTTCAGGAGCAGCCGCGGCTTCCTCTTTGGAGAGCACTACCGGGCGGATGACCGCATGGGGACATACAAAGGAGCACTGTCCGCATTGGATACAGTTTTCCGGCCGCCAGAAGGGAATTTCCGTGGCCACATTCCGTCTTTCATGGGCGGTGCCCCCCGGCGGGGTGAAGCCGTCCGCATAGGGCAGAAAGGCGGAGACGGGGAGAGAATTTCCACGCTGGTCCGTGATGGGCTGCTGGAGATTTCTCACATAATGGAGAAGCTCGGGTCTGTCTGGCAGGAGGGGATTGTCCACCGCCGTTTCCTGGGAGCACTTCTCCCACCGGGCGGGGATCCGGATCTCCTCCACCTCCCGGATTCCCCGGCGTATGGCCTCCCGGTTCATCTCCAAAATCTTTTCTCCGAGCTTACCGTAGCTTGCCCTGGCTGCCTCCTCCATCAGTCCTTCGGCTTCTTCCAGGGGCAGGAGTTTGCTGACTCTGAAAAACGCTGCCTGGAGAATGGTGCTGATCTTGTTGTTCAGGCCGATCTCCTTGCCGATGGCCAGGGCATCGATGAGATAGAAGCGGATATGGTGGATTGCCAGATAGGACTTCACGGCTTCGGGCAGGAATTTCTCCAGCTCCTCTCCCCGGTAGGAGCAGTTTAAGAGAAAGCTTCCCCCGTCTCTGATCTCCTGGACAATATTGTATTTGTGCAGATAGACGGGATTATGGCATGCCGCCATATGGGCGGACTGTACCAGGTAAGCGCTGTGAATGGGACTTTTTCCGAAGCGCAGGTGGGAGACGGTGAGGCCTCTGGATTTTTTGGAATCGTACTCAAAATAACCCTGCACCTCCAGAGGCGTGTGGTCGCCGATGATCTTCACCGCGTTTTTGGTGGCGCTGACGGTGCCGTCGCCGCCCAGGCCCCAGAACTTGCAGGAGACGCAGTCCTGGGGCGCTGTGTCCACTGACGGCGTCGTCTCCAGGGACAGATGGGTTACATCGTCGTCTATGCCTATGGTAAAGAATCTCTTGTCGTGGTTCCTGTAGACTGCGGCGATCTGTGAAGGTGTGGTGTCCTTGGAGCTGATACCGTAGCGTCCGGAGCAGACGAAGCAGTCCTGAAAGGGGCTTCCCTGCAGGGCGGAGAGCACGTCCAGATACAGAGGCTCTCCGGGAGAGCCGGGCTCCTTGGTGCGGCTCAGGACGGAGATTTGTCTCACTGTCTTCGGGAGATGTTCCACCAGGCGCTCAGAGGGGAAGGGACGGTAGAGGTGTACGGCTAACAGGCCGTACTCCTCTGCCGAGGAACCGGAGCGTTCCAGAGATTCCAGATATTCCCGTGTGGTCTCGCAGACGCTTCCCATGGCGATGACGACATGAGTGGCCCGGGGAGAACCGTAATAATTCACAAGCCCATAGGAGGTCCCCAGCAAGTCGTTTATTTTTTTCAGGTTGGCTTCCACGATGCCCGGCAGGGCCTCATAGACAGGATTGGAGGCTTCTCTGACCTGAAAAAAGATATCGGGATTTTGAGCGGAGCCGTAAAGGCGTCCGTTATGGGGGTGCAGGGACCGACTGCGGAAGCGCTCATAGGCTTCCCTGTCGAAGAGTCCGGCCAGGTCCCTGTAGTCCCATACCGCCGTTTTCTGCAGCTCATGGGAGGTACGGAAGCCGTCGAAAAAATGTAGAAAGGGAAGGCTTCCCTGGAGGGCGGACAGATGGGCGGCGGGAGCCAGATCCATGACCTCCTGAACGCTTCCCGAGGCCAGGATGGCGGCGCCTGTCTGGCGGCAGGCGTAAATGTCGGAGTGGTCGCCGAAAATGGACAGGGCGTGGGTTGCGATGGTCCTGGCGGCCACATGGAAGACGCCGGGAAGCTGCTCTCCCGCCAGGCGGTACAGATTGGGCATCATCAGCAAAAGTCCCTGGGAACAGGTGAAGGTGGAGGCTAAAGCTCCGGCGGCCAGAGCTCCGTGAACGGCTCCCGCGGCTCCTGCCTCGGACTGCATTTCCGAAATGCACAGAGGGTTACCAAAAATGTTTTCCCGGCCGCTTCCCGCCCATTCGTCCGCCAGCTCGGCCATGGGGGAGGATGGAGTGATGGGATAGATGGCGGCGGCTTCGCTGTAAGCGTAAGCCACATGCGCAGCGGCTCGGTTGCCGTCGATTGTCTGGTAGTTTCTTTGTATCATGTCGCAAGACTCCTTTATCACTTTTTCATAACAGTGTTTCGTGATTATGGGCATATTATTCCTTGACACTCCTTTTACTTAGCGATATACTAAAAATGCTAGTGAGGTCGTGAGTCATCGATTTTGTTGATGAACAGAAGAATGGGAGAGGTGGCATGGTAGAGTACATATTGGGCAACTATCTTGTGGAGACCGGCAAGATTACCAAGGAACAATTTCGCCGGATTCTGGAGAGCCAGGATTCCGTGAGAGTGAAGCTGGGTCTGATTGCCGTGGAGGAGGGCATGATGACTATGGATCAGGCCGATGAAGTCAACAGGATGCAGGCCGTGATGGATCAAAAATTTGGGGATATCGCTGTGATCAAGGGATATCTGACGGAGGAACAGATCGCCAAGCTTTTAAAGCGACAGGGGAGTCCTTATCTGATGTTCGTGCAGTCCCTGGTGGATGAGGAGTTGGTTTCCCTGGAGGAAGTTGACGGGCTGATAAATGATTTCAAGCGTATTAACGGATATAGCAATTCGGAGATGGAGGATGTCAAGAGCGACGATGTGGACAGAATCCTGCCGCTGCTTCTGCCGGAGGAGGCGAGGCAGTATCAGGCTGTCATAGGGGCGGCTGTCCGGTCGTTAATACGGTTGGTTGACAGACATATTTATCTGGGGGAGGCGGCAATGGTCGACTCATTGCCCTCGGAGCCTCTGGTGAGTCAGACGCTTGCCTGGGAGAGCGGTATTGTGGACTGCTTTTCCGAGAGGGACGGCGCGCTTTTAAATGTGTGCAGCATATTCGGTCAGGAAGAATTTACAGAATTGAACGAGGAGTCGCTGGACGCGGCGGGGGAGTTGTTAAATTGTATCAATGGACTGTATGCGTCGAATCTGAGCAGACAGGGAGAATTTCTGGAAATGATGCCTCCCGAGTATGCCGGCGTAAGGGAAATGGTGAGACGGGGATCTATCTGCAGGGTTCCGATCTTCGTGGGAGAGCACGGCTTATATTTCACAGTGGCAGAGATAATATAGGAGGAGAGGCAGATGGCTACAGTATTGTTGGTGGATGATTCCAGAATATCCAGAAAGATTTTGAGAAAGGTCCTGGAGCGCGGAGGCTTTACGATTATCGGGGAAGCGTCCAACGGCGAGGAGGGATATTTGAGCTATAAGGAGCTGCAGCCGGATATCGTCACCATGGATATCACCATGCCTGTGATGGACGGCATTGAATCCTTAAGCCTGATCAAAAAGGAAAACGCTGACGCCAAGGTGGTCATGATCACCGCCGCCGGACAGAAGGAGAAGATGGTGGAGGCGTTGAAGCGTGGGGCGGAGGAGTTTATCATCAAGCCCTTTGACGAGAATGAGGTTCTGGAGACCTTAAACCGCGTGGCGGAGAGGGAATTTTAATATTTAAATAATTACTGCCGGGAGAACGGAACAATGAAATTTTCATACAAGGCGTATTCCAACAAGACAATCCTGCAATCATATGCGATTATTGCCGGTATTCTATTGCTGGCTTATTTGCTGGAGTGGATCAAAGGTTCCCGCACTCTGGGATATACACTTTGTTTTCTGGCTATCTGTCTGATTCCTGTGGCATTTACCTTTGCGGCGTACCGCAGAAATAAGGAATCTGTGGGAGTTTCCGTAATTACGGGCATAGGCTACAGTCTGATGTATGTCTTCGCCGTATTCACTACCAACAGTGTGACTCCCTTTACCTATGCGTTTCCCATGTTTGCGGTGTTTACGATTTTTCCCAATATTTTGTACAGCGGCCTGTTTTGCGGCGTCGCTTTTCTGGCAAATGTGGTATATGTGATATACCATCAGGCCACTGTGGGCTATCAGGCCTCGGAGATTCCCGATTTGGAGATTCGGCTTATCAGCCTGTTGATTACGGGCATCTTTGTGGTGCGTGTGACCATGGCCAACAGGAAAAACAATACTGAGAAAATCAGGGAAATCAACGAAAAGCATGAGGCTGCCGGGGCCATGATGGGGAAGGTGCTGGAGGCCTCGGACAGTTTAATCGGAAATGTGGGACAGGTGAATTCCAGGATGGAGTCTCTGAGCGCCGCCATGGGGAAGATTAATGTGGCCATGGGGGAGGTGTCCTCCGGCAATGCGGAGGTGGCGGAGGCCATCCAGATGCAGATCGAGCAGACGGAGGAGATCCAGGGACATATCTCTGCGGTGAAGGACGCCGCGGAGGACATTGAGAGCCATATGATTTCCACGGGGAGCAGAGTGAAGGAGGGCAGCCGCCAGATGGAGGCCCTGGTAGAGCAGGTGGGCAGATCCAGGGAGGCCAACACCCGGGTGTTGGAGCAGATGAAAGAGCTGACGGAGTATGCCAGACAGATGAATACCATCACCGAGACTATCACCAACATTGCGGACAGCACTATGATGCTGTCTCTCAATGCCAGCATAGAAGCCGCCCGGGCAGGGGATGCGGGGAAAGGCTTTGGCGTTGTTGCCGGTGAGATTTCCGCGCTGGCCAGTCAGACCATGACGGCCACTGTCAATATCACAGGGCTGATCGAGCATATTTATCAGGAGCTGGATTTGGTTTCTCAGGCAGTCAACGAGGTGATGGAAACCAATGAGGCAAACGCCGAGAGCACCAGGCGGGTGCAGGAGAGTTTCAGCGGCATTATCCGGGGAACCGGAGAGGTGGAGAAACGCACCAGGGGGCTTTCGGAAGTGGTGAGGAACCTGGAGGATGCAAACGGTTCCATCATAGAGAAGATTCAGACCATATCCGCCATCACGGAGGAGGTTTCCGCTCACGCCAGTGAAACTCATGAATCCTGTGAAGCCAACAGCCGGATTGTGGAGGACACGCGTCAGATTGTGGGTGAGATGAATGCCAATGCGGAGGAACTGAGAGAGCTGAAAGCATAAAACCAGAATTAAAGTATATTCGGATTTAAAGTATGAAAAATATGCTTGACTTTTTCTTCCATAGAGGTTACAATATTCAATGTTGTAGGCGAATGTGTCTGCGGCAGGAGATGTGCGTGTAGCTCAGCTGGATAGAGCACTTGGCTACGGACCAAGGTGTCGGGGGTTCGAATCCTCTCACGCACGGTAAGAACGGGTTGTTGCACGGGAAAGTGCGGCAGCCCGTTCTTTCATTCCGCCGGCAATGAGCCAGGCACCGTGGGTAAGGCCAATCTTATTGGTTTGAGCATATTGGCGGATGCCGAGAGTGTCAAATACACCGCAGCTTGCCGAGGGCATTTGATTTAAATGTGGGAAATGTTTTTTGTCGGATGAAAGCGGCCTTTGAGGGTACAATGGTGGAATAGGAGCGGACGAGTCAAGGAGTCGAGTGGGGTCGGATAGCCGGCGGAGAAAAAACGGAGGGAGGGCGGGAATGGCGGACGGCGACGGAAGAGAGCAGAGAGAGCAAGGCCTGTGCAGGCGGTGTCTGACGCGGGATCTCATCGGCCAGGAGGAATATTTTCGCAATCTGCACGATTATATTGCAGGTTTGGACACGGATATCAGGGCGCCCTCCGAGCTGTACGAGGAGAGGCTGCTTCTGTGCCGGGGGTGCGATATGCTTTTTCAGGGTATGTGCAGAAGCTGCGGCTGCTATGTGGAGCTGCGGGCGGCGGTTGCGCGAAACGCCTGTCCCCGGGGCAGATGGTCGCCTCAAACGGTTCAAAGAGGATGATCAGTGAACCGTTTAGAAAAAGTTTATAAATACTTTCCGGACTATATATTTACGCGGAAAGTGCGCCGTGCTAAAATAATGAAAAGAGCAGGTGAGTTTTGATGAACGGTATTATCTACGATGCCAGAAGGATCAAGGCCTATGAAGGTTTTTTGGCGCTGGGCGAATATGCCGGCAAGGCGCCGGAATGGTTGAGCTCTCTGTGGGAGGAGCTTTTGAGAGACGGGGGCATGATGCGGGAATTTATGTATTACCTGGATCATCACACCCTTTTGGACGAGGTCAAATGCCGGGGATACTCCCTGTCTGACCTCTATGTGTGGCAGATGGATCGCTATAATCTGGTCAGAGACATCGGAAAGAATACTTCGGTATGCAATAAGGAGGCAATGGTGCTGAACGCTTTCCGCACTATGGTGGATATGCAGAGAGATCCCGAGACTTATCTGAAGCGTCTCACATCAGGGCGCGGGATGGATCAGCTCTGATCGGCTCGTTGAAAGGGAGAGGTATGGGTAAGCAGGAATTTTTGGACGGTCTTCGGGCGGCTCTCAGCGGGGAAGTGGCCTCCGGACTTGTGGCGGAAAATCTCAATTATTACGAGGATTATATCAATATGGAGATCAGAAAGGGCAGGACGGAGGAGGAGGTGCTGTCCGCTCTGGGGGATCCCAGACTGATTGCCAAGACCATTGCCCAGACCCATGGGACGGAGAGCGGAGCTTCTTTCAGTGAGGCTGGATACCGCAACGTCCGGCAGGGGGGGCCCCAGCCCCGGGGAAATGCCTGGGACTACCGGGCGGGGCAGGAGGTATACCAAAACGGCGAGAGCCGGCGGGCTGTGAGACTGCCCGGCTGGCTGGTGGCAGTGCTTGTGATGGCAGTGTTTGTGGTATTGTTCAGCATTCTTTTTTCCGTGCTGGCCTATTTGGCCCCCTTAATCTTTGTGGTGATGGCGGTGGTTTTTTTGATCAAACTGTTTCGCGATTGGCTCAGCTAAATTAGTACTAAAGAACTATAAAATTTTCGGATAATTTTCTTGGCAAAAGAAATACTACTCCTGTAACTAAAAATCAACAGGAGGAATGAAAGATGTCTTACAACAATCAGAACAACGACAACAAGTATAACAACTCCAACAATTCTGACAGCCAGAATTGCAAGAACAGCAACAACCAGAACCAGAATCAGAACCAGAACAATCAGAAGAACAACCAGAAGAACAACCAGAACAACAACTTCTAAGCAGTCTGGTTGGATGCGGATAGGGGCGCCCTGGGGCGTCCCTATTTGTTGTTTACATCCCGTTAAAAAGAAGGTATACTTAATCATTATAGGTAAAGGACAGGTTATGAAGGTTGAGAAAATTTGAATTGATATCTCCCTGCCATTTTGGCATGGAATCTGTTTTGAAACGGGAAATTACAGACTTAGGCTATGATGTCACAGAAGTGTCGGACGGGAGGGTGACCTTCTTTGGGGACGAGGAGGCACTATGCAGAGCCAATATATTTCTGCGCACGGCCGAACGGGTTTTGATAAAGATCGGAAGCTTTCATGCGGAGAGCTTTGAGGAACTGTTCCAGGGAACCAAAAGTCTTCCCTGGGAGGATTACATACCAAAGGACGGAAAATTCTGGGTGGCCAAGGCCGCCAGCGTGAAGTCGAAGCTGTTCAGTCCCTCGGATATCCAGTCTATTATGAAAAAGGCAATGGTGGAACGGATGAGATCCGCGTACGGAATAAATTGGTTTGAGGAGAGTGGGAGCAGCTTTCCCGTGAGAGTGTTTTTGATGAAGGATGAGGTTACGGTGGGGCTGGACAGCTCGGGAGATTCCCTTCACAAGAGAGGATACCGCAGGCTCACGGCAAAGGCTCCTATCGCGGAGAATCTGGCGGCGGCTATGATTATGCTCACGCCCTGGCGGGGGGACCGCATTCTGGTGGATCCCTTTTGCGGCAGCGGCACGATTCCCATAGAGGCAGCAATGATGGCGGCAAATATTGCGCCGGGGATGAAGCGAAGTTTTACGGCAGGGAGCTGGCTCCATGTTGTGGGGAGCCGCCTGTGGCAGGACGCCCTGGAGGAGGCGGAGGAATCGGTGGATACCGGGGTCCGGACGGATATTCAGGGCTATGACATTGACGACGAGATGGTGTCGATTTCCAGGGAGAATGCCCGGCTGGCGGGAGTTGAGCACCTGATTCACTTTCAGCGCAGGGATGTGGAGAAGCTGAGCCATGCAAAGAAATACGGCTTCCTCATTACCAACCCTCCCTACGGGGAGCGGCTGAAGGGGGACGGTGAGATCGCCGCACTCTACCGCACTCTGGGGGAGCGGTATCGCAGTCTGGATTCCTGGAGCCTGTATCTGATCACCTCCTTTGAGGGCGCGGAGGAGGCCGTGGGGCGTAAGGCGGACAAGAACCGTAAGCTCTATAACGGCATGATGAAAACCTACTATTATCAATTTCTGGGACCAAAGCCCAAGGCCAGGCCCAGGCCGGAGGAGTAGTACGCGGCTCTGTGGTGAGAGAGGGAGAGGAAGGACAGTATGGACAGCAGGAAGCTGAATATGGTGATTACGCTGGCGCAGTGGTTTGTGTTGTGCGCGGTATGTATGTGCGCCATGCTGTATGTGGCTCTGAACAAGACCATCGTCATCTCCGGGGAGGTCAGGGATCAGATGAATCTCTCCTCCGGGAGCGGACAGGGCTTTGCCTCGGGGGTAAGGAAGCCGCTGCTGTTCGGAGGACAGGAGGGCACGGAGGGGGTCATCCGCATTCCTCTGGAGAAGGATATCAAGGCGGAAAACGTGATGGTGGAGAACCGTTATATGGACGGAGAGCTGTGGGTTTACATTGAAAGGGCGGAGGGGAGATTTTATTCGGAAAATGCCGTCACCGGCGATTTGTCCTCGGTGGAGTCCGGCTTCTGTGAGGTGCAGTCTGACGGGGTCATTCTCAAGATCAAAATGGACCATGTGTGGGAGTACTACAGTACAATGGAGTACGGTTCCGTGATGTCAGCTTCCGGGGCGGGCAATTCCATGGTGATTACGTTTAAGGAGCCTCATGAGGTCTACCGCCTGGCCGTGGTCATTGATCCCATGGGAGGGGGCTCGGAGACGGGTGCCATGGGGGGAGGATATGCGGAGAAAACGCTGGCTTTGCGGGTGGCGGGCCTGCTATCAGGGCGCCTGGGACAGTCCGACATAAAACTATATTTTACCAGACAGGAGGATGCGGCGCTCTCCCGGGAGGAGCGGCTTGGGCTGCTATCCGCGGTGGGGGCGGACCTCTATATACGCATCGGGGCCGGGGCCGACGAGGATCCTTCCCGTTACGGTATACAGGGAATTTACAATGAGGCATATTTCATTCCCGGCTTCGGGAATGTGCAGCTTGCGGATGCTCTTACAAAGAGTGTGACCATAGCGTCCAGCAATCGAGCGGTGGGACTCGTCCCTGCGGAAGAGGACAGCATTTTGAGGGAGATCACGATACCGGCCGCGCAGATCAATCTGGGGTATCTGACCAACGCTCAGGAGGCGGAGCTTCTGAGGCAGGAGGCGTACCAGGAGAAGCTGGCCCAGGGGATTGCGGACGCCATTCGAGAGGCTTATAAGCAAATAGGAAGCGAGGAGAGATAATGTCAGGGAGAATCATAGTAGCCACCGGGAATGCCGGAAAGGTCAGGGAAATGCAGGAAATTTTGGAGGGCTCCGGCTACAGCCTTGTCTCCATGAGGGAGGCAGGGGTCGAGGCGGACATGGAGGAGAACGGCAATACCTATGAGGAAAACGCAATGATCAAAGCCAGGGCCATAGCTCCTCTTGTGAGCGATATTGTGCTGGCCGACGATTCCGGCATGGAGGTGGATTATCTGGGCGGTGAGCCGGGGATTTACTCTGCCAGGTATCTGGGGGAGGAAACGTCCTTCGGTGATAAAATGGAAGATATATTGAGACGGCTGGAGGGGGTTCCGGAGAGAGAGCGGGGAGGCCGCTTTGTCTGTGCCATCGCCGTAATCCTGCCGGACGGTACGGAGCTGTCCGTTCAGGCGACCATGGAAGGGCGCATTGCCCATGAGCGATCCGGAGCCGGGGGCTTTGGCTATGATCCGATTTTTTATGTACCGGAGTACGGAAAGACCGCGGCGGAGCTGACGGAGGCGGAGAAAAACAGAATCAGTCATCGGGGAAAGGCATTGCAGCTTATGAAAGAGGAACTGAGGAAATATGAAAATCTTGATTGTAAGTGACACCCATAGGAGAAATGAGAACTTTTTCAGGGTGGTTTCGATGCATCGTCCGGATATGGTGATTCACTGCGGAGATTCGGAGGGGAGTGAGACGGTTATCGCCGAGGCCGCGGGCTGTCCCTTAAAGATTGTGTTGGGAAACAACGATTATTTTTCCAATTTGCCCAGGGAGGAGGAATTCTGTATCGGGAAATACCGTGTCTGGCTGACTCACGGGCACAACTATTATGTGTCCATGGGCAGCGATACGATCAAGAGGGAGGCGGCGGCAAAGCGCATGGATATCGTGATGTATGGGCATACACACCGTCCCGTGGTGGACACGGAGGGGGAGGTCATAGCCGTCAACCCGGGCAGCCTGTCCTATCCCAGACAGGAGGGACGCAGGCCCTCCTATATCATTATGGACATCGACAGGCAGGAGCGCCTGAGCTTTCAGATAGAGTATCTGTGAGGTCTTGACACGAGACCGGGGTATAGTATATAATTTCATCTGTGCCGCAAAGAGCGGTTTGCGGGGTGTGGCTCAGCTTGGCTAGAGCGCCTGGTTTGGGACCAGGAGGCCGCAGGTTCGAATCCTGTCACCCCGACTTAGGTTAAAGGCCGCAAACTCATGGGTTTTCCAGTGAGAATCGAGGGTTTGTGGCTTTTTTGTTTCCAAAAATAAATTTGTATTTTCCGCCTTAAAATAAAAATGGATTCATTTTTTGTCCCGAAAAACTAAGAAAAAAGGCCCGCCTTAATTTCTCGGCAGCCTCACGCTTTGCCTGCTCCTCTTTATCCATCATGGAATGCCGGTACACGTTTTTCATCACATGGTCCGTCTCCCAGCCCCCCATCTTTAGTATATCTGCCTCCGGCACTCCCAGGGCGGACATCTGGCTTGCGAAATAGTGCCGGAGCTTGTGCAGTGGAAATCCCGGAATTCCCACTTTTTATTTTCATCCTGCACCATTGCCGTATTGATTCTCACAATATCCCCGTCAATATCCCTCAAAGTCAACGCGCATATCTCTGATCGGCACATCCCGTAACAGGCCAGAGTGATAGGAATTTCAAATGGCGTGTCCTTTACTTCTTCCAGTATCCTCTTTACATCCTCCTGTGAGGGCGTGTAAGGCTCAATTTTAATCTTTTGCGGCAAAATGGTACAAATCTCTTAAGACCAGGACAATAAACGCCTAAAACAGCCGTTATAAAGCCGTGGTAGTTACGGACAGTCTTGGGAGATCTGTCCTTTGACAGCTCGCATCTGTTCTATGTCTGACACGGGTAAGACGCAGAACCACTCGGGGAGTCGTTTCGCAGTCTCGGAATACTCTTTTATTGTTCGGGGAGACAGCACGTTCCGCTTCATGTCCGCATAGCTTTCCGCCGCCCGCCGGAATGTCATCGCTTCATCCCTGGACTTTATATTGTTCAGTTCCTTCGTGATCGCTTCCAGCGCTTCTTTCTGGGTAGGGTTGTGATCAAACGATGCGCTGTACATCTCCCCTTTGTACATCTTCCGCACTCGGTAAGAGCCGGATGCCCTAAGGATGATACAATGATTGTGGGTTTGCGAGACCTATGTATAATCCTTTTTGGGTACATCTGGAGCCGTTCGGTGTTGGCGCACCGGGCGGTTTTTCTATATTTATGGTACATTCTGTTTCTTGGTTACCGAATTGTTAAAATATAGCTGTCATTAGAAGATTCTGGTTCAATTATTATAAAAAGAGGATTTGTGCTTTCCTCTACTTCTTGCGGACATTTAAAAAGGTAATGTACTCCAAGGGTT
The DNA here is from genome assembly GCA_949948715.1 of uncultured Lachnospiraceae bacterium. Classification (GTDB taxonomy): domain Bacteria; phylum Bacillota; class Clostridia; order Lachnospirales; family Lachnospiraceae; genus Acetatifactor. The sequence goes on along the minus strand of CATLGW010000040.1, from coordinate 902 downwards.
TCCAAAGGCTTTATTGAGGTAATATTTGCATAGGTAAATCCAGTGTTGCTGTCTTCAGGAGCTGCAAAACCGGAATATGTATATCCGCCGTTATAATCTGCTGTAGCAGATAAAATATTATCACATCCCAAATTTTGTTTTCCCAAATTTTTTACATCCACGTCCAAGTGAATATAAACATTTCCGGCATCTGCTTCATAATGTGTGTAAAATCCGGAAGTATTGTCAGGTAACACATCGTAAGAAAGCTCAACTTTGTTAATTGTTATTTCTACGTCTTCTGTGATGATAGACTCGCCTACAGAGATTGGTGTACCCTGTTGTGGGGTGGCCATTTCTTCGTTGGCATCGGGAGCGGCCTCCGGGACTGCGGCAAGCTGTTCTTTTAATGTTTTGTTTTCCTCCCGAAGTGCATTCACCTCTGCCTGTAAGCTTTCCAGTTCTGCTGAATTGTCAGGTGGAGTTGGTGGTGTTGAAGAACAGCCCGACAAAACGATGGCAATAGTCAAAATGGTAGGTAAAATTTTTCTCTTCATTGTAAATCCCTTCTTTTCTTTAGATTTTTATATTAAATCCTTGTCATAAATATAGTTTATTTTACGCAGAGTTGTCAATATGATTTCTTTGGAAAGTCCATGTCTCTGGTGATGCTATTGAAATATTAGTGGAAGTGTCCAACATATATATGTAAAAACAGTTGACAAGTACGAACGAATGTTCTGTACTCATGGTAAGATATATTAGTATAATAAAAATTAAACACTATATATTGTATTAAAATGGTTGATTATCTCAAAAAAGCCTTGATTTACGGGCATACAAGCAGGATTTCAAGCTGAATTTACTACCAATTTACTACTTTTGAGGGAAAGAGCCTTGATATGCCGCCCGGAACCCTGCAA
>CATLGW010000039.1 GCA_949948715.1 uncultured Lachnospiraceae bacterium | reverse complement strand
GGCACTGTCCGGGAAGATGCTGGATCGTTTTTAGTTCCCCATCTTCCCTCCCGGTACCAATCTGGCAGAACAACGTCCGTCTGATTGGCACCGTCGGACATTGTTCCGGCACTGTCCGGGAAGATGCTGGAAAATTTTTAATTTATACACAAATCACCTGGCCAGGCCTGATGTCGTATTCCTCCGTCGGTATCCGTTCCACCATCTGGCACTGAAATCCCACCGCCACGGTTCGCAGGGCAAGCTCCTCCTTCCCCGCCAGGTAGCGGTCGTAAAAGCCCTTTCCATACCCCAGACGGTTTCTGCAGGGATCAAAGGCAACGCCGGGCATCAGCATCAGCACCCGGTCCGTCTCCCCCTGCTTTTTACATTCGCGATAGTCAAAGGGAGCCCCGCATCCCTCCGGCTCCGGGATGCCCCTGTACCCCGGCCGAAGCTCGTCTGTGGACGCGATGGGGTAAAACTCCATCCCATCCCCCTCCACCTTGGGGACATAGACTTTCTTTCCCCGAAGCAGAGCCTCCTCCAAGAGAGGATAGGTGTCGATCTCGCTCCCATAGCCCGCAAACCCAAGAAAATATTTGGCGCGGTAAAACCACTGATGCCCGGCCATACGCTCCGTCAAAAGCAGAGAGGCGCGCTCCCTCTCCTCCTTCGTCAGATTTTCCCGGCGAGACAGGATTTCCCGGCGCAGCTTGCTCTTATCCATTCTTCTTTTCCAGCTTTTCCAGAGTCCCGTCGGGCCGCTCCACCCGGATGCTGTCCAACTGGGCTCTCAAATTTCCCCGAATATTGTCTACATATTCCCTGCGCAACAGCGCCTGCTCCTCCTTCTCCTCCAAAGTGAGCTCCTGCACTTGAGATTTGTGATACAGCTCGTTGATGCGGTTGATTCTCTCCTGCATATTCATATTAATTACCGGCCCCCTGTCCGCTTTTCACACCTTCTCTGCTGTCTAAGGCGCAAATGCGCCGCGTATGAGAAAGGCTTATTCCGTTCTGTGCAGATTATCCACAAATTCCGGCAGATCGAATCCCTCGTCCTCGTGAGCCAAAAACAGAGTGCCCTCCTTTTCGCCCCCGAGAAGTCTGTGCAGAATTCCGATATCCTGACTGTTTGCAATAATCATGTCCACATTGGAGCTGGTGGCAATCCTGGCCGCTATCAGCTTGGTATTCATGCCTCCCGTCCCCACATCACTGCCCGCGCTGGGCTTCCCCATCTCCATGAGCTCATCGGTGAGCTGTCTCACCTCGCTGATAAATTTCGCCTCCGGATTCTTTCTGGGATCATCCGTGTAAAGACCGTCTATGTCAGACAGGAGAATCAGAAGATCCGCCTTCACCAAAGCCGCCACCACGGCGGACAGGGTATCGTTGTCACCGATCTCAATCTCATAGGTAGCCACGGTGTCATTTTCGTTAACAATGGGCACCACTCCCATCCGCAGCAGCTCGCAGAAAGTGTTCTGGGCATTGTAACGGTTCAGATTGTCCACAATGGTATTTTTCGTCATCAAAATCTGAGCCGCCACCTGATTGTATTCCGCAAACAGCTTTTGATAGGTCATCATCAGCCTGGCCTGTCCGATGGCCGAGCATGCCTGCTTCACCGCCATGGCCTCTGCCCCGGTCTTTGTCCTGATCTCTTTCAGGTTCACCGCTTTCCTGCCCACGGCAATAGCCCCGGAGGTCACCAGTATCACATCCTTACCCTGGTTTCTGATATCGCAGAGCTCCCGCACCAGCTTCTCCAGCCGTATGTAGTCCAAATCCCCCGTCTCCGTATGTTGCAGCGAGGAGGAGCCTATTTTTACCACGATCCTTTTCTTGTGTCTGATTGCCTCTCTTAGGCCTTCGTCCGATTGAATTGTCTTGATATCCACTTGATTTGCCCTTTTCCTGCGTCTTGGCGGCGCAAATTCATGCCGATCTGTCCTTGTCGGCCCTTCGTTAATTTTGTCATACAGTTTTTTATTTTACTGTATTTTCCCCATGGAGTCAAGTGCCCCGTCATTTCCCGGGTTACATACGCGTCAGATGCCGGGCAGTCATCCCTCGGGCGACAGCAGTCTGGCAAGCAGAGCGTCCCGGCTGTTTATAAACATCTCGGTGATCTGATAGCTCTCGGTGTCCTCATAGGAGCACTGCCGCAGACCTCCCTCCTCAAAGGAATAGATGGCCGCATCGGGTATCCCCAGGAGTATGGGGGAGTGGGTGGCAATGATGAACTGTGAGCCCGCCCGGGCCATCCGCCAGATTTGCCAGAGTAGAGATAGCTGGCGCTGTGGAGACAGAGCCGCCTCCGGCTCGTCCATGAGATAAAGTCCCTCTCCGTCAAAGGACTGAAAATATGCCAAAAAACTCTCTCCGTGGGACTGCTCGTGAAGGGATTTCCCCCCGTATCTGGCATAATAGATCTCCTTGGGGGTAACGTCCCGGTAGTCCTCCGTCTTGCTGGCCACGTTAAAAAAGCTCTCGGCCCTGAAAAAATATCCTCCCTGGGGTCTGCGGCAGCCCTTTGTAAGGCGGAGAGCGCTTCCCAGAGAAGAGACGTCGTCATAGGTGCTGAAACGAAAATTCACCGTCCCTCCCTCGGGATTAAATCCGTAGGCCACCGCAATGGCCTCCACCAGAGTGGATTTTCCGGAGCCGTTCTCCCCCACAAAGAAGCTGATGTTTTCCGTAAACTCCAACTCTTCTAAATTCCGCAGAGCCTCTATGCCCCGCAGATAGGAGTCCTCCTCCACCAGGCTCCAGTCGATGCGGATGTTTCGTATAAATCGATTGTTCATATCTGTGCCTCCGCAATCCGCTCCGCAACCCGTATGCCGTCCATGGCCGCGGAGGTGATGCCCCCCGCGTATCCGGCTCCCTCCCCGCAGGGATACAGCCCCCTCAGGGCTACGGACTGCAGCCTCTCATCCCGCAGAATTCTCACCGGGGAGGAGGTCCTGCTCTCCACCCCCAAAAGCACCGCATCCTGCCGGTCGAACCCCGGAATCTGCCTCCCAAAGACCTCCATCCCTTCCACGAAAGCCTCATTGCACTCCCGGGGCAGAATACCGCTCAGATCGGCCCAGGCGTACCCTCCCCTGCACTGGGGAGCCACAGCCGCCCCGCCGTCTGCCGCTTTGCCCCCGGCATCCGACGGTTCCCGAGAACCCTCTTCCAGCGCATCCCCTTCCCCGCCGGAGAGCCCTTTTCCTTTAACTGCCTGCCGAAAATCTCCGTACCTCTGAATCGGGATCCTGCCTTCCGCCAGCGAAAACGCTTTTGCCTCCAACCCCCTCTGGAATTCCACCCCTGCCAGCGGATGCCCGGAGCCGTAATCCTTTGGCGTCACCGTCACGATCACCGCGCTGTTTGCATTCACGCCGTCCCTGGCGCTGTAGCTCATGCCATTGACCGCCAGCATTCCCGGCTCCGAGGAGGCGTTGACCACATATCCCCCGGGACACATACAGAAGGAATAGACACCCCTGCCAGAGCGGGTCTTTGCCGTCACCTTGTAGGAAGCGGCCCCCAGCGCCCCCGGGTCTTCCCTTCCGTACTGACTGCGGTTAATCATCTCCTGGGGATGCTCCACCCGAAAGCCTACCGCAAAGGCCTTGGCCTCCATGGGAAGCCCTTTCCCATACAGCATGGAAAAGGTGTCTCTGGCGCTGTGGCCGATGGCCAGCACAAGCCGTCCGCAGGATATGCGCCCTCCTTTGTCCGTCTCCACCCCCGTCACGGCCCCGTCCTCACACAGAATATCCGTGACGCAGGTCTCAAAACACACTCTGCCTCCCAGCCTCACAATCTCCTGCCGCATGGCTTTCACCACCCGGGCCAGCACATCCGTACCTATGTGGGGTTTGGCCTCATACAGAATGGATTCCCCGGCCCCGAAGCGCACAAAGGTCTCCAGCACCGCCCGGTTCCTTCCGTCCTTATCCTTCACCAGGGTGTTAAGTTTCCCGTCCGAGAAAGTGCCCGCGCCGCCCTCTCCGAACTGCACGTTGGAGGAAGCGTTCAAAATGCCCGTCCGCCAAAACTCCTCCACATCCCGTTTCCTGGCATCCACATCCCTGCCCCGCTCCAGCAGTATAGGGCGATATCCGTGCAGAGCCAGGAAATAGCCGCAGAACAGCCCGGCAGGCCCTGTCCCCACGATCACAGGCGGCTCCTTCCCGGGAATCGGTTCCTTCCCGGGAAAACGGTAGCTTTCCCGGGAAACCCTTTCCACCGAGCCGTCCCCTCTGCGGGCGGCTCCCCGCAGGATCCGCTCCTCATTTTTCACCTCCACGTCCACCGTGTAGCTGTAGAAAAGCTCCGGCTTTTTCCTGGCATCAAGGGACTGTCTGCGAATTTCCATCCCGCGGATATCCCCGGGGGAAATATGTAAGGTATTCGCCGCCTTTTTTACAAGCTGTTCTTTGGTATGTCCCGTCTTTATTTTGAGCTGCGTAATTCGAATCATATCCCGTCTCTCTCCGCGGCCGCCCCTCCGGCCAGATATCCGCTGCACCAGGCCCAATGCAGATTATAGCCTCCGCATCTGCCGTCCACGTCAAGCACCTCCCCCGCAAAGTAAATCCCCGGAACCAGCCTTGACTCCATCTCCTTAGTCACCTCAAGACAGCAAACCCCGCCCGCGCTGACCTGGGCATGCTCAAAGGAATTGACATTTGTCACCGTCACCTCCCAAGCTCTGCACAGAGCAAGAACCCCAAGCAGCGACTCCCGCTTTGCCTTCCTCACAGGCATTTCCCCCCGAAGCCCCGAAAGCCTGAGAAAGAGCTGTAAAATCTTTTTATGCACAATCCCTGTGAAAAACTCCTCCACCGTCCTCTCCCCCAGAAGGAGCAGACGACCGTCCAAAAAACGCCCGCAGGCCTCCTCGTCCATGTCAGGCAGCAAACAGATCCGAACCGTGACCTCCCTTTGCTCCCTTAAGAGATAAGCCGCCCTGCGGCTGAGCTGAAAGACCGGAATGCCCGAGATTCCGTATTCCGCAAGCTGCAGCTCTCCCCTTTCCCGGGCTTCACATTTTCCGCCGCACATCAGAGACAGCTCGGCTTCCGCCCTGACCCCCGCAACCGATTTGAAATAATCCTCCCTGCACCTAAGCTGCACCAGCCCGGGCGCCACCGGAACAATCGTATGCCCCAGCCCCTTTGCCAGCCTGTACCCGTCTCCCTCCGACCCGGTCTTCGGCGCCGCCTGCCCGCCGCAGGAGATAATCACCCGGTCAAAGCGGTGGGCAGCGTCCGACGACAGACAAAGGATCCTACCCTTCTGGCCCTTTCGCCCCTTTGCCTCCACACTGCGGATTCGACACTGCGTGATCACCTTGACTCCCAGACTGTTCAGCTCATAGCGAAACGCGTCCAGAACGGTGGAAGCCTGTCCCGTGGACGGATAGAGATATCCCTCCCGTTCCTTCACCAAAATCCCCAGACCCTGAAAAAAACGGATGGCATCCTGTGTGCCAAACCGCTCCAGACAGCCCCTTATCCAGGCGGGCTCCGCCCCGTAGTACTGCTTCTCCGACAGTTCTCTGTTTCCGAAATTACAGCGCCCGTTTCCCGTCATCAGTATTTTCCGGCCTATGCGGTCATTTCGCTCCAGCAACGTCACGCAAGCGCCCTGTCTGGCGGCCGTGACGGCCGCCATCATTCCCGCCGCGCCGCCTCCGATCACTCCCACCGACACTCTGTCCATAGCCAAATCCTCCTAAGAGGAGTAGGTCTCCAAGAAACCGTACAGACTCTCCTCATCGTCCATCCACTTCATCTGTATCACCTGTAATTGTATCTCCTCCGGCAGCCGATCCAGCAGAATTCCCGTCTCTATATATACGGTCTCCTGATCCTCCAGATACACCACTACCTCATTGTCCTGCACCGCCAGATAAAATCCTTCCCCGGGCTGCAGATACTCATAGTTCATCTGCACCACTACTCGCTCCCTGGAGAAGGATAATACCTCCAACCCCACAAATCCCCGCTCCAGCTCGGACAAAGGAGGGTGCTCCCCGTAAGCCTCAATGGCCGCCAGAAACTGCTCCCTGTTCATGCCGATATACTTTTTCGGCAATCTCCAGGTGGTCTCCACCACGGTCTGCCGCAGGACGTCCGTCTCCTCCAGCACATAGGAGGTATCCGCCGACAGAGTCTCCCCCGGCGCCAGCACCTCTCTGGCCTCCTGGACATAGAGACTGGCGTCCGCCAAATCTCCTCCCGACACATCCCCCGCCATCCCTCCGGCAACGCTCCCCGAGAGCCTTACCCCCGGCTGAGAGATATCGTCAATCTCACGCCCTGACTCCCGCTCCGTCACGCCGCCCGGATAAAAAAACTGTATGGTTTTCACACCCACAAAAAATCCCACCGCCAGCATCAGCAGCGGATACACCAAAAAGATACCGATACCTTTTACAAATTTCATATTTACCTTCACACCAGCAATATTAGTTTGTAATCAGTATCTGCCTTTTTTCACCGTTTATACCTGAATTTACACCTTTCAGAAGCGAACATGGAACATCTGCATCAGCATTTTGATCCACTGTCCTCCCGGCAGATGCTTAAACTCCTGCTCTCTGAAATTTCGAAGCAGCGTAAGCAGCGCTATATACAGGATCAGGGCTCCCGCAAGACAGCCAAGCACCGACGCGGCCTCACCCAAATGCGGCGTAAGCGCCTTGCTCACAAACAGGCACAAAACTCCCACACCGCAGGCGCAAACCGCAGGCACCAGAACTGTCTGCAGCCAGTCCACGCGGATACCCAGTATCCAAAAGACCAGAAAACCCAAAATCCCGCACAAAACGCCTCCCGCAACCAGTCCCCCGTAGACGTAGGCCATGATTCCTAGCTTCCCCAGATTCAGGAATAAAAGCGCGCTGGTCAGAAAGACGAGATTCATGACACCCAGAGCCGCCAGAAGCAGGATATACTTGCGCATCAGCATAAGGATTCTTCCGAAATAGCGGCTGAGACTCACAAACAGGATGATAAACGAGCCGCCGCAGAACATTGCTCCGGCTATCTCCTCTCTGCCGCCGCAGACCAGCGTTCCGATATCTCCGCCCATGGCGGCCATACACGCCGAGAAAAACAGACCGTACACCACCACTCCGTGAAATCCCACCTGAAAAACAGCCTCTCCGTATCTTAAATCCTCCCGCCGTATACAGGAATACGCCTTGGCGGAAAGGGGAACCGACATTAAATCCATCAGAAAGACAAAGCTTCCCGCCAGCGCCAGGTACTTCCCGTAGTACACTCCATAGGCCGCCTCCGTTCCCCCCAGGGACAATACCCTTCCGAAAAGAGCTAATCCCACCCAAATGGGCAGCCTCTGCAGCAGTCTGACCAGAATATGAGGCCCCATATTCCCGTACAGGCCCTGCACAACGCCCCCGAACCGGTCCGCGCCGCGCATACTGTCCCTCTCGGCGATATTGTTCCTGCCGCTGCTCCGATAGAGGATCAACAGGAATACAAACAATATAATTTCCGTGAGTAAAACCGCCAGAGCCACACCGATGGCGCCGTACATCCCCGTAAAGGTCTCAAGCCCATAGAGCGCACTGACCTTCCTGCCCCGTCTCTTCAGCAGATTTCCAAACAACAGCCCGAATCCCAGAACCGAGACCTGACGAAATACACCGGTTGCCGCGGTGGGCAGCTCCGATCCGCTCCCCTGGAAATATCCCAACATCACCGACTCCAGACTTTTAAGAACCAGAGCAGGGGCTAACAGAAGCGTCAGAAAAGAGGCGTGGGGTATATGAAAGACACCGGTCACCACAGCCCCTCCAAAGAGCGCCGCGGCCAAAGCCGCGGCCATCCCCAGGCCGCCCTGAAAGATCATCACATACCTGCGCAACCGGGTGGTGTTTCTGTATTGGCTCCTGCCCCTCTCCCGAAGCATCCTGCCCAGGCAGTCCGAGACGCTTCCCCCCACAAAGGTCCACAGAAAGGAATAGAATTCAAATGCCGCCGCAAAGTACGAAAGCCCCTCCTCCCCCGTGCAGCTTCCCAGCACCAGAAGCGCAATCATACCCAAAAGATGGGCAAAACCTTCTATCCGATGTCTTTTCACCTCTACCTGGTTCATAGTCCGGTTTCCTTTCAAACATTTCTCATTTGTTCCTTGTGATTCCAAGCCCCGTCAGGACAGCCTCCTGCTTCGCCTCCATTACGGCTGCCTCAGCCTCGGTCATATGATCGTAGCCGCACAGATGGAGCATACTGTGGGCCACCAGAAAGGCAAATTCCCTCTCCTCCCCATGCCCATAGCAAAGCGCCTGTTCTCTCACCTTCTCCACGGACAGAATGATATCCCCCAAAAGAAGCTCTCCCGTATCCGGATCAAAATAATCGGCCTCTCTCTCCTGCCCAATGTCAAAATCAGCCGCGGCCTCAAAATCCAGATTCGGGAAGGAGAGCACATCCGTCTCCCGGTCAATCTGCCTGAAATCCCTGTTAAACCCACGGATTCCCTCGTTATCCGTCAAAATCACGTTGAGCTGCACCTCATAAGGACAGCCCTCCGACTTTAACACGGCCTCTGCCACCCGCCTCACCGTCTCCTCCGCGTCAAAAGAGAAGCCCACGGCAGTCTCGTTCTCAACGTAAAAAGTCATAGTATAGCTGCTCCTCCTTAAAAATCTGCTCCATGGTATGCAGCTCCCGCAGGGTCAGATCACTCTCCCAAAAGCTGTGCCGATCCTCAAACCGCTTAAATACCTCGCTCACTATCTTCCTGTAATCAGGCTTGGCCTCCTTATCCTCCTGAAAGCGCTGTCTGATCCTGTCCACCACCACATCCGCACACAGAAGCACGGCCGTCTCCCGGTGGCGCACCGCCTTTCCCTTGACGCACTCCTGATACTCTCGCATAATCGTCCGCGCATCCGGCGGGAATCTGTGCTTCTTCAGAAAATCGTCGTCCTCCGCCAGCTTGTGATAGCAGGCGGCACACTTTAAAACCGCCGCGTCCATGGAAAGCTTTTTTGCTATCAGCTCACAAAAATGGGCAATGTGGACGCTGCGGATATACTTTTCCGGTTCCTCCTGCTTAAAGGCGGTGAGCAGCTCATTTCCCGCATCGTTCAGTTCCAGATATCTCACCCTATAGTGATACACCACCTGAGTGGAGAATACCTTAATCAGTCCCAAGAGCAAAACGCAGGAGATGATCAGATTCACCACCGGCACCGCGAAATCCTCCAGCGAAAATCTTTCGTTGGCCGGAAGAATCAGATTGGCCGTCTCACACACCAAAAGTGTCAGCATGGACAAAAACAGCGGTATGCCGATTTTGATCTCTCTGCCGATACGCCCGAACAGGCTCACTCCCACAATCCCGCTTAACAGATACAGAAAAAACACTCCCACCGCCGCCTCGCCAAGCATTGTGGGTATCATCAGAAGAACTATGCCCGCCACACTCCCCGACGTGGGCGAGCTGAAAAGGGACAGCATGACAAACACCGGCAGAAAGGGCCATCCCTCCACCGGCAGAAAAACGCACACAAAAGCCACTGCCATCCCTCCCAGAAATGCCAGCCAGAACCGCAGCAGATGCTCCCCGTTGTCGTAATGCAGCTCCCCGTCCAGATATTCTCTGCGAAGGCAAAACCCCACCAAGGCGATCCCCAGCGCCGCCATCACCATATATCCCAGAGTCTTGTCCAGGGATGTTTTCTCCAGGTAAGCAATCCCGTAGATGCCTCCCGCCGCCAGAGCCATAAAGACAAACTCCGGCCAAAAAAGCGCAGCCCTCAGTTTCCTTTTATTTTCTTCCATGCCGCTCCCGATTCCTGTTTTTCTCTTTTGCCTCGTAGTCTTCGTATGCCTTCACAATTTTTTGCACCAGGGGATGGCGCACCACATCCTTGCTGGTAAGCCTGCAAAATGCGATGTCGTCTATTTTTCCCAGCACCCTGGCCGCCACATCCAGGCCGGATATGTTCCCGACGGGCAGATCCTTCTGTGTGGAGTCTCCCGTCACCACAACCTTCGAGCCGAAGCCGATTCTGGTGAGGAACATCTTCATCTGGGCGGGGGTTGTGTTCTGTGCCTCGTCCAATATGATGTAGGCATTGTCCAAAGTGCGCCCCCTCATATACGCCAGAGGCGCCACCTCGATCAGCCCCTTCTCCATATTTTTGGCAAAGCTCTCCGCGCCCATAATCTGGTAGAGAGCATCGTAAAGGGGGCGCAGATAGGGATCCACCTTACTCTGCAGATCTCCCGGCAAAAAACCCAGCTTCTCCCCCGCCTCGATGGCAGGGCGGGTCAGGATAATGCGCCCCACCTCCTCATTCTTAAAGGCCGTGATGGCCATTGCCATGGCCAGATAGGTCTTGCCCGTGCCCGCAGGCCCCAGGCCGAATACGATCATATGATCGCGGATAGCGTCCACATACGCCTTTTGACCCAGGGTCTTTGGCTTGATGGGCTTTCCGTTCACCGTATGGCAAATGCAGTCGGAGTCAATCTCCGTAAGCTTTTCTTCCTGTTCTTCCATTCCCATTGTAATAGCGTAGTCCACACTCTGCTCCTCTATCTCGTTTCCTCTGTCAGAAAGGATAGAAAGCTGCGTGAGAACGCCCCTGGCCCGACGCACATTCCTCTCCTCTCCCAGAATAATGACCTCCCCGTTTCTGTTTACCACCGTAACCTTAAGGTCATGCTCAAGCTTCCTCAGATATGCGTCCCGCATACCGAAAATCTTCCGCATACTCTCCGCCGACAGTTCTATTCTCTCTGAAACCTCACTCATTAACCTCGTTCTCTCCTGTGTCAGGTATTTCGGCGCTCACGCTTCTGCCCGCAGGCTCCTGCACCAGGAACTCTCCGTACATCAGCCACTCTTCGCCGCTTGTATCTATTCTAACATCTTTTTCAAGAATTTGTACACCCTTTTCCTCCAAAGATGTCAGAAATGTGTTTAATTTTTCATTAAGAAGCTCCTGGGCCTCCTCCGGAGAATAACGGTACTCCACATCCAGATATTCCCGGTAGGTGTAATCTCCCCAGTAGACCGGTATGGAAAGCTTCTCAAACAAAAGGGGGCGGTTCTCCCTGATCACGCTGTCGTATACCAAAAACGGCCTCTCCTGGGGAAGCCTCCACTCCTTCTCCCAGCCTCTGAGAAAATGTCTGACCTCGGTACGCCCGGTGTATTCCTTCTTCACATACTCGAAGGGCAGGGTGAATTCCTCCGTCCGGATATGCTCCACCATGATATCCGCGTCCGACGTCACAGGCAGATAGCCCTTCACAGTCTTGTCGTCGTTGTAGATGGGCACCATCCCGGCCACCAGAATCGTTCCGGGCTCCACGGTATCACCGATGGCCACCTGGGGAACGCCGCTTCTGACGATCATGGATACCACGGTCCCCTCAAACTCCGCCACCAGATCCGTGCAGCCCTGCTGTGCCTGCTCCTCCGGCATGGGCACGTCGTTTTCCTTGATTTCAATCCGAAGCCTTGTGCCCGAGAGCATGGCACAGGTCCAGGTGACCTGAGGAAAAGCCCTTCGAATCTCCTTCTCCAGCTCTTCTATGTCCAGTTCGCTTTTTTTCAGCCCCACGGTTATATTTTCCTGCTCCAGAAAATCGTCGAAGGCGTCCTGGGTGATCTGATAATTGCCTGCAAGCTCGATATCCCATATGTAATGAGAGGACCACAGCCAAAAGGCCACAGCCAGCACAAAACCGGCCAAAAAGACCTTTCTGGCCACCAAAGTGGGTATGAAAAAGGGCAGTCCATATCTCTGCAATATGGCCACCCTGGTGCCTGTCTTTTTCACAATGGAGCGGAGTCTGTAAAAACCCCTCAGGGATATGTTCATATAGTATGCATCCCCGTCCCGGGCGATATCCCACAGAAGAATCTCCTTGTTGCTGCACAGGTTCATAAACCGCTCCGGGGAAAACCCCCACACCTTTATCCGAAGATAACCTCTGAGGTATCGCAATATACCTATCATAGATGCCTCCCTAACGCAATATTTGAACCGACCCGGCATCCGCCGCAAATACGGCCCCATTGCGGCCTCCCTTGCCTCCACTAAGGCCGTCCTGCTGCCGCATCAAAGGAAAACCGATATTTTTCCCAAGCCCTCCTCAGAGATACCTGACACAGTTGATGCAGCCGCTGATTTTCATATCCTCGTTGGTGTAATAGTCGATGGAAAGCCTGCTGCCCTCAAAGCAGGCCTGGCAGGTCTTGCCCTGCAGGATAATCATATGCTCCGTGTACTCCAGGATGCCCTTGTAATTCTCAATCCAGGCCTCCGTGCTGCCCGTGAGGGTGACCCTTAAAGCGCCCAGGCACACATCCTTGGGAAGCTTCAGGGAGTCCACAATCTGTTCTCTTTTTGGGGGATTATTTGTTTTCTTCATGGTACAATATATGGCAGGATCGGGAAAATATTCCGCCTTTCAAAACTATGCCGACCGTCTGTCAACTGCCCGAAACCTATTGACGGAATAAGGGCAAATCAAATAACATGGTTTCCCTGGTACTGGGCAGATTCATTGACGCTTTTCAGGCTCATTACAATTACGCTTCTTTGTTCGCAATATAAATGTAAGCATCCTCAAGCGTTGCCTCACAAGGACTGCATTCCATTTGGGGCGGTACTTCACTGATTAATTTCATTTGTAATTCGTCCCCTGCATACTGTTTCAATGAAACATGATATTTTTTTTCCAGTTCCCTCGCCATCCCTTCATCTTTTACTTTACAACTCCAAACATGGCCTTTTGCCTGTTCCAACAGTTCCTTCATGTTGCCTGAATAAAGAAACTTCCCCTTTTTCATAACTGCAAGTTGATTGCAGGTAGCTGCCAAATCTTCCACTACATGGGTCGAAAACAAAACAGTACGCCCTTCTGAAAAATCAACCAGCAGATTTCTAATACGGATACGTTCTTCAGGGTCTAACCCGGTTGTCGGTTCATCAACAATTAAAAATTCCGGCTCATTTAAAAGCGCCTGGACAAGACCGACCCTCCGTTTCATGCCGCCTGATAATTGTTTCATCTTCATTCTGCTTTGCTCTGACAGGCTAGTCTTTTCAAGATAATACCTGATGCGCTCCTTACATATCTGTCTGGGTATACCGGACAAATCTCCCATATATTCCAGACATTCCTGTACTGACAGGCTTGGATAGAGGTCAATCTCCTGTGGCAGATATCCTATCTTTCTCTGTATTTTTCCAAAATTCCCCTCGCTGTAAAGTATTCCTTCTAAAGTTACCGTTCCACTGGTTGGTGACAACACAGTTGTAAGTACCCGCATGAGCGTTGTTTTTCCAGCTCCGTTTTCCCCTAACAGCCCAAAGATTCCCTTTGGAATTTCCAAATCAACATGGTTGATTGCTGTTACCTTATTTCTGAATGTTACTGTTAAATCCTCTATCTTAATTCCCATAGTCTTACCCTCTTTTCTTGATGATTCCAGGCAATGCTGCCACTGTCAGGATTCCAATACAGATACAGACAATTTTCCCACAGATCCAGCTAAAATCACTGATGTTCTCTAACTTTCTGAAAGTATAGGAAAACAGATTCCACGGGCCGAAATATCTGTCGCCGATGCCGGAATTTGTAATCAGCCACAGCACCATGCAGCCGCCGATTCCCGCCCACATATTCCGAAACAGGCTGGCAATCAAATTTGATAAAAGCCCCCAGAATCCAAGGGTCACAGCGACAGCGGCAATGTATACAAGGAACAGGCACATTTCCACTCCCAAACCGCTCCGTCCTGTCCCCCCTGTTCTTGGATTTTGGAACAGAAAAAATAATCCATATCCAATAACTGCCACAGCTAATAAAAAGATTTCTTGTATCACAATCCGTCTGTAAATAGAATGCATTCTCTTTTTTATGGGGCATAGCCGCCAGATTTCTGACCGCTTGCTGGTAATTTCCTGCGTATAGGTATCTGCGCAGAATGTGAATGCGAGGATTGCCATTGGAGCTTCTAATGCAATCCCTATTTCATCAGAATAAGTCACCCCTCTGACAAGGCTTAAGATTACGGCAAAAAATACTGCATAAACTTGTTTTTGCAACGGAAGGGAGATTTTCATTTCATGCATCAATATACCCGCCTCCTTTTCCATATCTGCATTGAGAGAAAGATGATGCAGATTGCGGCTAAGATGAGGAAACTCTGGTTCAGCAATGCCATTGGCGGAGGGGCAGTGTCAAAAAAATCTCCCGGGAACCGCACCATAATCGCTAACGGTCTGCCATAATATCCATAGATGCCTTCCGCATTCCTGCTTCCCATATTTGAATACACGATATAAAGAAACAAAAACGGCACTGCCGGCAGCGGACTTTTAAACAGCAATGAAATCAGGCTATAAACACTTACAATCATCAGCATATTTGGTAAGATATATAAACAGCTTGCCAACAAAAAGTCCGTCAAACGAACCTCGAATCCGCTGTTTCTCATTGATACAAGGCAAATACCAAAAAAAATCAGGTTTAAGGCTGCACATGTTATCAGGCAAACTGCAAAGCCGCCGCCCACTTTGCCTGACAGATATTTTCCTGCGCTGACAGGCTTTGTATGAAGAAGCTCATAGGTATTTTTCCTCGTATCCTGCCTATATAAAACAGACAATAAAACGGTTGCGAAAAATCCCATAAACAGCCCGGCAAAATCGGCAAATTTTCTGGAAAAATAGTACGAAAACGCTCTGTTTTCCAGCTTTTTTGAAATATAAAAATTGATTTCTTCACGGGTACCTTTACGATAGGCTGTGTTTCTAAACTCGTAATGGGCATTATAGAAACCATATTCTTCCAGATGGGAACAGGCTGCCATAATATCCATATCTTTCATTTCATCAATAATAGATTGGGCCCTGGCATTGTCCATCTTAAAAACGGAAATCAGGACTTCCTGTATCCTTTTTTCCCACATTTCCCGTCTCAGCTCCTTTTCCGTCGGCACATATCCCTCATAAACGTCTCCGTCATGAACCGTTTCCGGATAATCATTTACAATCGTTTCCCCTTCTTTGAGATAATGGATACTCAGATAGGGGCTTACATTTTGAAATACCATGAAAACACCAACCGCCATGCCAAGCCAGAGCAGAGGATTTTTCATATAATTTTTTACCTCTCTTTTCAAAATTGACCACATAACTTTGCCTCCTCTCTATCATCCAACTGTAAAAGAGAATTCACAACAAAAAGACAATAAAAAAGAAAAAACGCCGGATCACTTACGCAATCCGGCAAAATATTGCTGTCACCACAGCCCCTCCCTTTTCCTCGTTTCCCAAAATCAATTTTCCACCATGCTTTTCACAATACAGCCTGCTGATATACATTCCCATTCCCGCATGTTTCAGGCTGTCTTTCACATTCTGCCCATAGAACGCTTCCGTAATTTTTTCTACATCCTCCCGAAAGCCATTGCCGTCATCCCTGATGCAGATGCTCAATTCCGCATATCCGGTCCTTACGGTAATTGTGATTTGCTGTTTTCCATAACGGAGGGCATTTGACAGCAGATTTTCCGTTACCTCCAAAATAATCTCCTTATCTCCGCAGAATACTTCTTCTGATTCCGGTGCCTGTAACAAACATTGTTTCCCATACTCTTTTTCCAAAACGGCAAGTTCTGCCCGGATATCTTTCTCTAGT
>CATLGW010000038.1 GCA_949948715.1 uncultured Lachnospiraceae bacterium | reverse complement strand
TGTGTAAGTTAATGTGTTTGGTCATACATTAATTTTACACCAACTGCCGGATTCTTTCGAGGTCCGGCAGTTATTTTTTTCATAGAAAAGGAGCTGCGCACTAATCACTTAGTGCGACAGCCCCTTTTTTTTACTATCTTTCCCCACAACCTTCATAGTCCCCATCAAGCAGATTTCCCATCCCCCTTCGCAAGCCGCCATACGCCCTTCGTCCTTCACACATGGCCCCGCGGCGGCCCTATCCGTTTCCCCTCAATACCACTTCGCCTGTTCCCGCCAAATTCTGCTGTACTCTCCTCCCGCATCCTTCAGCTCCGTATGGGTGCCGCACTCCACCACCCGTCCGTCCTTCATGACCACCACCTTGTCCGCCAGGCGGCAGATGCCCACTCTGTGGGAGATAATCACGGAGGTCTTATCCCGGATCAATTTCATGAATCCCGTCAGAATATCATATTCCACCAGAGGATCCAAAGCGCTGGTGGGCTCGTCCAAGAGAATCAGCCCGCAGTCCTTGAAAAGCCCCCTGGCGATGGCGATCTTCTGCCACTCACCCCCGGACAGCTCCCTGCCGTCAAACTCCCTGCCAAGCTGGGCGTCCGCGCCCCCAACGCCCGAAACCACCTCGGAAAGCTCCACATCCTCAATCACCCTCCGCAGCCGCTTCTCATCCTCCCGATGCCTGATGTCGCTGATAAAGATATTTTCTCCCAGGGTGAAATTATAGTGGACAAAATCCTGGGGCACCAGGGAGACATCCCGGTAAAGACTCTCCCTGCGAAACCCCTTCACGTCCTTCCCGTCGTAGGCCACCTCTCCCCCGCAGGCCCTGTATGCCCCGGCAATGACCTTGGAGAGAGTGGTCTTACCGGAGCCGTTGACTCCCACGATCACCACATGTTCTCCCTTTTTGATCTCCAGGTCCACGCCCTTTAGGGCCTCCCTGTCGGAGCCGTCGTATCTGAAATGTACATCCTTAAGCCGGATGCAGTCGGTGAAAGGGTGATACTCCTCTCCGCCGTCCTCCTCCGTGTCGATCTCGAAGAAATCATAGTATTCCTCCAGACGATGATACTGCTCCATACCTTCCTTGAAAAGAAAGCTGATCGTCAGCATATTGGACTGCAGGACGGCGAAGGCCGACAGACAGGCGGCAAACTGCCCCGCCGCCAGGCGCCCCGTCACCATCAGGACCAGAGCAATGGCCACGTTCATTGCATAACATGCGTTTTTAATAATATGCGTTACACAGTCCACCTTCACGCCCTTTAATTCCACCTGCCGTATCTCCTCGATCACCTCATCGTTGGCCTCCAGCCATTTCTGCTTTAAATACTCTCCAAATCCCATAACCCGCATTTCCTTCACCGACTCCTTACGGCAAAACAGCAGCCACAGGTAGGATAATCTCCTCCGGACGGCAGATTGTCTGCGAAAGACCCGGGTATGGTTTCTCTCCCTCACCAGGGACATCACGAAGTGGGGCACCACGCCCAGCACCGCCCCGGGAATCAGCCACAGGGAAAACCTGCCCACCACGGCCACCATACCCACGCATGTCACCGCGCATGTCACGCCCTGCACAAGAACCATAATGAAGGTGGCGCTGCCGCCGTATTCCATATAGGACATTTCCGCTTTCTTGAAGGCGTCCAACACCCCGGGATTCTCCAGCGCCTCCAACCGGATCCTTCTGGCGTGCTCGAACATTTTCCAGCCATAGCCCGATTCCTTTTTGGCCACAGCCAGGGTACTGAGAATCCGAAGAAACAGGGTGCCCACCTGGGGAAGACCGATAATTATGCACAATATCAACACATCCCTGCTGAAAATCTGAAGATTTTCAGCATTTAAATCCGGCACAATCTCAAAAATGTCCGCAATCAGTATGGGATTCCAGATCGACAGTACCGGATTCACCAGTGCGAACAGAAGCGTGGCGCACAGACACACGGGCATAAAACGATAGGCATCCTGCAGCGTGTATCCCATATAACGAAAGAACTTTCTCTCCTTCCTCTTACTCATTCCCTTCACCTCCCTGTGTGTACCAGGAGCTCTGAGACAGATACATGGTGCGGTACAACCCCTCCTGCTCCATAAGCCGCTCATGACTGCCGTCCTGCACGATCCTGCCCCCGTCCAGCACCATAATCCGATCCGCCATTTTTGCGCTGGCCAGCCTGTGAGAAATCATAATGGTTCCGTTCTCCGCAAAAATCCGGGAGAAATTCTCATACATATGGCTCTCCGAGATGGGATCCAGGGAGGCCGTGGGCTCATCCAGAATCACATAGGCCACATTGGAGAGAAAGGCCCTGGCCATGGCAACCCTCTGCCACTGACCCTTGGACAGATCCTTGCCGTCCTCCTTCAGATGTCCCAGATTCCTGTCAAGCCCTGCCGCCTCGCTCTCCGCCAGTTCGGCTGCGTCCGCCAGCCTCAGGGCATCCATCAAAAGCTCGTCCCGGGACAGCTTTCCGATATCTCCGAAGGCCACGTTCTCCCGCAGAGTCAGCTCGTACCCCTGGAAGTCCTGAAAGACCACGGCCAGCATATCCCGCCGCAGGGAGTCGGAGAGATCCCTGACATTCTCCCCGCCGATCATAACCCTGCCCGCGGTGGGCTCATACAGCCCGCACAGCAGCTTGATAATCGTGGATTTCCCGGCGCCGTTCTCCCCCACAAAGGCCACCCGCTCTCCGGCCTTTACCCGAAAGGTCACATTCCGCAGAATTTCCCGGTCCGTCCCCGGGTAGGAAAAGCTCACATTCTCAAAGGCAATGTCATAATGAGACAGCTTCTCCACATTCCTCTTATCCCTTCTCCCGGGCAGCGCCATGAGATCCCTGTAGTAATCCATGTCCATGGCAAGACGGATAGCCTGAGTGACCTGCCACGCGCTGTTGTTTATCTTGGTCACCACAGCGTCCACGGAACCGAAGGCCGCCACAAACTGGCCCAGAGTCAGGCTTCCGTTTAACAGGGAATAGGACAGGGTCACAATGATAAACACAAAGTACACCAGGCTCAAGAGCTTCCCGGCCCCCTCCTTGACAAAGGCCTTGCCGCAGGCCACCTTCATGTCCTCCTCGATCTTGCCGCAGTGCAGCTTCCACTTCTCGTCAAACAGCTCCTGACTGTTAAACACCTTCATCTCATACATGGCGTGGCGGTTCTGAAGAAGCCGCTTGATATCTCCGATACGTCTCTCCCCCTCCGTATTTCCCCGCTCGATCTCATACATCCCCCTGTTGGCAGCATAGCTGAGAAGCACCATGGGCACGGCGATCAGCAAAAGCCCGATGCCGATCCAGACGGATATGGATATGTAGACACCCAGCATAAACAGAATGGCAAAGGTGCTCACCAGGGCGATAAGCGTCCTCTGGAAGCATCTGGCCACCTTTTTCCAGGGCTCCTGGCTGATTCTCTGCATAATCTCCTGGGTCCCCTTCTGCTCGAAAGCGCTGTACTCCAGACCATAGAGCTTATCCAGAACATCCGGGGCCAGCCTTTGGGCCAGCCTCATCTCCAGCACATAATAGAAATACATCCCCAGCCTCTGCAGCGTCACCCAAAAAAACAGCATCAGCACTAAAAGCGTTCCCGCCACAACCACAGACCGTAGCCCCTCCCCCGTCTGGGCAAAGGCAATCCCCAAATCCACCAGCCGCTGCACCAGAACCACCTGTAAGCCGATAAACAGAGACGGGATCCCCTCGCACAGGACCAAAAAGAACGCGGGCCACGGCGCATACTGAAAAGACAGCTTATATACCATGCAGCAATTTTTTAAAAGCTTCATAGCTCCCTCCGTTCCGAAGCATTCTCGCTCCTTTTTATCCTATCCTACCACAACTGTCCGCGCCCGCATCCCTCCTGTAACTTTTTGCAGGGTTTTTGTAACTCTTTGCATACACGCCCTAAAATCTTCTGTTCTGCATCCTCACCACCGCCCGAAATTTGCCGTCGCAAAAATCCGTAACCAGGCTTCCGCCATACCTGTGAGCGATGCGCTCCACGCTGCGAAGCCCCAGGCCATGGCCCACACCGTTCTCCATATCCCGCTTTCCCGTGCGGAATCCCTCTCCCTCCCGTTCCGGCTCCAAACCAGTGTTGACAAGGTTTAAGTAGTAAAACCCTTCCCTTTCCTTCATACTGACCTCGATGCTCCCGGGCTCTCTAAGCTTCTCGCAGGCCTCCAGGCTGTTGTCCAAAAGATTTCCCAGCACCGCACACATATCCGTCACATCCGGTTTCATCTCCGATAAGTCGCAAATTTGCAGGGACATTCTGATCCCCGCCTGCCTGGCCCGATAAAGCTTGTCTCCCAGCAGGGCGTCCACCGGTGCGCAGCCCGTCCTGGAGGGTATCATTCGGCTGTCCACATCCCGCTGAAAGCTTACCAGATAATCCGTGAGCTCTCCGTACTTCTCCTCTCCGGCAAGAATCTGCAGAACGGCGATATGATTCTTCAAATCATGCCACAGTTCCCTGGTGCGCTGATACTGCAAATCCACATTCCGCATATAATCCGTCTCCCGCTGCCTCTGCCTCCCCTGCTCCTCTCTGGACCTGGCCTCCAGAGTTTTTCGCTCTCTTTGCTCCCTGACGGTTTTCAAAAAGAAAAATAACAGCAGATATCCTATCTGCCACCCAAACTCCGCCCCCAGAGAGAGCTCCCCGTGGCCCTGATATGCCGCGGATGCCGTCAGCAACAGGCAAATCCCGTATTCTACGGTCACAGACTCGGCCTTCCCCCTGCTCCTATTTCTGCCGGATCTGTCCAACAGCAGATACACTGCAATCAGCCCCTCCGCCATAAGCACACGGATCAGGGCCATTATAACGCTCCGGTCATCTCCCTGTATGCCCCTGGTCACCAGTTCTGCCAGCCGTATCACACAGGCGCAATATGCCCCCAGCTCCAGCAAAGGACACAATTCGCTTTTCCAAAACAGCGCCTCCCTGTCCCCCTTCTTCATTCGTTTCCCTAAAATCAGAATTGCCGACGGACACAAATTTGCCGCCAGCAACCCCGGATTAATATTTTCCCATAATGCCGTCCAAAAAGCATCCACGTTTCTTCTCCCAAAACTCGGCAATATCAGCCCATCCTAAGCATCAGACGACGATTGACCTCCCTCTCGTAGGAACGGCTGACAGGAAGTCTTTCATCATTTGTAAGCGTTAGCTCCCGGTCCTGCCATCTTCTCACGCGGTCCTCGCGCACCAGGAAGCTGCGGTGGCAGCGCAAGAATCCCTCCGCGGAAAGTTCCGCTTCCAGATCGTCAAGCTTTCCGTAGAACCGAAATACCTCCCTGGCCGTATGGAGCAGGATCAGACGCTTACAGCTCTCAAAATACAGAATGTCTGTCTTTGGCAAAAGGTAGCTCCTGTGCTCGCTGGTAAAACTGAAATACCCCTCCGCCGAAAGCTCCCTGCGGCAATCCTGCATCACCCGGGGCAATTCCTCCGCCGCCTGTTCCTTTAAAAGAAATCGAAAGGCTCTGACCTCATAGCCTTTCTGCATATATTCCGACATACTTGTCAGAAAAATCAGCAGACAGCCGCAGCCCCGCTCTCTGAGGAGGCGGGCCGTCTCCAGGCCGTCCTGTTCCCTCATCCGTATATCCAAAAACAAAATGTCCATACGCCGGCCGGCCTCATGGGCCTCCAGCAGTTCTCTCCCATCCCCGTACTCCGACACCTGCAGATCATAGCCGCGCCGGATGCCGTCCTCCGCAAGAAGCTTCCGTATATAGGCGCGGAAAATCTCTTCGTCGTCACACACCGCCACCTGTATTACCGCTGCCTGGCTGTATTCCATCTCATTTCTCCTGCCGCTGTCCGTCCGTCTCTCAAGGCTCCGGTCACGCCAGAGCCTCCTCGATCTTCTCCGCAAAGTCGTCCGCGCTCATGATCCCCACAAAGCTTGCAGCAACCTCGCCGTTTTTAAAGATTTTAAAGAGGGGGATATTGGCCACCCGGTATTTCTGGGTCAGGGGCATATTTTCGTCCGTGTTGCATTTCCCCACCTTCAGGCGTCCCTCAAACTCCTTGGCCATTCTCTCCACAACGGGAGCCATCATTCTGCAGGGACCGCACCAGTCCGCGTAAAAATCCACCAGCACCGGCACCTCCGACTGCAATACCTCCTCCTCAAAATTGTCCACCGTAAATTTGTATTCCATAACTCGTATCCTCCTTTTTAAGTTCCGCATCTGCCCGGACTTTTTCCTATTGTGCCCCGAGAAAGGGCGCTTCATGCCAGGCAGTCTCCGCAGGCCCCAAGGAAATGACTTCCCTGCTCCCTTTGCACCGGAACACGCCGTAACCCTATTTTATCTGTAAATAATGTATTTGTAAATAGGGCTGCCCTTGGAAGAGAACTTTTCCTCATACTCCGTCATCACATTCCCCTCCATCAGCCTCTCGTCGCCGTGGAGATCGTAGGTGATCTCCTCCGCCTTCCAACCCGCGGGGGAGAGCTCCTCCACCGCGAAATCAAAAAGCGCCCGGTTGTCCGTCTTGAACTCCAGTCTGCCGCCCTCCCTCAAAATCCGGTCATACCTGGCCAGAAACTGCCTGGAGGGCAGACGGCGTTTGGCATGGCGGTCCTTGGGCCAGGGATCGGAAAAATTCAGATAAATCCGGTCCACCTCTCCTCTGCCGAACACCCTGTCCACATCCTCCGCATCCATGCGCAGGAATTTCAGATTCGGAAGCTCCTCCTTCTGCATCTTCTGTATGGCGCGAAGCAGCACGCTGGAATACTTCTCTATCCCCACATAATTAAAGTCCCTGTGCTCCCCGGCCATGGTGTGGATAAATCTTCCCTTCCCCATGCCGATCTCAATTCGGACAGGGTTATCGTTTCCAAAAATTTCCCTCCAGGTTCCCGGGCAGCGCTCCTGCTCCTCCTCCGGCACCACATAGGGACAGTCCGCAATGACCTCCCTGGAGCCCGCAATATTTCTCAATCTCATATCCGCATATCCCTTCCGGCTCTCCTCGCGCAATCGGCCTCGACTATACCGACGCTTAGTTTCCAGCAATATTTTAACATCTTTTTTCCCTCTTTACTACAAAATTCTGTTGAAATCCGTTTCAGGCGTTGTATAATTGTATCATACGAAAAAGGAGACTTCTTATGGGACTGTTTTCTAAGAAATCAAAACAAATTGATATTATACCTGAGGCAAGCCAGGAGAACAAGCGGAAAATGCGGGAGATGTTTGACGCGTCGGTGGAGGACGCCGGCTCCTACCGCATCCTCCACGCCGGCTCCTCGGATCAGACCTTTACCAGGGGCCTGGTATCGGACACCAGGACCACCACTTTCCATCAATTCATCCTGGGATACCGTGAAAGTGATTATCAGGTGGTGATTCTGGAAATCGATCCGGCCATACGGCAGCACGGGGAACCCTTTTATATCGCCATAGACGAAATCAAGGAGACAAATTACTATCCCAAATACCACCAGGCCTGGCTGATCTACAGGGACGGCCCCCAGTACGGCGTGAAACTGGAAATCGGGGACTGTTCTTCCACCTCGGCCTACGGTATGCGAAATGTGGAACAGTCAAAAGAGCGGGAGGCTTTTCTGGACTTTCTTGAGAAATACACGGACGAGCTGCGCCGCAGGGGTTACAAGATCAAGCCCTGGAAACGCTGACCGCCCCGAGGAGAGACGCAAGATGCCGAACCGAACCCGCCGCTTTCTTCACAAACAGATAACACGCTTCCTGGCGGTCATAGGCATTCTCTCTCTCTTAAACGGACAATGTCTGACCGCATCGGCCATTATCAACACATCCGGCAGCACCGCGGAGGAGCGCATCGCCATGAATCAGGCCATGCCCATCCAGTCCAATGAGGTGGCCAACTGGCCCCAGGGACCGGTGATCAGCGCCGAATCCGCCATTTTAATAGAAGCGGAGACCGGTGCCGTTTTGTATGCCAAAAATATCCACGAGCCCGAATATCCGGCCAGCACCACAAAGATCCTGACCACTCTCATCGCCTCCGAGCAGTGCGCTCTCAACGAGGAGGTGGTGATGTCGCAGGCGGCCGTGTTTGGGATTCCTGTGGGCAGTAACAACGTGGCCATGAATCCGGGGGACGTGCTGTCCATGGAGCAATGCCTCAATGCTATCCTCATCCGTTCCGCCAACGAGGTCTCCTACGCGGTGGCGGAGCATATTTCCGGCTCATGGGACGGCTTCGCGGACCTGATGAATGAGCGGGCGAAGGAGCTTGGTTGCGTGGATTCAAACTTTGTCAATCCCAACGGACTGCCCGACGAGAATCACTATACAAGCGCCCATGATCTGGCCATGATCGGACGGGCTTTCTTCGAAAATGAGATGCTCTGCAAAATCACCACCACCCCCATGCTGCATATTCCCAAGGAGCGCGGGGATCTCTACGACGCCAATCAGATGCAGCTCCTCCCGGGGAAGCCTTACGCCTATCAATATCTGGTGGGCTGCAAGACCGGATATACCGAAGCCGCCAGAAGCACGCTGGTCTCCTGCGCGGAGCGGGACGGCCTGAAGCTGATCTGTGTGGTTATGCGGGACGAGAATCCCCAGTACTACAAGGACACCGTCACTCTGTTTGACTATGGCTTCGCCAACTTCGAACACGTCAATGTGGCCGAGACCGAGACCAAATATAATATCGACAATACCGGTTCATTCTACAGCGACAATGATATTTTCGGGAATTCCCAGCCTATTCTGTCCCTGAATCAGGATGACTTCATTGTGCTGCCCAAGACCGCCACCTTCTCCGACGTGGTCTCCGAAATCTCCTATGACACGGAGAACGAAAACCAGGCGGCTCTCATCACCTATACCTATCACAATGTGTACATCGGGACGGCCTCCGTGGATCTGGCGGTAAATTCCATGGAATCCTCCATTTTCGACACGGTCCCTCCGGAACCGGAGCCGGAGAAGCCCTCCTTCGTGTTTATCAATGTGGTAAAGATCCTTTTGGGCGCGGCTGCCGCAGCGGCCGCCGTGAGTCTGCTGCTTCTGGCCCGCATACTCTTACGGAATTTCCACAGGGCAAACCGGGGCACCGGCACCCGCAGAGGATGGCGCAGGGACCGCAGACGGCACAGAGTCTCCCCCTTCCTCATCCGCAGAGACCGGGCCGAACAGCGCAGGCAAAGGCGGGCGGCGGCAAGGCATCAAAAAAGAGAGCGCAGACGGCGTTATTAAACCCCTATTCTGCCTCTCTCTTACGTCTTTTATGTCTCCGCATTTCTCTGGCATGCTCTCTTCGCTGCTCTATCCCTCCGGCCTCGTCCTCAGAGATGAGCCTGGTTGTCTTGACAACATAGACCCTATCTCCCTCCGTCTTGCGAATCCGCAGCTTGCCTTTCAAAAACCCGTGCTTCTCGCAATATGCCAGACAGTAGTAATGTCTGCCGTTTGCCGTAAACCATTTGATGCGCTTCTTCAGATTACAGTGACAGAAATAACATTTGCTGGAGATCACCTCCCGGTCCGCAAAGGCCTCGGTCTTATTTTTGAACTCTCTGGAGATAAATTTAGCGTAGGTGTCAAACTGCGCTTTCACCTCATCCTCCCTGGAACGCGGAGGATGAAAGGTGTCAAAGGACACATTTGAAAACACGGCGGGCTTGTCTCTTTTGAGGATAGCCAGCACCTTCGCAGTATAATAGGCGTCGCTGAAAGCCCTGTGAAACGGAATGTCCTTTTCCATGCGCAGAAAATCCACCGCATACTCCAGCGCCCGTCTGCTCTTTCGATCCTCCCAGGCAATGCTGAACAGCTTCTGCACATCCAAAAAGGCGATGGGCGCATGGGACAGCGGTTTCATACCGTAAAACTGCATATTTCTCTGCAGCTCCGTCAAATCCAGCGTTCCCCAGGTGCAAAAGCAATACTCCTCCCCGCACCAATCCAGAAAACGCTCCGCCACCTGAGGAAAAGGCTTCCCCCGCTCCAGCTCTCTCATCTGCATATGAAGGAGCTGTCCTGTGACCCGGTTCATCTCATGGTAAACCTGAGGCCGCACCAGCTCATTAAATTCGCTGATCATCTCGCAGGCCTCGTTCAGTTTTATGGCTCCGATCTCAATAATCTCAAAGGGAAGCTTGTCAGACTCCTGCTCCCGCCCCGTATTGCTCTGATTCCACTCCAAATCCAACACAATGTAATTCATCCATCCAACCCTCATCCTGTCTTTATAAACAGTTTATCACAAATGGGCGGATTTTCAATCTTTTTCTCAAGTCCCTGCCCTGCGCTCCGCTCTGCGGTTCTTTCTCTCCCTCTTGTCCAGAATCAGATAGAAGGTGGGAATCAGAATCAAAGTGAGCAACGTGGAGGCGATCAGTCCTCCTATGATCACCAGAGCCATACCCTGCATCATACGGGAATTCTCTCCCCCAATCCCCAGACTCATGGGAACCATGGACAAAATGGTGGTCAGCGTAGTCATCAGTATGGGGCGGAGTCTGATGACGCCCGTCTCAATCAGCGCATCGTCCACCGGCATTTCCCCGCGCAGCATATTGGCGGAGTCTACAAAGAGTATTCCGTTGTTCACAACGATACCGATCAGCATCAAAAATCCCATCAAAGACACCATACTCAAGGTAGATCCGGTGACAAACAAAAGCCAGAAGGAACCGATCAGCGAAAAGGGAATGCACAGCATAACCATAATGGAGAACCGGGGCGACTCAAACTGCATGGCCATCACCAGAAACACCAGGAATACAGCGGTAAGAATCGCCTGAAACAGGCTGGCAAACTCCTCATTCATCATATCGGTCATCATGTTTTCCGCGGGGGAGACACCCTCGGCAAACACCTTATCCCCCACCACGGCATTGATATCCTCCTGCGCCTCAAAAATCTTCTCCGAGTTCAGAGTGGCCGTCAGGCTCACCTGGTATAGACCGTCCTGCTTGGTGATGGTCTCCTGGCTCTGAGCATAGCGGATCTCGGCAATGTCCCGCAGAGGCACCGTGGTGTTAAAGGATGTGGGAAGCCCCATATCCAACAGCCTGTTCAGATCGTCAAAGAGTCCCTCCGGGTACTCCAGTCTCACCTCATACTCGGAGCCCGCGTTGGTGATAGTCAGCGGACTGACCCCGCTGAGCACATTGTTGACGGCCACCCCTACCTGTATGGGCATCATGCCGTACTGCATGGCCTTCAGGGGATCCACCACCACCTTGGCTATGGTGCTGGCATTGGCGAGAGAATTTTCCACCTTCACTACGCCGTCCACCTGCTCCAGCTCCGCCTGCAGCTCCTCCGACGCCCGACGCAGATCCTCCAGGTTCCGTCCCTGTAAGTCAACCTCATAGCTGTCCGTGCTCATCATGCTGCTCATACTGCTGCCGCTGGAGGACACGGTGATATCCATATTTGTCATCCCTGCCGCCAGCTCATTCCACTGATCCACCACCTGAGCCGTGGTCAGCGTCCTGTCCTTTTTCAGCGTCGCGGTGAGACTGGCTCCTGAGCTTCCTCCCAGAGAAATCCCTGCGCTGCCGATGGACACGGAATAGCTCCTTACATTTTCATCCTCACCGGCAATCTGTTCCCACCTCCGGATCGCCTCATCCTGAGACTCCAGAGTGGTTCCGGGACGAAATCCTATGGACACGGCCACCATCCCCTCGTCGGAGGAAGGCATCAGCTCCACATTCAGGGTGGAGGCCATCCAAAGAGCCAGCGCCACCAACAGCAGAGAAACCGCCACCGCCGTGATCCGTCTGTGAAGAATCCTCCGCAGCAGCTTCCTGTATCCCGAATGTATCAGGCCCAACAGCTTATCCACGGGGAGATTCTCCCTGGCCACGGGCTTAAAGATACAGAAAAACAAAGGCACCAGCATCAGCGCCGTGATCAGGGAGGCCAGCATGGCAAACACAATGGTAAACCCCAGTTGATGAAAAATCTGGCCCGACAGTCCCTTCATCACCGCCAGCGGCAGATATACCACGATGGTTGTGATGGTGGAAGCCACGATGGACGCGGTCACCTCCTTCGTCCCCGTAAAAGCCGCCTCCTTAAAGTCAAGCTTTCCCTCGTGCTTTCTAAAGCAGCTCTCAATCACCACGATGGAAGCGTCCACCATCATGCCGATGGCGATTACCAGAGAGCCCAACGTCACTATATTCATGGAAAATCCCATAAAGCTCATCAGAATCAGGGTCAAAAACAGGGAGATGGGCATGGAAGCTCCCACGATCAGGCTGGCCCTCAAGTCTCCGAAGAAAATGAACAGCACCAGCATGGTCAGCACTACGCCCAGGACTAAGGTCTGCCCCACGGAGGAGAGGGAATCCATAATGGAAGTGCTGGCATCATAGGTGATATCAAAGGTGACGGCAGGATTGCCGGCCTGAATCCGCTCCAGCCTCTCCCTTACGTCCCGGCACACATTGACCGTGCCGAAGCTGCTCTTGTTCTGAACGCCGATACTCACATTGTCCTGCCCGTTGTAACGGCTGATGCTCTCGGCCTTTCCCGATGTCAGTGTCACATTTGCTACATCCCGCAGGGTGATGACGCTGCCCGTGGCGGTCATAATGGGCACATCCTGCAGCATCTGGACGGTATTGTACTCCATGGAGGTGGCCACGCTGACATTCTGCGAGCCCTGCTCCACGCTTCCCGCCGGGTAGGTAAAGTCCACCGAGCCCAAAAACTGCGCCACGGAAGACATGGTCAGACCGTACTGTCTCATCAGCGTGTCGTCCAGCTCAATCCTTATGTATTCCTCGCTTCCGCCGTATACGCTGACCTGGGCCACCCCGGCCAGAGACTCCAGCTCCGGCACCACGGACTCGTTTATGACCTTCAGCAGATCTACGTCCCCCGCTTCCACCGCCGAAATATTCATAATGTCCACGCTGTTCATATTCATCTCAATGATGGTGGGCTCGGAGGCATCCTCCGGAAAGCCAAGCTGCGCCACCTCCATGGCTGCCCTCAGCTCATCATGACATTCCGCGATATCCACCCCGTACTCATAGGTGAACAGCACAACGCAGTAGTTTTCGGAGGACATGGAGGTCACGGAGTCCACGCCGCTTAAGGAGGATCCCGCGTCCTCGATCACAGAGGCCACCAGCTCATCCACACTCTCCGGATCCGCCCCCGGGTAAGAGGACATCACGATCAGCATGGGCATCTCAATATCGGGTATCAGCTCCAGCCGAAAGCCGAATATGGAGGAAAGGCCGAACACAGCCAGGGCCAGAATCACCAGGAAGCAGGAAACCGGACGCTTTAATGCAAGCTTTGTCAAATTCATGGGCCGCCTCCTTACTCTGTCAGGCTGCCGGCCGGGGTGATTTCCACCCCGTCAAGCAGTCTGGGAGACCAGCTTGTGATCACCGCGTCTCCTTGGGAGATACCCTCCGTGATAACGATATTCTCGTCGTCAAATATACCTGTGGCAACCCGGGTCTTCACCGCCCTGCCGTCCACACTCAGATAGACGTAGGCGGAATCACTGTCATAGTAGACGGCGTCATAGGGAATCACAATCACATTCTGCTCGGCGTAGGTCTCGGCAGTGATTTTTACGGACACCCCGCTGGGCAGAGCCGCATCATCCGCGCTCACATTGGCCTTCACCTGAAACAGGCCTGTGGCCTGATTCACCGCCACTCCCACCTCTGTAATGTGTCCTTCATACTCTGCACCGCCACGCTCCACCGTTATCACATCTCCCGTCCGGAGCGTGTTCTTTACAGACTCGCTGACATGGAAGGTGACAGTCATGCTGTCCTCATTGGCGATGGTAAAGGCCGGACCGCTTCCGCTGCCCGCCAGTCCGTTTACCTCCACGCTGCGGCTCTGAACCACCCCGGAGATGGGAGCAGTCACCGTGTAATAGGAAAGGGCCAGCTCCGCGCTGTCCACTCCAAGCTGCGCCAGCTCCAGGCCGGTTCTGGCCTGGGCGTTGGCATCCCTGCGAATGTCGCCCTGGGCCAGTGATTTTGACTCGTTAGCGATATTCAGTCCGGATTCCGCCGCCCGGTAGGCCGCCTCCGCCTGAAGAAGGGAATCGTACATATTATCCCGATTTCCCTGGAGAGTGGCAAGCTGTGCCTTGGCCTGATTCAGCACAAGCAGCGGGCTGCCCGCATTCCCGGAGGAAACGCTGCTCTCGGGGAGGGAGGCGGCCACCAACTGCTGCATCTGCATGACAGCCACGGGATCGCCGCTCTGAATCGCCTTCTCAAACTGATTCACCATCTCCTCATATTTGGAGACGGAATCCGCCAGATTGTCAAAATTGCGTTTCACCTGGAAATAGGCGATCTGCGCCTGCTCATATCCGCTGGTGGCAGACACCACGGAACCCTCCAACTGCAGATCCGTGGAGGACTGCTGACTGCCCGTGGCCATATTCACCTGCTGTCTGGCGTTTGCGGCATTTAGCTGGGCCTGTTCAAGCTGCAGCCGCGCCCCGGAGTCGTCGATGCGAAACAGCACATCCCCGGCATTTACATGATCCCCCACACGATAATTGACCTCCGTCACAGTGCCGGATGCCAGAGGAATGACATACGCCGTCTCCTGGGGGGAGATGTTTCCCACAAAGCTGTTTTTCAGTGTCAGGTCTCCCAGCCCGGCCACCTGCACATCCACTGTCACCGCCGTCAGCTCAGGCGCCTCGTCCGTCTTGTCCCCGCAGCCTGTAAGAGCCATACTGCTTGCAAGCATCAGGGCCGCTCCTATCCCATATGTAGTCCTGCCTAATCGCATATCCGCTTTCCTTTCTGAATCTGCCTCTCCTGTGTTTTCGCGCCTTCCTCCGGTCATACCGCTTTTTCGGCACAAATCATGCGTGACTACATTATAAGGAAAGGCAAACAGAAAAACAATAAAATGCCTATAGTATAATCATAAAAAAAATATAAATTTGCCAGGCCCTCCCCGCAGCATCGTCAGAACCCGACTTTGGCCTACTCCTCCCACAGATGGGAAAGCCATGTATCCGCCAGATCAATCCAGGAGCTGCACTCCTCCTGCAGCGCTCTGCCGTCGCTTGTCTGCGTCAGGCGATTTGCCAGCGCAAGACCGTGCTCCCCCCTGGGATACATATGAAACTCCGTGGAAATTCCAGCCTTTTTGAGAGCGCTGACCAACAGCAGGGAGTTCTCCACCGGCACGGAGGCATCCGTGAAGGTGTGCCAGATAAAGGTCTTGGGCGTCTTCTGTGACACCTGCTTCTCCAAGGACATCTTCTCCGCCAGCTCCGCCTCCCTCTCGCCCAGAAGGCACTCGAAGGAGCCCCTGTGAGCATACTCCCCGGCGGTGATCACCGGATAGCACAACAACATCCCGTCGGGGCGCAGCAGCCTGTGGTCTTCCTTTCCCAGGCCGATCCCCTCAGCCACAAAATCCTCGTCCCAGAACATCCCCAGGCTGGCCGCCAGATGCCCGCCGGCCGAGCATCCCTGAACCACAATCCTTTCCTCGTCAATATGCCACTCCTCCGCCCTGCGGCGAAGCAGCGCCATGGCGCCTGCCAGCTCCAAAAGCGCAGTGGGATACTGTGCAGGAGCACAGGAATAGCGAAGCACCGCGGCATGATAGCCCCTTGCCAGAAACTGAAGGGCTATGGGCTCTGCCTCCCTGTCGGAGGTACGGCTGTAGCCGCCCCCCGGGCACAGCAGCACCAGCGGCCGCTTTCGGATGGCCATCACATCGGAATCCTCCTGAATATAGGTTATGAGCCTTGCGTAGGGCAATGACCCTTCCGCACGCATCTGAATCGTCTCATGAATCATATGATTTTCACTCTCCTGTTCCGGGCATTCCATATGCCCCGCCTGTTTTAATACGCTCTGCCCCAGTAAACCATCTTCTTGGCCGGCTTTCCGCAGCACACGCAGGCATCCGATATCTGCTCCTGCTCAAAGGGCATACAGCGGCTGGTGACGCTGAGCCTTTCCTTGATAAGATCCTCGCACTCCCGGCAGCCGCACCACATGGCCTTCACAAATCCGGACTGCTCGTTAAACAGCCTCTCGAATTCCTCCATGCTGGCTGCGGTGTAGGTGTGGGCATCTCTGTGCGCTCTGGCTCTCTCCAACATCTGCGTCTGCATGGCGTCCAGAATCTCCTGTACCTTCCCCTCCAGCTCTTCCAGGCTCACCTCCACCTTCTCTCTGGTATCCCGGCGACAGATCACGCACTTTCCCGCCTCCATGTCCTTGGGACCAATCTCCACCCGGATGGGGTATCCTCTCATCTCCGCCTCGGAAAATTTCCAGCCGGGAGTCTTGTCGGTATCATCCACCTTCACCCTGAAACTTCCCTTCAGGCGGTCTCTGAGCTCATAGGCCTTGTCAAGCACTCCTTCCTTTTTCTGCTGGATGGGTATCACACAGACCTGCACGGGTGCAATCCTGGGCGGCAGTACCAAGCCCTCGTCGTCGCCGTGAACCATAATGATGGCGCCGATAATCCGGGTGCTCACGCCCCAGGAGGTCTGATGGGCATACTTTAGGGTATTGTCCTTGTCCGCATACTGGATGTCGAAGGCTCTGGCAAATCCGTCCCCAAAATTGTGACTGGTGCCGGACTGCAGCGCCTTTCCGTCATGCATCAGCGCCTCTATGGTGTAGGTGGATACCGCCCCGGCAAACTTCTCCTTGTCAGTCTTCTGTCCCTTGATCACGGGGATTGCCAGCACCTCCTCACAAAACCGGGCGTACACGTTCAGCATCTGAATCGTGCGCTCCTCCGCCTCTTTGGCAGTGGCGTGGACGGTGTGGCCCTCCTGCCACAGAAACTCCCGGGAGCGCAAAAAGGGCCTTGTCTCCTTCTCCCAGCGCACCACGGAACACCACTGATTGTACACCTTGGGCAGATCTCTGTAGGAATGCACGTCGTTCTTATAGAAATCACAGAACAGGGTCTCGGAGGTAGGGCGCACACAGAGCCTCTCCTGCAGTTCATTCAATCCGCCGTGGGTCACCCAGGCTACCTCGGGGGCAAACCCCTCCACATGATCCTTCTCCTTCTCCAGAAGGGATTCCGGGATAAACATGGGGAGATACACATTCTCCACCCCCGCCTCCTTAAACCTGTCGTCAAGCTGCCTCTGAATCAGCTCCCAAATGGCATATCCCGCGGGCTTGATCACCATACATCCCTTCACGCTGGTGTAATCGATGAGCTCCGCCTTTTTCACCACATCCGTGTACCACTGGGCAAAATCCTCGTTCATGAAGGTGATAGCCTCCACCATTTTCTTGTCTGCCATAACCTTTCTCCTTTCCTTCCAAAATACCGCCGTGCCGGGACGGCTGACCGAAGCCGCGCTCCGTCGCCGCGGGGACGGCAAATGCCTGTAGAAACCAAAAACGCCGAGACCTGCGGCCCCGGTAAAGGGACCGAAATCTCGGCGGTACCACCCTATTTGACGCTTCATGCGTCCCACTCTCACGTCTCTAACGCAGACCTGCGCCGCATTTCGGCTCCTCCCGCCCAAGACGGGAATCATAAGCCTTCACGCAGAAGCTCCAAGGCAGGTTCCGAATCTTCCGCATAAGGACCTCTCAGCCAGGCATCTACCCGACCCGGGCAAATCTGCCTCATCCTCTCTCTGGGATGCTTCCCATCCGTACTAACCCTTTTCATCGCTGGATTTGATTTTAATGCAAATGCGGCTTCTTTGTCAAGATGATTTTAAAGATACCCTTCAGCCTCCGCACAGCTTCTTCAGCGCCTTCTCCTCGATCAGACATTCCCCGTGCTCCTTCAGAAGCAGCAAGTGTCCCTCATCCGCAGCATAGAGCTCTCCGAATTCCAACGCCTGGATGCACGCCCTGCTGTAGCGCTCATAGGCCGCAGCACCTTTTTTCAGATACAGGTAGAACACATCCGTCATCTTATAAAGGCTGCTCTGAACCCGCAGCGTTTTGGGCATGACGGCGGCATATTCCATCACTCTGCCCAGGCTTTTAAACGCAAAGATGGCATAATCCGGCTTCTCCCGTTTGACGGGGGCGGCGGGCTGTTTTTCCTGGCCGGACGAAACAGAGGTCCCCTGACCGTCCCCGGCGGCAGCGGCAGCCACTGTCCCCAACTTCTCCTTTGCCTGCAAAAAGGCGTTTTTCACCTGCTTTAAGTATTCTAAGAGCTGTTCCCCCTCCTTGCTCTCAAAGGGCTCTTTTTCAGAAAAGGTTAAGAGGAGACCCTGGTCCGGCAGCATCATTATCTGCAGATCAAAGGCAAACTGCGGGGGCCTGTAGCCCACCTCCGCCGCAGCCTGCTCAATAATCTCCTTCACGATCTCCTTGGCCTTATCGCTTCGAAGCACAAAATCCTTGTAATCAATGTCATATTCTTCCAGTTCCTCATTGGAAAGGAAGCACTTGACCGTCTTTTCATCAATGCGTTCAATTTTCATGGGAAACCTGCCTTTCCTGATTGCCTGTGTAAATTAACCTGATATTGTTTCTCAGAATCTTACCATATTATACTCCTTATAAACTCTATCGTCAACTTGCGGAAAAATGTTACAGCCTTATATATCTATGTGTGCCGCCGTGGCTTCCGGCCTCAAAACGGAAAGAACCGCGGCTAAACAGTCTCCTGCTTCGCCGCGGCTCCCCTGAATCTATTCCGTTTCTTTTATACTCTTTTGGAAATTCGTCTTACTCCGCTTTACCCCGGCGCTTTACGACAAACATAGTGCCGATGCCCGCCACAGCGGCCGCCAGGATAATCATCCATACAATCAGCGCGGTGTTCATATGATCTCCGCTCTTAGGAGGCTTGGTGTTCTGCACCACATTCTCCACGTCCTGATCGTCGTCCCCGTCATCGCTGTTGTCCGGCTCAGAGGGCTTCCCAGGCTTGGGGTCCGTAGGATCCGTAGGCTTGGGATCCGTAGGATCCGTAGGCTTGGGATCCGTAGGATCCGTAGGCTTGGGATCCGTAGGATCCGTGGGCTTAGGATCTGTAGGCTCCGTGGGCTTGGGATCTTCATCCGGCACCTTGTCCTTAGCCTGCC
>CATLGW010000037.1 GCA_949948715.1 uncultured Lachnospiraceae bacterium | reverse complement strand
GCGTATGGTGTTAGTTACAGAACCGCACTGGTGATAAACCTGTAATGCGATGTTGATTTTGTCCTGAGAATACATAGTGATCCAGCTCCTTTCGGAGTCCGTGGAAGTCCAGTTTTTTGTCCGCACCTCCATACGTAAAAGTACGTATGTCAACTTAGACACGTAACTTTACGTGCAAACCAGGCATTAACTAAAAAAATAAAAAAGTGTACAACTTATAGGACAATTTTGTAAGATTTTGCCTTTTCAAGTCATATTATATATAGAGGGGTAAATTTTGAAAGTACAAAAGGGGATGATAGCTAAAAACAAAAGGAGAAGGTAGAATTATGGACGAAAAAGAAAAAATGGAGATTCCGGATGTAAAGCTTTACCAGGAGAAGATTGTTGAAGTGATTGGAGAGATTGAGGATGAAAACGAACTTATAAAAATCTATACTGTGGCAAAAACCCTCAAGGAGATATTGGATGAGAAAAAAGGGGGTTAGTCCCCCTTTTTTAATATGAACTTATCGACAAAGTTCCAGAGCAATTCCTTGTCGGCATCAGCCAGCTTCCAATAGTCCATAATAGCCTGCTTCGCTTTGGGATCCTTTTCTCCGATTAGCATGGCTATTTCTGAATACTCATCCGTATCCAAGTTTTTCTTCATGGGTTGCGTGCCGTTTCGCAGCCATTCTTCATTAATGTCAAATTTAGTACATATAAGCTGGTAAAGAGGCTCCTTTTGCTCTGGTTTTTTCAGTCTATTTCTTTCAATATTGTTTATCACATCTCGATTTACACCCAGTTCCATCCCGAATTTTTCCTGCGAAATGTTGAGAACTTTTTTTCTCAGATACTTTATTCTATCGTATATTTCCATGCAAATTACCTCCGAGCAAAATCATAACATATTTAAATGAGCTTAACAACCCAAAAGAGTAAAATATGCTCAGAGAAATGGGTTGACACACTATTATAAGAAGTATATAATGAGCATATCAACCCAATATGGGATGAAGAGATTACGGAGAACCTGCAAAAGAAGAAATTACGGCCTCACAGGGGATTGCTTATTTGAGACGGTAAGGGAGAAACAGTGACAGAGGAGAAGCTGGAAAAAATTATAAGACGGCTGGAGGAAAGCCCTGAGCAGCCATATATGTGCCTGAATCAACGGGAAGCGCTGGAGGCATCGGATCAATTACAGTGGAAATATCGGGATTTTCACCTGGTGATGATGCGGGGCATCTGTTACCTTACCGTGACGGACGCGGCGCTCAGGGTAATCCTGGATCAGCTTGAGCGTGAGCGCATGGAGCAGTACAAGATATTAGAACGGTATGACAGAGAGCTTGCGGGGATAGCCGGGCTGTTAGGGGGCGAGAATGGGAAAGGGTATTGGTCGGAGGTATGCCCGGCGCCTGCGCCGTCTGAGAGGCGTTGGACGGGCGGCATACAAAAGGAATAGGGCAGGACCGATGTCTGAAAAGGTCAGTCGTCTGCTAAGGTTACAGACAGATAGAGCAGGCCAACCGGGGGATACAGGAGTTTAAACCTGGCATGGACATATGGGAGAGCAAGTGAGGAAATGGCATAAAACTCCTAAAAAGGGGTTATTTATGCTATTTTTTTATGAAACTAGATGGTATAATAGAGGTGCTAAAGCATAGGAAGAAATATAGAATGATATTGGAGAGAGTCATGGACAACAAGAGTCAGCCGGAAGAACCCAAGGAGTTACCCCAAACGGCCAGTGAAGACAAAAAGACGAAGGACCCGGTGAAG
Source organism: uncultured Lachnospiraceae bacterium (assembly GCA_949948715.1). Classification (GTDB taxonomy): domain Bacteria; phylum Bacillota; class Clostridia; order Lachnospirales; family Lachnospiraceae; genus Acetatifactor. The sequence continues at coordinate 17,693 of CATLGW010000037.1, read as the reverse complement.
GCAGAAACGAAAAAGGAAGAGAAGAAAAAAGGACGAAAGAAGGAAGCAAAGGAGCCTGGTTCCGGATCCCACAGCGGGAGGAAATGGTTAAAGCGCATCATGGTCGCCCTGATGTTCGTTACCTTCAGCGCAGTGGCGGCCGCATACATCACCATAGCCATATATTATCAGACTCATTTTTTCCCCCATACGGAGATTGAGGGAATGGATTGCGGCAATGCGGATGCCATAGCCGTGGAGATGAGAATCAAGCAGCAGAGCTGGGAATACGCTTTGGAAATCATCGGACGGGATCAGGAGGGAAAACGGGAAACCATAGGCGTCCTTCGGGCGGAGGATATGGACTATGAGCTTGAGTCGGTGGAGCAGGCAGTGACAGAAGTGCTTGAGGGGCAGAACGAATGGCTTTGGATTACGAGGCTGTTTGACGATACCGCGTATTCCTATGATTTTACCTTTGGCGTGACCTTTGACGGAGATAAGCTGGCGGAGGCCTTGAGTCAGATGAGCGCCTGCCAGAAGAAAAATATGATTCGGCCCAAGGATGCTTATATATCAGAGTACAGCGAGGCCCTCAAGGGGTATGAAATCGTGCCGGAGACTCAGGGGACTGTTTTGAACATGGAGGCTGTGTTAGGTGTGGTGGAGGCTGCCGTCTATGGAAATGCCAAACAGGTTGATTTGACGCAGCAGGGCTGTTATGTGGAGGCTGCCGTGACATCCGAGGATAAGGAGCTTTTGGCAAATGTTGCCGATGCCAACCGTTGGCTCGAAGCTGAGATTTCTTATGACTGGAACGGCAGCGAGGTTGTGGTGGACAGAGAGCGGATCCGGCAGTGGGTCAGCATCCAGGACAATGCGCCGGTGCTGGACGAGGAAGCTATTGCGGAGTTTGTGGCCGAGCAGGCTAAGGAATTTGACACTTACGGTAAAAAGAGAAAATTTACCACGGTGCAGGGGACGGAGCTGTCTCTGCCCGGTGGCGCATACGGCTGGAAAACCGACAGGGCGGCGGAGGCGGAGGAGTTGGCCGGGCTGATTAAAAGGGGTGTTTCCGTGGAGCGGGAACCGGTCTATGTCAGCAAGGGCGCGGCAAAGGGGAAGAATGACATCGGCTCCTCCTATGTCGAGATCGATATGACGAACCAGCATTTGTATTTATACCAAAGAGGCAATATCGTGTTGGAGACCGATTTCGTGTCCGGCAATATGAGCAATGGCTGCATGACTCCCCCGGGAGTGTTTGGAATTACATATAAGACCAAAAATGCGGTGCTGCGGGGGGCCGATTATGTGACTCCGGTAAATTATTGGATGCCGTTTAACGGAAATGTGGGGATGCACGACGCAACCTGGCGTTCGGAATTCGGCGGGGAGATCTACCTGACGAACGGCTCTCACGGCTGCATTAATCTTCCCCTGGATATGGCGGCGGCAATCTATGAGTATATGTCGGAAGGTTTTCCGGTCATATGCTATTACTATTGAGGGAGGCGGCTTGTATTGGCTTGCGTTATATGGCGGTTTCTGAGGTGTACGGAAAATAAATAGGGAGGTTTTGAACGGTGGAACTGGTCTGTGAGATGCGGAAAATTGAGAAAGGCCTGCGCAGGAGCGCCAGGTGCAGGCGCAGTGAGCGCTGGAGGAGAAATTTTGAGGAGAGGCGTGCCCTTCGCAAAGAAATTCGGGCGGCAGCGAAGGATATTTTGATGTCCCAGCGGTTTAATTCCACAAAATCTTACATACAGCACGGAAATATGACGGTCAACGATCATTGTATCCATGTGGCGGAGTACAGCCTGTTCTTCAGTAAGAAGCTGCCCATTTCCTGCAGCAGGAAAGAATTGATCAGGGGTGCGCTGCTCCATGACTATTTCCTGTACGATTGGCATATTCCGGATGAGAAGAATCCTCATAAACTTCACGGATTTTACCATCCGGGAGTAGCCCTCAGAAACGCTTCCATGGATTACAAATTAACTCCGAGAGAGCGGGAGATCATCAAAAAGCATATGTGGCCCCTGACGGTGGTGCCGCCCACCTGCAGGGAGGCCTGGATTGTCACGGCAGCGGATAAATGGTGTTCTCTGATGGAAACCATACATCTGCATCGAGGGCACGGAAAGATTCTGGAGAAATTGGAAAAACGAAGGATGGAAAATCCCCAGGCTGTTAAAAGAGAAGAATAGTTGGATACATTATTTGAAAAACTGGAGGCCTACGGAAAAAGTGAATATTATCCCTTTCATATGCCGGGGCATAAACGCCGGGGCGCGGGCGCCCTGTCAGAGGAGCTGGCGAGGCTGGACATTACGGAGATAGACGGATTTGACAATCTGCATCATCCTCAGGGGCTCTTTTTGCGGATACAGGACAGAATTGCCAGGCTCTATGGAGCGGAGGAGAGCTTCTGTATGGTAAACGGAAGCACGGGGGGCATTTTAAGCGCGGTGAGCGCGGCGCTGCCTGTGGGGGGACATATGCTGATGGCCAGGAACTGTCATCGGTCTGTCTACCATGCGGCGTACCTGAGAAATCTTAAGATATCTTATCTGTATCCGGAAACGAATAAGGAATTTGGCATTTGTGAGGCGGTCACACCCAGGCAGGTGCAGGCTGCGCTGGAGAGAGATCCTGACATTGACGCCGTGTTTCTGGTATCGCCCACCTATGAGGGAAGGATTGCGGATATTCGGGGCATTGCTCAGGCAGTCCACGACAGGGGACTGCCCCTGATCGTGGACGAAGCCCACGGGGCTCATCTGGGCCTGGCGGAGGGCTTCGGAAGGAATAGCTGCCAGGCGGGTGCGGATCTGGTCATACACAGCGTTCATAAAACGCTTCCCGCCCTGACACAGACGGCTCTTTTGCATGTAAACGGCGAGAGGGTGGACAGAGAGCGGCTAAAGCGCTTTCTGAATATTTATCAGAGCAGCAGTCCATCCTATATTCTGATGGCAAGCATTGACAATGTCATGGACGTCATAGAACGACAGGGTTTTTCCCTGTTTGCAGATTTCAGAAACAGATATCTGGCAATGCTTCGCAAGCTGGGGCATTGCGAAATTTTGCGGTTTTCCCCAAGGGAGCCGGAGCAGGACATAGGGAAGCTTTTGATTTCAGGCAGCCGGGGCGGAATTTCGGGACGGCGTATATATGATATTCTGCGGCTGGAATATGGCTTACAGCCGGAGATGGCGGCCCCCGGGTATTGCCTGGCCATGTTTACCGTGGGGGACAGCGCCGAGGGGTATGACAGGATGACAAAAGCCCTGAAGGCCCTGGACCGGCGGATCAGGGACGGAGAGATACCTCCCGATTGTGAGACAGGTCCGGGGGAGGCCGGCAGCGGAGAAGATTGGTTAACCCCGGGGGATGCCGGCAGAGGAGAGGAAGCAGCGTCATACCCGGGGGAGAATCTGCAGAGAGAGGAGGTCTGCTCTCTGACCGAGGCGTGGGACCTGGAAACGGAGTGGGTTCCCCTGGAGAAGGCCTCTGGGAATTGCGCGGGAGGATTTGTCAATCTTTACCCTCCGGGGATACCGCTGCTTGCGCCGGGGGAGAAAATCACCGAGAAGCATTGCCGGTTGATTGCCGGCTATATCAGACAGGGGCTTCAGGTGCAGGGGGCGGAGCCTGGTTTTGGGAATGCCTCCTGCCGGAAGCTCTGCATTATAAAAGAAAGACAGGAAAGGGATAGTTACGCCCACCCCCAGGGTGGGGCTGCTATAGAAAAGAGGGAGACATGAGGAAGACAAAAATTATCTGTACCATTGGACCTGCCAGCGAGAGTGAGGAGAAGCTGGAGGAGTTGATGCTTGCGGGGATGAATGTGGCCCGGTTCAATTTTTCCCACGGGACCCATGAAGAGCAGAAGAATAAATTTGAGAGAGTGATGAAGGTCCGGGAAAAGCTGGGACTGCCCGTGGCTACTATGCTGGACACCAAGGGTCCGGAGATTCGCCTTCGTGACTTTGAGGGGGGAAGGGCGGAGCTTAAAGCGGGCCAAACCTTCACGCTGACATCCCAGGAGATTATGGGAACTGCCGAGAGGGCTTCCATTTCTTACAAGAACTTGAAAAACGACATATCTGTGGGAACTACCATTTTGATCGACGACGGATTGATTGAGATGAAGGTGAGGGAAATTAAGGGGGAGGACATCGTCTGTCAGGTGATAAACGGTGGGGCCGTCTCCAATCATAAGGGAGTCAATGTTCCCGGAGCCGTTCTCTCCATGCCCTATATCAGCGCGGTGGACAAAGATGATATTCTCTTTGGTATTGAAATGGGATATGATATTTTGGCGGCTTCCTTTGTCAGATGCAGGGAGGATATCCAGGAGGTGCGCGATATCCTGAAGGAACACGGCTGCAAAATGAAGATTATCGCGAAAATCGAGAATATGCAGGGTATTCAGAATTTGGAGGAAATCCTGGAGGTGTCCGACGGCATCATGGTTGCCCGTGGCGATATGGGCGTGGAGATCCCTCTGGAGGAGGTGCCCGCCCTGCAGAAAAAGATGATCAAGATGGCGAATGCCAGGGGAAAGCATGTGATTACCGCAACTCAGATGCTGGAATCCATGATCAAGAATCCCCGGCCTACCAGAGCGGAGGCCACCGATATAGCGAATGCCATCTATGACGGCACCACCGGGATTATGCTGTCCGGCGAGAGCGCCGCAGGGAATTATCCCGTGGAGGCGGTGCGCACCATGGCCAGGATTGCGGAATGCACCGAGGAAAATATCGACTATCCAGGCAGGATGGCAAAGGCGGCTGTCTCGGAATCGGGCGATATCACCACCGCTATTGCATATGCCACTTGCACCACGGCAATGACGCTGGACGCCGCGGCGATTATCACGGTGACGCTCTCCGGTTTTACTGCCGAGGCGATCTCCAGGTTTAAGCCTGATTGTCCCATAATCGGCTGCACGATGAACGCCAGAGTGACCAGACAGTTGAATCTTTTATGGGGAGTCACGCCCCTGTCCATCCAGGAGGAGGAGAACACGGAGCAGCTTTTTGCCCATGCGGTGGAGTGCGCCAGGAAGGCCGGTTATGTGAGAAGCGGGGACACGGTGGTAATCACGGCCGGGGTTCCTCTGGGACTGACAGGAAAGACAAATATGATACGCGTGGTCGAGGTGGAATAATGCCATGGGGAAAATCGTATACCTTATGGGAAAGAGCTCCACAGGGAAGGACACGCTCTATAAGGAACTGCTGAAGCAGGATCAGGTGAGGCTCAAGCCGGTGATATCCTACACCACCAGACCCATACGCGACGGGGAAAGGGACGGCGTGGAGTATTTCTTCACCGACGAGGCGGGATACAGGGAATTTGCAGACAAAGGCATTATCGTGGAGGAGCGCAGCTATGCCACCTTCCATGGCCGGTGGCGTTACTTTACCGTGGATGAGGGGCAGTTTAACTCGTCCGCAGAGCGCTGTCTGATGATCGGCACACTGGAATCCTATGTCCGTATGAAGGAATATTTTGGTGCGGACAGAATGCTTCCTGTGATGGTAGAATTAGACGACGGGGTTCGGCTGCAGAGGGCGCTGGATCGGGAGAAACTCCAGGAGAACCCCCGGTATGAGGAGATGTGCCGCAGATTTTTGGCTGACAGCGAGGATTTTAAGGAATCCAACATGAGACAGGCGGGCATTGACCGGGTTTTCCGAAACGATGATCTGCCCCGCTGCCTGAGCGAGATTATAGATTACATAGCGCAGTGCGGGTAAAGGGCACCCGTGCATTTTCGGAAGGCGGCGTTGAGGTTTGCGGGCTTTGAGCCGATAACAGTATTATAAGGGAAAGGATAAGGCAGGTGCGGGCATGGACATTAAAATCAATCAGCTTACACAGGCCGCCCCTGTGGAGCAGACAACGCAGACCCAGAGCGCGGACGGAAATTTCAAATTTATGCTTGCCAGCCATATTGGGGAGGCGGAGCTGCAGGAGAAGCTCAGCTTCCTGATGGAGGAAATCACCGAGGAGGGAAAAAAGCTTGCCAAGCGCCGGGACGTGAAGGATATGAGGCATTACCGGGGGCTGATCAAGGAGTTTCTGAACGAGGTGGTCACTCACTCCCATGCCTTTTCCAGGGAAAATTTCCTGGACAGGAGGGGACGGCACAGAGTTTACGGTATTATCAGGCTGGTGGACGAGAATTTGGACCAATTGGCCCAGGAGCTGATGAAGGACGAGAAGGACAATCTGGCAATCTTAAATAAGATCGGCGAGATAAGGGGGCTGTTGCTGGATATTTTCACATAGGAGAAGGAGGGTGTGGGAAAATGGCGAGATTTAGTGATATCGTGGGACAGGATCAGATCAGGGAGCATTTAGAAAATGCCGTGTCGACGAAAAAGATTTCCCATGCGTATATCCTCAACGGGGAGAAATCCTCCGGAAAGGGATTTATCGCGAAGGTTTTCGCCATGGCGCTGCAGTGTGAGAGGGGCGAGACGGAGCCCTGTCAGGAGTGCCGTTCCTGCAAGCAGGCGCTGTCCGGCAATCAGCCGGATATTATCTTTGTGTCCCATGAGAAGCCCAATACCATCAGTGTGGAGGACATCAGAGGCCAGGTCAACAATGATATGGGCATCAAGCCCTACAGCAGTCCCTACAAAATATACATAGTGAATGAGGCCGAGAAGATGACGGCTCAGGCACAGAACGCTATTTTAAAGACGCTGGAGGAGCCTCCGGCCTACGGCGTGATTCTGCTTTTAACCTCCAATCTCAACGCGCTGCTTCCCACCATATTGAGCCGCTGTGTGGTTATGAACATGAAGCCCGTGCCGGATGAGATAATGCGCAGATATCTCATGGATAAGCTGCAAATTCCGGATTACAAGGCGGAGGTGTGCGTGGCCTTTGCCCGGGGCAATGTGGGAAGGGCCAAGGCCCTGGCTTCCAGCGAGGATTTTGACCAGGTGAAGTCGGAAGCCTTAAGTCTGTTGAAATATATTCAGGACATGGAGCTCTATGAGATAGTGACCGCAATCAAAAAAATTACGGAGTACAAGCTGGAAATCAGCGATTACCTGGATATTATGGCGATCTGGTATCGGGACGTGCTGCTTTTCAAGGCCACCAACGATGTGAATCATCTGATCTTTCGGGAGGAAATCACGGCGCTGCGCAAATGTGCTCATCAGAGCAGCTATGAGGGGATCGAGGAGATTATACGGGCTTTGGACAAGGCCAAGAAGCGGCTTGACGCCAACGTGAATTTTGATTTGACCATGGAGCTTTTGCTGCTGGCGGTGAAGGAGAATAGCTGACGGAAATAAAACATTTACATTAGAGCGGTTGAAGGAATGTTATTATAAATTACTGGGAGTAAGTTAAGATGGAAAAACTGGAGATTACAATTCGGGCATTATGTCCAAATAACTGTGAAGACTGGCTGGAGTATTTTGACAAAGTTGCTTTTGAAGACCATGGAGAGTGGGGAGCCTGCTATTGTCTGGAGGGGTATTTGGATCAGGAAACAAGAGAAAAAATGACAGATCCAAAGGAGCGCAGAGAAAAGGCCGATGAAATGATTAAGGCGGGGGAGATGAAAGGGTATCTCGCTTATTCGGGAAATACCGTGGTGGGATGGTGCAATGCCAATGACAGGGAGAAGTATAAATACGTCACGGAAATGTTTCAGAAGGTTGGCTATCAGACAAAGGACACGGCGGAAACAAAGGTAAAATCCATTTTTTGTTTTTTAATTGCCCCTAAGTATCGCGGAAGGGGAATCGCCAAACGGCTGCTGGACCGGGTGTGCGAGGACGCGGCAAAGGACGGATATTTCGGTGTGGAAGCATATCCCTTTTCGGATAAAGGGCTGGAGTATCAGTATCACGGAACCTCTGAGATGTATGAGCGAAACGGTTTTGAGGAAATGGCGGATTTAAAGTATGTAAAGATTATGCGTAAGGATTTATAGTGGGCAACATTGGAAATTTCACTCGAAGCCTTGTAAAATGCGGTCAACGATGGCGGACCGGAAGAAAGGGTGGGACAACAAATAAAAAATGACGGATTTTACACAGCTTCCTACGCCCTGTTACTGCATAAGTGAGAGCAGGATAGAGGAGAATTTAAAGGTTTTAAAAGGGGTTAGGGAGCGCACGGGGGCGCATATTCTGCTGGCTCAGAAGGCTTTTTCCTTCTATGCCCTGTATCCTTTGATCGGCAGCTATTTAAACGGAGCCACCGCCAGCGGCCTCTATGAGGCCAGGCTGGGGGCGGAGGAGATGGCAAGACCCCTGGAGGACAGGGGAATAAGATGCGAAAATCATATCTTTTCCCCTGCCTATCGGGAGGAGGAATTTCCGCAGATAGTAGAGTACTGCGACCATCTGGTGTTCAATTCCTGGAACCAGGTGAGAAAATTCGGAAAAAGGGCGGCGGAGGCCGGGCGCAGCATTGGCCTCAGGGTGAATCCGGAGTGCTCCACCCAGGAGGGGCATGCCATCTACGATCCCTGCGGTCCCGGTTCCCGGCTGGGTGTCACCCAAAGGGAATTTGAGAGGGGGCTGGCAGAGCCGGAGGGCCGGGCTTTTTTGGAGCTATTGGAGGGACTGCATTTCCACACCCTCTGTGAGCAGGATTCCGACGCTTTGGAGGCAACCCTGGACGCGGTGGAGGAGAGATTCGGCCCTTATCTGCGGGAGATGAAATGGATTAATTTCGGCGGAGGGCATCACATCACAAAAAGGGGATACGATATTCCCCGGTTGGAGCGCTGTATTCGGCGGATGCGGGAGAAATACGGGCTTACCGTTTACCTGGAGCCCGGGGAGGCGGTGGCCTTAAATGCCGGAGAGCTTGTCACAACGGTGCTGGAGACCGGAGAAAACGGCGTCTCCTGGGCGATTCTGGACGCCTCAGCGGCCTGTCATATGCCGGATGTGCTGGAGATGCCCTACAGGCCGCCTCTGAGAAACAGCGGAAAGCCCGGGGAAAAGCCATACACTGTCCTCCTGGGAGGCCCTACCTGTCTGGCGGGAGACGTGATAGGGGAATACTCCTTCGACCGCCCGTTAAGGGAGGGAGAGAGGCTGATCTTTGAGGATATGGCGATCTACTCCATGGTGAAGAACAATACCTTTAACGGAATGCCCCTGCCCGCCATTGTCCTGGAGGAAAAGGGCGGGAATTTCCGGATATGGAAGGAGTTTGGCTATGAGGACTTCAAGGGGAGGCTGTAAGGGAAGTGAAAGGTTTGAGGACAGGGCATGACTCATACTGATTTAATTTGCGGCAAAACTGTGGCAGGGAGGTTATTATGAGGATACTTCGTGACACCACGCCGTCCCGGGACGGCTATCATATGCCGGGGGAGTTTGAACCCCATGAGGGCTGCCTGATGATCTTTCCGGAGCGGGCGGACTCCTGGCAGTACGGCGCATATGCGGCCCGCAGGGCCTTTGTCCGGGTGGCGGAGGCAATTGCCCGCTCGGAGAAGGTGACGGTCTGTGCCGGCGCGGCCCAGTATGACAATGCCAGATCCATGCTTCCGCCTCATATCCGGGTGGTGGAGATGGAGAGCGACGACGCCTGGGCCAGGGATTACTGTCCCACCTTTGTGAGGAATGGTAAGGGCGACGTTCGGGGAGTGGACTGGGGATTTAACGCCTGGGGGGGCCTGCACGACGGCCTTTATTTTCCTTGGGACAGAGATAACCGTATGGCCAGGAAGCTTTGCGACCTTCTGGAGAGGGACGTCTACGACAAGCGGGATTTCATTCTGGAGGGAGGATCCATCCATGTGGACGGGGAGGGAACCTGCCTGACCACGGAGGCCTGCCTGTTGAGCAGGGGGCGCAATCCGGACCTTACAAGGGAGCAGATTGAGGAATGCCTGCGGGAATATCTGGGGATATCCACCGTGATATGGCTTCCCTGTGGAATATACAACGACGAAACCAATGAACATGTGGATAACATCTGTGCTTTCACGGCGCCGGGGGAGGTAGTGCTTTCTTGGACCGAGGACAGGGAAGACGTGCAGTACGCCATGTCGGCGGCCTGTCTCGAGGTCCTTGAGCGGGCGGTGGACGCTAAGGGGAGGCGGTTAAAGGTGCACAGGCTGCCCCTGCCAGGGCCTGTGACGATTACCAGGGAGGAATGCCAGGGCCTGGATTTGAATGGGGATGAACCCACCCGCACCCCGGGGGAGCGTCTGGCGGCTTCCTATGTGAATTTCTACATTTCCAACGGGCATATCGTGATGCCGGGCTTTCACGACCCGGCGGACGAACAGGCCAGGGAAATTTTGCAGGGCTTGTTTCCGGACCGGGAGGTGGTGCAGATCTATGCCCGGGATATCCTGATCGGAGGAGGGAATATTCACTGCATCACACAGCAGATTCCCGGGGAGCCTCCTGGAGCCGCTGCGGGAGGAAAACCGGACGGCGGCGCGACGACGGAATCAGACGGTTGAGCCGGACAAAAAATCGCCCTTTGACGGGCAGGCGGGAGCGGATATGAATAGTGTGACGGTGGCGGCGGTGCAGATGTACTGTAACCGCACCAAAAAGGAGAATATAGAGGCGGCGGAGAGACTGATAAGACAGGCGGCGGAAAAGGGAGCTCAGGTTATCCTTCTGCCGGAGCTTTTTGAGACCCGGTATTTTTGTCAGGAGCGCAATTATGATTTCTATAAGCTGGCAGCGCCCTTGGAGGAGAATCCGGCGGTCCTTCGTTTGAAAGAAGTGGCCCGGGAGCTTCGGGTCGTGCTTCCCCTGAGTTTTTTTGAGCGGGAGGGAAATGTGACCTATAATTCCGTGGCAGTGGTGGATGCGGACGGAAAGTTGCTGGGGGTCTACCGCAAGACCCACATTCCCGACGATCATTTCTACCAGGAAAAGTTTTATTTCACGCCGGGGAACACGGGATTTCGGGTGTGGAATACGGCTTATGGAAGAATCGGCGTGGGTATCTGCTGGGATCAATGGTTTCCGGAGGCGGCCAGGTGTATGGCGTTGGACGGAGCGCAGCTTCTTCTCTATCCCACGGCCATCGGTTCCGAGCCCATATTGGAGTGCGACAGTATGCCCCACTGGCGCAGATGTATGCAGGGTCACGCCGCCGCCAATGTGATTCCGGTCATTGCCGCAAACCGCATCGGGGAGGAAAGAGTGACCCCCTCGGCGGAAAACAACGGGCAGAACTCCGCCCTGCGCTTCTACGGCTCCTCCTTTATCACGGACGAAACCGGGGAGCTGTTGGAAGCCGCCGGCCGGACTGAGGAGGAAATTTTGATTCGGACCCTTGACCTGGACCGGGTGGAGGAGATGCGCTTTTCCTGGGGGCTTTTCCGGGACAGAAGGCCCGAGATGTACGCTTCAATCTTCCGATAGAAGAATGCCCTTTTCCCGAAGCTCCTGTCTGATGAGGCTCAAAGCCTTTTCGGAGGGAGCTTTTATGGTGTGGTAATGCCAGTCGTCCGTGAGAACTTTCAGGGGTTTGGAGTTGCTTTGACTCATTTTCCGGCAGAATTCCTCCGCGTCCCTTATGTCGTTGATCACCAGATCCACGCGGATTTGACCATAAAGATCGTGGTCCACGAACACGTCCAGCATACTGCCCCCGAAATCCACGATGGAGCGCATTTCCTCCAGGGTCTGGGGAGCGGTGTGTTTGACCAGAATTACGCAGGTGCAGCCCCTTAGTTTCTCCTGAGGGTGGAACAGCATATAGCCCTTGTTGGTGGAGAGAATATTGCGGTTCTCGGCTCGAAGCAGGGCGATATCCTGTACGATGACCTGTCGGCTGACACCGAACTTTCCTGCCAGCTCCGTGCCGCTTACGGGTGTCCTTTTCTGATCTAAAAAATCTACAATTCCCTGTCTGCGGGCATTTCCGTCTATGCTCATTTTTTCCTTGCCTTTCTGTGACAGGCAATCCCGTGGGTGGGACTGCCGAATTTATACCATTATCGGCCGTTATATAATTTCCATGGCAAATTCTTCCCCGGTCATCCGCAGGCGGATGCGGTAGAGATCATGGTCCCAGGCCGTCTGCAGCCTGGGGTCTGTAATGGGGAGTGTCTCCAGAGCAAACGGCTCGGCTCCCCGAAACGACATTCTGGCCAGGCTGCCGATCTGAAGGACGGCTGTCCATTCTCCCGTGGAAAGGGTCCCGGGGGCTTCCCGTTCTTCCGTCGGAAAGGTTTGGAATATATTATTTACGCCAGGCCGTTTCAAAAGCAGGGGCTTTTCGCAGGTGATAAAGTTCAGGATCACATCCGGGCAGTTTGTCACGTCTTGTAAAGTCACCATGTTTCGCTCCCTGTGCAGAGTGACGCTGCGGCGGTAGGAGAGGCGGGAGAACTCCTCCGGGGGGTAAGCCGCGGCCAATTCCATGGAGATGGAGGCGGCGTCCGCGCCGAAGCTGTGATTTACCTCCGTGGCCCGAAAGTCTGCGCCGTCCCGCTGATCTTGCCCCATCAGCGTGGGCAGATTGTGATAGCCGGACTGCATGGTCCAGATCTCATAGCGGCGGGAGGAGAAGGTTTTTTCCGTGTAGCTCTCCACGCCGATATCTACCAAGAGGGGCAGGCCGTCCTTGTACAGAGTAAGGCTTCCGGTGTCATTATGATTGTGATTGTCCGCGTTGCACCCTGCCTTTACCGCCAGGGCCAGTCTGGGGCTTCGGGCCAGAAACAGTCCGACGCTGGGATAGAAGCGGTCGGAAGGCGTTCCGGGGGCTTGCCCGGCATACTTCATGACTTCTTCATAGTGAAAAATATTCTGCATCCGGTGATAGAGATTCAGGCGGTTTACCTCGTCCGAGTACAGCGGCCCGCCCCCGGATCGAAAATCCTCCGCTCCGAACCGCATCAGCTCGGGCTGTCCCGTGCATTTTCCAAACAGGTACTCCAAGACCCCCGCCCGTCCCGCGACGGGAGAGCAGTCCGAAAAATTAAAGTAGTATTTGCCCGCCACATGGACATTTTGGATGTAGGAGGCAATATTTTTAATCTTATCCCAATCAAACAATCCCTGGAATGCCCCGTCTGTCACTGTGTTCATAATCTCCATGGCACAAAAAAGGCTGAGTCCGGCATGGCGGTAGTACTGCGCGCCCTCGTCGCAGCATCCGTCCTCCCCGTAATCTTTCAGGAAAAAATCACAGCTTGCAGCCGCCTTCAAAAGCCCTCTGCGACGGGTGTCCTCATCAAAATCTCCCAGGAACAGAGTCAGGAGCACATTCTGGGTGCACCACACGGTCCAGTTGCACATGGGCTCCTCTCCGCTGCCCATCCACCAGAAATGTTCCTGCAGATAAGGGTTCACAATGCGCCGGGCCAGTTCTTCCCCTATGCGTTTGCGGATCAGAGGACTGATCTCGTCCAGCGCCTCCCCCAAAAGATAACTGACGCAGGCAATCTGCGCACCTGTCTCGCAGGCAAAGAGATCCATCACGGGGTGAGAGGCGTCGGGCAGCAGGAGCTGGGGGGTATCCCGGAGATAGGAATTGTGGGGAGGGAGCTGCCAGGCGCTCTCCTCGCAGAGGGTGAAAATTCCGTTTATGATATCGTCCAGAAACCTGCCCTTAAGCTCAGTGCACTCCCCGGCCGCCAGGGCATTCAGAGCATGTCTCCTGGCAAAATAAAGGCTTTCGTAGTCCGTCCGGTTGCCCGTGCGCTTGAATTTCATAAAATCCGTGGCGCGGATGGCGGGGTACGCATATCCCAGGAACCGCTCCCCCTCCTCCAAGATATTTTTTCGTAAGGCTTCGGGCAGCGCTTCGTAGGACCTGCGGTCCGGGGCCGCCGGAAAGGGGCGAAAGGGCAGGAGCGCCCCGGCGTATTGTCTGGCTGTGTCTTCAAAACGAGTTTCCATAGTTCCTCCCATATCTCCAAAGCTTTTTGCTCTGGGAGATTTTGCGGTTGTTGACATAATTTTTACCATTATGGCATAAATATGTAATAAGAGCAAGTTATGGGTGCGATTTTTTGCATGGAACTAAAAAAATACATGAAAACGAAAAACAGTATATACCAAAAAGCGTTTCGTGGAAAAAGGCAAGAGCGGCAGCCATAAGCTTTTGTGGATCGGGCGACAGCCTAAAAAAGGAGGATGACACATGAAAAAGAAAATCTTAAGCGTTCTGCTGGCAGTGGCTATGATGGGCACCATGCTGGCAGGGTGCGGAAACAACGAAAACGACGGCGGAAACAGCGGAAGCGGCAGCAGTGGGACAGGCAGTACCGCGGCTTCGTCCACCCCGGACAGCGGTGCGGCTTCCTCCGGTGGGACAGGAGATTCGGCAGGCGCCGAACCTGTCACCCTGAGATGGGCCATCTGGGATCAGGAGACCACTCAGTATTGGGGAGATATCAAAGCTGCCTATGAGGCGACCCACGACAATGTCACCATAGAGATGGTTGACCTGGGGTCCACCGACTATATGACGGTGCTGGCAACGGAGCTGTCCGGCCAGGGCTCCGAGTTCGACGTGGTGACGGTGAAGGACGTGCCCGGATATGCCACTTTGGTGCAGAAGAATGCCATTATTCCTCTGGACGATTATATCAAGGCGGACGGCGTTGATCTGGAGCAGTATGCCGGCGCTACGGATCAGGTAGTGGTGGACGGAAAGCTGTACGAGCTTCCCTTCCGGAACGATTTCTGGGTATTGTTCTACAATAAGGACTTGTTTGACGCGGCAAACGTCCCCTATCCCACCAACGATATGACTTTTGAGCAGTATGACGAGCTGGCCAGAAAGATGACGGACACTACGTTCGGCTCCCAGGTTTACGGAGCGCATTACCACACCTGGAGGAGCGCGGTTCAGCTCTTTGCGGTTCTGGACGGCCAGCATACCATATTGGACGGCAGCTATGAGTTTATGAAGCCCTATTACGAGATGGTTTTGAATCAGGAGGCAGACGGCGTTGCCAGAAAGTATTCCGATCTGAAGACGGAGGGGCTGCACTATTCGGCGGCGTTCTCAGGAGGCGACGTGGCCATGTTGAATATGGGTTCCTGGTTTATCGCCACCATGATCACCAATTTGAAGTCCGGCGAATATGATTCCCAGCTCTGCGGCAACTGGGGCATTGTGAAATATCCCCATGCGGAGGGCGTGGAGCCCGGTTCCACTCTGGGCACCATCACAGGTCTGGCTGTCACCAGCGCCACAGACACGCCCGATGCGGCATGGGATTTCGTGAAGTGGGTCAGCGGAGAGGAAGGCGCGGCAGTGATGGCTTCCAGCGGCAATTTCCCGGCTATCATGACGGAGGAAGTGGTGAACCTGATCACAGGACTGGAGGGCTTCCCCACCGACGATGCCAGCAAAGAGGCGTTAAATGTGTCCAACCTGTATCTGGAAGTGCCCTACGCTCCCAATGTATCCGAGATCAATTCTGTTCTGGATTCCTATCACGGTTCCATCATGTCCGGCGAGATGTCCATCGACGACGGCATAGCGGCTATGAACACGGAGGTTTCCAAGATACTGGGCCAGTAAGCAGGCAAATTTATCAGGGAGCCGTGAAAGCGGCTCCCTTTAACTGACAGTAAATACCCGCAAAAGGAGAGAAAACCTGAGAAAGGAGATTGCCATGCCGAAAATGGATGAGGCCCAAAAGGCAATAAAAATAAATTCTTTACAGGAAGAGCTGACTGCACTGATCGCATCCGTCAGAACGGAAAAGGATGTGAAGAAAAAGCGCAGATTGATTGCGAAAATCGGAGACTACAATCGAAAGATCGATACCCTGAAGTCCGGTAGGCTCCTAAGCCGGGAAACCAAGAGGGATTTGGTGGCCTATTCCTTTATCGCCCCTAATTTCATAGGCTTCTGTGTGTTTACTTTAATCCCCATTGTGTTTGCCTTTGCGTTGGCGTTTATGCGATGGGACGGCAGCAATCCCATCCAGTGGGCCGGCCTGAGGAATTTTGCCGGACTGTGGAATGATATATTTTTTAAAGCGGCTCTGAAAAATACCATTATATATTGTATCGGAACGGTGCCCCTGACCATGATCGCATCCCTGGCCCTGGCCATCGTGTTAAATCAGAAGGTGATGGGGAGGGGGATTTTCAGGACCCTGTCGTTTTTCCCCTATGTGGCGTCCTTGGTTGCCATCACGGCGGTGTGGAAGATGCTGTTTCATCCCTCCAAGGGACCCATCAACAATATACTGTACAATGTGTTTCACGTATCCCAGGAAAGCCTGCCTCAGTGGTTTACGGGCAGCCTGGTGCTTTTGTCCATGATTCTGTTCAGCGTGTGGAAGTACATGGGCTATTATATGGTAATCTATCTGGCGGGTCTGCAGGGCATTTCCGGGGAGCTGTACGAGGCGGCCAGCCTGGACGGAGCCAACACCTGGGACAAATTCCGCTACATAACCTGGCCTCAGCTAAGCTCTACCACCTTCTTTGTGGTAGTGATGCTGACCATCAACTGTTTTAAGGTATATGACATCGCCATCATGCTGGCGGGAGGCGGAAGCGGAGAGCTGACCACGTCCTCCACGGTGTTAGTATACTATATTTATCAGAAGGCCTTCATCGACTGGGATCTGGGATATTCCAGCGCAGTGGCCATGGTGCTGTTTCTCATGGTGCTGGTGGTGACCGTTATCCAGTTTAGAGGTCAGGCAAAGAGGGAGCGGGCGTAATGGCATATTTTTCACTGAAGGTATTGGATAAGGACAGTAACACCGTCTGCGTCAGCAGCGGGGAGGATTTTGCGGATCTGGTCTGCACCCATGTCTATGAGGAGGGGGACCGGATCGTTCTGGAGACCTCCGAGAAAAATATTCATGTACACTGGCAGGTGGACGATGGGCTGGGTGCGGCCTTTGTGTATATCACGGACAATGTCTCCTATTACATACCCTTCGGGGAGAAGCGCGTCAGCTATTCACCCAAGGTATTCTCCGGAAACAGACATTATATCTATGTGGAGAGGGCCATGGAGGATGAGGTGTGCGCTTACCGCAATCTGGCGTTAAATCCCGCGGACCAGCACGGGGATGTACCCTGCTTTCCCCATGCGGCAGCCAATGTGGAGACTCGGGGTGAGAGCGTGTTTGCGGCCAGGAACGCCATAGACGGGGTGAGGGCAAATCTTTCCCACGGGGAATGGCCCTATCAGTCCTGGGGCATCAACCGCCGGGAAGACGCGGTGATGCGGGTGGATTTCGGGCGCAGAGTGCGGACCGGCAGGGTGAGATTGTACACCCGGTCCGATTTTCCCCATGACAGTTGGTGGCAGCAGGTGACCCTCTCCTTCTCCGACGGCAGCAGCGAGACCTTTTCTCTCGACAAGAGCAGTTTTGCTCATGTCCTTGACTTTGAGGAGCGGGAAATCACCTGGGTACAGCTTGAGCAGCTTAAAAAAGCGGAGGATCCTTCTCCCTTCCCTGCGCTGACTCAGATAGAGGTCTACGGCAGCGTGATAAATCAATAATCGTATGGAGTCAAAAGGGGCACATACGGGAAAGGCACGGGATATTATGAAATCAGCACATAAAAAGGCCGTTTTTGGCAAAGTGATTGTATATGTAATCTTAATCATAATCGCTCTAGTATAATAGTTTTTAAATAACTGGACTATATTTTTGTTCCATAGTACAATGTATATATCAATTGATGGAGGCATTGTACTTATGGGAAGAAAATCAAGTATTATCAATCTTACTGCAGAAG
>CATLGW010000036.1 GCA_949948715.1 uncultured Lachnospiraceae bacterium | reverse complement strand
TCCACCACCCACCGTGATGAACCCCACCAAACCTCAAAATCCCTTGATTTTAAGCCATTCTTCCATACTTTTGCCTGCGAGTACCAAAATTCCTATGGCATCATTTGGAAATAGCCGCCTGTGCCGCCGCCAGTCTGGCAATCGGCACCCTGAAGGGCGAGCAGGACACATAATCCAGCCCCAGCTTGTGGCAGAACTCTACGGAAGAGGGATCTCCGCCGTGCTCTCCGCAGATACCCACATGGAGCTTGGAATTCACGGGCTTGCCCAGCTTGATGGCCATCTCCATCAGCTTGCCCACGCCGTTCTGATCCAGCCTTGCGAAGGGATCGTTCTCAAAGATCTTGCTGTCATAGTAAGCATCCAGGAACTTCCCGGCGTCGTCACGGGAGAAGCCGAACGCCATCTGCGTCAGATCGTTGGTTCCGAAACAGAAGAAATCTGCCTCTGCCGCGATCTCGTCCGCCGTGAGGGCAGCTCTGGGGATCTCGATCATGGTGCCCACCTCATACTCCAGCGCAATGCCGGAAGCGGCGATCTCCGCGTCCGCGGTCTCCGTCACCATTTTCTTGACCACCTTCAACTCCTTCACCTCACAGATCAGGGGAATCATGATCTCAGGCTTCACGCTCCAGTCGGGATGCGCCTTCTTTACATTGATGGCCGCACGAATCACCGCCTTGGTCTGCATCTTCGCAATCTCGGGATAGGTCACCGCCAGACGGCAGCCCCTGTGTCCCATCATGGGATTAAACTCATGCAGATTTGCGATGATAGCCTTGATATTCTCCACCGGCTTGCCCTGAGCCTTTGCCAGCTTCTCGATATCCTCTTCCTCCGTGGGAACAAACTCGTGAAGGGGCGGGTCCAGGAAACGGATGGTCACAGGACATCCCTCCAGAGCCTCGTACAACGCCTCGAAATCTCCCTGCTGATAGGGAAGAATCTTGTCAAGGGCCGCCTCTCTCTCCTCCACCGTGTCTGAGCAGATCATCTCGCGGAATGCCGCAATCCTGTCCTCCTCAAAGAACATATGCTCCGTACGGCACAGGCCGATGCCCTCTGCTCCCAGCTCTCTTGCCTTTCTTGCGTCCGCAGGAGTGTCCGCATTGGTGCGCACCTTCATGGTTCTGTACTTGTCCGCCCAATCCATGATACGGCCGAATTCCCCGGCAATGGTGGCATCCTTGGTGGCAATCTGTCCCTCGTAGATATTGCCGGTGGAACCGTCGATGGAGATATAGTCTCCCTCCGTGAACTCCTTGCCCGCCAGAGTGAACTTCTTAGCCGCCTCGTCCATGGTGATATCGCCACAGCCGGACACACAGCAGGTGCCCATGCCTCTGGCCACCACCGCAGCGTGAGAGGTCATGCCGCCCCGGACGGTCAGAATACCCTGAGAAACCTTCATACCGGTGATATCCTCGGGGGAAGTCTCCAGACGCACCAGCACCACCTTCTCTCCCTTTGCCGCCCATCTCTCCGCATCCTCCGCGGTAAACACTACCTTGCCGCAGGCTGCGCCAGGAGATGCACCCAAGCCCCTGCCCAGAGGAGTGGCTGCCTTCAGAGCCGCAGCGTCAAACTGGGGATGCAGCAGAGTGTCCAGGTTGCGGGGATCGATCATGGCAACCGCCTCTTTCTCCGTCCTCATGCCCTCGTCCACCAGATCGCAGGCAATCTTGAGTGCCGCCTGAGCGGTTCTCTTGCCGTTTCTGGTCTGCAGCATATACAGCTTTCTGTTCTCAATGGTAAACTCCATGTCCTGCATATCCCTGTAGTGGTTCTCCAGAGTTGCACAGACCTTCTGGAACTGTTCAAACACCTCGGGCATGATCTCTGCCATCTTGGCAATGGGCATGGGTGTGCGCACACCTGCCACCACATCCTCGCCCTGGGCGTTCATCAAAAACTCGCCCATCAGCTTCCTCTCGCCGGTGGCGGGATCTCTGGTGAACGCCACGCCGGTGCCGGACTCGTCGGACCAGTTGCCGAAGGCCATCATCTGTACGTTCACGGCAGTTCCCCAGGAATAGGGGATGTCATTATCCCTGCGGTACACATTTGCCCGGGGGTTGTCCCAGGAACGGAACACGGCCTTGATGGCGCCCATCAACTGCTCCTTGGGATCATCGGGGAAATCCGCCCCGATCTTCGCCTTATACTCGGCCTTGAACTGATTTGCCAGCTCTTTTAAGTCGGCTGCGGTCAGTTCCACATCCTGCTTCACGCCCCTGGCCGACTTCATCTTATCGATCAATTCCTCAAAATATTTCTTCCCTACCTCCATAACCACATCGGAATACATCTGGATAAATCTTCTATAGCAGTCCCAGGCCCATCTCTCGTTTCCGGTCTGTGCCGCGATGGTGTCCACCACCGTCTCGTTGAGTCCCAGGTTCAGGATGGTGTCCATCATGCCGGGCATGGATGCTCTGGCGCCGGAACGCACGGACACCAGCAGCGGATTCTTAGTGTCGCCAAACTTCTTGCCCGTGATCTCCTCCATCTTGCCGATATACTCATTGATCTGCGCCTGGATCTCGTCGTTGATCTGTCTGCCGTCCTCGTAATACTGAGTGCAGGCCTCGGTGGTGATTGTAAATCCCTGGGGTACGGGCAATCCCAGATTGGTCATCTCCGCCAGATTGGCTCCCTTGCCTCCCAGCAGCTCCCTCATGTCCGCATTGCCTTCCTTAAACAAATACACCCATTTCTTCATTCTGTTTTGCTTCCTTTCTTTTATCAGCCTTTTCAATACGTGTCCATTGTAACAATTTGCCATCCGAATGGCAAGGGGATTTTTCACCCCGGCATAAAACTGTCAAAAATAAAGATGTCGAAGTGTTTTTTCGCCGCCTCCAGCTCCTCTCTGCTCTTGATGGTCCAGGCCGCCGCCGTGGAGCGGTACAGCCCTCTGCAGAGACTTCGGGAGAGCATCCTGGGATGCTTGTGGTTATACGCCACAAAGTCCGGCTTGCCCAGCCAGTTGAACAGGAGGTTCTGCAGGAAAAAGGCCAAAAACCCCATATACTCCCCCTCTCTGTAAAAGGCGTCGGACAACTGCCCTCTCACCACCCTGCGGCGGTTTCGCCGATACCATAAAACCCCCAGGGGGTTGAAGGACTCAATACAGTACATCCCCTGATATTCGGACAGGAGCCTGTCCGCCGCGGGACAGACGGAGGTATCCGTCCTCTCGATCTTGAGCTCCACAATCAGGGGCACCCTGCCGTCCACCAGCTCCAATGCCTCCTCGAAGGTGGGAATTCTCTGATCGGAACCGCATAGAGTCAGTCTGCGAAGCTCCTCAAGGTTTAGATCGCACACCTTCCCCTCCACACCGCAGATTCGCTTCAACGTGTAATCATGAAACACCACCGGAATCCCGTCCTTTGAAAGCTGCACGTCCAGTTCGATCCCGAAGCCCGCCTCCACCGCCTTCTCGAAGGCCGCCAGGGAATTCTCCGGGGCCTCCCCGCTATTGTCATGAAGCCCTCTGTGGGCGTACATCCACTTGACAAAGGGCGCGGTGTCGGGTCTGCCCGTCATGCGGGGCATAATCATCAAAAAATAAAGCGCCACCGTCAAAAGACATACCGCCGTCACCATTACTATTGCCAACCCTAAGCTCATTATCCGTCAGTCCTTTCTTGTAACTCTCTGTCGCGCCGCCCGTGCCCGTCTCCCGGCGTACCCGGACTGTTTTCAATTTACCTCTTTTACACACTATTTTCAAGGACATTTCGAAAAAATTAAGAAATTCGTTTTTCCTTGCATTTTTCGGGAATTTCTGTACAATAGGAATAGTGGACTTTTAATAGGAAGAAAAAGCTCCCGCGAAACATTTAACTGTCTATATTTATGGAAGAAAGGTATGGGAACATGATAAGTGCAAACAATGTAACCCTGCGCATCGGCAAGACCGCGCTTTTTGAGGATGTGAACATCAAATTTACGGAGGGCAACTGCTACGGCCTTATCGGAGCCAACGGGGCAGGCAAATCCACTTTTCTGAAAATACTCTCCGGCAAGCTGGAAACCACCAAGGGCGACGTGTTTATCACCCCCGGTCAGCGTCTCTCCGTGCTGGAGCAGGATCACTTCAAATATGACGACTACACGGTTATGGACACCGTCATCATGGGCAATGCCCGCCTCTACGAGATTATGAAGGAAAAGGAGGCCATCTACGCCAAGGAGGATTTCAGCGACGAAGACGGCATCCGCGCCAGCGAGCTGGAGGCGGAATTCGCGGAGATGGACGGCTGGGAGGCGGAGTCCAACGCGGCAATGCTCTTAAACGGTCTGGGCATAGGCACCGATTACCACTACTCTGTCATGAAGGATCTGGAGGGAAGCCTGAAGGTCAAAGTACTCCTGGCCAAGGCACTGTTCGGCAATCCCGACATCCTTCTTTTGGACGAGCCCACCAACCACCTGGATCTGGATGCCATCTCCTGGCTGGAGGAATTCCTGATAGGCTTTGAAAACACGGTGATCGTGGTATCCCACGACCGCTATTTCCTGAACAAGGTCTGCACCCATATCGCAGACATCGACTACGGAAAGATTCAGCTCTATGCCGGAAACTACGATTTCTGGTACGAGTCCAGCCAGCTCCTCATCCGTCAGATGAAGGAGGCAAACAAGAAAAAGGAGGAGAAGATCAAGGAGCTGCAGGAGTTCATCTCCCGTTTCTCCGCCAACGCCTCCAAGTCCAAGCAGGCCACTTCCCGAAAGCGCGCCCTGGAAAAGATCGAACTGGATGAGATCAAGCCCTCCAGCCGCAAATACCCCTATATCGACTTTCGTCCCGAGAGAGAGATCGGCAACGAGGTGCTGACCGTGGAACATATCTCCAAGACCATAGCCGGGGAGAAGGTGTTGAACGATATCTCCTTCGTTATGGGCCACAACGACAAGATCGCCTTTGTGGGCGGCAACGAGCTGGCCAAGACCACCCTGTTCCAGATCCTGGCCGGAGAGCTGGAGCCCGACGAGGGAAATTACAAATGGGGCGTCACCACTTCCCAGGCTTACTTCCCCAAGGACAGCACCCTGGAATTCGACAACGACCTGACCATCGTGGAGTGGCTTACAGGCTATTCCGCCGTCAAGGATGCCACCTATGTCCGGGGCTTTCTGGGACGTATGCTGTTTGCCGGGGACGACGGCGTGAAGAAGGTGAAGGTACTCTCCGGCGGGGAAAAGGTGCGCTGTCTGCTCTCCAAGATGATGATCAGCGGCTCCAACTGCCTGATCCTGGACGAGCCCACCAACCACCTGGATATGGAATCCATCACCGCGCTGAACAACGGCCTGATCAAATTCCCCGGGGTAGCCCTGTTCTCCTGTCATGACCATCAGTTCGTCCAGACCACGGCCAACCGTATTATGGAGATTCTGCCCGACGGAACCCTCATAGACAAGATCACCACCTACGACGAGTATCTGGCGAACGATGAGATGGCCCGAAAGCGCACTGTGTTCACTGCCAACAGGGAGGACGACGAGGATTAAGGATATGGTAGATTTGCACGTACACTCCAACAAATCCGACGGCACCTACTCCCCCAGAGAGCTGGTGGATTACGCCAGGGCAAAGGGACTTTGCGCCTTTGCCCTGACGGATCACGACACGGTGAGCGGCCTGGACGAGGCAATCGCCTACACGGAGGAACTCCGCGCCCGGACTTGTGCCCCGGACTTTGCGGAAGCGCCGGGACAGGTGGCAGCCCCCGTGCCCCGGGTAATTCCCGGTATCGAATTTTCCACGGAGTACCAGGGGAAGGATGTCCACATCGTGGGCCTGGCGATCGATTATAAGAAACCCTCCTTTTCCCGTGCCCTCCAGTCCTTCGTGGATTCCAGGGATGAACGCAACCGTAAAATGTGCCGCAGGCTGCGGGAAATGGCCGGAGTCCACATCTCCTATGAGGCCCTGCTGTCGGAATTTCCGGGAGCCGTCATCACCCGGGCCCACTACGCAAAATACCTGCTAAGCCACGGCCTCGTCAAGAGCATTAAAGAGGCCTTCGAGCGCTATGTGGGAGACGACTGCCCCTGTTACATCCCCCGGGAAAAGGTCACGCCCGCCCAGGCGGTAAAGCTGATTCTGGCCGCCGACGGCATTCCCGTCCTCGCCCACCCCATCCTCTACCACATGAGCGATACCCGTCTGGAAAGTCTGGTGGCCGAGCTGAAGGAGGCCGGACTGATGGGCATAGAGGCCCTCTACAGCACCTACAATGAGGACGAGGAACGACAGATTCGCCGTCTGGCACAGAAATACCGCCTTCTCATCAGCGGCGGCTCCGATTTTCACGGCAGCAACAAGCCCAATCTGGATCTGGCGGTGGGTTACGGAAATCTAAGGGTTCCCGACCAGGTGTGGCGGGATCTGGAGCGCAGCCTGGGGAAACTGCTGTTCACGGATATGGACGGAACTCTCCTTCGGGACGACTGCACCGTCGGTCCCGCCATGAAGGACGCCCTAAACAAAATGACGGCCGCCGGTCACCGGCTTATCTTAAGCTCCGGCAGACCCCTGCCCAGCATACTGGAGGTTCAAGACCGCGCCGGTCTGCGTTATCCCCATATGTTCATTATCTCCAACAACGGCGCCTTGGTCTACGACTGCGACGCCCAGGCTCCCATTTTAAAGCTGCGCATCTGTCAGGAGGACATTGCCCTGATCGTGAAGGAAGCCCACGCCATGGGCATCCATATTCACGGCTACACCGACCGGGAGATCGTGTGCCTCGGGGAAAACAAGGAGCTTCGCTTTTACACAAAACGCATACATCTGCCTCTCAAATGCGTGGAGGACATAGCCTCCGCCCTGCCGGAGGGCTGCTGCAAGCTCCAGTCCATCCACCTGACGGACAAAAGTCTTTTGGAGGGTCTGCGGGAGCGGCTGCTGGCCCTGCCCGGACTCTCCGGACGCATCCAGGCCATCTTCTCCAACGATCAATACCTGGAAATCCTGCCCGTGGAAGCCGGAAAGGGCGCAGCTCTGCGCTTTCTCACAGACTACCTGCCTGCCTCCCGCGCCCGCACCTTTGCCGCCGGGGACGCGGAAAACGACATTTCCATGATAGATGCCGCCGAGACGGGCATCGCCATGGCCAATGCCTCCCAGGCGGTGAAGCTCGCCGCGGATATCGTGACAAAAAAGACAAACCAGGAGGATGGCCTCCTGGAAGTCCTGCAAGATTATGATTTTCTATGAGAATCCGAAATACGCCGATTCTGCCGGGGAATTTATAAGGACGCCTCCCGGTCCTGGTCCCACCACATCAGGCCTACGGTCACGAAAATTCCTGCCGCCAGCATCAGCACATACGTGGGGAGTGTCTGGGGCGCTCCCATGAAAAGAAATCCCAGAAGAAAGGTTGAGGAAAAATTGATGGCAAAGTGAGCCAGCATACCGGGATAAAGACTGCGGTAGCGCATTCTGAGCCAGCCCAGCCCCAGCCCTAAGAGAAAGGCGTAAGAGCCCTGCACCAGATTGCCGTGCATAATGCCGAACATCAGAGCCTGCAGGGAATTGGCGATCCAGAAGGCGGCCTTCCTGCTTCTCATGCCCTCCACTACCTTTCCGGCATAGTGGAATATCACTCCTCGGCAGAGGATCTCCTCCCCGATGGGCGCGATCAGCACGCTGGCTATGATCGTGATCGGGTCGGTGCCCAGGCCGGCTATCTCCATGAGCTCCTCATACTTCGCAACTATATCAGGCGCCGCCACCTCTGCCAACGACAAAAGTCCCGATGCGGCCACACACATTCCAAAGCCTCCCACCAACGACACGATAAGACATTTACCCGTGAACACCTTCCTGGGGGAAACGGGCTTGGGCCTGGGCTTTCCGGTTCCGAAATAGTACCACAGGCCGAACCCGGCCAAGGCCGCCAAATGATAGAGCAGGATACTCACCGTCACACTGTCCATCACCGCCTCCGACACATACTCCGTTATCTCCCAGGCATCGGTAATTCCCTCCATTCCCGCCTGAACTCCCGCAATTATGCCGATCACCGCCATAAAAGCAAAACTCACCAAAAGCTGTGCCGCCAGACTGACTAACAGCGGCAGTATGGTCATACCGGTCCAACCGACCTTTTTCCAAAATGTTTTCATATTTTCCCATGCACCGTCGATGCATTACCTTCCTTAATTTTTTAACCGCTGCCGGCTCGAAAGCCGACAGCGGCATATCACTGCAACATCTTTCCGATATATCCTGTTTCACCCCGGGGAGAAATTCCCCGTCGGGGCTACACCGTCAGGTCAAACCTGCCGCCCGTCGCAAATACCTCGGAAGCTTTGATCTGATCCCAATCCACATTTCTGATCTTTTCCAAAAGTTCCTCGGCGGTATCCGCCTTGACCCGGGTGGTCTTTACAGTTCCCGGACTGCCTGCCAGCCTGCCCTCCTCGGCCGCTTTCTTCGCCTCGGCCTTCTTCTCCTCGGCAGCCTGCTCCTTCTTATCCGCTCTGGACTGCTCGATGCGCTCTCGCTGCTTCTGGGAGGATTTCTCAAGCTCCGCAAAATAGGACACGCTGCCGTCGTCGCCGAAGGAAACGCCCATATGCTTCACCTCATCGGACTTATCGCCCAGCTTCTTGGCCATCTCCCCCAATTGATTGATGGCGCCGTCCAGCTTATCCATGTACTCCTTCTTCACATCCTCGTCGGCAGCCATTTTCTCCAGGGTCTCCGTGTCAAAGAGAGCGCTGAACTCCTTGGTCCCCCTGGCGAGAATATCCTGGGCCTCCTCCTCCGTGTCATAGTCCGCCACCATGATATCCACATTGCCGTACTTCTTCTTCAAATCCTCCAGCAGGGACTTGGCCTTGGCGGAAAGCTGCGTGGTCTTGCCAGCCTGATCTGCCTCGGTGGCTTTGTCCGTCCTCTGGGCGCCGCGGCTCTTTGACCGAGCTGTCCTGCCGTAATATCCGCTCTGGAAAACATTGTAGTCCTGATTGATGTTCACTGACATAATCTTATCCTCCATGATAGTTTGTGAAATCCGTTTCCGGTAACCCGGGACGCCGCCCGGCAGACGGTTCCCTTTTAACATATATCGGCAGGGCGCAGGAAAATATTAACTCCCCGCGGCCACATATATCCGATTTTCCTTATCCCTCCACGATCAGGTATCTGCCGTCCTCCACGTCAAACACCTCGTCCGCCTCCAGGATCTCGTCGTCCATGGCTCCCTCCATGTCAACGCCCGCATCCTCAAAATACGCGATCACTTCCTCCAGAGAATTCACCACCACGGCCATGCTCTCCTCCAGGAAATTCTCCGCCTCCTCCAGCGTCTCCGCCACAGGGCTGGGAAACAACTGGGACTGCTTCTCCAGGAAGCATTCCAACACTACATCATCAAACTCACGCATATCACATAACCTCCCTATTGATATTTTGATTTATGGTTTAATGGATGCCTTTATCAATATAGTACTCACGATAGACAGCTACGTCAAGACAAACCTTCCATTTTCTGCCGGCACAGCCACCCCTTTATCTCCTGGTAGAGCCGTCCCAGGGGCAGTCCCACCACATTGTTGTAATCCCCCTCAATCCCGCTGATATAGCGCGCGCACAGCCCCTGGATGCCGTAGGCTCCGGCCTTGTCCAGGGGATCCCCCGTGGCGGCGTAGGCCTCTATCTCCTCGTCGCTCATGGAAAAAAAACGCACCCCTGTGGATTCATAAAAGCTCCTTTTCTCCACCGGATAGGAGGCCTGCGCCCCGCCGCCCTGCCTGTACAAAAGCGTCACACCGGTGTACACCTCATGGCTGCGGCCCTGGAGTCGCTTTAACATCTCCCGGGCCCGTCCCTCGTCCCCCGGCTTCCCCAGAATCTCACCGTCACAGGCCACCACCGTGTCCGCCCCGATCACCAGAAGACTTCCCTCATAAGCCTCCAGGGTACAAAAGACGGCCTCCGCCTTCTGTGCGGAAAGCTCCCGCACCAGCAGGGAAGGTTCAGAGGACGACGCCCTCTCCTCCACATCGCTGACACACACCTCAAATTTAATTCCGATCTGCCCTAACAGCTCCCTCCTTCTGGGGGAGCCGGAGGCCAGCACTATCCTCAGCTCACTCATGATGCACCTCCGGCACAAACACCCTTCCGGCTTTACCCGTCTCCTCGCGGACGCTGCCTGCCCTTTCCGCCGCCTCCTGGCAGAAGGCCTTCTGGGAGTCGTGCCGCTGCCGCCCTCTCCTGTCCACCTTCTCGTAGGAGCCGTCCGGCTGCAGCAGCGAGGCCTTCACCGTGTCCTTAAGCTGGCTGTCCAGAATGTGGAACAGTCTGGCCTTTAACTCCGGCGTCTCCACGGGAAACAGGATCTCCACCCGTCTTTCCAGATTCCGGGTCATCCAATCGGCGCTGCCGCAATAGATCTCGCCCCTCTCGTCGTTCTCGAAATAAAAGATGCGGCTGTGCTCCAGAAAGCTTCCCACGATGGAACGCACCGTGATATTCTCGCTGACACCCGGGATACCCACCTTCAGGCAGCAGATTCCTCTGACGATCAGATCGATTTTCACCCCCGCCGCTCCGGCCTCGTACAGCGCCTCTATGATGTCTCTGTCACACAGGGAGTTCACCTTGGCGATAATCCTGGCAGGCCGCCCGTTCAACGCATTTTCCCGTTCCCTGCCGATCAGATGCAGGAACCGGCCCTTCAGCCACAGAGGCGCCAGAGACAGCTTATTCCAGAACACCGGCTCGGAATAGCCGGAGAGCATATTGAACACCGCCGTGGCGTCCTCACCCATCATCTCCCCGCAGGTGAACAGTCCCACGTCCGAATAAATCTTGGCCGTGGCGTCGTTGTAATTTCCCGTGCCCAGATGCACATACCTGCGGATGCCGTCCTCCTCCCTGCGCACCGCCAGGGTGATCTTGCAGTGCGTCTTTAAGCCCACCAGGCCGTAGATCACATGGCAGCCGGCCTTCTCCAGCATCTTCGCCCAACCGATATTGTTCTCCTCGTCAAACCTGGCCTTTAACTCCACCAGCACCGTCACCTGCTTGCCGTTCTCCGCCGCCTGGGCCAACGCCGCTATAATGGGGGAATGGCCGCTGACACGGTAGAGGGTCTGCTTGATGGCCAGCACCTTAGGATCCCTGGCCGCCTGCCTGATAAACTCCACCACCGGGGCGAAGGTCTGATAGGGATGGAACACCAGCACATCCCCCTGCCGTATCCGCTCAAACATATCCCCGCCGCCGGAAAACTCCGGAACGGGCTGGGGTTCATAGGCGGGAGACTTTAAGTGGGAAAAACCCTCCAGCCCGTAGAGCTTCATCAGCACCGTCAGATCCAGCGGCCCGTCGATGGTGTAGATCTGGGAATCCACCACCCCCAGCTCCTTTTTCAAAAACTTGAGGAGCCTCTTGTCGATTCCCTCCTCCACCTCCAGGCGGATGGCCTCTCCCCACTGCCGCTTTTTTAACTGCCGCTCGATCTCTTTCAGCAGATCCGCCGCCTCGTCCTCCTCGATGGTCAGATCGGCATTGCGCATAATCCGGTAGGGATGGGCGCAGACAATATCATAGTTCAAAAACAGCTTATTTATATTCCGCTCAATAATCTCCTCCAGGAAGATCACCTTTCTCGTCTTCTCCTCCGAGGGAAGGGGCACGATGCGGCTCAAAACCCCCGGCACCTGCACCGTGGCAAATTCCAGCTCGCCGCCTCCGCCCTTCTTGCTGACCATTGCGCCGATATTCAGCGTCTTGTTGCGGATCAGCGGAAAGGGCCTGGAGGAATCCACCGCCATGGGGGTGAGCACCGGGTACACATTATCCCCGAAGAACTGGTCGATATAGGCCGCCTCCTCCTTGGTCAAATCCTCATGTCTGCGGATCACATGAACCCCGTTTTTTTCAAGCTGGGGCAAAAGCGAGCGGTTGTAGGTGGAATACTGCATATCCACCAGTCTGTGAATGGCAACCTCCAGCTCCTTTAGCTGCCTTGCGGGAGACATCCCCGAGATGTCCGGTTTCTCGTATCCCGCGTTCTCCATATCCTTTAGGGACGCCACCCGGATCATAAAAAATTCGTCCAGATTGGAGGACACAATGCCCAGGAATTTCAGCCGCTCGAACAGCGGATTGCTCTTGTCCCGCGCCTCGTTCAGCACCCTGTGATCAAACTGCACCCAGCTCAGCTCCCTGTTGATGTAGAGCGCCGGGCTCTTAAAATCTATCTCTCCCATTGAACTCTCCGCCTTTCTCTATCCTGCAAGCCTAAAATACCTTTTTCTGCTTCAAAACCGGCTTTACGCTGAACACCTCCGAGAAAAACCGGGAATGCATCTCGAATCCGCCCCTCTCCAGGGTGATATCCTCCAGGGACTCCACCGTGAACACCAGCTCGTTTTCCTGCATCACAGCCTTTACGCCCTTCAGCTTCTGCTTGTGGCTCCGGTCCAGGCTGCCCGCCAGACGTAAGATTGCCGTCAGCTTCGCCACCGTGAGATAGGCGTTTCTCTCCAGCCCCGGCACGCCGCCCTGCTGCCCGTAGTACACGAAGGAGCCGTGGTAAAAGCGCACCACATTCGCCACGATCATGCGCTCCTCCAGGGAGAGCCCGATGATCTCCGTGGCCATAATGATATCATAGGAGGTGTCTCCGATCTCCGTGAGGCTGATATATTTGCCGCAGTCGTGGAGGATGGCCGCGATATCCAGATACAGGCGCTCTCTCTTTCCCAGACCATGCACCTTCTTCATGCTGTCAAAGATGGTTCCCGTGATCCCCCTTAGGGTTTCCGCCCGTCTTCTGCTGCCCATGTATCGCTTGCTGATATTCATGGCGCAGGCCACGATATCCTGCTCGAAATCATGCTCCCCCTTGAGCATTTTGTTTTTCTCCGCGTACTCGTAAGCGATACCGTCGCAGAGAGTGACTCCGGGGGCCCAGATGTAGGAGGCGTCCATCAGCCTGGCGATCCGGCTCACCAGCACCGCGCTGATAAAGGTGAGCTGCACCTTCTCCTCCGGTATATCCAGCTCATGGGCCACCTGCATGGCATTGCCGCCCTTTAAGAGAGCCCGCTGGCGCTCAAACTGCTCCACTTCCACCATGGCCTTTCTCTCGTTTCCCCGGGCCTGACGCACGATCCAGGGGGACATATAGTCGTCCACCACTATGATATTTTTAATGCCCCTGTCCTTTAAGTACAGCTTCTTGTAGGCGGCAAGCTGGGCCGAGGCCAGCTCGTCGATGAGCTTCTCCGTCTGGGCGCTCCCCGCGTTCAAATGATGCAGCATCTCCTGGAGCCGCAGCACCCCCAGCCGAAGATTCTGGGTGGATACCAAGGTATCGTTGTCAAAGAGGGAGATTTGGATGCTGCCGCCTCCGATGTCCAAAATGGCGGTCTTCTCCTCGATGATGCGCCGAAAGCTCTCCCCCTTGGAGGCCACGGATTTATAGTCCAGAAAGCGCTGTTCCGCGTTATTTAAAATATCCACCCGGATCCCCGTTCGCTGTGCGATCTTGTCCTGCACAATGGCGAAATTCTCCGTCTCCCTGATGGCGCTGGTGCCGTAGGCCTGGTAGGCCTCCACCCTGTAAGACTTCATCACCGCCACAAATCGCTTCAGGGCCCGGCAGAGCTCGTCGATTTTTTCGTTGCTGATCTTTCCCTCCGCATAGGTATCACTGCCCAGATCCATCCTAAGCGTCAGGGAATCCACCTCCCGCATACGGTTCTTTCCGGCAAACTCGAATATTTTCAAGGACAGCTCGAAGCTGCCCACATCGATGGCTGCAAACGTCTTCACACTCATAGGCACCTCACACTCAAAAGATAATCGATGAACTGCTGGGCGCTTCTTCCCGACAGGCCTCCGTGGGCCAGCTCCCATTTCCCCGCCTCCCTAAGCAGCTCCTCCCGGGGCAGATCTATATCGGCCCGCCGGGCCAGAGTACTCACGATCTCCTCGAACTGTTTCTTGTCCGGCGCGCCGAAATAGATGGTGACGCCGAAGCGGTATGCCAGGGAGAGCTTTTCCTGCACCGTATCGCCGGTGTGCATATCCTCCCGGATTTCCTCCTTGTCCCTGTAGTTCTCCCGGATCAGATGTCTTCTGTTGGAGGTGGCATAGATCAGCACATTCTCCGGCTTTTTCTCAAGTCCCCCCTCGATCACAGCCTTTAAATACTTGTACTCCGTCTCAAACTCCTCGAAGCTTAAATCGTCCATATAGATGATAAACCTGTAATTCCTGTTCTTAATCCGGGCGATGACGGCCTGGAGATCCTGAAACTGGTGCCGATACACCTCAATGACGCGCAGCCCCCTGTCATAGTATTCGTTGGCAATGGCCTTGATGCAGGAGGATTTCCCCGTGCCCGCATCGCCGAACAGCAGACAGTTGTTGGCCTTTCTGCCGTCCACAAAGGCCTCTGTGTTTTCCACCAGCTTTTTCTTGGCCGTCTCATAGCCCACCAGATCGGAGAGTCTGACATGGGCGATATTCAAGATGGGCTCCACCCGCACCTCCCCGTCATGACGGGACACCCGAAAGGACTTGTGAAGTCCGAACCGGCCCACCCCGTACTCCCCGTAAAACCGGGTGAGGGTGGCCTTCATCTCCTCCGGGGTGCGGTCGTCCCGGAACTTCTCCGCCAGTTCACAGATCCGCTCCCTGATCCTGGCATTGTACACCCTGCTCTCCTGCCTGCTGCTCTCATACCGGGTGAGGAGCCAAAACTCCGGCGCGTTTAGCCGCTCCACCATGGGACCGAAATCATAGTCGAAAAACTCTTTAAAAATCACAATGTCATGCAGCGCCGCCTCGTTGATGCTGCCCTTTACTTCCCCCCGGATCTCACAGCCGCAGCTATAGCTGTTCTCATTGTTCACCAGAAGGTTCGTCAGATAGCAATGCCACAGATTCCCATGGAATCCGTAGGTTCCCGCCAGCTCTATGAGCCGGTGGATGCACGCAAAAAGAAGCTCCCGCAGCTCCTCATAGGAAGCCTCGTCCTCGTAATGTGCCGTCAGCCGGGCAAAATCACGGAAAAGCTCCCCCTCCTCAAATTCTCTGTATACCATCAATTCCTGTTCTCTCATGTCGAAACCCCGCCTCAGTAATTTCCCAAAATCTTCATATTTCTGGCCTCCTCGCGAAGCCCCCGCAGGGCGTTTCTCACGGCGCTGTCCCCCAGGTTCCCCTCAAAATCCACAAAGAACCGGTACTCCCAGTTGCGCCCCTCGATGGGACGGCTCTCGATCTTGGTCATATTCAGATTATTATATATAAAATGGGACAGCATATGATACAGCGAACCGCTCTCGTGGGCCACCTCGAAGCAGATGCTGATCTTTTTTGCATCCTTTAAATATATTTTCTGATTGGTCACAATGATAAAGCGGGTGGAATTGCTGCCGGAATGATTCACGCCCTTCTTTAGCACCTTAAGTCCGTACACCTGCCCCGCGTACTCTCCTGCGATGGCCGCCTGGGTCACATCCCCCTCCTGGGCCACCTTCCTGGCGGCAAAGGCGTTGTTTTGCATACTGATCTGCTGCCAATCCCGGTCCGCCAGATACTTTGCGCTCTGCATCAGGGATTGAGGATGGGAATACACCCTGCGGATATCGGAAATCTCCGCCCCCGGCGCACCCAGGAGACAATGCTCGATCCTTATAATCTGCTCCCCCACGATATAATTCTCAAACTCCACCAGCAGATCGTAAATCTCGCTCACAATCCCCGCCGTGGAATTCTCGATGGGCAGCACCGCGTAGTCCGCGCTGCCCTCGTCTATGGCGCTCATGGCGTCCCGGAAGGTCTCCACATGGGAGCTTTTTATTCCTTCCCCGAAATACTGCACCATGGCGGCCTGGGAATAAGCCCCCTCCGCCCCCTGAAACACCACCCGGGCATCCGCCCTGTCAAGCTCCTCCACGCCGATAAAGGGAATCCGTCCGGGACCGCCGTTTTCCGCCAGCATCTGATACTGCAGCTTGCGGCTCATGGACATGATCTGCTCAAAGAGCTCCTCCACCCCCCTGCCGTTAAATTCGCTGTGGGTCAGCTCCCTCACTTTGGCCAGCTTCTCTCTCTCCCGCTGCCTGTCTAAGACCTTCTTCCCGGTGGCAATCTTGTGCTCCGCCACCCGGGCGCAGATCTCCATCCGCCTCTCGTACAGCTCCACAATCCGGGCGTCTATCTCGTCCAAAGCCATTCTCAAATCCAGTAAATCCATATGTTTCTCCCTCGCCTTTCCGCCGTCCCCCGTCCTAAGGGCGCACTTGCCCCGCGCCTTTTGTTCCATCTTATACCAAAACTTTCTTGATAGCAAGGGGAAAGAGGAGTATAATGAAGTCAGAAATACCCGCGCGCCGATGCCGACGGCCGGCGCGCTTTGAAAAAGGAGACTGGCTTATGAGCAGACAGAAAACTTACAGCACCCCAAAGGTGCTCCTGGCGGTAGGAATACTCATTGCTATCATGACCGCCGCGATGATATTTACCTACCTGGGCGAGCGGGTGACCATGAACCCTGCGGGCACTGTGGGCAATACCGCGGGCAACTTAAACAACGGCGGCCTTTTCTGTGAATACAACGGCAAAGTGTACTTCTCCAACGCCTACGACGGAGGCTCCCTCTACGCCATGGATCCCTCCGAGGAAAATATCCGCCGGATCAGCACCTCCCAGGTGCGCAATATCCTGGCCGGAGGCAAATACCTGTACTATTTCCGCCTGGGCGAGTCCGGGGACGCGGGACTCGGCAGCCTGCGGACTCCCCGCACCTTCAACCGCAGCGACTTAGACGGCAAACACGCGGTCTCTCTGGTGCGGGATGTGATCGTGACGGGACAGCTTGTGGACAATTACCTCTATCTCCTGTCCGCCGGGGACGACAATCCCTCCTTTTATAAACTCAAGATCGACAAGTCCCACCGGGTGGATCTGGCGGACTATATTATCAACCCCGCCTGCGCGGTAAACGGCTCCCTCTACTACAACGGCACCCAGCGCAACCATTATCTCTACGCGTTAAACACGGCAGACGATTCCTCCTCCGTGGTGTGGGAGGGCAATCTCTGGTATCCCATCGTGGAGGGCGACTATGTGTACTATATGGATGTGGCCAATTCCTACAGGCTGTGCCGCTATTCCTTCTCCCAGAATGTAGTGGAGGTGCTGGCCAAGGACAGGGTGGAATGTTTTAATGTGGGACAGGGCTATATCTACTTCCAGACCAACTCCTCCGCCCCCCAGCTCATCTGTATGCGCACGGATGGGTCCGAGCGGACGGTGGTTGCCGAGGGCGTTTTCACCGAGATCAATCTCACCTCCAGGTACGCCTATTTCAGGGATTACTTTGAGGAGGACACCCTGTACCACTCCCCCCTGGGCGCAGGGTATGCGGAATATTTCTACGGAGCGAAGGAGGCTGTCAAATGACAGCCTCCCTTTTAAGTTCCGCATCTGCCTCCCAGAACCGCGGCTCCCAGGCACTGTCCGGGCAGATGCCGCATTAAACCCTTGAAATATAAATATCTCAGCCGGACTTTCTCACTCCTCTATATGGTCTAACCCCTGGCTGAGAATCGTCACGATGTGGGAGTCCGCCGGAGCGTAGAAGATAGTCTTTCCCTCCCTGCGGTTCTTTACCAGATCCATCTGCTTCAGCACCCGGAGCTGGTGTGAAATGGCCGACTGGGACATCCCCAGCAGATTGGCGATATCGTACACACACATCTCCGAGCACAGCAGCACATACAAAATCTTCAGCCTGGTGGGATCACCGAACACCTTGAAGAAATCCCCCAGATCCTTCAGTTCTTCCTCCGGAGGCATCCTCTCCTCCACCTGCTCCACAATCTCCCGGTCCAGATGCAAAAATACATTTTCTTCCATACAGCCAAATCCTCCCTTCCGCCGGGCGGCCTCCCCACTCTCGCTCCCATGCTGACCTGCCGGATGCGGCGCGCCCTCCATCAGATACAATCGGCCCGGCTCACTGCCCGGCGGGATGAAAGACCTCCTCCATCCCCTCCGTCATGGCAATTCGCCCCTCGCCGTCCACAAACAGAGCCTCCGCACCGAAATGCTCCGCCAAATCCATCCCCCTCTCCTGTCCCAGGACAAAACAGGCTGTGGACAGCGCGTCACTCAAAACCCCTCCCCCGGTGAGCACAGTGACGCTGCGCACGCCGCTGTCCGCGGGATAT
This sequence comes from uncultured Lachnospiraceae bacterium, assembly GCA_949948715.1. Lineage (GTDB taxonomy): Bacteria > Bacillota > Clostridia > Lachnospirales > Lachnospiraceae > Acetatifactor. Next base: position 5,905 of record CATLGW010000036.1, on the reverse strand, counting down.
CCCGTAGAAGGGTCCAGGATGTGATGATACCTCACTCCCTCCGCTTCCACATAGCGCTTGTAATCCCCCGAGGTGGAGACGCACCACTGCCCCTCCAGGTCAAGATATCCGATCAGACGGGAGGGCTCCCGCGGGTCCGTGATCCCCACCTGCCAGAAAGCTCCCCCCGGCTTCTCCCCGTAGGTAAGTATGCTGCCTCCCACGGAGACCACCGCCCCGGTGATATTCTCCTCCTCCCCAAGCAGGGAAAGAATTCTGTCCAGAGCGGCTCCCTTGCCCACCGCCCCCAGGTCGAGGGCCATATCGGGGGGCAGATACGCCCTGTGCTCATCCGGCTCCACTCTAAGCCTCCCGTATCCCGCCGAGGCCAGGGCCTCCCGCAGCTCCTCCTCCCCCGGGGGCGCAAAGCTTCCCTGCCTCTCCCCCGCGGCCCAGCCGTCGATATCCCACAGCCTGGCAGCCTTCCCTATGGTAATGTCGAAAGCGCCCTCCGAGGCCTTTGAAACATCCTGGCAGAGGATCAGCAGCGCCTCCGTCTCCCGGGACAGCGCCCCGCCCTGAGTCTGCCCCGCGGATGCGTTCAGAACCGCCACCCGGGAGCCCTCCTCCCTCCAGGAGATCTCCTCCGCCTCCAGCCTGCGGATTTCTCCCAGGATTTTCTCCGCCTCCCCCTCAGGCTCTCTCCCATAGAGGGCCATGCTCACCACGGTTCCCATGGCCGTGTCCGTCCGCCGCACCGGCTCCCGGTCCTGCCCGGCGCAGCCCGAAAGGCCGGGCAGCGCCAAAAGCAAGACCCAAAGGCCAAACAATAGTTTTTTCTTCATTTTTACCCGCCTGTTTGTTATACTGTATCTGTATCCCTGAAACCTGCCGTCCTGCCGAATCCCAAAGGAGACCCGTCATGCACAGGATGAAGCCCTATCAAAGAAATGCCCTGGTCCTAACCTGCCTGCTTCTGCTCCCGGCCCTTTTAAGCGCCGTCTGGATCGGAGCGGAATATCTCTCCCCAAAGGCCCGCAGCACCGAAAGCCCTCCCCTGACAGCGGACGTCTACAGAGACGGGGAGCTGATCCACACCCTGCCTCTCTCGGCCGATGAAAAGCCCCGCACCTTCACCGTCAACTCCGGAGAGGGCGACTACAATGAAATCTGGGCAGGGGAGGGCGGTATCGGCGTCCTCTCCGCAAGCTGTCCCGACCAGCTCTGTGTGAAACAGGGAATTCGGGAGGACTCTCTGCTTCCCATCGTATGCCTGCCCAACAGACTGGTAATTCAGATCCGGGAGGAAAGTGAAGTAACACCCGATATTATAACCTACTGATACCAAATGCGCCGGCGCCAAACCGGGCAGAATCTCAAACCAGTGTTCCGTTTCCCACTGCATACGCCTTTTGCAAAGTCCACAATTGCCTCAGCAATGCGTTTGAGGGAGGCAATGCGGTGGGCACGCCTACCGAAAACAACGCAGCGGAAGGAAATTCCGGCAGGCAAAAGCAAAGCTGATTGGCAAATGGAGCGCCGGCATCCTTCGAAAGGCAAGGTGATTCCCATGGGCCCTATGCCGGTCCGCAAGCTGACCTCCCTGTCCCTCCTGGCCGCCCTCTCCCTGGCTATCTACGCCGCAGAGAGCGCCATCCCGCCCCTGGTGCCCATCCCGGGCATCAAGCTGGGGCTGGCAAATATCATAACACTTGTTGTTTTAAAGGAATACGCCCCGCCGGAGGCTTTCTGTGTGCTGTCGGTGCGGATCCTGCTCTCCGGCCTTCTCTTTGGCCAGGCAGTCAGCCTCCTTTACAGCCTGGCAGGGGGCGTCCTGTGTCTCCTTTCCATGAGCCTGGCCTGCCGACTCCTGGACGGACACTATCTGCCCCTGATCAGCATCCTGGGCGCCGTCTTCCACAACCTGGGTCAGATACTGACCGCCCTCCTTCTCACGGCGGTCCCCGGAGTGGTGGCCTATCTGCCCTTTTTGATCCTAAGCGGCATTGTCACAGGACTTTTCACGGGAGCCTGCGCCCGGTTCACCCTCCGGATCTTAAGGCGTCTGCCATCTGCGCCACCGTCAGCCCCAGGAGAGGATGGCGCAGGTTCGGCGCGATCCGGCTCAGAGGAGTGAGCACAAAGTCCCGGTTGTGCAGATCTACGTGGGGCAGGATCAGCTCCTCGTCCTCATACACCAGTCTGTCATAAAACAGGATGTCCAGGTCAAGGGTTCTGGGGCCCCAGCGCACCAGCCTCTCCCGCCCGGCCCCGGCCTCGATCTCATGCAGCCAGTGCAAAAGCTCCCTGGGGGAAAGCATGGTCTTAAGCTCTATGGCTCCGTTTAGGAAATCCTCCTGCTCCACACCTCCGTAGGGCTCGGTGACAAAGAGCTCGGAGACCTGCAGGCAGCGGGTATGGGGCTCCTCCCCCAGGGCTTTTACGGCCCCTTCTATATAGGCCCGCCTGTCTCCCATATTGGAGCCCACGGAGAGATACGCCCTGTGCCAACCTCTGCGGATGCACACGGACACGGAGCCGAAGGGCAGGCCGATAGGCGCCTGGGGCTTTCGTATCTCCACCTCCAGGGCCTCCACCGGGGAATACGTCAGCAAAAGATCCCTGGCCAAGCCCTCCGCCACGGCCTCTATCAGCTTACAGGTGCGGCTCTGCATCCACTTTGTGACAAAGCGGCACACCTCCCCATAGCTGACGGACAGCTCCATCTCGTCCTTTTGCCCCGCCCGGGCAAGATCCAGAAACAGCCGGAGATTGATATAGAAGGTCTGTCCCTTCTCATTCTCCTCCGGATACAGTCCGTGATAGGCGTACACCTCCAGCTCCTCTATTCTTATTTCATCCATCCGCTCCTGCCTTTCCATCCCTCTGCCTCTCCGTATCCCCCGGATATCCCACAAAACCATACCGGCTCCCTGTTTCGTCATTCCCGTATGCCGCCAGGCTCCCTCAAAATGGCCTCCGCCATGCGGATGGCCCGCACATTCTCCTTTACGTCATGGACCCGCACAAAGGCGCAGTTTTTAAACACCGCAAGGACGGTGGTGACCAGTGTGCCCTCCACCCGCTGCGCCGCAGGCAGCCCCAGGGTGTTCCCGATCACCGACTTACGGCTGCAGCCCAAAAGGAGCGGATACCCCAGCCTGCCAAGCTCCTCCAGGCGGCGGAGTATCTCCAGATTGTGCTCATAGGTCTTGCCGAAGCCTACGCCGGGATCCAGGATGATCCGATCTTCAAGAATGCCTGCCGCTTTCGCCGCCTGCAGTGTCTTTGTCAAATCCTCGGCCACCTCCCTCATCAGATCCCTGTAGACCGCCTCCTTTCGGTTATGCATAAGGCAGCAGGGCAGACCGCTTTCCGCGATCACCCCCGCCATCTTTTCATCCTGCCTAAGCCCCCAGATATCGTTGATCAGGTCCGCCCCGGCCGAAATACCGGCCCTGGCCACCGCGGCCTTGCAGGTGTCCAGGGACACCGGCAGGTCGATACCGGCCTTCAGCGCCTCTATCACGGGGGCGGTCCTCTCTATCTCCTCCTGCTCGGAGACCGGCACATAGCCCGGTCTGGTGGACTCTCCGCCCACATCTATCAGATCCGCGCCCTCCTCCGCCATCTCCTCCGCCCGCCGCAGCGCCCGGTCCCTGTCGTTCCACCTTCCGCCGTCCGAAAAGGAATCCGGCGTCACATTCAGGATTCCCATGACATAGGTGTGATACCTTGTGTCAAAGTCTCTGCCGCCGATCTTCACAGCCGCACCTCCCTCACCGTCTCATCGCTCCCCCAGCATATGGAAAAAACGCTCCTGCAGCCTTCCGTTCTCCTGAAACACCCCCCTGGCCGCCACACTCAAGGTCCTGCTGCCGGGCTTCTTGATCCCCCGCATGGTCATGCACATATGCTCTGCTTCCACCGCCACCATCACGCCCCTGGGTCTCAAATACTCCATGACGGCGTCCGCGATCTGTCCCGTCATACGCTCCTGCACCTGGAGCCTGCGGGCATAAATCTCCACCGTCCTGGCCAGCTTGCTTAAGCCCACCACCCGGCCGTCGGGAATATAGGCCACATGAGCTCTGCCGTAAAATGGCAGAAGATGGTGCTCACAGACGGAATAGAACACGATATCCTTCTCTAACACCATCTCGCTGTTGTCCACGGAGAACACCTTTGACAGATGCTCCCCCGGATCCCGGTCCATACCGGAGAAGATCTCCTCATACATTCTGGCAATTCTGTCCGGAGTTTCCAGAAGCCCCTCCCTGCCCACATCCTCGCCGATGCCCTCCAAAAGGAGCTTCACGGCCTCCCTCACCTTTTCCTGATCTATCATACGCTCCCGCCTTTCTTTGACACGGACGCACCCTGTCTTCCTTTCACCAGCTCCGTCAGTCTGCCCAGATAGGACAGGGAGCCGAAGGCTATGACAGCGCCGTCCTCCCCCGCCAGCAGCAGACTCATCTCCACCGCCTCTTCCAGGCTGTCCGCCGCCGTCACCTTAGGGTGCACTGCGGCAATCTCCCGGGCCAGCTCGTAAGCGGAAAGCGCCCGGGGACCGGGGGGTGTCACCGTGATGATATGTTCCGCCCGCTTCTGGGTGAGGGCGATCATCTTCCCGTACTCCTTGTCCCTCAATACCCCCATTATATAGATAATCCGCCTGTTTGTAAAATAAAATTCCACAGCCTGAGAAAGCTTTGCCGCGGCGTCCTCATTGTGGGCTCCGTCCGCAATAAACCAGGGCTTCTTTCGAAGAACCGTAAAACGCCCCGGCCATGCGGTCTCCCAAAGCCCCGCCCGCAGCGCCTCCTCCCCCACGGGATACCCCTGCTCCCCCAGGACCCGGAGGGTCTCTACGGCTAACGCCGCGTTCTCAATCTGGAACTGCCCCGCCAGGGAAATTTCCAGTTTCTTAAATCCCCCGTAATCAAATCTCTGACGGTCCAGGCCGTAACGCACGTGGGAGGCCCCGGCGGCATCCGCCACCGTAAAGGGCGCATGCCGCTCCCCCGCGGCCCGTTTCAGAACCTCTAAAACCTCCTGTGTCTGGCCAAGGGTCACCACCGGCCGCCCCTCCTTGATAATCCCCGCCTTCTGCGCTGCGATCTCCTCCAGGGTATCCCCCAGAAATTTCATATGATCTCTGCTCACCGATGTGATAACAGACGTTATTGTATTGGAGATGACATTGGTGGCATCAAGGCTCCCCCCCATCCCGGCCTCCAGCACCACGATATCGCATCTTTTCATTTGAAAATACCAGAATGCCAGGGCAGTCTCCACCTCAAAGGGAGTGGGGTGGGGAAATCCGTCCTGCTGCATCCCCAGACAGCACTCCCGCACAAGCTCCATCCCTCTGCAGAGCATCCCTCGGACGATGGGACGTCCCCCCACCTGTATCCGCTCTCTGTAGTCGAAAATCGTGGGAGAAAGATAGCGCCCCACCCGGTATCCCCCCCGCTGTAAGACCGTAGACACAAACGCCAGCACGGATCCCTTCCCATTGGTCCCCGCAATATGGACGAAACGCAGGCTTTCCTGGGGGTCCCCCAATCGTCTGCACAGCTCCCGGATGCCGTCAAGCCCCGGCACGATGCCATAGCCCTGGAGGGACTCCATGTATTCAAACACTTCCTTTTCCGTCATGACAAATATCCCGTCCTTTCCTCGCCGCTCCCCAATGCCCCGTTCCGGGGGCGGCTGCCCTCTCTCGTCCCCGACGGCAAATTCCCCAAACAATGCGGGCATCTTAGAAAATTATGCTTATTTGTCCCAAAAACGTGCATACTAGTATAATAGTTTTTAAATAACTGGACTATATTTTTGTTCCATAGTACAATGTATATATCAATTGATGGAGGCATTGTACTTATGGGAAGAAAATCAAGTATTATCAATCTTACTGCAGAAG
>CATLGW010000035.1 GCA_949948715.1 uncultured Lachnospiraceae bacterium | reverse complement strand
AATTTATCATATCGCAGAACCTATCCGGACGGAACTACATCAATTATAAGCGCCTGGCATCGTCTGTAGACGCGGATGTCTTAAAATCGTTCCTCCGTGGAATCATTGACAGCATCTCCGTTATGGATGGCCGCATCTGTTCCATCGTTTTCAAAAACGGACTGTCCCATTCCTTCATCTACCGGTGATGATGGGACAAAATACCCCAGGAGCTTTGATTCTCCTGGGGCTTTCTTATTCTTCATTTTCTGATCTGTTTGGATTCATGGGACACCGGCTGCAATCCCGGCTGTCGCTCCTGCATATGGAATGGTCCCCTACCCGGTATGGAGACGACCCCCATTCACTTTTCGGTATGCCGCAAGGGCCTACCAGGCCGGAGGGAACCGCAAGGCGACCGTTTTTCTGGAATAAATCTCCACCATCACTTGCAGGCAGAATTTCCGTAACCGCGCTATTATTTTGTTCCCCAGCCCATGTCCAGGCATTTTTACCAGAAAGCGCCATCTCTATCCTCCTATTAACTTTACAAAAGTACGATTTTAATGCTACAACACCAACATAGCATCCCCAAAGCTGAAAAACCGATACCGCTCTCTCACAGCCTCGGCATAAGCGGCCAGCACCCGCTCCCTCCCCGCCAAAGCCGACACCAGCATGACCAAAGTGGACTCCGGCAGATGAAAATTAGTGATAAGCCCGTCCAAAACCTGAAAGCGATAGCCGGGATAAATAAAAATTTCCGTGCTGCCGCTGCCGGGGCGCACCCTGCCGTCTTCACCGACAGCGCTTTCCAGGGTACGGCAGCTTGTGGTACCCACACAGATTACCCTGCCGCCCTCCTCTTTGGTGCGGTTTATCAGCTCCGCCGCCTCCGCCGTCACCTGATAGGTTTCCGAATGCATATGATGATCCAGCACATTCTCCTCCTTCACGGGTCGAAAGGTGCCCAGCCCCACATGAAGAGTCACATAGGCGATTCGGACTCCTTTGGCGGCAATCTGCTCCAACAGCTCTGCCGTGAAATGAAGTCCTGCAGTGGGCGCCGCAGCGGAGCCCTCATATCTGGCATAGACCGTCTGATACCGGTTCCTGTCCTGCAGTTTGTGAGTGATATAGGGAGGCAGCGGCATCTCCCCAAGGCGATCCAGAAGCTCCTCGAATATGCCGTCATATGTAAACCGGACCAGCCGATTCCCCTCCTCCACCGTCTCAAGCACCCGGGCTCTGAGCAGCCCGCCCCCAAAGACAAGCCGGTTCCCCGGCCTGCACTTTTTTCCGGGCTTTACCAGAGTTTCCCATACATCCTTCTCTCTTCTCTTTAAGAGGAGCACCTCCACATGCCCTCCGGTGCCCTCCCTCTCCCCCAAAAGCCTTGCCGGGATAACCTTGGTGTTATTTAGCACCAGGCAGTCGCCGGGGTTCAAATAGTCCGCCACCTCCCGAAATCTGCGGTGGGACACCGCTCCGCTTCCCTTGTCCAGACATAACAGCCTGGAGGCGGAGCGGTCCTTCAGAGGATCCTGTGCAATCAGCTCCGGAGGCAGGTCAAAATAAAAATCCTTTTTTTTCAGCACATCAGCCATCACAGTGAAGCCCCTTCCGCAAACGCCCGATATCCCCGGTAGGTCTCATACACATCCGCCTTGCTGGTGGCCTCCCAGGGAGCGTGCATATTTAACACCGCCACACCGCTGTCAATGACATTCATCCCGTAAAGAGCCAGAATATATGCGATAGTTCCGCCTCCGCCCAAGTCCACTTTCCCCAGCTCCGCAGTCTGGAAATTAATGTTTTTGCGTTCAAATATATCCCGTATATGTGCGATATACTCCGCGTTGGCGTCGTTTGACCCGGATTTGCCCCGGGAACCGGTAAACTTGTTAAATACCATGCCCCCTCCCAGGTAGGCCACATTCTTCTTGTCAAAGCTGGAGGCGTAGGACGGGTCAAAGGCGCTGCTCACATCGGAGGAAAGCATACAGCTATGAGAGAGACATCTGCGCACATTCAGTTCACTGTACTCCCCCGTCAGGTTCATCACCTCGGCCACAGCGTTCTCAAAGAAATGAGACTGCATACCGGTGGCTCCCACGGAGCCCACCTCCTCCTTGTCCACCAGGATACAGCACAGGGTGCGATCCGTCTCTTTCGTGTCCAGCATGGCCTTCAGGGATGTAAAGGCGCACACTCTGTCGTCCTGTCCGTAAGCCAGAATCATGCTGCGGTCAAAACCGGCCTCCCTGGCCTTGCCCGCGGGCACCACCTCCAGCTCGGCAGAGAGAAAATCCGCCTCCTCAAACCCGTACTGCTCCTTCAAAATAGCCAGAATGCCCTTTTTCACGGCATCCTTCCCGACCGAATGTCCGTCTTTCTCCTCCCCTTCCTCCTTATCCTTCTTTTTCTTCTCCAAGATCAGGGGCTTATTTCCGATAATGATATCCAATGCCTCCCCCTCGATCACTTTGGCAGCCTTCTTTTCCAATTGCTCCTGGGCCAGATGAATCAACAGATCGGATACAAAAAACACCGGATCCTCCTCATCCTCCCCCACGGCGATCTCCACCGTAGAGCCGTCCGTCTTCACCACCACTCCGTGAATGGCCAGCGGTATCGTCACCCACTGATACTTTTTCACACCGCCGTAATAATGGGTATCCAGATAGGCAAATCCCCCCTCCTCATACAGGGGATTCTGCTTCACATCCAGCCGGGGACTGTCAATATGGGCCCCAAGGACATTCATTCCCTGGCACATAGGCTGTTTTCCGATCTGAAACAGGACAATGGATTTGTTCATCCACACGCTGTAAACTCTGTCCCCCTGCCGCAGACTCTCGCCCGACTTTATAACGCTCTCCAGTTCCCTGTAACCGGCCTGCTCCGCCAAGTTCACAATGGCGTCCACGCACTCTCTCTCCGTCTTGCCGTGATCCAGAAATTCCCTGTATTCCAGACACAGCTTCTCCAGCTTTTTTATATGCTTCGCATCGTAAGTCTCCCAGGTATTTTTCTTCTCCATCTGTCCAGACACCTCTTTTTCTTTTTATTCCCGCAGACACCGCCCCGGCAGACGAAGTCTCTGGCCGTCTTATGGCGGATGCCGCGGGGTATTTGACTATTTTTCCATAATCGGGACCTTTTTAGTCAAAATCACGGAAAAGAATCCATAAATCAAAACGGCTATTGTCTCAGTTCAATGCCCATCTGCTCCAGACCGTTCAAAATTTTCTTCATGGAGGCCGATACATCGCTCTCCTCCAGTGTCCTGTCCTTGGCGCGGAAGGTGATGGAATAGGCCACCGACTTAAACCCGGCCTTGATCTGCTCTCCCTCATAGATGTCAAAGAGCTGACAGGACTCCATGAGCTTTCCTCCCCTCTGGGTGATCACGCCCTCTATCTGTCCCGCCATAATGTCCCGGGGAACCACCATGCTAATATCCCGGGTTATCGCCGGGAACCTGGCAATACCGGTGTATTTTCTGTCGAAGGTAGTAAGGGGAAGCAGGGAGGGAATATCCAGCACCGCCACATAGGTCCGGACGCCCAACCCGTAATTGTCCAGCACCTCCGGGTGCACCTCGCCCAAAAATCCTACTTCCGTCCCCTTATATCTGATCAGCCCCTGCCGGCCAGGATGCAGGAAATTCTTTCCGGCCTGGGGATCATACTCCGTCTTACCCCTCATGCCCACAGCGTCAAAGAACTCCTCCACCACTCCCTTCAGAGTGTAAAAATCGCCCTCCCCGTAAAACCCAAGAGTAAGCTGCACCCTCTCGTCCACATAATCCGTCACAGGCAGGGACTTGGGCAGATAGATATTGCTCATCTCATAGAGCCTCACATCCTTATTCCTGTGATTATAATTGAAGGCCAGGCTGGTGAGCATACCGTTCAGCGACAGGGTGCGCATCACGGAGAAATCCTCCCCCAGGGGATTGGAGATGACAACCGCTTGACGCAGCCCGTCATCCGCCGAAAGAAGCAGCTTGTCGAACACCTTGGGACTCTCAAAGGAATAGGTCATGGCCTGGGAGAAGCCGCAGTGTTCCGCAATCTGTCTTGCTTTCTCCTCCACCCGCTGCTTATGGGTCAGCTTTCCGGCGGTAGCCTCCCCGTTTGGAAGGGTGGTGGGAATCCTGTCGTACCCGTAGAATCTGGCCACCTCCTCCGCCAGGTCCGCTATGCCGATCAAATCCTGTCGGAAGGACGGAATCTCCACCTCGTTGGCCGCCTCGTCATACCTCAAATCCTCCTTTAAGAAGATGCGCAGCATCTCCTCCCTGGAAATCCGGGTTCCCAGCAGTCTGTTGATGCGCTCCCAGTCGAAAGGAATCCTGCCCAGGGGAGGCAGGGGGGCCTTCACATCTACCACGCCGCCTACCACCTCTCCGCAGCCAAGCTCCTCGATCAGTTGACAGGCGCGGTTGATGGCTGCTTCCGCAGTCCTGGGATCCAGACCCTTCTCAAACTTGCCCGAGGCATCGGTGCGCAGACCGATCCTTTTGGCGGACTTTCGAATGTTTGCCCCGTTGAAGATAGCCGCCTCGAAGAGCACCGTCTTCACCTCATCGGTAATCTTGGAATTTTCTCCTCCCATAATGCCCGCAATACCGATCTCCTTCTCCGCGTCACAGATCATCAGCACCTCGCTGTCCAGCTTGCGCATCTGGCCGTCCAGGGTCTGGAACTCATCCCCTTCCTTGGCCCGCCTCACAATGATCTTCCTTCCCGCCACAGTGTCCAGATCGAAAGCGTGCATGGGCTGGCCGTACTCCTCCATGACATAGTTGGTGATATCCACCAGATTGTTGATGGGACGGATGCCGCTGGCCGCCAGGCGCCTCTGCATCCACTTGGGCGAGGGAGCAATCTTAATATTTTTGCACACCCTGGCCAGGTATCGGGTGCACAGATCGGCATCCTTCACCTCCACGCTGACATAATCTCTCACATCCTCGCCGTTTCCCGTCTCCTTCACCACAGGAGGCACAAAGGGCTTTCCGAAGGTGGCCGCCGCCTCCCTGGCAATGCCCAGAACACTGTAGCAGTCCACCCGGTTGCTGGTGATCTCATACTCAAACACCGTATCCCTGAGTCCCAAAAGCGCTACGGCATCCGCTCCCACCGGCACATCCTCCTGAAATACGTAAATGCCCTCCTCCGGAGCCTCGGGGTACATATTTCGGTCCGAGCCCAGCTCCTCGATAGAGCACATCATACCGAAGGAATCCACTCCCCGCAGTCTGCCCGCCTTGATGGGCACACCCTCCTCCGGCAGCGGACCGCCGTCGTGTCCCCCCGCCACCTTTCCGCCGTCCAGAACCACGGGCACCTTATCATTTACCTTTACATTGGGAGCTCCGGTCACAATCTGTATCTTTCCGCTTCCAATGTCCACCTGGCAGACAATCAGCTTATCCGCGTCGGGATGCCTCTCGATAGAAGTGATCTGGCCCACCACTATGCTCTCCAGGTTCTTATCCCTTCTCTCATAACCCTCCACCTTGGTGCCGCTCATGGTCATGGCATCGCGGTATTCCTCATCCGTGCAGTCAAGCTCCGGCACATATGCTTTAATCCAAGATAACGCTGTGTTCATATCATTCCTCTTTCTGCGCTGTCTCATCCGTTACCGTCTGTGCCGGACAGCGCGCCGACACAAGGCCAACCTTAGAAAAAACCGTTCTCACTCAAAACTGTCTCAGGAAACGAATATCGTTCTCATATAATAGGCGCAGATCGTCGATCTCGTATTTCAGAAGGGCAATGCGCTCCAGACCCATGCCGAAGGCAAATCCCGTGTACTTTTCAGGATCTATTCCGCTCATCTTAAGCACATTGGGATGCACCATCCCGCAGCCCAAAATCTCTATCCAGCCCTCTCCCTTGCAGAAGCGGCAGCCTGCTCCCCCACATTTAAAGCAAGTCACATCCATCTCGGCGCTGGGCTCCGTGAAGGGGAAGTGATGAGGCCTGAATTTCACCTTTGTACTCTCTCCGAACAGCTCTCTGGCGAACTGGGCCAAGGTTCCCTTCAAATCCGCAAAGGTGACATTGGTATCCACCACCAGGCCCTCGATCTGATGGAAGGACGGCGAGTGGGTGGCATCCAGCTCATCGGAGCGGAAAACACGGCCCGGCGCAATCATGCGGATGGGCAACTTGCCCTTCTCCATCTCATGTACCTGAACGCCGGAGGTCTGTGTGCGCAGCAGGATATCCCCGTTCACATAGAAGGTGTCCTGTTCGTCCTTGGCCGGGTGGTCGGCAGGAATGTTCAGGGCCTCAAAGTTGTAATAATCCTTTTCTATTTCCGGCCCTTCCACCACCTCATAGCCCATCCCGATGAAAATGCTCTCCACCTCCTCCTGGGCGATGGTGTTGGGATGGCGGTGTCCTATTCTGACCTTTTTGGCGGGAAGCGTCACATCTATGACCTCGGATTTCATCCTTGCCTCCCTGATGGCCCTCTCCATCCTGGTCTTAGCTTCCTCCATGACCCTCTCGATCTCCGCTCTGGTTTCATTCACCAGTTGACCAACCTTCGGTCTGTCCTCCGGAGCCACATCCTTCATGGCCTTCAGCACGCCGGTCAGCTCTCCCTTCTTGCCCAGGATGCTCACGCGAATTTCATTCAGTTTCTCCGTGGTGTCGCAGCTCTTAATCTGTGTAAGCGCCTGCTCCCTGATCTGGTCCAATTTTGCTTTCATAGCTTTTTCCTTTCCTTTCATGGCAATATGCGATACCTTGTTCCGCAGAGACAAAAAAAGCCCCTGCCGTGCGAACACAGCAAGGGACGAAAACTCCGCGGTACCACCCTGATTCCCGTGGGCAGTTTTGCTCCACAGGCTCTCCTGCGCTTAACGTGCGCTGGCCGGCCGGGATTACTCGCTGAACCCGATTATCTTCCGAGTCCCGCTTTCCTCCTGACAGCTCCGGTGGGAAATTCGAACAATCATCTGAACCTGGGAAAGCTTGCAGCCGACGGCCTCCCCTCTCTGACGGAAAATGATTTTCTACTGTGCACCATCATTGCCTTTGCCTATATTGTTTTTCATTGTAAGAAATGAGAGGGAAAATGTCAAGAGGAAATTTTGTTTTCCCTCAGTTACCCCCGCAATATAGTGACAAACCAGACCGCAAAGAACCGATCTACTTTTTCTTCCCTCTCCCCAAATCCGCCTGATTTACCGGGCGGCAGTATTGATTCAGGGAGGCCCCGATCAGCATGATATACATACAAAAATACAGCCACAGCATGACGATCACAATCAGAGACAGGCTTCCGTATATGCTGTAAGTGTCGGAAACGCCCACATACATGGAAAATCCCCATGAAAAGGTACTCCAGGCCACCGCCGCCAGCGCGGCTCCGGGAAGCTGTTCCTTAAACTGAAGTTTTTTGTCAGGCACATAGGCGTATACCGCCGCAAAGACCACCGTCAGCACCAGCCATCCAAAGAGAAAGCGGAATCTCATCACTGCCGCCACCACAAGCTGCAGGGTGGGCACCCTGCGCAGGGCTACCGCCACCAGCTTGTTTCCAAATACCATCAGAAACAGGGAAAATATCACCGCCACCAGCATAAGCAGCGTATAGAAGGAGGATACCAGCCTGATTACCAGATAATTGCGCCTCTCCTCCACGCCGTTGATCGAGTTCAGCCCCTGTATCAGGGCCATCATGCCCTTACCCGCCGTCCATAGGGTAGCGATGGCCGCAATGGACAGTACCCCCGCGGAAGCGTCAAATACCTCTCCGATCAGCGTCTGGGCCAGGGGATACATCACCTCGGGAACAACCTCTCCCACCGCCGTCAGAAGGTGTTCTTCCGTCAGCGGCGTATAGGGAATAATCGTACACAAAAGCACCAGCATGGGTACCAGGGACAAAAATATGAAAAATGTAGTGCTGGCGGCAAAGGCGCTGATATTCTGCCGCCTCATCCTCTCAGAAAAATCATTTAAAGTTGCAAAGCTTTTATGTAGCATATAGAAGCTCCTTTATCCTTATTGTTTAATCTATTCTCCCACATTCCCAACCATACATCCGTCAAAGAAAAAGGAGAGAATATCTCCGGAGGTCATCCCTGCCTTCGCCATGTCCTTCGCACCGTTCTGACTCATGCCCACACCGTGGCCGAAGCCGCCGCCTGTCAAGGTATATCCTATCACGTTTCCCTTCTCCCTGACAACAGTGATCACAAAGAAACCGCTGGGCAGCAGATTGGGTGAGGCCACCTCGCTTTTGTCCTGCCGTACCACACCGCTCTCCCCGTCATTTAAAACATATCGTATGTTATGTTCAGAGATAATCTTGTAGGTTCCACTGTCTGTCTCCAAAATAAGTTCGTCGCACACACCTCCGGGTCCCCTCAGCCCAACATACAGATCCTTCACCGCGGTGAAGCCTTTCACGTCTTTGCTGACATACTCCCCGTCCTCCAGGGTAAGCACCAGTTTCTCATTTGCCTGGTAACGCTTCTGCAGAACCTGGGACATATGCTCCGGGTCGAGCTTCTCCACCTGATAGGTCCAGCGATACCAGTTTTCCGATGCCTCGTAGGCCTCCTGACTGGCGGAGCGAATAAAATCTCCGAAGGCTTCCTCCTCCTTAAACAGTTCTCCCTTATCCCCCTGCTCCGATATAACACCCGTTACTCCAGACGGGGATATCTCCTTGGCCTTGAGGTAGGTGAGAAGCGGCGCCTGGCTGGTCTTCCAGATATTGGCATCCGTCCCCATGCCGCAGGAGGTAGAATAGTAGAAGGTTTCCGCAAGGCCGCCCTCTGCCGTGAACAAAAGCTGTCCATAACTTTCCTTCACAGCGGTGGTAGTGCTCTCCTGCTCCAAAATGTTATTGTACACCTGATAGGAGGTGCTGTCGTCCACATGAGCCCCGTACTGAGGGTAGCCCGCCCGCAGCATATGGCCGTACGCATAGGTCCTGGCACAGACCGCCTGGGCTTTCAATGCCTCGGCAGGATAGCCCGCCGGCATCTCGCTGGGAACCACACAGTACAGATATTCCTCCAGCGGAAGCTCATTGATAACCACGATGCCCTCCTGAACAAGCTCCAGCTCCATATGTCCTCTGTAGGAGGGAATCCCCTGGCTCCTGTGTACATTCCCAAGCGTCACCCTCCCGGTCAGCGCCTCCGGTGTGACGGTGACCCTGCCCCCCGCAAAATAAGGGCTATCCCTGCCGATCACAATCTCCTCCCCCGCCTCATGATGCTCCACACTCGGCGCCTCGTATGACCCATACCGAATATCAAAGGCCGTGTCCGCCGTCAAAACCAGCTCCTGGTGAAACAATCCGTCAAAGTCGGAAGCCTTGAGCAGCACCCGGATATACTCCATGGCCTCCTCCCTGGCGATGAGCATCGCACAGATCTCCCCATCCTCCAACACCAGATCCGTAAAATCATAGCCGAAGGACAGGTCGGACACGGTACACATTTCCAGCGTATTATAGACACGATACCCCTTGTAGTCTGCCGCAAGGGGTATGCGGCCATACCCCTCCACCTCCACACCGCTCTCATCCGCTCCCAGAATGCGGCCGTTTACCTTTTGAGATTTTACAATAACATTCGTTATCAGTCCGTCGGTCAGCTCCACATCCGCCACCTGCTCCCGCAGGGCCCCATCCGGCAGATATCCTGAGGCATAGCGATACCCCTGCTCCACACCGTCCTGATAAAACTGAAGATGATTTTCATCCGCCTCCATAATCCACACATTGGAGACCCACTCCACCACCGGAACCCGCTCGATTGGCCCGGGCAGCTCCTCTCTATGTAGCAGGGATGTAATAATTTTCCCAAACAACAGAATCAACAGCAACAGCAGACCCAAGATACAGAGAAATGCTTTCATCTGCATTCTCTGGGTCTTACTCCATTTCCAATGTCCTCCGCCCAAAGCCTTTACCTCGCTTACAATATCGCTTAAAGGAGCAGTCCCGCAGGACTGCTCCTTATCTTTCGTTGCATTAGGGTGGTTCATGCAACGCATACCACCCAATCTTTATCCCCAAAATGCCGCCTCCTGTCTTTTGACTCCTAGCTATGCTAGGTGGGTAACCGCAACCACACTTTTGCCTTCCCTTCCAATCCTCAAATGAGTGAGGGCTTGACAGCCGCCTGGCGATATAGGAATCCCGTTTAAAGTAATGTAGGTTCAAAAATAACAAGAGTTATCGCACATTTCAGGTTACTATCATTATATCTGATTGCAGGACATTTTACAACAGAAAATTATACCATTTCCACACTTTCTGTTAAAAAACGTGCCTCCTTCCCTCTCGGTCTTTCTCCCTGGACAAAAGGGCTGCCGCCGGATTACGCCGCAGACAAAACCCGAAGGAAATCCTTCCTCCGGGTTTTGCGTCATCTCTGTATTTGCCTGAAAATCACAGAGCCTTAAACCTCTGCAACAATCTTCTTCAGAGCAGCCAGCGCCTCATCGGGAAGCTTGTCATAGCCTTCCTTCTTGGTGGCAAAGCCCTCCACGGCGTCCACACGGTTCTGCATAGCGTTCTTTAACGCTGCGGCATACTCCTGATTGTTCAGATCGGGCTTAAAGGCGTCGGAAGTCTTGCCGTCCCAATCGTACATAATCTCGATATCCTCGAAATTGCCCCACTTCTCGAACTTTGCCCTGCCCTCCACGATGGTCTCCAGGATTCCCAGAGTATCCGCAGGCTTTACCTTGGTGCCCATGAAGTCGCCGGTGTTCACAATGTAGCAATCCACATTCTTCTCCTCAACCAGCTTCTTGAACTTCTCATAGTCGTTCACCAGAGGATAGGTTCTGAAGGGGTTAGCATAGGGAACGATGCGCAGCGCGTTCAAATCGGTGCCCGCTGCCACACGCTCCGCGGTGGAAGTCTTGGTAGCCAGCGTCGCGCCCATAACGGAAGCAAGAGCCGATCCCTTTAACTTCACTACAGGAGGAATGGTAGGATCTTTCATAATCCAGAAAATAGCGTTTACGGGAGCATCGATCTTATCCACACGGTTCGGGGACCACAGCTTGGATTTGATGGCGCGGCCGTTGCCGTTTCTGATATCCTCAGTCACAAGCTGAACGTGACCCTCCTCGTCCAGGGTCGCGGAGCAGTTCTGAGCGGTCAAAAGATACTGATTGTCAGGGCATCCGGTAGGATAGTCCGCCGTCTTGTCAAAGTAGGTGGGCTCCAGAGCGATGGATGCGCAGGTGTCGGTGTTGATGATAAAGGCATCGTCGTGGAGTACCTTGATCTCATACTTGCCGCCGTGCTTTGCATGGGTCAGGGTGGACTTGCCGGATCCTGACAGACCGTACACGGAAGCCACATACTTGCTGCCGTCAGCCAGAGTGTACTCCTTCTGACCGCCGTGGCAGGAAGCATAGCCGTTTCTGTTGGCGATAGCCCATGCCATGGTCAGAGTTCCCTTCTTGTGCTCGCCGAAATACTTCATGCCCAGGATAGCGGCACAGTTCTGGTTGGTGTCAAAATAGCACAGAGTCAAAGGATCGCTCAGGCAGCTATAATCCACATCAGGACTCTCGGTAGGCGCCCACTGGGGATTGGAAAAGATATAGATATCCGCTTCCTTCCCGTCGCCCACAGGCTGAGAATCCTTGTACATCTTCACATACTTGTCAGACATATACTGGAAGTTCAGCATCCAGTTGTAGAGGATGTTCTCCTCCCCTTCCGGAATCAGAAGGTGAGCCTTTACCATAAACTCGGGATCCAGTCCGATATAGCACTCCGCATGATACAGGGTCTGCCAGCGGGTCTTGTATACGGCGTCCATCACCACCTTGTCCAGCTTGGCATCATCCACGCCGGGCTCACCCTTGATGCGGCGTGCGGCAGCGTAGCGGCCGGTAACGGCGCCGTCATTGAACAGCAGCACCTTGGTATCCTTCTCAAGCCCCTGCTCCTCCGCTCTGTATACGGGCATATCCGTAACGATTGTCCCGGGTGAGTTCTTCGCCAGCTCATATGCCTCTCGCACGGTGTTCACCTTAACCACGTTATTGCCGTAGAAGGCACCCTCGATAATAGATCTTGTCTTGCTGAAACCGGGCTTGCCCGCTCCGATCTCAGAAATCGGATAATAAGCTTTCGTTGCCATTGGAACGTCCTCCTTAATAATTATTGTACGTCTATGCTTTTTATTATCGCAAACCTGTTCTTAAAAGTCAATAAAAGGAAAAAAAATCATCCATTAAAAATAAATAAAGTTCTTCCCCGGTCCCCGAAAAGCCCTTCGCTTCTCCGTGGTCTCCCCCATGGGCAAAAACGCCGTCTAATCCGCCCGGGTCTCCCTGCGAAGCCACTCCCTCTCCTCCTCGTCGAGGAACGGGGACAATTTGTCATAAACCTGCCTCTGGTAGGACATGAGAAGCAGCCGGCTCTCCTCTGGCATATCCTGTTCCAGCACCGCCTCCGGGTCAAAGGGAACCCAGGTCAGGGTCTCGAAACGCATGAACTGGCCGTATTCGTTCTTCCCGTCCTTCTTCACCGCCATGACATTTTCCAGCCGTATGCCATGGCTTCCCTCCACGTAAACCCCGGGCTCGTTGGTGACCGCCATTCCCTCCTCCAACACGGCATCCTCCTGCCCCGGGACAGGACGCCAGCGCAGACTGTGAGGTCCCTCATGGACGTTCAGCATATACCCCACCCCGTGGCCTGTGCCGCACCTATAGTCAAGTCCCGCATCCCAAAAGGGCTGTCTGGCCAGAATATCCAGATTCCTTCCCGTGCAGCCGTAGAGCCACCGCGCCCGGGAAAGCTGCAGATTCGCCATGACGGTCAGCGTATAGTGATATTTTTCCTCCCGGGTGAGCGGTCCCAGGGCGATGGTCCTGGTCACGTCCGTGGTGCCCCCCAGGTATTGTCCCCCGGAATCCACAAGAAACAGCCCACGGGGCTTTAAGAGAGCGCAGCTTCCCGCCCCGGCCTCGTAGTGCATCATGGCGGCGTTGGCCCCATACCCCGCTATGGTGGGGAAGGAAGGCCCCAGATACTCCGGGATCTGCCGGCGAAATTCCTCCAGCCGGTCCGCCGCCGTCACCTCCGTGATCTCCTCTTTCCCGATGCTTTTCTTCAGCCAACGGATAAATCTGGTGACCGCCAGGCTGTCCTTCAGATAGATTTCCTCCATGTGTGACAGCTCACAGGGAGATTTTACCGCCTTCAAATGCTCCGTGGGGTTCTCCCCCTCCACTATAGTCCTGTCCCGGGACAGCAGCCGAAACAGCAGATAACTGCAATGACGTTTGTCCACAAGCACCCGCAGTCCCCCGGGCAGGCCCTTCACATAAGAGACGGCCTCGCCGTACTCCCTGATTTCCACACCCTGCTCTGTCAAACGCATTTTCGCGTCTTCCGACAGGGCTTCCCGCCGCAAAAAGAGCACCGCCTCCCCGGCCGTGATATAGCCGTAGGACATGGCCACCGGATTGCACTTCACATCGCTTCCCCGGATGTTAAAAAGCCACATGATATCGTCCAGTCTGGTCAGAAAGAAGCCGTCGGCTTTCTTCTCCCGCAGCCGTTTCCTCACCCGGGAGAGCTTCTCTCCCGCGCTCTCTCCCGCCAGGGCCTCCGACAGCGCCGAAATTCTGCCGCCGGGGAACTCCGGCCTGTCTCTCCAGATGCCCTCCGCCAAATCCTGCTCCCAGGAAAACCGAATCCCCTTTTCCCTCAGGCGTTCCTCATACTTCCAGCCCTCCCCGGCGGTGAGGATTCGGCCGTCAAATCCAAAGGTCTGCCCCTTCTCCATATGCTCCGCCAGAAATTCCGGGAGAGTGGGCACCCCCTCCTCCTGCATCCTGAAAAGCTCCACCCCTGTGCCGGAGAGCTCATTCTCGGCCTGGATGAAATACCTGCCGTCCGTCCAGAGCCCGGCACCCTCCCGCCATACCAACAGAGTGCCGTTAGACCCCGTAAAACCGCAGAAGTATTCCCTCGTCTTAAAATAGTCGCTCACATACTCCGAATGATGAAAATCCGCCGTGGGAATCATATAGTAATCTATTCCCGCAGATTCCATGGCTTCCCGCAGCCTTTCCAGCCTCTCCCGAATCGTCGATTTTTCCATTTGCCCCTCTCTTTTTCTTCTTAATCCTCCCGTCCCTGGGAAACAAGCTCTGCCGCCCGGGAGGTTCCGATCCGGTCACAGCCAAGCTCTATAAACATTTCCATGTCCTCTCTTGTGGCTATCCCTCCTGCCGCCTTGATTTTCACATGGGGACCGATGTATCTGCGAAACAGCTCCACATCCTCCCTGGAAGCGCCCCCCGTGCCGAAACCGGTGGAGGTTTTGATATAGTCGGCGCCCGCGTTTGTCACAGCCTGACAGAGCGCGATCTTCTCCTCCCGTGTCAGGTAGCAGGTCTCCACGATCACCTTCAGGATATGCTGTCCGCAGGTCTTCTTTAATATGCGGATTTCCTCCTCCACCTTCTCAAAGAGCCCATTCTTCACGTCTGTGATATTGACCACCATGTCGATCTCGCCGCAGCCGTCGGCCAGGGCCTGTTCCGTCTCGGCCTTCTTGGCCGCCGTCACGCTGTAGCCCAGGGGAAAGCCCACAACCGTGCAGATATTCAGCTCTTCCCCGAAGGTCTGACGTATCCGCTTTACATAGGACGGGGGAACACAGACGCTGGCCATACGGTACTTTACCGCCTCCCGGCACAGCTTCTCTATATCCTCCCATGTGGCATAAGCCTTTAACTGTGTGTGATCCACTCTGCTAAAAATTTCTTCCGTCGTCATCCCGATTCCCTTTCCCGGATCTTTGCTCCCTTTCGCGGCACACGGCCGGACGGCAGGGGGCCGTCCATACTCAAATTCCCAAAAACTCCCGCACCACATCCTTCATCTCATCCACCTGACACTGACGGTCATGGACCACGGAAGCGGTGCGTATCTCCTCGATGGCTCCGGGCACTTTCACCCCCGCCAGCCTGGAGAGCTCGTCCACCAGCTCAAAATCCTCCATGGCGTCATACTTTCCGTCGATGGCGTTCATCACGCTCCGGGTAAACTTAAAGGGACTGGCCGTGGAAGCGATCACCGATACGGTGCTGTCGCCAGTTTCCTTCACATATTTGCGATACACGCAGGAGGCTACGGCCGTGTGGGTATCCAGCACATAGCCGCACTCTCCGTAAAGCCTGGCGATCTCCGCCCCGGTCTCCTCCTCGTCGGCATAGCCCCCGTAAAAATCCCCCAGCTTATTTTTCATTTCTTCCGTGATCTCATATTTTCCCCGGCCGCTCAAGGAAGCCATCATCTCTCCGTTCAAAACGGCATCCTCCCCGGCGATCCGGTAGATCAGTCTCTCAAGATTGCTGGAGATCAAAATATCCATGGAGGGGGAGCTGGTCAGCTTAAACTCCCTGTTCCTGTCATAAACTCCCGTCTGAAAAAAGTCATACAGCACCTTATTCTCATTGGATGCGCAGATCAGCTTCCCGATGGGCAGCCCCATGCTCTTGGCATAATAAGCCGCCAGAATATTTCCGAAGTTCCCCGTGGGAACCACCACATTGATCCTCTCGCCCTCCGCGATTTTCCCCTGGGCCAAAAGCTGCCCGTAGGCATACACATAATAGCACACCTGAGGCACCAGTCTGCCGATATTGATGGAATTGGCGGAGGAAAACTGAAATCCCTTCCCCAATAGCTCCTCCCCGAAAGCCTTGTCCGAGAAAATCCTCTTTACCCCGGTCTGGGCGTCGTCAAAATTGCCGTGGATCCCCACCACCAGAGTGTTCTTCCCCTTCTGGGTCACCATCTGCTTCTCCTGGATGGGGCTCACGCCACTCTTGGGATAAAAGACCACAATCCTCGTCCCCTCCACATCGGCAAATCCCGCAAGAGCCGCCTTCCCGGTGTCCCCGGAGGTGGCCGTCAAAATCACAATTTCATTCTCTATATGATTCTTTCGGGCGGAGGTGGTCAAAAGATAGGGCAATATGGATAGCGCCATATCCTTAAACGCTATGGTGGAGCCATGGAACAGCTCCAGGTAAAAGGCTCCCCGGGCCTCCCGCAAAGGAGCGATTGCCTCCGTGTCAAATTTTTCGTCGTAAGCCCTGTGGATACAGTCCCGCAGCTCCTCCTCCGTGAAATCCGTCAGAAACAGCTTCATCACCTCGTAAGCCACCTGCCTGTAATCCATGGCCGCCAGCTCTGACAGCCCCATATCCAGCGCGGGGATATGATCCGGCACAAACAGGCCGCCGTCGTCGGCAAGCCCCTTAAGAATCGCCTGGGACGCCTTCACCGGATCCCCTTTGCTTCTCGTGCTTTTGTATAATACTTCCATGCATCCTCCCATTCCGCGGCACCCGGACCACTGGCCGTCTCAACCGTGTCCCTGCGCCCGTAAAACCGCCCATGCCGCCTGCGTCTTCATTTCTGTATACTAATTATACTGATTTCAGTATAAAAGTCAACCGCCGTTCAGGGCTCCCTCCGGCTTTTGCATTGGCCCCAGGGCACGGCTTCCCGTCCTCTTTTTACGGTTAAAAAAAACATATTCCGACCCGGTAAAATCATATTGCAAAGGAGGACTTTTTTTGATATATTATTGCTGAATTTTATACTACATAAATTTAACGGGAGGCGCAGATATGCAGACAAAGAACTTGACAGCATTGGAGGATTACATCAACAAGGTATATACCATCGTCCTTTTGGCCGTCCCCGGAGCCTGTCAGGCCGCCGGAGTTCTGTATACCCTTGAGAAACTTTTCGGTCTTCTTCCCACGGTAAGCTGGCTTTTGCTGGTTGTCTTTGACATTACCTGTGTGCTGTATATGGCCGTGGGGATTTTCTTTATCAAAACCGGATATCGTGATCGGACGGTGATCCCGCGGAAGTTAACGCAGTGTAAAGTCTTTCTCGTCATCATCATGTTTACACAGTTTAATTTTATTCTGTATATGATTCCGTCAACGGAATTCTGGGCCTTTGCTTTCCTGTTTACGGTGGCCACGGCTCTGTTTCTGGACAGTAAAATGGTCCTGGTCACAAGCGCCGAGATCGCGGTTTCCCTGGCCGTGTCATGGGTCCTTCAGGGAGACCGACTGCTGCCTGTAAGAGACGCCCTGTTTATCCCCAATCTCATCAACCGATGCGTCTGCATCGTCCTATCCCTGCTCTTTATATGGCTCTTTACATGGCTGGTACAGCATTTTTTAGTGAACGCCAAAAAGGATGAGCTGGAAAAAAACAACAATCGGGTTTTAAATTTGCTGCACTCGGTCTCCGAGCTGTCAGAAAAGCTGGGAAAGGCCGGAGATGTACTGTCCACCGTAGCCTCCAACGAAAGCGCCTCCGCAAGGGAATTGTCAAGGACCAGCGAGAACCTGCTTTCGAATAACACCGAGCTTCGGAAAAGGAGCGAGGACAGCATCGTAAATCTCAACGAATTGCAGGAATGGGAAAACACCGTGAGCCGGCATATGGAGAAGGTGGAGAACGGCTCCCGAGACCTCCTGGAGCGCTCGGGAAACAACGAGCGTCTGCTGCGCTCCCTGCGTGAGATCAACACCGAGGTCTCGGAATCCATGAACAACACAAACCAAGTGGCCGCAAAATTATCCGAAGCCGTCCGGGAAATCGGCGTTACCATGAACATTATCGGCGAGATCTCCGACTCCACAAACCTCCTGGCTTTAAACGCCTCCATCGAGGCTGCCAGAGCCGGGGAAGCGGGGAAAGGCTTTGCCGTGGTTGCATCCGAGGTGGGACGTCTGGCCAACAGCACAAGAGAATCTCTGGAACAGGTGGCCGCGGTGATCACGAAGATCCAGCAGAACGTGTCGGATATGACCGGATTCGTGGAAGAGAATTCCGAGAAACTGGAAAAGCAAAACGAATATTTTAACGCGGTCTTCTCCGGAATAAGAGATATGATAGAGGTTTTGCACACATCCATCGACAACATAAAGGCCATGGGGGAAGCCCGGGACAAACAGGCCACCGTAATCAGGAGCACGGTTTCCATCAATGAAAATATCGCAGAGAGCATTCAGCAGGAAAACACCGAATTCTGCGGTATCAATCACATGGTGGAAAACAATACGCAGGATGTGGCGCGTATGGCGGAGCAGGTAGCCGAACTGAACCGAATGGTGGAACAGATCAATCTCCTGCTGGCGCAGGAATAAGCAGGGATACAAAAGGGGGCTGTCAGAAGCAGCCCCTTTTTGACGGAAAACTTTATTCTTTCTTTCGAAATTCCCCGGACAAAAGAAACAGCCCGAACAAAACCCCGTTCAGCAGTATGGCCGAGGGAATCATCGACCAGGAGACCTGCTGATTCTCCGTCACTCCCCCGGAATAGTCGTTTGCGATCAAAAGGATAAGATTATTGTTGAGAAAATGCAGAATCACGGGAACCCATATGTTGCCGGTCTTCTGATAGGCCCATGCGAAGAAACATCCCAATCCCACGCAGGTGATGATCTGGGACACCGTCATAACCAGTCCTCTGTCCGGGGTGGTGTAGAAAAAGAAGTCCAAAAATATGTGCCACAGCCCCCAGACCACCCCAAGGATCAAAACGCCGGCCCTCATGCCGAACCTCTTTTGCAGCAATGGCTGCAGATAATACCTCCATCCGTATTCCTCCCCCAAAAACGGTGCGAAAGCCAAGATAAAGTTTAACGGCAGCATGGCAATGTAAATCCATGCGTCGGAACTCTTCAGGATATCCAGCATCATGTTCCCATTCCCCGACACGGCGAAGGTGACGGCCGCCCGGCCAAAGTAAAGAACCAGGAACACAAAAATGCAGAACACAGAAGCCTTCCACCGCTTCCATCCCAGCCCGTAGGCCGCTCTTTTCTCCTTTCCCGAAAGAAAGAGCGGAATCAGACAAAGCACGCTTCCCCCCAGCATGACATACTGGGAGAGCACCGACCACAGGGAAACCGGCTGTTCCAGCACAGTAACGGTCTGACCCGGCATAGTCACAGCCAACACTGAAAAAGCCAGCATCAGCAGGGTCACAAGCAAATAACACAGATAGAACCACCGGGGCAGCAGCCGGTCCTCCCATCTGGTCAAAAGATAGGCCAGCATTACCCCCGCCGCAGGATAGAACATCTGGGCGC
The DNA here is from genome assembly GCA_949948715.1 of uncultured Lachnospiraceae bacterium. Classification (GTDB taxonomy): domain Bacteria; phylum Bacillota; class Clostridia; order Lachnospirales; family Lachnospiraceae; genus Acetatifactor. Next base: position 5,537 of record CATLGW010000035.1, on the reverse strand, counting down.
TGGGAAAGACACTCATCTCCACCGGTATGGTGCTGCCGTACCAGACCAGCAGTCCCGTCACATAAGTCACGCCAAAGGCCACCGCCATAAAAATCACAAACTGCCTCTTTGTCTTCCTTGTTTCCGTCATTTCATACCACGTCCTTCCGTATTTAATCATATGATTTCTGCAAATATCATATCATAAGCCGGACCTTTAGAGGTACAAAATGCCCAGACGGTCATTTCAATGCCCAGACGGATGCTCATTTGCTAGGCGCTGCCGCATTCCCCTGGAAAAAGGGCATCTCTCGCCGCCCTTGAGCACGATCTCCCTGGACCTTAAATCCACATAATCAATCTGGTCCGCACAGACCAGGTAAGCCCTGTGCACCCGGATAAAACGATTTCCCAGGCGCTCCTCCAATTCCTGCATACTCCCTATAAAGTCCAGCCGCTCTTTTCCCGCGTGGAGCTCGATCCGGTGGGTGCGCCCCGAGGTTGCAAAATACAGAATGTCCTCCATGGGAATGTGCCTGACCACATCCAGGGTCCTTACGGTAAAATACTGCCCCCGCTCTCCCTGTTCGCCGGCTACCCGTTTAGAAATCACTTTCAGACACCGGGAAATCCCCCGGTACATCTGCTCCGGATTCTGCTTGCAGATATAGTCCAGAGCCTCCAGGTGATAGCGGAAGGTCTCAAAGGCCAAATCCTCAAAAGCCGTGACATAGATCAGAAATCCTCTGGCATCTCTCTTACGAATTTCCTGCCCCAGCCTGAACCCGTCCATGGAGGCGCCCTTAAGCTCCACATCCAGAAAATAAATCCCCTGCCTCTGCTCATGAACCAGACATTCCAAAAGCTCCTCCGGGGTTGCGGTGCAAAGCGCGATCTCCATATCGCAGCCTTCCACAAGAATCTGCTTCTCCAGCCAGGCGCGCTCCGCCTCGCGAATCCGACTGTCGTCCTCACATATGTATATCGGCAGCATACCATCCTCCTGTCACGACTCCCGAATCTTCAATTCCTGCACAAAACATCCGTCCTGTATAGCGGTGAAGGGAAAGACAAAATCATATTTCTCAAGTATCCTGCGGTAGCTCTCCAACCCGATTCCGTGCCCCTCCCCCTTGGTGGTATAGCCCGCCGTTCCCAGGCGCTCGAAGTTCACCGTCCCGTACAGGGTATTTCTGACCCGGAAGGTGGTGCAGCCGTTGTTTATACTGATCATCAAATGAATCCGGGCATCCTTCCTCCCCCGCACCTCGTCCATGGCATTATCCACCAAAATCCCCAGACATCTGCACAGATCCGTGCTGCGCATCCTGGTGTTTTCAAAGGGGCCGTACACCTCCAGCTCACAGGGAATTTCATCCCGCTGCATCCCCTCCAGCTTATCCAGAAGAAGACTCTTTACCTCCAGCATATGTATATTGCCCAATTGATTTAACAGCCTGATCTGACCGCCCACCTGCCTGTCAAAATCTCCTGTCATTTCCTGGATAAAGGCTGAAACGGCGTCCAGATCCCCTTCCTTTGCCTGAAGATACATCCCTGCCGTCATATTCTTAAAGTCATGGCGGAATCTGCGCAGCTCGGACTGGATCTGCTCCAGCTTCTCTATGTAAATGGCCTGCTGCTTCAGACTGGCCTGCTGGGTCATAATAAACTGCTTCTGCTGCCTGTCCCGTCCCACATATACAAAGATAACATGGATCATCAAAAGCAGGAAAAGCGGAAGCATCAGGGATGCCGCTCTTGGCCCCGAGCCGTTTGCCACCCTGTCCAGCCCGAAATGCAAAACCGGATAAATCAAAAGCAGCGTCAGGATCCCTCTGTGTATCCGCTCCTGTTCTATCCACTTTTTATAGATGCCTCCCAGTCCGGAAAATTTGATTGCCAGCCCGCACATAAAAATGCAGGCGGGCCTGATGCCCAGCATCCAAATCAGATACTGAAGGCGCTCCCCGGACACTTCCAAATGATAGAAATTTCCAAAGGTATACAGCTCCGACACAATCTCGCCGCAGGAACAGAGCAGCTCCAGCATCAGCACGCACAAAAAGGAGTCCCGCAGGGAAGCGCCGTGAAGAAACCACAGAAAAAAAGCCACACAGGCCAGCACGAAATAGGTCCAAAGAAAAGAGCCCACACCGAACCGCCAGCCCAAGACGCCCGTCAGATAAAAGACGGTGGCCATAACAGAGAGAAAAGATGTCAGAAACAGTCCGGCCAGGCACCCCTTGAACAGACGCTTCACTCCCCGGCCGGGGCTCCCGCTCAGAAGGAATCCGGACATCCAGGAATAAAGCCCAATCTCGATGGTCAAGCTGCACATATTAAAGCCGGTAATCTGCCAAAAGCTCATGAACGGAGGTCTCCTTGCCCGTATATATCAGCCCGCGTCAACTCCCCGGCCCGCCGCGAGAGGACCCACGTTTCCCACGGACCGGACGCCAGGCAGGAAAGTCTTCTGCCATACGAAACTTTCCAAATACATACTACCACGTATCCGCCCTCGGAACAAGCGCTTTTGCAGCCCTCGGCCCCGGAAATCCGTCACTGCTGAAAGGTATAAAACTCATGTCCCCCGTGCTGGAACAGAAAGGCCAGGTTCCTGTCAAACCATGCCATCCTTGATCCGGAGGCATACTTTCTGGCCGCGAAGAACAACGCTCCCTGGGATATATCCTCCCCCTCCAGAGCGCGTTCCACCGCCGCCTGAGTCTCCTCGCTGACGCTCACCCGGTAGTAGCTCCCGTTGGATATGGGCGAGAACTGATACACTCCCTGAAGCTGCTGAAAGACCACCTCCTCCACCGTGTCCGGAAAATGCTCGTCCCCCATACGGTTCAGCACTACATTGGCCACCAGAAGCTTTCCTTCCTCGTCCTCATTTCCGGCCTCCGCCTCCACAATACGGCATAAGACCTCCCACTCCGACTCCTCCAGCTCATACAGGACCTGGGCCTCCCTCTCCAGCACCTGATAGTCCACCACCCTTTGATCGGAGGCGGCCGCCGCCAGAATTCCCAATGTGCTGCTCCCCTTTTGAGCCGTCAGAGTCTCGTCCAGCTTCAGATCGCAGACCGGCGCCGTAAATGCCGCAATGAGACGGTTGCTCTTTATCTCCTTCACACACAGAAAGCTGCACAAGAATACTAAATTCAGAAGCATCAGACCTGTGACTGCTTTTTTATACATGATTCTTTCATCCTCCTTACCGGAAATATTCCCGATATAGTAATGTATGAGGATGTCCCAAAAATTATTTATAAATTGATAAAATTTTTTGAAAATGTTATACTGAGAGCAATAATTCTGACAAAAAGGAGGGAACGGACATGGGTGAACCCGGTTCTGAAAGGCATTACGGCGGAGTTTTTCCCGCCGTCAGGAAAAACGGCGAAACCTATTTCCGGGCTTCCTTTACATTCAGGGGCAAGCACATCAGCCTGGGCAGCTTTCCCGCACCTGCCCTGGCCCACCAGGCCTACCGGGAGGCCAAAGGACTCGCCGGGGATTTGTCCGTCACCCTTCTGGAATACCGGGAGGATTCCGCCCTCCCTTTCGAGAAATGGGTTTGTCTGCTGAATTTCCGGGACAACGGCATCTATTTCGGCACCCCCATCTATATGGGACAGAGGCTTTTTTACTATTATATGTCTCCCGTCCATGTCTTAAAATTTGATTTGGACGATCTGTTCTATTATTCCTCCCACAAGATCATGCGCCGGGGAAATCACTACTTCGTGGCGGACTACGGTATGCAGGTGAATATCGCCTCTCGCTACGGCATCAAAAACTACGCCGTCCAGGGGCGGGACTACCGCTTTATCAACGGGGATGTGACAGATTTCAGGCGTGAAAACATTGAGATTCTCAACGTCTACCACGGTGTGAAAAAAATAGAACGAGACGGCCAGACCCGCTTCGCGGTCCGCATCCATGTGAAGGGCAACTATTCCGTGGGGATTTACCAAACCGAGCTGGAGGCCGCCATCGCCTACAACAAGGCCATCGACCTTCTCTTAAAGGCCGGCGTCAAAAAGCAGTACACCCCAAACTATGTGGAGGGTATCCCCCCCAGCAAATATGCGGAAATCTACTCCTCTCTGGAGATCTCTCCAAAGATCGTAAACTTCCGCATCTCATGACTTTTATTTCTGTGAGTAGTCAATAAAACTGATATTCAAATGAGCATAACCCGCAATGCCGTCGATCAGAACATCGTTCTTGTACTGCCACATGGAGAACTTGTAGGGATAGTCCGGTATATCCGCCATCTGGGACAGCCACACGTCATAGGCTGTGAGCTTTGACATATCAATCTCCTTGATCAGCCATTCCTTGTTCCCATAGATCACCCCGATATGCCCCGCCTCCTGAACGGTATCCAGAAACGCCTTGGCGATGGAGGTCTTCTCCGATTTGCTCAGAGCGTCGATTCGAGAGGTGTCGTTGGGAATATGCTCCATATCGAAGGCAATCGGATAATCAATGCGGTAATCTCCTATATTCTGAAGCACCAGGTTGGCTTCCTCCACGGCCTCGTCCTTATTGACGGCCTGGGAAAAGAAATAGAGCCCAATCTGCAGACCTGCGTCGCTGGCCCGTTTGATATTGTCGGAAAAATACTCGTCCACCACAAGCTGCCCGGTGCCGTAGCCTCTGGCTCCCACCCGGATCATCACAAAGTCAATGCCCGCCTTTTTCAGCTTCACAAAGTCCACATAATCCTGATACTTGGAGATGTCCACCCCCACGAAGGACACCTGCTTGCCGTCCACATAATATTTCATCAGATCGGACTGGCACACCAGCTTGGTAAAATCATACTCATGCTTGGGCAGATAAGGGCTGATCAACACCCACTCCTCCCTGCCGTCCGCGTACTTCACCAGCGTGTGCTTTCCGTCCGTGGCCGGATCCTTCTCGACGGGGACGGAGCTTGTATCCCCCGCCTCAAGGCTCCCCTGGGAGGCATTATCCTCGGGAACGGACATACTGGCGGAGACCTGGGGCGGATATTTATCCCAGAATTCCAGATCGTCGGGGGAAAGGGTGCTTCCGGTCAAAAGAGCCTCCTTGGTCTCCGTGCTGCCAGCTCCCATGTCATCCTCCGTGATAATCACCGGCGGTGTCGACTCATCCGCGGTTTTTTTCTCCTCCCTGTGGTTCATCAAAAGGACTACCGACAATATGGTTCCCACCAGCAGAGTCACCGCCAACATGGCGGAGACCAAAGTGGGGGTAATACCGGGCCGCTCCTCAAAATCGTTTGGCAAACGCAATGTTTTTCCTCCTATTTTAGTTCCGTATCTGCCCCTCCAGTGCCAATTCTGGCAGAGTTTTTACGGGCGCTTCGCCCCCATAAAACTCTGGGCACTGGACGGGCAGATACTGTTTGGATACTTTTAATAGTTCCGTATCTGCCCCTCCAGTACCTGGTCTGGCAGAGTTTTTACGGGTGCTTCGCTCCCATAAAACTCTGGGCACTGGACGGGCAGATACTGTTTGGATACTTTTAATAGTTCCGTATCTGCCCCTCCAGT
>CATLGW010000034.1 GCA_949948715.1 uncultured Lachnospiraceae bacterium | reverse complement strand
GATCAACGCAGAGCCAGTGGTATTCCACTGGAAATATAACCTTGATGATATCAATGTATCAGAGGAAGTCATTGTAGATACACTACCAATTAAAAAGTCCAGTTAATTGGCGAACGTTATACTAGGACTTAAGCTCCGGAAGATTGTTGCCCCGAATATCGATGACAGGGCCTCCCGTGCCCTCGATATACTCCTTCGTGATGGTGACTCTGCCGATATTGTCGTCCTTTGGGATTTCATACATGATATCCAACATAAACTCCTCGATGATGGAACGCAGCGCCCGAGCCCCCGTATCCCTCTTTAAGGCCTTCTCCGCAATGGCGTCCAGGGCCCCGTCTGAGAATTCCAGCTTCACCTCGTCCAGCTCCAAGAGCTTCTGGTACTGCTTTAAAATGGCGTTTTTCGGCTCCTTCAGCACCTTCACCAGCATCTCCTTGCTGAGTCCCTCCAGGGTGTAAATCACGGGAAGACGGCCGATAAACTCGGGGATCATGCCGAATTTCCTGATATCCTCCACCGTCACCTTGGACAGAATGTTCTTTTCCTTGTCATATTTGTCCTTCAGCTCGGAGTTAAAACCTATGGAGGCTGTCTTTTTCAGCCGCTCCTTGATAATATCCTCCAGATCCGGAAAGGCCCCGCCGCAGATAAACAAAATATTCCTGGTGTTGACTGTGGCCAGGGGAACCATGGCATTTTTGCTGTTGGCGCCCACAGGAACCTCCACCTCCGCGCCCTCTAAGAGCTTCAGCATCCCCTGCTGCACACTCTCGCCGCTGACATCTCTGGTGTTGGTGTTCTTTTTCTTGGCAATCTTGTCGATCTCGTCTATAAAGACTATGCCTCTCTCCGCCTTCTCCACATCGTTGTCCGCCGCTGCGAGAAGCTTGGACACCACGCTCTCGATATCGTCTCCGATATATCCCGCCTCCGTCAGGGAGGTGGCGTCCGCGATGGCCAGGGGCACGTCCAGCAGTCTGGCCAGAGTCTTCACCAGATAGGTTTTTCCGCATCCCGTGGGACCGATCATCAGCATATTGGACTTCTCGATCTCAATCTCGTCCATGGTGTTGGTGGCCACCCGCTTGTAATGATTGTACACGGCCACGGAGATCACCTTCTTGGCGTGTTCCTGTCCCACCACATACTCGTCCAGACTGGCCTTGATCCGGTGGGGCGGCGGAATGTTCTTGATGTCAAGCACCGGCTCCCCCCCGGCCTTTTTCTTCTTTTTCTTGATTTTCTGCTTGTTGGGGATTCCCCCGTCGCCCTGAAGATCCGCCAGATTCACAAAGCTGATGCTGGGAATACCGTTCTGCCTGGAGAACTGGTCCAGCTCGTTTTGCAGATGGGGATTGTTTAACATCCCCTGGTAATCGAACTGGCTCACGGTCTCCATGGTCTTGTGCATACAGTCGTTGCAGACGCAGATATTATTGGGCAGCTTAAACATCTTGCCCGCCTTGCTCTCCGGTCTGCGGCAGATGAAGCAAACGTCCTCATAGTCGCTGCTGTCGCCCCTGCCCGCCCTGGCCGTGGTGGAGGCGTCCCCGCGGCCTTTCTCCGGACTGTCCTCCGTCTCCTCCCCGTCCCGGGCCGTCATCTCATCCGTCTCCAGCTCCTTATCGTCCACTTCCCTATAATCATCCATTCCGCATTCTCCCGTGTCTTGATTCCCGCAGCCCTCTGCGGTGTCTTTATTATACCGAACTCTACCCATTATCACAAGTGAAGTTTTTATAAAAACAAGGCATGAGCCGGGCTTTCCCAGCGAAAACGAAAGCCCCCGGTTCCCCCGAAGGCTTTCTCCTTTTTGTTTACTCCGGCCTCTCGCCCAGCGTAAGCGAAACGTCATACTGCACATAGAATCCGTTCTCCGGCCGCATCACACGCACTGTGGCGGTGTCGCCCACTGCATAATACTGCAGCTCCTCCTGCAGGTCGGCGTAGGAGGTGATTCTGTCCCCATCAAAGTGAGTGATAATATCGCCCTGCATCAGCCCGGCCGCCTGGGCGGCTCCTCCCTCCACCAGAGAGGCAATATAGACGCCCTCCGGCATATTGAACATCTGGGAAATCTGGCTGGTAACCTCCTGCAGCTCGATTCCGATATAGCCTCTGTCCTCTTCCTCCACCTTTATCTTGGTCTGACGCTCCAACATATCCGCGATAATGGGACTGGCGGACGTGATGGGAATGGCGTAGCACATACCCTCCACCTTAGTATCTCCGATTTTGTTGGAGTTGATGCCGATGACTTCCCCGTTGATATTCAAAAGCGCTCCGCCGGAATTGCCGGGATTGATGGCTGCATTGGTCTGAATAAAGGTGTTTGTGGTGCCGTCCTCCAAGGTGATCTCACGGTCCAACGCGCTTACAATACCGTTGGTCACGGACTGGCCGTAGCCCAGGGCGTTGCCGATGGCGATTACCGGCTGACCCAGCTTCAGGCTGTCGCTGTCCCCCAAAGTGGCGATGGCGATGGCATTCTTAGTCTCCTCGCTCAAATCCTCCAGGGAAACCGCCACCACGGCCAGATCCATCTCCGGATCCCTGCCTTTGATCGCGGCCTCCGCCACGGAGCCGTCGATAAAGGCCACTGCCAGCTTGCTGGCATCCTGCACCACATGGTTGTTCGTGACGATCAGAAGCTCCGTATCGCTCTCGGAGACGATAATACCGGAACCGCTGCCCTCGTATTCTCTATAGAAGGACTGGCCCCATAAGCCGTCGATTTCCTCCGTGTAATTGTTGCTGAAGGCCACCATAGCCGGCATGACCTGCTCCACCACATCGGATACATCGGACTCCACCACGGTGACGCTGCCTGTGTTCACGGCCTTGATTCCTGAGGAATCGCCTCCGGTATGGGCTCCTCCTTCGGCGGAATCCGGTTCCCCCGCCTCTAACTCCGGGGTCCTCATTTCCATCCCGGTTCCCTGGTATACCGCATAGAAGCCCACTCCCGCAAAGATGCCGAAAAGCAGTCCCAGGCTGACGGAGAGAAGGGCTTTGCGCAAAAAACCGCCTTTGTGCTCCTTTCCGCTGCCATAAGAAGCCTCGGCCCTCTGAGGAGCTGCGGCGCTCTGATATACACCGGCTCTCTGCGCTTCCTCTACCCTCTGATATGCATCGGCTCTCTGCGTCTCCTCCGCCCTCTGAAATCCCTCGACCCTGTCACTGCCCGCACCGGTCTCCCCGGGCTGCCGGTCGCCATAGAAGCCGCTGCCGCTCTGGGGCCCGCCGTACCTGCCGGTGGTCTGGCTGTTATCTCCTGATCCTGTATAAATATCGTTTTCGTACATAAGATCGACTCTCCTTTCAGGGGCTGTATCTCGCTCCCTCATTCATTCTTTTTCCTTATGTACCTCAGTATATCCACGAATTGTGTTTGTTTTGTGATGAAAATGTTATTTAAATATGAAAACGAAACACAAAAATTTCTATTCCACCGTGACGGATTTTGCCAGATTCCTTGGTTTATCCACATCACAGCCCCGACCCACAGCCACATAATAGGCAAACAACTGCAGGGGGATAATAGCCAGAGAATTTGTGAAGCAGGGATCCGTCTCAGGAATATATACCACATAGTCGGAGGCCTTCTCCATGGCCCTATTCTCCTCGTTGGTCACAGCCATGACAAAGGCTCCCCTGGCCTTGACCTCCACGATATTGCTGATGGTCTTTTGGTACAGGGCGGGCTGTGTGGACAGGGCCACCACCAGCGTGCCCTCCTCTATCAGGGAGATAGTGCCGTGCTTCAGCTCTCCCGCGGCATAGGCCTCGGAATGGATGTAAGAGATCTCCTTCAGCTTCAGGGACCCTTCCAGAGAGATTGCGTAATCCACTCCTCTTCCTATAAAGAAGATATCCCTGGCACCCAAATAGCGGTTTGCAAAATGCTGGATTTTCTCCTTCTGTCCCAGCAGGAGCTCGATCTGATCCGGAAGACACTGCAGGTCTCCCAAAAGTTCTCCAAAACGCCTCTCGTCAATGGCGCCCCTCACCCTGGCAAGCTTCATGGCCAGCATATACAAGGAAACCAACTGGGCGCTGTAAGCCTTGGTGGTGGCCACGGCGATCTCGGGCCCGGCCCAGGTGTACATACAGGAATCGGCCTCCCTGGCGATGGAGCTTCCCACCACATTGACAATGGCCAAAACCCTGGCCCCCTTCTCCTTGGACAGTCTCAGGGCGGACAGGGTATCCGCCGTCTCTCCGGACTGGCTGATCACAATGACCAGACTTCCCTCCTCCAGCAGAGGATCCCGGTAGCGGAACTCACTGGCCACATCCACCTCCACAGGAATCTTGACCAATCCCTCGATGACATACTTTGCCGTCACCCCTGTGTGATAGGCGGAGCCGCAGGCCACGATATGAATCTTGCGGATGGCCTTAAGCTCCTCGTCGCTCATCTTCAGCTCCTCTATCACGATATCGTTGTTCCTGATACGGGGGGAGATAGTGTCGGTGACCGTGCCCGGCTGCTCGTACATTTCCTTCAGCATAAAATGCTCATAGCCCGCCTTCTCCGCCGCATCCGCATCCCAGTCGATGGTCACCGATTCCTTGGTAAGCTCCTCCTCGTCCACGGAATAAAACTGCAAGGCATCCCCCTGCAGCCTCACCACCTCCTGATTATCCATGTAATAGACATTCCGGGTGTACTTCAAAATTGCCGGCACATCGGAGGCGATAAAGCATCCGTCCTCATTTTGGCCCACGATAAGCGGACTGTCCTTCCTGGCGGCATAGAGCTCCCCGGGGAAATCGGAGAACATGATTCCCAGGGCGTAGGAACCCTCCACCCGGTGGAGCACCTTGGTGACGGCCTCCAGCGGATTTCCCTTGTAATAGTAATCCAAAAGATGCGCCAGAACCTCCGTGTCCGTCTCCGACACAAAATGATAGCCCTTTTCCTGCAGTCTCTTTTTCAGAGACAGATAATTCTCAATGATACCGTTATGCACCACTGCGATAGAACAGTCGCTGTTGGTGTGAGGATGGGCATTGCATTCGCTGGGAGCCCCGTGGGTGGCCCAGCGAGTGTGACCGATACCGGCCACGCCCTTCATGGTCTCTCCTCCATGGGTCAGATTCTCCAGCACCTTCAGCCGTCCCATGGCCTTTTTGGTACAAATCCGCTCTCCGTCGAACACTGCCATTCCCGCCGAATCATAGCCCCGATACTCCAGCTTCGACAATCCGTCCAGAATCACGGGAGCCGCCTGACGCTTCCCGATATATCCCACAATACCGCACATATATGATACCTTCCTTTCCGGTTCTACGCCTTTTGTCTTAGTCTATGTCCAATACTCTCTGTTGTCGGTAAACCTCAAAACCCATCTCCTGGGCAGACTGCGATAATGCTTTCCCAAAAAATAACCTGCATATTTGCTGGCGCACTGCATATAAAAATGAGGCAGCTCTTTCCTCCTGTGCTGCTCCCTCAACGCCGCGGCCGCCTCCTTCACCAGTCTCCGTCCCTCAGACTCGGAGGAAACTCCGCGAAAAACCTCCGGATGCTGGGCCTGGGATACCCCCAGGTCGAAATTGCGGTGAAACTGCTGGCAATTCGTATAATTGTGAGAATGCAAAACACAGGCCTCCGCCTCATAGGCAATACGGTAGCCAGCTTTAACCGCCCCCGCCGCATATATCATATCCTCGTTAAATATGGTATGACGCACAAAGCCTCCCAATTCCTCATAGACGTCCCGGCGGTACGCGGCGCACACGTTGGAGCACATATAGGTCTTGATCCCAAATTTCGGCAAATCCTCCTGGGACCTTATACACGACTGGGGGGGATAGTTAAACTCTCTCGTAAGCCGCTCCAAAATGCCGGCCTCCTCCCTGGGGAGCTGTCTGGCATAGGCCGCGGCCACCTTCTCCTCCTCCAGACGAGCCGTCAGACGCTCCAGGAGATTCCGATCTGCGGGAACCGCGTCCTGGGTCATCATCACAAAGATCCCCGCCTGGGATTTCTTTACAGCCATCCGCCGGGTTCCCCCGTGGTCGAACTCCCTCCGGGACAGGTGAAACACCCTCACATTCTTATACCGGTCCAGCTTTCTGCTCCCGTAAATCAACTGCTGAAAATACTTTTCCTCCGTGTTCATCAGAATAATCTGACGGACGGGAACCGTCTGCTCAGCCAGAAGCTCAAGCTGTGTAAAGAGCTCCTTTCCCGGCTTGTACAGCGGAATAATCACATCGATATCCATTACATTACGCCTCTCAAATCCGGTATATACATACCTCTGTCTATTATATCTTATATTTTGTTTTTGCACAAGAAAAGAATCAGGGCAGGGGAACCGTGGCTCCCTTGCCCTGATTGTGTCATCTCTATCTATTTTGTCAGTTCAGCCTCTTGATATAAGGCGAGGTATCGGACTCTACCTTCGCACCGATGTCTTCCACGGTGGACGTCACCTGATAATCCTCATCGTCAAAGAGGAATTCGTGGAGCCAGGCCACATTTTCCGACAGGTCCACGGGAATAACGCAGCTTCCCTTGGCTCCTACATTGGCCGTGGTGCGCAGATCCTCTCTGGGGAAACCGCCCTCCTCCGCGATATGATACTTTGCGATGTTCTCAAGCAGAGCCAGGATATCCTTGGAATCCAGATTCGTGTAAATGTACTTGGTGGAATCGTTAAACACCTTCACCAAAGTGGCATAATCCGCCTTCTTTGCCTGTTCCTCCAGGGCCATGAGAACCTCTCTCTGGCGGGCGGTACGCTTATAGTCATCACCGCCGCCGTAGCGGATACGGCAGTATGCGGTGGCCTGCATACCGTCCAGAAGCTGGTATCCGGTCTCGGTCACACGGTTGTAGTCACACTGCAGAACCTTGGCAATGCTGATCTGATAGTTGTTGATATGCTTTAACTCTGTCTCGTCCACATCGATCCACACGCCACCCAGGCCGTCGATCACGGACCTGAGGCCCTCGTATCCCACGGTGACGAAATCGGTGATGTCCATGTCCAGATTCATGTTCAGCATCTTGACAGCCTGTTCCGCGCCTCCTGCGGAGTAAGCGCCGTTGCACTTGTCATATTTGTCGTTTCCCAGGTTCAGATAAGTATCGCGATATACGCTGACCAGCCGGATCTCCCCGGTATCCATGTTTACGCTGGCAATCATGGTGGCGTCGCTGCGGCAGTTCTTATAAATATTGAGCTCGCCCTTGTTGTAAGTATCGGCATCCACGCCAAACAGGGCTATGTTCATGTAGCCGTGCATGGTGCCGCCCTCTTCCTTCTCCTGCTTTACCTCCTCAGGAATGCTGAGCTTTGCGGGCTCTAAGTAGGTCACCTTGGGACCCTCGTCGTTGGTTCCTAACATCACCACGTAGAGAACCGCCACCATAGCCAGGATCACCACGATCTCCACCCCAAAGATAATAAATTTCCTTCTGCGCCTGGCCTCATGTTCCTTAGCCGTCATTTTCCTTCTGTTCCCCGAAGCCTGGTCGCTTCTCTGATTGGACCTTGTTGCCATAACCTTTTCTCCTCACTTAATAAGCGTTTTTGTTGACAAAGCCTGTAAAAAATGTCATTAAAATAATTTTTATATCAAATCCCATGGTCCAGTTCTCTATATAGTAGACATCGTACTCAATGCGCTTCTTGATGGAGGTGTTCCCCCGAAGGCCGTTGACCTGGGCCCATCCGGTGAGCCCCGGACGAACCTGATGCTTTACCATATAGCGCGGAATTTCCTCCTTAAACTTCTCCACAAAAAGAGGTCGTTCCGGCCTGGGTCCCACGAGACTCATATCGCCCCGCAATATATTGAAAAGCTGTGGAAGCTCATCCAAACTTGTCCGCCTGAGGATTTTCCCTACGGTAGTGACCCTGGGATCGTCCTTCACGGTCCAGGCCTTCCTCTCCTTCCCGGGAGGCTGGATCTCCATGCTGCGGAACTTATACATATAGAAGGGTTTATTGTGCAGTCCCACCCGCTCCTGCTTGAAGATTACGGGACCTCTGCTGCTCAGCTTTACGCACAGCGCCGCGATCAGCATAATGGGGGAGGTAACGATAATGCCGCACAGGGAGCCCACCACATCCACAATCCGCTTGACCACCTTGTTCCCGGTGTTGGTCAGAGGCACGCAGCGGATGTTTATCACCGGCAGCCCCATCAGATCCTCCGTGTAGGGCCTGGTGGGCACCAGGCTGGTGTAATCCGGAATAAATTTGGTGTGTACGCCTGATTTCTCGCAGGTATGCACCAGCTCCTCCAACATATCATAATCCTTCAGAGACAGGGTGATGGCAATTTCGTCCAGTCGGTTCTCCGGCAGAATATATTCCAGATTGCCTATGGTTCCCAGCACCTTTACCCCCCTGTACAGGGTGCCGCTGGGAATGTGGTCGTCCAGAATACCGCACACCACATATCCCCACTGGGGATTATCCAAAATACGCTTGATATACTCCTCCGCCGCTCTGGAATAACCCACCAGCAGAATATGCTTCAGGTTATATCCCCTGCGCCTGATGGTGCGGAGGGATTTCCTCAGAGCCACCCGCAGACAGGCGGTGAGAAATATATTTAACACATAGAAAATGACTATGACAGAACGGGAGACGTTGATCTCCTTCACTACCATATACAGCACTATAATCAGGGCCGCCAGCCCCACCGTGTTGGCCTGCCAGATCGTGTTGACCTCCCGCCGCAGCCTGGCGGTGCGCTTGGGAGTGTACACATTGCAGCCGTAGTAGAGAAGAATATAACCCGGAATGATAAAGAACAGAAGCATATAATAGTACTCCACCGGCAAAACGCCGATTCCGGGACCGTCCTCCAGAATATAAAATTTAATATAATACGACAGGATGAAAGCAACTCCGGTAACCATTGCATCCATCATTACCAACAGCCTGTTAAATACCTTCTGATTGTCTTTTATCATACACATCACCCGGTAGTCTGCCGTCAAACACTGTCAAAAGCTCTTTTACCATGTAAGGCCATTTTACAATAACACCGCAGAAAGCACAACTTAAGAATGTATGAAGCACTTTCTTAAGAAATCTTAATATTTTGTTTGCTTTCAAAAGAAAAAACGAAGGGTATTTATATAAAGTGTCCACTGAATGACAAGATAATTCTTTAAATGACCCACAGAAAAAGGAACTTTATGCCTTCTTCCCTCCGGGGAACAGGCCAGCCGAACTCCATCCAGAAATCCCTGAAAATACAGTCCCGCCATACCCTTTTTCAGAAAAAAGAGAAATTTGACAATAAATCCCACGCTCAGAAAGGGCAGATTGATGAGAAGCTGAAGAAAAGGCATATTTTTGTAGATGACATACACGCTGTTGGCACAGGCCCGCCTGGTCTTAAACGCATTGTATCGGGAGCCTGTGGAGGCCGAGCCGAAATGATGCACCCGGGCATCGGGCTCATAGGCGTTGCGGTAGCCGTAGATACCCGCCCGGTATCCTATGTCCAGATCCTCCAGATAGGCAAAGTGATTCTCATCGAAAAAACCGATTTCCTCAAAGACGCTTCTCCGGTAGATCGCCGCGCCTCCGCAGGCGGAAAACACCCGGGCAGGCGCGTCATAGCGGGAGGCCCTTCTCCCCTTCCCCCGGGCAAAGGCCCACCCCAGGGCGCAGTACAGATCCCCGGCGTCGTCTATAAGCTCCGGCCTGTCCCACATAAGCATCCGGGCGCTGACGGAAAAGAGGCGGGACTCCCTCTCCATGGCATCATGTAGGGCCTTCACAAAGCCCGGCTCCACTACGGTGTCATTGTTCAGCAGGATCACATAGGGAGTCCGGGCGGCCTGAATCCCCAGATTCACGGCATGACAAAAACCCGTGTTCTCGGGCAGAAGGATTTTCTCAACCTGAGGCCACAGCTCTGTCAAAATAAATACGCTGCCGTCCGTGGAACCATTGTCCACCACAATCACCTGAAAGGGAGGCGTATCCTCCCTGTTCTCCTCCTCATCCAGGGACATCAGACACTTTTGCAGAAATTCTTTTCCGTTATAGTTTGGTATAACAATAGTTATTTTATTCATACCTCTCCATCCCCGGATCATAAAGGATCCGATATCCCGCCTCCCTGATCCCGCGGCAGAGCCTGAGGCTCAGCGCCCCACAGTCCGTCCCTTCGGGCAGTTCAGCCGTGTCAAAAAGACCGTCGGAAGGATTTTCCGTGTAAGAAACACCCGTTATTTCTTTGAAAAGCTCCCGGCACTCCTCCCTCACCCGGATACAGCGGATGTCTACCGCCTCCGCGTCCTGGGTCAACACGGCCCGGTGCAGGGGGCCGCTGAAGCGGCGGGGCAGTCCCTCATAGAAAAGCTTTCCCGAATCCGTCATTCTTCCTCCGGCAATTCTTCCCTTCCGGATGACCCTGCCGCCTGCCGCCCCCAAATCCGGTCTGCTCTGGGGCAGTCCGGCGGAGTAGACCAGCCTGTAAAAGCCCAGGTGAGCCAGAGCTGCCGCCGTAGCTCCGTAGCCCTGCCTGTCCGCAAAATCCTGCAGCGCCCGCCGTCCCGCCTCGTAAGCGTAGGCCTTGCTCTCCGGATTCTCCGCCGTGGAGGCCTCATGGCACCGCCAATGGTAGAGTACCGCGGGCACATGGGCGATCTCCTCCTCTCTCTCTAACAGACGCTCCGCCGCCCGCAGGACCAGGTCATAGTCCTGAGCGCCGTCAAACTCCCTGCGAAACCCCAATTCCCTTATAAGCTCTCTCCTCATCACTAAAAAATGACAGATGTAATTATTGCTCAGAAGCAAATCCAGATTGAATTCTTCCTTCCTGTTGGGCTCATAATACCGGTTTCTCTCCGCATCGCATTTGTCCTCGTCGGAATACAGCATCTGCAGTACCCTGCCTCCCCGCTTCCCCTCCACGATCCTCACCGCCATCTCATACAGCGCGTCGGGGGTCAGCACATCGTCATGGTCCAAAAGCCCCACGTAACCTCCTGCGGCATAGCCCAGGGCCCGGTTGGTGTTTTCGGAAATGCCGCCGTTCCCCGCCAGCCGGATATAGCGCAGTCTGGGGTCCCTGTATTTCCCCGCGGCCAGAGCCACGGAATCATCCTCCGTGGCGTCGGCCAGAATCAGCTCCCAATGAGAATAGCTCTGCATCAGCACGGACAGGATCATCTCCGACAGGTATTTCTCGGGAGTGCGGTAGGCGGGAACCACAATGCTGAAAAGGATTCGTTCCCTCTCTCCCAGTCTCTCCGACCATTCCCTCTGGGCCGCCAGCCTCTCCGCGGGTACCGGTTCATACGCATAGGGCATCTCATGCCTCCGGGCCAGGCGCTCCTTTACGGCATACCAGGTATCCCCTATTCCGTTTCTTTTGAGGTAATACAATGTTTTTTTGAGATTGCCCATGCCTATCCTTCCCCAGGTTAAGACAAAAATCGCCTTTTTAGGGGCGATTTTTGTCTCCTGCGTGATTTCATCTCTGCTCCCGGCATTTCCTGAAAACAGCTTTCTGCTCTACAGCACAGCCTTCACATCTTCGGTCAGCTTCTCCACCTTGGCCTGCGCGTCCTCCAGACTGCTTCCCCTGACGCCCATATAGAACTTGATCTTGGGCTCCGTGCCGGAGGGACGGGCACAGCACCAGCAGTTGTCGGGGAGCTCAAAGTAAAGTACATTGGACTTCGGCAGCCCTGTGGGAGTCTTCTCCCCGGTGTCCATATCCGTTACAACATCGTTCTCATAATCCCTGAACTTCAACACCTTCTGCTCACCGAAGGCCTTGGGAGGATTCCGGCGCAGCTTATCCATAATCTCCGCAATCTGTCTGGAGCCGTCGATGCCCTTTAAGGTGATGGTATACTGGGTCTCCTTGAAATAGCCGTATTTCTCATACATATCCAACATCATATCCCACAGAGTCTTGCCCTGCTTTTTGCAGAACGCGGCCACCTCGCAGAGGCACATCACCGCAACAATGGCATCCTTATCCCTGGCATGGGTGCCCACCAGACATCCGTAGGACTCCTCCAGGCCAAAGACATAATTGTGTCCGCCGTTCTCCTCAAAGAGCTTGATCTGCTCGCCGATAAACTTAAAGCCCGTGAGAACCTCTATCAGATCCACGCCGTAAGCCTGAGTGATGGGCACGGTCATATTGGTGGTCACAATCGTGGTGACCAAAGCGGGGTTCTCCGGCATGGAGCCTGCAGCGGCCCGCTCTCTCAGCTCATACTCGGCCAGGAGCATACCGGACATATTTCCGGTGAAGGCCACATACTCTCCGGTCTTTGCGTCCTTGGCGTAAACCCCCAGACGATCCGCATCCGGGTCGGTTGCCAGAACAATATCCGCATCCTTCTCCTTCGCCAGGCGCAGAGCATAGGTAAACGCCTTGGGATCCTCGGGGTTGGGATACTCCAGCGTGGTAAACCTGGGGTCGGGATTCTCCTGCTCGGGAACCACATAGACATTCTTGAATCCCAGCTCCTCCAGCACCCTTCTCACGGGCTTGTTGCCGGTTCCGCACAGGGGTGTGTACACGATCTTGATATCGTTGGCCATCTCCGCAATCACATCGGGATGGATAATCTGCTTCTTTAACTCTGCCATATAGGCGTCGTCAATCTCTTTGCCGATGACCTCATAGAGCCCCGCCGCCACTGCGGCATCCTTATCCATGGTCTTCACCGTGTGATAATCCTTGATTGCCTGCACCTCGCCGATGATCTCTCTGTCCTTGGGGGCCGTAACCTGGGCGCCGTCCTCCCAGTATACCTTATATCCGTTGTACTCAGGGGGATTGTGGCTGGCCGTCACCATAATGCCCGCGGTGCAGCCCAGAGTCCGCAGGGCAAAGGACAGCTCCGGAGTGGGCCTTAAGGATTCAAATATGTAGGCCTTGATGCCGTTGGCAGCCAGACACAGCGCCGCCTCCTGGGAGAACTCAGGGGACATATTGCGGTTGTCATAGGAGATTGCCACACCCTTTGCCTGGGTGCCCTGCTTTAAGATAAAGTTGGCAAGTCCCTGGGTGGCCTTGCGCACCGTGTAGACATTCATGCGGTTGGTTCCCGCGCCCACGACGCCACGCAGACCTCCTGTACCAAACTCCAGCTCCTTGTAGAAGCGCTCCTCGATCTCCCCCTCGTCGCCCTTGATGGCGAGAAGCTCGTCCTTGGTTGCCTGGTCAAAGTAATCATCCTCCAGCCAGAAGTTAAATTCTTCCATGTAACTCATTGACGCACCCTCCTGTTTTATTTAGCTTTGCCTAAAAGCATCCCGCTTTCGATATGTTATATTTTACCATAAAAAACCACGGTACACAATCTTCAAATTCACGGCCCGGAATGCGGCGCAGAAACAAACGCCCGGCTCCCCGCCGTCCCTGTGGTCCCTGCCTGCTACTCCGCCTGCACTTTCAAGGAAAAATCGCTCCTGTCCAGTGAAAAATTGGGATTATAATAGGGATCCCCTCTCTCAATCACCTCCCGCCACTTCTCCCGGAATCTCTCGGACTCCCTGTCGTAACGCGCCGCCCGCTCCCCGCCGTCATCCAATCCCCTGGACACGGATTCATAGTGGAACAGCTCCGCAAAGGGGGTAAACACATTGAGAAGCCCTCTCTCCCTCAGCTTCAGGCAGAAATCCACATCGTTTAACGAGACGGCAAATCCCTCGTCCAGGCCCCCCACCGCCTCGTAAAGGCTCTTTTTCACCATCAGGCAGGCCCCCGTCACGGCAGAGACATTCTGAGCATAGCATAACCTCCCCATATAGCCCAGGTTCTGCCTGTGCTGCTTGTAATGGGAATGTCCCGCGGTGCGGTGAGCCCCCAGGCCGATCACCACCCCCGCGTGCTGTATGGTCTTATCGCCGTAGTAAAGCTTGGCCCCTGCCGCGCCCACGTCCTCTCTCTGGGCATACATGAGAAGTTCCTCCATCCAGTTGACGGTGATCACCTCGGTATCGTTGTTGAGCAGCAACAGATATTCCCCCCGGGCATAGGACGCCCCCAGATTATTCACGGCGGAATAGTTGAAGTCTCCCCTGAAGGTCACAACGGCCACCCGTCCCTCTGCAGCCCTGCCGCCGTATGCCTGACTGTCTTTGCTGTAGAGAATGCCGCCGTCACAGCCAGAGGTAACGCCGGACGCCGCCCCCTCCTCGTAGGAATACCCCAGCAATTGGGAATAATACTCTCTGATCTCCCCGGTGGAACTGTTGTTCTCCACAATGAGAATCTCATAATTGTCATAGGTGGATTTCTCCAGGATAGAGCCCACACATCTCTCCAAATCCTCCCTGTGATCCTTATTGGGTATGAGAACGGTAATCTTGGGCGAACCGATAATCTCATAGCGGATTCGAAAAATGGTTTCAAAGGCTCTTGTGCTTATAATCTGAAAGTGGTCAAAACCGTGCTTCCTTAAGTGCTCCGATACGGCCCCCCTGGCAGCCTGGATGGCATAGGGCTTGGCCTCGATGCCGGAGGCCGTGCTGCCCGAATGGCTGCGCCAATAGTACATAAGTCTGGGAATGTGCACAATCTTTTTCGCATTGTCCGTGAGACGCAGAATCATATCGTGATCCTGGCTGCCGTCAAACTTGGGGCGGAACAGCTCGTCCCCCTCCAGAATCTCTCTGGCAAACACGCTGAAATGACAGATATAATTGTTGGCCCGCAGGTTGTCCGGGGCATAGTCCGGCTTAAAGTGCATGGTCAGCATTTTGTTGATGTCGCCGCTCTTAAAGGTGGTTTCGTCGCAGTACAGATAATCCGCCTTTTGCTCGTTGATGGCCTTCACATATTCGTAGAGCACGGAAGGATGCAGAATATCGTCCTGGTCAAAGAGTCCGATATACTCTCCGGTGGCCAGCTTCAGGCACTCGTTGGTATTGCCCGCAATCCCCAGATTCTCCTCCAGCTTTTTGTACACGATCCTGCCCTGTGACCGGGCGGCGTACTCCCTGCAGATGTCGCCGATATAAGCGTGTTCTCTGTCGGAGCCGTCCGCCAGACACAGCTCCCAATTCCGATAAGTCTGTTTCATGACGGAATCAAGCATCTGGATCTGGAACTCCCTCTGGTTGTTCCACAGGGGAACCAGAATGCTGATCTTCACCATACGGGGAAACACGGCCTCCCTCTCCGCGGCCGCCCTGGACTCATCGGGAAAGCTGGCCGTGCCGTGGAGCTTCATGGCCTCCCGCTCCCGCCCCTTGTAGCCCAGCTTGTGTATCACCCCCCGGACGCCGCCGCAGTTTTTCAGCCTGTCCCTCTGCCGTATGACCCAGTGCAGCAGATTTCTAAAGGGCTTGCTAAGCTTCCAGAGAGGATTGTTTTTGATCCGGCCAAGCTTCCAGGAAAGCTCCTCGTTTTGGGCCTCCAAATCCGCTATCCTTGCGGCCAGATCTGCGCATTTCAAATGCTCTCTCTCGTATGCCTCCCTGTAATCCGTCTCCTGCTCCCGCATGCTTTGCACCATACCTTTCTCTCAAATCTTTAGTCTCCGGATGCTGAAATTCTTCAGCTTCAGCCCCGTGACGCGGTTTCTGGCCGCCATTCCGATAAAATACTGCCCCGGCGGCAGATTGTCCCGGGTCAGCCTGACATGGAAGCCGCACAGGCCTACGTTGACCTGATCCGGCATATTCTCCGCCAGATCCGGCCGGTACTGCCCCTTCAAGGACAGCGCATACGCCTCCTTGGGACCGCTGCCGTCCTCCCCATCCTCATGTCTTCCTGCGACACCTTCCCCCCGGCCTCCTGCTCTTTCCTCATCTGCCGCCAGCAAAAGCTCG
The DNA here is from genome assembly GCA_949948715.1 of uncultured Lachnospiraceae bacterium. Lineage (GTDB taxonomy): Bacteria > Bacillota > Clostridia > Lachnospirales > Lachnospiraceae > Acetatifactor. The sequence continues at coordinate 10,963 of CATLGW010000034.1, read as the reverse complement.
TACTCGTAACAGGAATTATTATCCCCCAAAACCACGCCGTATCCCAAGACCGCGCCCTCCCTGCACTGCTCCACCCGAAGCATCAGACAATCGTCCCTGCGGTAGGCGTCCAGCTTTCTCGTCTCCAGTCGTTCCAGAAGCTGCTGGACGGCATTTCCGGCAGTCTCGTAAGCCGGACGAATGCGGGTGTCAAGCCCCTCTCTGCCCAGCCCTTCCGGATAATAGGGATCCGCGCTCTCTAAAGCGGGGTGTCTTTTGTACAAGAGCTCCCGCTCTGCCAAAAGCCTGCCAAGCTTCTCCGGGGACTCGTCATCCCCGCGGCTCATGGACTCGTGGTGATACGCAAAGCAGTCGTTCACACAGACATTGTGATATCCCCGCTCATAAAGAGAGAAGCACAGATCCACATCGTTGAAGGCCACTCCCAGGGCCGGGGCAAACCCGCCCGCGGCAATAAACTTCTCCCTCTCTATCATCAGACAGGCCGCCGTCACAGACAGCACATTCTGAAACCCTCTGCCCGCCCCGAAATAGAAATCGCCGGTATCCTCCAAAAACTGCAGCTTGTGCACAGGCCCCATGGGCAGATTGGTGATGCCCGCGTGCTGAATGCGTCTGCTGTCCGGATAATACAGCTTCAGCCCCACGGCTCCGGTGTGGTCTCGGTCCGCCAGGGCCGCCATCATAAGAAGCCCCGACTCACGGCCGAGGATCACATCGTCATTCAAAAACAGCAGAAAGTGCCCCTCAGACCTGGCCGCCCCCAGATTGCACAGATAAGAGAAGTTAAATCCCATGGGCTGATACACATAGCGGATAGGGCACTGAGCCGATGACATATTTCTCGTCAGGGTCTCCGCCCGAAGCCGGTTGTCCTTCACGCTTCCGTTGTCCACCACCACAATCTCACAGGGCAGCTCCCCCGCCCCTGCCAGCATACAGCCCTCCAGACACTGACGCAAAAGTTCCGGGTGATCCCTGGAGAGAATGATGACGGAAATCACCGCAGACCTGTCAGGAGCACCCTCCTCCCCTCCTTGGGAGACGAGATAACCGTCCCGAAAGTCCCGAAGGATTTCCTCCCTGAGCCGCTCTTTTACCTGGGAGAGCCTCAAAAACTTCTCCTGCTGCTCCCTGTCCTCACAGTGAAACAGTATTTCACCTATATGCCCCACAGCCTCGCTGCCCTGCGTATAGGCCCCTGCCAGACCCGCGCAGAAAGACAGCCACTGCCCGTACCGGTCAAGCTCCTGCGGACTCACGCACAAAATATTCCCCTTTTCCTCCCCCACGGCGGACACAAGGAGAGGTCCCCAGACCTCCTCCATCCTCTCCCACAGAGATTTCCGCAAGCATACCACGCTGCCGAAATAGGGGTATGTGTCAAGCAAATCCGGGGACCAGGCCGGCTTAAACCAGGGAGATATCCTCTCCTGCCCGGGTGTCTCCACGTCCTCGTCCCCATAGGCGAGCTGGCACCCCGGATGCTCCCCGAAATAGCGGGCACAGGCCCTGCGGCACCCTGAGGACATTCTTCCCCGGGAGGCGATGAGATAAATAAACTCCGAGTCACCCTCCGGAAACGTCCCGGGCTGTTCCCCCAAAGCGCTCTCCCTCTCCCGAATCCAGGCATCATAGGAAACCTGCCTGGCCGCCAGCTCCGCCGCATACCGCCTGTCCTGCTTCTGGGTCAATGTCCTCTTTGCCAGGCGGCGGATCATTCCCTGCAAACTCCTCATGCCAATCCTCCATCTGCCGCTTTCCGCGGCCTCCTCACCGGTTGTATGACAGACGTATCTATGCTAAATCAGCTTCTTCACGGCCCCCGCCAGATCTCTTGCCATCTCCGGGGACAGCCGCTTTATCTCCATGCGGACCCGGAGGGCATTCTCGCCCCGGCGCTCTAACTCTCTCAAATCCAGGCCGATATTGGGATCCGCCGTGTCAAACACGATGCTGGGCAGAAAGGGCTCCCCGTCCCTCCTGACAGGCCTTATCATGCGGCCGTTGACCCAAAGCACCCGCCTTCTCTCCAAAGGCACCCGCACGCCGTTCAGCGTCATCTCCAAAATCCTTACCGCACAGTAATCCATGGCGGGATCGATGCGCAGCATCCTGACGTCCCCGTCCACGGAAAGCTCCATCTCTATCAGGTTTTCTCCCTGATACGCCTCCCTCACGAAATAGGATTCCTCCTCCCGATACCCGCTCCCCCTGTCCTCATAGATCTGCACCCGGTTTGCCCACGCGGAATCCTCGTATCGGTCAATCCAGTCCTGGGGCCGCATCAGACGTCGCCCGATCAGCTCCCGCATCTGAGACAGCGACATATGTTTTCCCGTCACAAAGCTCTGGAAGTTCCTCTCCCGCTCTCTGTAATGCTCCGCCTCCTGCTCCGTCACCGACAGCTCCCCCAGGATCCGGGAAAGCCCCAGCTTCTCCCGCTTCCCGTCCTCCAACAGATAGCAGTAAACTGCCCGGAAGGCCAGTTCCTTTACATCCATGGGCTTTGGAAAGGTCCACTCGTAATCGATCAGCGTCCAGCGCTGGCCCTCCACCAGCAGATTGGAGAAAATCAGGTCAAAATCCGTCACCGGGCACTGGCTGTTGTAGCCGATGCGCTCCCTGTATTCCCGAAAATATCTGTAAAATCCCTCCTGATCTCCCCCTGCCAGACATCCGTCCATCAGCTCGGAGAGGGGAGTACCCCTGACAAACTCAAACTCTGCAAACAGCCCCTCCGCCTTTTCCTCCCTGATCTTACAGCGGTTGACCTCCAGCTTACTCCCTTTGTATCTTTCCCTCAGCCCTTCGTAAGACTCCCCCATCCGCCTTACATGGGCCTCCGCCTCCTTTGTAAGCGGATATTTGCGCACCGCATAAGACTCCCCTCCCCGGCCCTGTATCTGCGTGCGGATGGCGTACTCGGGCGCACGGTCGTTGGAATATTTCACATATTTGATGTCAAATCCCTCCCCCAGCACCGCCAGAAAGGAGTTGGAAAAAAGAGGAAAGAGGCCCTCCTCCAGAATGCCGTCAAAGGCATTTTTCTCGTCAAACAAAAGCATCCTGTCCCTGTCGAAATTGCGCAGGTTGTTGGACAGCTCGCCCTTTCCGGGCAGATAATCGTCACTGTAGAGAGTCGTCATAAACTTATAATCGGGATAAGGATAATAGAAATGAAATTCTTCCGCCCCCGCCCGATTAAATACGGCCTCCAGGCCCTTTTTGCCGAAGGTGCGCACCCCGCCGCCCTCCGGGTAATTCTCCACCCCGCCAAAGTAGGAACCCAGGTGGTCCTCCCTGCAGCCCGCAAAATATTTAAGTCCGTACTTATTCTCGATGGCCATCACCAGACGCCCTCCGGGCGCCAGCCTATTTAGCAGAATTCTCAAAAAATCCTCATAGGGTTCCTCCCCGCCGATATAGCTCTCCCCGTACTCAAACACGCCGATGAGACAGATCAGGTCATACTTTCCGGGCAGGTCCGGCTCAATATCCTTAAAATTTCCCACATGAATCGTCACGTTTTCGCACTGGCAATGCCTGTGGGCGTTGATCAGGCTGCGCTTTTTCGACAGTTCCACGCAGGTGACGCTCCCGGCCTTTCTGGCCAGAGCTCCCGTGACGGCGCCGCAACCGCTGCCCACCTCCAGCACCCTGGCCCCCTTGTCCAGAGGAATCCAATCCACGATATTTTCCCGCAGGGAAGACAGATGATAGAGCACAGGCCAGCTTTTCCTCTCCTCTATGACCCCGGCATACTCCACGGGAGAGAGGTTCCTTGCTATCTCGAGCAGCTCGTCCTCCACCGCCCCGTCACAGTAGAGATCCTCCCCCGAATATTTGCTGTAATCTAATGTCACCTTACCGATTTGTTCCCTCTGCCCCATGCGCTTTCCCGCCTCCCGACGCCCCGTATCAGGGCTGCTCTTCCGCGTCCCTCACCGTCACCGCGGATTCCATGTCATAATAGCCCACCGTGTCCTTATCCGACACCACCGTAATATTCATCACATCGTACAGGCGGTGATACACCTCAAAGTCATCCCCGCTGTAGCCCGTGACCCCCAGGGACAGCAGGTACTCTCCCCCCTGCAGGGTCATCCTCTGGGTGAAGGAAACCTCCTTTGTCTGTCCGGCCGGGACGGCCTCCAGAAAGGATTTTTCTATCATGGTATTGGTGCCCGTGATCTCCGTCCCCTGCACATTCTTGATGGAAAACGCAAAGATGGGCGCCGGAATATCCTCTCTGATACGTACCCTCATATGAATGGTAAATTTGCTGCCCTTGATGACGGCTGTGGTCCTGACGTTTCGGTCGTCCGTCAGATAGTACTCCACAATCTCGGCCTGTCCGTTTCCATATTCCAGCAGCTCCGGATTTTTTCCCTCCGAAGCCTCCCGCCCTGCGGCCGTCCTGAGCTCCCTGTCGTCTAACAGATCTCTGTGCTCCTGCCTGTCGGGAAGCTCATACTGTCCCACCAGCACCCTCTTGTAGGCGTCTATCATCTCCTTGGGGCTGCCCTCTCCCAGGAGAGTCCCCTGATTTAAGAGGAACACCCTGTCGCAGTACTTGCTGATGCTGCTCAGATCATGGCTCACAAACACGATGGTCTTGCCCATCCTCTTGAATTCCTCGAATTTGTGGTAGCACTTGGCCTGGAAAAACACATCCCCCACGGACAGAGCCTCGTCCACAATGAGAATCTCTGGGTCAATATTGATGGCCACGGCAAAAGCCAGCCGCACAAACATACCGCTGGAATAGGTCTTCACGGGCTGCTTCACATAGCCCCCGATATCCGCAAACGCAAGAATATCCGGCAGCCGCTCCTCGATCTCCTTCTCCGAGAAGCCCATCATGGTGCCGTTTAAGTACACATTCTCGATGCCGCTGTACTCCATGTTGAAGCCCGCCCCCAGCTCCAGCAGAGCGGAGATGCGTCCGTCCACCGCCACCTCCCCCTCCGTGGGGGTCAATACGCCGGTGATAATCTTAAGAATCGTGGATTTTCCGGAGCCGTTGGTCCCGATAATTCCCACCGTCTCGCCCTTGAAGATGTCCAGACTCACCCCGTTTAAGGCATAATGGAGCTGATGGGTCTGCTTCCTGCCGAAGCCGAAAGCCTCCTTCATTCGGTCCTTGGGCTTGTCATATAATTTATATATTTTGCGCACATCCTTCACACGGATGGCAATCTCTCTCTCCGCCATAGTCACTCCATCCCGCTCAAAGGACATCCGCAAAATGCACCTTCAGCCGCTTGAACACCAACGCCCCCAGCCCGAACAGAAGCACCGTCACAATCCAGAAATACATGGTGGAAAAAAAGTCCCAAAAAAACCACTCATGCTCGTAGATAGCGCTCCGGTAGCCGTTCACAATGTATACCAGAGGATTTAACTTTAATAGCGTCACCACAGGGCTGTCTCCCAGGTCATTGATATTCCACAAAATGGGGGTGGCCCACATACCGATCTGCAGCACGATATTGATAATTTGTGACAAATCCTTGAAAAATACCACCACGGCGCAGGTGGTGTAACTCAGGGCCAGGACAAATACGAACAGGCAGACGCTGTAATACACAAGCTGCAGCATATACACGCTGGGGTAATAGCCGTACACTGCCGCCACCACCAGCAGAACCCCCACAAAGAACACATGGATAAAGGTGGCCGCTATGATCTTGATGATGGGCAGAATACTGATCTTAAACACTACCTTCTTCACCAGGTAATTGTACTCCAGCAGGGCGTTGGTACCGTTGTTGAGGGCCTCCGTGAAATAGAACCAGGGAACCAGCCCCGCCGTCAAAAACAGCACAAAGGGGACCTCCGTGCCGCCCCGCAGCTTAGGTCCGGAGCTTCCGAATATCTTGTCAAACACGATGTAGTACATCACCACAGTCACCACCGGCTGGGCCATGGCCCACACCGCCCCCAGGTAGGAGCCCGCGTACCGCTTCTTAAAGTCGTTCCTGGCCAGCTTCCAGATGAGATGTCTGCTCTGGTACAGCTCCACAGGCAGCACTACCAGCTTGTCATATAGTTTTACAAAGACAATACAGGCGGCGGCAATGACGCCGCAGGAGATAAGCTTCTTTAAAAGCTCCTCCTGGGGGTCCGCTCCTGGGTTGTCGTGCACGATTATAATTGCGGCCATCACCAGCGCCAATGCCACAAAAACCGTGATTCCGATCTTCTTGCTCTTTTTCATATCTGTACATTCCACTCTATTCATAACGGATATTCATGTCCACATTGCCTTCTATGCCGTCCACCTTGCCCTTGGAGGTGTGCTGCCACATCTTGTAATAGCCCTGGTAGAGAGGCGCGCTGCGATACTCCGCCAGCCAGATAAAGTACTGATCCAGCCTGTCCATATCCAGATTATGATTGAACCAGTTGCGGCTGCCATAGATGCCCGCCGTGTAACCGGCATTTTCAATGGTACGGCAGAAAGCCTCGCAGACCGCGGTTCTGGTCTCGGTATCCAGATGGTCCGCCCGGCCCTCTCCTCCGGCCCCCTCGGTGTCAATAAAGATGGGATAATCCAAATCATATTCCCTGACCAGCGCCAGCACCACGGAGGCCTCCTCCACCGCCTCCACCTCGTTGGTGGCCTGCGTAAAAAAGTAAACTCCCGTGTGGAGCCCGGCCTTGGCCGCACCTCTGATATTCTGCACAAAGCAGGGATCCTCCACCAGGCTTCCCGTCACGGAACCCCGATAGCCCGCGCGGATTATGGCGAACTCTATCCCCGCGTTTTTCACCTTGTCCCAGTCGATATCGCCGTTCCACTTGGAAACGTCGATTCCCACCGAAGCCCCTCCCGAGGGCTTCTGCTGCTTTTGAATCTCCGTCCGGTCCGCATCGTTTCTGGCCTCCTTCACACCGCTGTCCTCGGCCTCGGCGTCCACCTCGTCCTCCGTCTTGATCAACAGGGAGATGTCCTCGATTGCCAGATACTCCACCTTCTCCTTCACCCGGACTCTGGTGGAATTCACAGGCACCTTGTACCCTTCCGCGGGCAGCAGAGACAGCTCATATTCCCCCGGGTCCAAATCCCCTATATAGATAATTCCGTCCTGGTCCAAATCCTTGTACTCCCCCAGGTCCGTCAGCCGCACAAAAAAGCTCTCGCCCTCCACAGGCTCCCCCTCCGGGTTCACCACCTGAATGCGCAGATCCTTCTCCACGGAGGTGACCACCATGGAGAGGGCGTTGCTCTGATCCCTGGCAGCCTCCAGGATGGGATTGATTTCTTCGTCAAAAAAACTCTCATCCCGCAGAAAGGCCGACAAATCATTGCCGATCTGCCCCTTCGGCGGGACGCTTTCCTCCGGCTGCTGGGATTCCTGGGAAGCCGTGCTCCCCCATCTTTCGTTTTCCTGCTGGGGATTGGCATAGAACACCAATAGCGTAACAATTAAGATCACCGCCATGGAGCCCATGATTGCCAGGCGCCGCAGTTTCCTGTCCATGTATAAACCTCCAATCCGGGACTGGCTTCCCCGTGACAATATTCCGGGGAAGCATGCCCCACTCATCGCCTGCGGGAACAAATGGGAACGACATACATCGTTCCCATTCCTGTGTCCATAATGTATTTACTTATTTTCATACATCTCTGTATAATATTTTTGATAATCGCCGCTGGTGGCGTTTTTCATCCACTCCTCGTTCTCAAAGAACCAGGCGATGGTCTTTTTGATGCCCTCCTTAAACATAGTTTCGGGATACCAGCCGATCTGCTCCTTGATCTTGTCCGGCGCGATGGCATATCTGCGGTCATGCCCCTTGCGGTCCTCCACGTAGGTGATCAGATCTCTGCTCACCAGCGCCTTGCGGGGATCCTCCGCGGGGAGCATCCCCTGCAGTGTCTCTATTATAATGTCCAGAATCTCGATATTCTGCTTCTCATTGTGTCCGCCGATATTGTAGGTCTCAAACAATCTGCCCTGCTCCTGCACCATATCGATGGCCTTGGCATGATCCTCCACATACAGCCAGTCGCGGACATTCTTTCCGTCGCCGTACACGGGAAGGGGCTTCCCCTGCAAAGCATTGTTGATCATGAGAGGAATAAACTTCTCCGGAAACTGATAGGGGCCGTAATTGTTGGAACAGTTGGTGATATTTGCCGGAAAACGGTAGGTGTCCATATAAGCCCTCACCAGCATATCCGAGCTGGCCTTGCTGGCGGCATAGGGACTGTGAGGGGCATAGGGCGTGGTCTCATAGAAAAACGCCTCGTCATCCTCCGGCAGGGAGCCGTACACCTCGTCCGTGGAGACATGCAAAAACTTCTTGTCCGCCTTAAAGCTGCCGTCCGGAAGCTCCCACGCCGCTTTCGCACAGTTTAACATCACGGCCGTGCCCAGCACATTGGTCCTCACAAACACCTCGGGATTGCGGATGCTTCTGTCCACATGGGACTCCGCGGCAAAATGCACCACCCGGTCGATATCGTTTGCGGCAAAGACAGCCTCTATGGCTTCTCTGTCGCAGATGTCCGCCTTTACAAAGGTATAATTCTCACGGTCCTCCACGCTTTTGAGGTTCTCCAGGTTTCCCGCGTAGGTCAGCGCGTCCACATTGATAATACGGATCTCGTTGTCATACTTTTTAAACATATAATGAATATAATTGGAACCGATGAAGCCCGCTCCGCCTGTAACCAGATAAGTTCTCATGCCAATATCCTCCCGTCTGTCACATTATTGCCAGTATAACATAAAGTTTACCCTTCTGGCTACACAAATTTTACAGGAAAAAAATATTAAAACAATCAATACCCCAGATAGCTGATATTCATGTCCACATTGCCGCTGATGCCGCTGACACGGCCGGTGGACTTGTACTGCCACATGTCATACCTGCCCCTGTAGGTAGGCTCCGCCGCATACTGCGCCAGCCATATCTTGTAGGCAGAAAGTTCGCCGACGTTGATCTTCTCTGTCAGCCAGGTTTTGTTGGCGTAAATACCCGCCGTATATCCGGAGTTCTGTATGGTGGCGCAGAAAGCCCTGCAGATTTCCGTCCGGGCGCCCCTGTCCAGCTTATCCCCTCGGCCGCCGCTGGGCTCCACATCCAAAAATACAGGGTAGGAGATGGGATAGCCGCTTATCTGTCCCAGCACCATGGATGCCTCCTCCACGGCCTCCGTCACATTTACCGCCTGGGTGAAGAAATAAATCCCCACCTTCAGTCCCGCCGCCGTGGCTCCTTTAATATTGGTGACAAACATGGGATCCTCGATCAGAGAGCCCTGGGAAGAGCCTCTGTATCCGCAGCGGATAATGACATAGGATACCCCCGAATTCTTCACTGCATTCCAATCGATCTTTCCGTTGTGCTTTGAGACGTCTATTCCCATGGTTCCGGAGCCCGTGACCAGGGTTCCGTCGCTGGCAAAATTGTACTTTGCCCCCTGAATGACCTGCTCCCCGGTGACGGCCTGGCCCGAAGCGTCAAAGTAGTAAACCTTGCCGTCCAGGGTCTGCCAGCCCGTATATTTGGTTCCTGTTTTCACAAAAAATTTATCGGCGGTGTAGTAATCGGCATAGACGGCCTCTCTGTAAACATTATCCTCCGACACAAAGAGCTGGTTGCCGTTCCCGTCCTTTAACAGCGTGGTCCTGTCGTCCCTGGGATGGGATTTCACCGCCACGGCACAGGCTGCCCGCTGCTCTACGCCCCCGGACACCATACTCACGGTAATGACAGCGCTGCCCGGGCTAACACCGGTCACCGTCACCGTCTGGCCGTCCACGGAGACGGTGGCTATCCCCTCGTCGGAGGATGCGGCCGTAAGCCCGCCGTCCATAACGCCTGTCACGGTCACCCCCAGGGCCAACGGCGTATTCAGATAGACCGTGGCGGATGTCTGATCCAGCGTGACAGCCGCCGCGTTGCCACCGCTGACCGTGACGCCGGAAACGAGATTTCCCTCCGCAATCCGAAGGAAGCTTCCGCTCTTTACAAGCAGCAGAGGATCCGGGATAGAGCTTTTGGAGACCTCCGTGTAGACCACCGTGCCCGAGGTGCTTTCCACCCAGGGAACCGTATCCGTCAGCGCCGACTCCACCTTTGTCTCGTTCTTCTTCGTATCCTCCTTGGCCGCGTTGACCTGGGACTCCTTTTTCACCTCGTTGGACACATCCACCTTCTGGTAAGCCGCATCCTTCTTCACCTCCACCGACTGAGCCGAGGAGGGAAGGGTGTACGCCGCGTATTTTCCGTCCGCAAGGCTGTTTAACGTCACCTTGTACGAGCCGGGAGTCATATCCTTCTGATAAATGACACCGTCCATGTCGTCGTCCGTCCAGGTGACGCTCTTGCCGCCTGCGTCGGTGACCGTCACAGCGAAGGGCACGTTGGCGATCAGCTTTCCGCTTGACTTGTTGGTAAATTTGATTTTCAAATCCTTTACCACCGACACCATATTCAGTGAGACGGTGACGTCCTTGCTGTAGTCCGCCTCATTGTAATCCTTCTTTGGCTCCTCCGCCCCGGCGATCACCGAGGCGGCCGCAAGCCTCGCAATCTGCGCGTCAGCCATGGCCATAAGCCCGCTGTCGCCGATCAGAGAGATGCCGTCAAGCTGTCTGCCCACGCTGATAAACTCCCCGAGCTGCCTGCTTCGCTCCCGGGAGGAGAAATACGCACTGCCCGCGGCAATCACCAAGAGAAGCACTAAGATACCTGTCCCCGCGATCACGCGGTCCATGGTCCCCATGCCGCATACAGCCTGCCAAAGGGAAGCGAAAACATTCCCCCCGGAACGCTCCGGGTAATATTCGGACTCTGCCTCCGGATATTCCGACTCTATGTACTCCCCTTCTTCGTCATACCCGTCCCCCTCAGACTCCATATAGTCCGGACCGACGACATATACCTCGGGCTCCGGCTCTCCGTACTCCGGCTCTTCCCCGTACACACAGGGCTCCTCTCC
>CATLGW010000033.1 GCA_949948715.1 uncultured Lachnospiraceae bacterium | reverse complement strand
ATTATACCATGTCGTTGCACTCCATGGTATTGATGGCCATCCGGCCGTTTCCGGCCAAGAATATGGTCTTATTATACCATGTGTCCGCCCAAAAAGTCTATGGCCCCGGACACGTACCGGTCACACAAAACAGCAGACACGTCTTTACGGCAATTCGTAAGGCAGCAGGCGGTTCGTTGGGTGGCCGCCCCCTAAGGACAGCCGCCCTCCACATAGTCCCCCGCATTTCTCCCCGCTTCCCTTCCCACCTCATTGTATGCCTGCTGATAATAATGAAAGGCATCCTTCATAAGCCCCCTGGCCTTCATTTCCGCAAACGCCCTGGAGACCATGACCACATTAGGATTGGCGCGGGCCGTTTCCTCCTGGGCCGCCATAATCCGGCGGTAATCCCTGCTGTCCGATCCGTTATAATGCCCTATCCTGATCAGAAAACACCGCTCGATACCGTGCCCCAGCATCTCCTCCAGCATTTTCTCAAACTCCCCGCGGTACTCCTCCGAATCCCTGCCCAAATCTCCGTCCGTCTCCCCCTGACACCAGAGCATATATTTATGCCTGATTTCATAACCCTCCCCAATCAAAAAAGCCGTTGAGGCATCCAGCCTGGAAAGGACGTCCTCCATAAACGCTCCCCCCGGCTGCCACTGTGAGATACTGCTGCCCCCCTTTGAGGCGGAAACGCCCACAACGGGTACCCCCGTCCGCTCAAAATAGGCGTTGGTGAAAGCAGTGACCAGAGAGCCGGTCTTCCTGCCCCCATCGTCAATACCGCCCTCACGGTCCTCATACCTTCCAAAGGGCTCACACATCCTGCAAAGCCTGCCCGGGGCAGAAACTGCCCGAAACTCATATCCCGCACCGTCCAGAATTTCAGGGCAGCCCTCCCTGTGCTCTTCGGACACGGCGCCTCTGCCCGCCATATTGGACTGTCCCATGAAGAGAAACAGATCCACCGTTTTTCCTCGATTTCCTTCTCTCATGTGATTTTCAGACTTGCCCTTCCTCCAAACTGACATTCTTCATAAATATGCCTTCTACATTTTCAACTGTCATACTCTTTTCGGCGGACAGCCGCACGTTTTCAAGAGCTACATTCTTGATGCTCTCCTCCTCAAGCCCTCTGATTTCCAGCGCCATATGATTTCCGCCTCCGCTGATATTCTTTATGCTTATGTTCCCGATCCGGGGTGGAACTTTATTTTCCGGCAGCACTGTGCTGTACGGATAAAACATACTGATTTGAATGGCCGCTCCGGTAATGTTCTCCAGAACCATATCCTCAAACCACACATTTTCCACGTAACCGCCCCTTCCCCTCATGGATTTGATGCGGATGCCCTGCATCGTTCCCTTAACACGACAGTCGGCTGCGTACACGTTTTTTACGCCCCCGCTCATGCCACTGCCGATAACCACGGCCCCGTGCCCCCCGTCCATGTCGCAGTCCACAATTACAATGTTTTCCGACGGCCTGCCGACCCTCCATCCGTCCTCATTGATTCCGGAATTGACGGCAATACAGTCATCCCCAGTGGAGAATCTACATCCCTCAATCCATACGTTTTTACAGGAATCAGGGTTCAGGCCGTCCGTGTTGTGCCCGGTGGTGCGAACCCTCACGCCTTTCACCACCACATTTTCACAATACACGGGATGGATGGTCCATTGGGGCCCTTCCTCGATAGAAAAATCGCGAAGCGTTACGTTTTTGCAATCAATAAACTGCAGGAAAGAAGGCCGCAGGGCTGCCTCCCTCGTACCGAACACTCTTTGCTCCACAGGGACGCCGTTCTTTCCCGCCCAGTACAGCTCCTCCGCCGCGGCCTTCTGTTTCGCCTTCCAGGCCCACCAGGACTGTCCCATACCCTTTAGCAGTCCTCCCCCCACAATGGCGACGTCACTGCATCCCCTGGCATAAATAAAGGGAGAATAATTATAGCATTCCGTACCCTCCCATCTGGTGAACACAGGAGGCAGATAGTCCTCCGGCGTCTGACTGAACACCACTTCAGCACCCTCATGAAGCCTTAGGCATATATTATCATAAAGTCTGACGGGCCCGGAACTCCACTTTCCCTCGTTGACAAGGACGGTACCTCCTCCGTTGGCATGGCAGATATCCACCACCCTCTGAATAAGTCCTTTTTGATTTTGTTGGGACATTTCCTGGGTGCAGTAATCTCTGATCTCATATATTTTCCCCAAATCCTTCTCCCGGTCCGTCTCCCTGATATCCATAGGAAAAGGAATATTATACTGTTTTGTCATCCCGCCGGCCTCCGTTCATCCCCGCAAACAGCTCCTTCACCACATCAAAGGCCTCCTTGGGCCGTCTGTATTCATCCACCACGCCCTTGTTGTTATGACAGCGGGCCCTGCTGAAAAACCACTCCTCCTCCGTCACCTTACAGTCGGCAAACTGCCAGATAAAGACGCCTGTAAGCCGTGGATCCTCCCGATACACCTCCAGATTTTCCCGAATTATATCCGCCTGTCTCTCCTCGCTCCACTTACAGCGCCCTCTGTCTCGGCAGCCGTATATGGCCGCTGCGCCGAACTCACTGACAATAACCGGCTTCCCCGCGCCTCCCGCCCGAGCAATCCAATCCATCTCCTGCTCATGTCTTTCCTTCACGGGAACGTCCTCGTACCATCCGGAGTACATATTGAAGGACACGATATCCGGAAGGTCCAGACAGATATCCTTAAAGTGCTTGCAGGTGGCGGAGGTGACGGGACGACTGGCATCCAGCCCCCTGATCTGCTCGTACTGGCTCTGATACTTCTCTCTGCCCTCCCGGGAGGTGCTGTCGCATTCGTTCAATATCCCCCAGACCACAATGGCGGGATGATTGTAATGCCGGGTGATCATCTCCCGGATACAATCCCGGCACTGTCTGTCAAAATTGGGGTTACACATCCTCTCCAGGCTTAAGCCTCTGGCATGGTTTTCCTCCCACACAAGCATTCCCCGCTCGTCGCAGAGATCCAGAAATCTCTCGTCGTTGGGATAATGACAGGTTCTCACCGCATTGGCCCCGGCTTCCCGCATCAGGTCCATATCCTGTGCCATGACCTGGAGGGGCAGCGCGCATCCCAGCGTTCCGTAGTCCTCATGGCGGTTGAAGCCCTTTAAAAACACCGGCTTGCCGTTGATCAAAATCCTGTGATCCTTCCTGCCGATCTCCCGGAAACCCACCCGCTCAATGTAATCGTCTACAGCAACCCCGCCGGACAAAAGCCCTGTGTGCAGAAGGTACAGCCTGGGAGAATCCGGATTCCACTCCTCCGCCTCCCCGCAGGAGAGCGAAAGCTCCGCTTTCCCGGCTCTTCCGGCCTCCAGGGAGACTCTCCCCGCGGCCCGGGCCCCCGCCAAGGAAGCGGTAAACTCCAGATCCAGTGCTTTTCCCGTCAGATTTTCCACCCAGGCCTCCACCACTCCCTGCCAGACGCCGTCCTGCCTTACAGGCGTAAAACGCAGCTCCCTTATATAGGCATTCCCCAGCTCCTCCAGCACCACCGGACGAATGATCCCTCCGTAGGTATAATAATCGTTGGGAATATGCAGAGCGGATTCCTCGTTGAAGGAATTGTCCACACAGACCCTGATCTCGTGCTCCCCCGGCTCCACATCAGCGATCACTCCGTCGAATCCGGTGAAAGCATTGTAATGATGAACGACAAAGGCGCCGTCAAAATAAACCTCCGCCGTATGGCTGACCCCCTTGAACTCCAGTCGGATATTCGTCTTTTCCCTGACGGATACCCTCTTATAAAAGCTTCCCTTCCCCCTGTAGGTCAAAAGCTCCGGATGCTGCTCCACACATCCGGGAACGGGCAGGGAATATTCCCTCCCGTCCTCCCTCACATACCTCCACATTCCGTCCAGCTCTCTCTGTCTGCGGACATAATGCTGCTCAAACAATCGAATCATTCCGTCTCCTCCCTCCTCTGCAAGATGGACGTCCTTCCGTTTTTTGTATACTATCCCTTTTCCCGCTCTTTTACAATGTTGTAAGGTATGCATTGATATCCAAAAGTATTGTATTATTTAACATTTTGTGATATGCTATCAAGAACCAAAACCGCAAAAAAGGAGGTTTCTATGGAATTCCATCCTTCCCGGCTTTCCCTGCACATCAAATTCTGCCATTATTGCCGCCACGGAGCGGACTGGACCGAAACCAAGACCAAAATTGACTATACCCTGTGGAACATACACAGAGGGGGACTCTCTATGGAGATAGGCGGCCGGACGCTGACGGCCTCCCAGGGAGACGTCCTCCTGTTTCATCCGGGAGACACCTACACCGCCTCCTGCATAGGGGAATGCTGTGACTTTCTGGTGACCTTTTTCACCCTTGACCTGGGGAATTCCCTGGACATTTTTAAACGGTGCAACAGCGCAGGAATTTACGGCTCCGAAAAGGTGCGGGACGCCTCGAGAAAGCTTTGCGGAGCCTTTCTTGAGATCGGACCGGACGCCTGCGCTCTTTCCCTGGAGCTCTACGCCCTATTTCTCACCTTCCTGTCAAAATTCCTCCCCTGTCTGGGCACCCAGGAGAGATTTTACGAGCGGCCCGCAAGTCCCCCGCCCTTAAAGATCAACCGGCTGTTTACTTACCTGGAGGAGAATGTGGAAAAGAATATTTCCGTGGGAGAGATGGCCTCCTTCATGGGCATGAGCGAGAAATATTTTATACAATATTTCCACTCCCACACAGGCTACAGTCCCAAGCAGTATCTCATCAACCTGCGCATGAGCCATTCCGCCCGTCTTCTGTCCGACGCCGATTTGACTCTGAGCCAAATTGCCCTCAGACTGGACTTTTCCGATCAATATGCTTTCTCGAAAGCCTTTAAGAAATATTACGGCGAGGCCCCGGGGACTTTCAGAAAACACTTTTTTTAAATTTTACACAGACTTTACATAAAAAACCTTTGGTTTTTACATAGATATGGTATATTCATCCCACAATAAATCCAGTATGGCACTGCATTCATGTTGTGCCGGAAAAGTGAACGGGAGGATCGGGATGAATCTATTTAATCTGTTTACCATGGTCGGAGGGCTGGCATTCTTTCTCTACGGAATGCATTTGCTGGGGGAGGGGCTCTCCAAGCTTTCAGGCGGCAAAATGGAAGCCATTCTCACCAGAATGACCTCCCACCCCTTAAAGGGAGTAGTGCTGGGCGCCGGCGCCACCGCCATCATACAGTCCTCCTCCGCCACCACAGTGATGGTGGTGGGCTTTGTCAATTCGGGAATTATGCAGCTTAGGCAGGCCGTGGGAATCATTATGGGAGCCAACATCGGCACCACCATCACCTCATGGTTCTTAAGCCTTACCGGCATTGAGAGCGACAATTTCTTTATAATGCTCTTAAAGCCCACCTCCTTCTCCCCCATACTGGCCATTGTCGGCGTCTTTCTCCTGATGTTCGGCAAATCCGGCCAAAAAAAGGATGTGGGCGGTATTCTGCTGGGTTTTTCCATTCTGATGTTCGGTATGGACACCATGAGCTCAGCCATGAAGCCCTTGAAAGATGTCCCTCAGTTTACAAATCTGTTCGTGGCCTTCTCAAATCCTCTGATGGGAATGATCGCGGGCACCCTGTTGACCGCCGTAATTCAAAGTTCCTCGGCTTCCGTGGGAATCCTTCAGGCTCTCTGCGCCACCGGGGCCATCCCCTACTCTGCGGTACTGCCTATTATCATGGGCCAGAACATCGGCACCTGCATCACCGCCCTCATCTCTTCCGTGGGGGCAAATGTAAATGCCAAGAGAGCCGCCTTTATCCATCTGTACTTTAATGTCATAGGAACCGCCGTGTTTATGTTCGGCTTTTACGCCGTCAACTTTTTTGCCCCCTTTTCCTTCCTGGAACAGGCCGCCACTCCCGCAGGCATCGCTTTGGTGCACTCCTGCTTCAACATACTGGCCACCGTAGTGCTGCTGCCCTTCTCCAACAGGCTGGTGGAGCTTGCAAGGGCCTCCGTACCGGAGAGGGACGGCGCCGATTCCCACGCCCTCCCGGCCAGAATGGCCGCCCTGTCAAACATGGACAGACGGTTTCTGGACAACCCCTCCCTGGCCCTCAGCCAGTGCCGCAAAACCGCCGGCGCGATGCTCACGCTGGCAGGGGAGGCGGCGGGGGAGAGCCTCGGTCTTCTCTCCCAATTCAGCGAAAAGTCAGTCTGCGATGTGAGCGATCTGGAAGGCTTTGTAAATCAATATGAGGAGAAAATCGGCGATTACATTCTTCAAATCAGCCGTAACGCCCTGTCCGAGGCAGACTCCAGGGAATTGTCCCTGATCCAGCACAGCGTCGGCCACATAGAGCGCATCGCAAATTATGCGCTGGAAATCACAAAGAGCGTTCATAAGATGAATAAGAAAGAGCTTGCCTTCTCCCAGGAAGCCAAAGAGGAACTGGACTCCTACGGCGGCCTTGTCCTCACCCAGGTCAAACATACCATGGATTACTGGGATCATCCAATCCCCATCACCGCAAACGATGCCAGACAGTTGGAAAACGAGCGCAGACGCATGGAAAAGAGAGTGCTGAAAAACCACAGAAAAAGAGTGAAGAAGGGGAAGTGCAGCGTTACTGTCGGCTTCCTTCTGTCCGACATCCTCTCGGGTCTGGGAAAGATATCGGAACACAGCCTTCAGGTCATGGACGCCGTGCAGTACGCTATTCCGGGTCAGATATCTCCGGATCCGGAAATGCCACACTTACCGTAGTCCCCATGCCCTCGTCGCTGTCCAGGGAAATAACCGCCCCATGGACCTGAGCGATATGCTTTACAATGGCCAGCCCCAGCCCGGTGCCGCCCATCTTCCGGGAGCGCCCCTTGTCCACGCGGAAAAAGCGTTCAAACACTCGCTTTTGATATTTTGCCGGGATGCCGATGCCGTCGTCCTGCACAATCAGCCGGTCCGTGACCGTGACCCACACATGCCCCCCCTTTTTATTATACCGAATGGCGTTGTCACAGAGATTGAACACCAGCTCCTCCAGCAGCCCTCTGTCGGCCCTGACTGGCAGGGGCGTTCCCTGAAAGGTGAGGCAAACCTCCTGCTTCTCGGCCACAGGGACCAAAGTGCGGACACACTCTCCGGCAAGTCCGCAGATATCCACCGCCTCAAAGGATAAGAGCTGTCCCGAGGAACCCTCCAGCTCTGAGAGACGCAGAATATCGTTGATCAGCGACAGCAGCCTCCGGGCGCTCTTGTGAATTTCCTCCGCAAAATGCCTGCTCTCCTTTTTGGAAGCCATTCCGGTGGCAATCAGCTCGGCGTAGCCCGAGATGGCAGTCAGCGGAGTCTTCAGCTCATGACTCACATTGGCCGTGAATTCCTGTCTCATCCTGGTATTTTCCATCATCTGCTCATGCTGCGCCCGTATCCGCTCAATAAAGGGCGCCAGCTCCCGGTAGGAAACCGGATTCTCCAGCCGGTCCATATCCTCCGCCAGTTCCGCGATAGGGCGGACAAATGCCCGGGTGAGCGCCCTGGCAACCCACATGGATATCAAAAAGGACAGCGCCGCTATGAGCAGGGTCACAGGCAGAGCATCTCCATACATATGCCAAATGCTCCCCGCCTTCTTGGCGATACGGATTACGGTGCCGTCCTCCATTCTCCTTGCAAAGAAAAAAATACTTTCCCCCATGGTCTGGGATTTCCGGACACAGAAGCCCTCCCCTTTCTCTAAAGCCTCCGCCACCTCCGGGCGGTCCGAATGGTTTGCCGCCGAGGCCGGATCCCTGGCATAGCTGTCGTACAATACCCGGCCGTCCGCCTGAATCCATGTGATTCTAAGCTCGCTCAGCGGCTCCACAAAACCGTCGTCCCTCATCCGTTCCGCCAGCCCCAGCCTTTCGATCATATCCGCAAAGGAAGAAAGGTCGGAAAAAACCTCCCTTTGAAAAAAACGGTAGGAGACCAGGGCGGTGAAAGAAACCGTCAAAAAAACAGAGACGGCAATCACCAGCATAAAGTTCAGATTGATTTTCCTGCGCATCTTTTGTCCCTCAATCCGCCAGATATCCCACATTCCTCACGGTGTGGATATGCCGTCCCCCACTTTTGAGTTTCCTTCGCAGCGTTTTAATATGTACATCCAGCGTTCTCGACTCCCCCATATAGTCCGTCCCCCAAATCCTCTCCATCAGCACATCCCTGGTCATAACGGTCCCGGCGTTTCGTATCAGGAGAGACAGAAGCTCAAATTCCTTGTAGGTCAGCTCCACGGGGACATCCGCCACACGGCAGACCCGCCCTGCCGTATCCAGGGAGATATCCGACAGAACCAGGGGCAGCTCCCTGTCCGGCTCCGCCCTCCTTAACACCGCCTTGACTCTGGATATGAGCTCCATGACGCCGAAGGGCTTTGTGAGATAGTCATCGGCGCCGGAATCCAGTCCCTTTACCTTGTCAAGCTCCGTTGTTCTGGCCGTCACCAAAATCACGGGAAGCTTTCGCATCTCAGGGTCGGAGCGCAGCTCTGCCAGCATCTCTATGCCGTCCCCATCCGGGAGCATGATGTCCAGCAGTACCAGCGCAGGCTTCTCCTTTCTCACAGACCGCCAAAAATCGGAGGTGCACGCAAATCCCTCCGCCTCATATCCGCAGTTTTTCAGCGCAAAAATTTCAATTTCCCGTATATTGGCGTCATCCTCCACCACATAGATCGTCTTCACATTATCCTCCATGTCACAGCTTTACCGTGACTCAAATCAGGATGAAGAATGCCGCCGTTTGCCGGCAATTCCTCTCAACCATAGCAGACAATCCTATTTTACCCCTAAAAAGGGAGGATGCCAAGGGAATTTTGTTCCCTTGGCACTTATTATGAAAAAGTTATTTAAAAAACAGTAAACTGTAATTGGCTCTTGCATTTGATAACTGTTTGTTTCTTATGGTTATAGTATAGTCAAAAGAAATGTCTAAAACATGATGTGAAAATGAAAAGATATTGAAAGATTTGTTAACAAAAAATGAACAGATTTTGTGTCGTTAATTCCGTTTTATTATAAACGTATTGTCAAAGTACACCTCCTTCAAAACAGCCTTTTCGGCTGAAAGACGCTGCCCTTGACTATTCCTGATCAAAAGGGTAAAATAAAGCAACATATGTTGCACTACAATTGTTGCTTTACAGGAGGAGCACAATAATATGCCTCGAAAGTTCAGGTTTACCAGAGAGGAAGTCATTGCCGGGGCGCTGGAGTTAACAAGAAAAGGCGGAATGAGCGCCTTGACCGCCAGAGCCCTGGGGGCAGAGTTAGGCTCTTCCTCCCGCCCGATCTTCGGACTGTTCCAAAGCATGGAGGAGGTACGCAAGGAGGTGATGAAGGCTGCGGACGATCTATATCAGGGATATTTAAGGGAGGAGGTGGCAAAGGCTGAATATCCTCCCTATAAGGCAAGCGGGATGGCCTATATCCGCTTTGCAAGGGAGGAAAAAGAGCTTTTTAAGCTGCTCTTTATGCGCGACCGTTCCGGTGAAAAAATAGAAGACAGCAGGGAATCCATACGCTGGCTGCTGGAAATGATTCAGCAAAAATTGGGGCTCAATGAAGATGACGCCTATCGCTTTCACCTTGAAATGTGGATTTACGTTCACGGCATAGCCACAATGCTTGCAACCTCTTATCTGGATTTGGATGAGGCATATATCAGCAGGGTTGTCACAGACGGATATGAAGGAATGAAGACTCAATATGCAAAAACGGCCGGTAAGGAAGCCGCAGAGTTGGCGGCTTTCGGAAATAATGCTCCGGCAAGGAGGTAAAGATGAAGATAGCCTGGTTTTCCATACCGGCCCACGGACACACCAATCCCACCTTGGCATTGGTCAGAGAAATGACCGGGGCCGGACATGAGGTTACTTATTTCTCTTTCGAACAATTCCGGGAAAAGATAGAAAGGGCGGGGGCGGAGTTTGTCCCTTGCGATTCCTGCAATTTTGAGATGGAAGATAAGGAATACGCGGAGAAAGTCGGAAAGGATATGGCCTTTGCCACAGAGCTTCTGGTGAAATCGACCCTGGCATTGGACGACATGGTAGCCAAAAAGGTGGCGCAGATTAAGCCTGATTTGATCGTATCTGACTCCATAGCATACTGGGGCAGGCTTACGGCAATAAAGTATCATATTCCATACGTGTCCTCCACCACCACCTTCGCCTTTAACAAATATTCCGCAAAATACATAAAACATGGGTTTGGAGAGCTATTCACAATGTTATTTTCCATGCCGAAGATAAAGAGGCTTATCCGGGAACTACAGAAAAAAGGATATCCTGTAAAGGGAATTTTGGATATCGTTCAAAATGACAATGCAACAAACACTATTGTATATACATCCAGGGAATTTCAACCGTGTGCGGATACGTTTTCAGACAAGTACTGTTTTGTGGGACCTTCTATCCGGCCACTGGAGGGAGAGATCTCAAAGACGGCGGAAAAACTGATCTACATTTCCATGGGTACAGTGATAAAAAATCAAGAACTCTACAGAAACTGCGTGGAAGCATTTCGGGATACGGAGTATCAGGTTATTATTTCTCTGGGCGCAAACGAAAAGGAACCTGTGGACCTGCCCGACAATATTCAGGTCTATTCCTCCGTAGATCAAATGGCGGTGCTGTCAATTGCCGATGTGTTTCTCACCCACTGCGGCATGAATTCAGCCTCGGAAGCTTTATATTATGAGGTTCCGTTAATTCTGTTCCCACAGACCCCCGAGCAGGGAGCCGTCGCAAAGCGCGTGGAGGAGCTGGGCGCAGGGATAAAGCTGCCCTCGGCTCAGAAGGAGGATGTCCTTATGGCTGCCAAAAAGCTTTTTAACGATAAGCAGTACAAATTGGCGGCAAGGGAGATATCAAAGGGCTTTAAGCGGTGCGGCGGAGCAAAAGCCGCAAGAGAATTTCTGGAGAGCCTTTGCTGACTTCCCCAGGCGTGCCGACCCGTTCAATCATGAACGGGTCGGCGCAGGGTTTTCTTTTCGTTTCTTATAACTTCTCCGGTTCCGGATATTTTTCTCCAAAACAATCTACCGTGACCGTCTGCATCACCTGAGGCTCCAGGGGACGGTCGTTGTAATCCGTGGCGGTTTCGGCAATCAGGTTTACTACCTCCATGCCCTCCACAACCTTTCCAAAGGCCGCATAACTGCCGTCCAAATGGGGAGAATTCTTGTGCATAATGAAAAATTGGGATCCGGCGGAGTCCGGCGCCTGAGCCCTGGCCATGGACAGCACACCCTCCGTATGCTTCAGGTTGTTTTCCACGCCGTTGGCCGCAAACTCTCCTTTAATACAATAGCCGGGGCCGCCCATGCCCGTCCCCTCAGGACAGCCGCCCTGAATCATAAATCCCCTGATCACACGGTGAAAAATCAGGCCGTCATAGTATTTCTTGTTCACCAGGCTGATAAAATTGTTCACGGAAACGGGAGCGATCTCCGGATAGAGTTCCAGACGAATAATTCCTCCGTTCTTCATAGTAATGGTTACAATAGGATTTTTTGCCATAATGGTTACCTTTACCTTTCCTATAATGAAAAAATGTAATATACTAATTGCAGCTTAATTATCATTCTATCGGAAAAAGAGGAAAAGGTAAAGAGGAGAAACAAAGGTTTCCATGTATTATTTACGAAAATTAAAGGTTATATTGGAACACACCGAATACAGAGAGCATTTTGGGCCCCTGAGAGAACGGCTGGCTCCGGAGGGAATTTCCGTGGAAATACAGGTATATAAACCCCTGACAAACGCGGAATATGCCGAAGCCGAAAAACGCCCCTCCGGTGCAGTCCCCTCAGCCACAGACATCGGCGGAGAGGGTGTCTTATGGCTCGCCGACAATCCCTCCCTGGCCTCCCGCCTGGCCGCGGAATCCCGCCCGGTACTGGCCTATCTCCATCCTCAAAACAAAGAGCAGGATTTCTACGGAGTTCGCTATGCCTGCGAGGAACCCGCCGAGCTGGAGCTTTCCTACCTGGAGGGCGTATACCGGCGCTGCAACAGGCTTCCCCTGGACATACTCACCACAGAGCGCCTTTTCCTGCGTGAGACCACGGTGGAGGACGTGGAGGAATTCTATCACATCTATGCCAATCCCTCCATCACGCAATATATGGAGGGACTCTACCCTGACAAGGAACAGGAAAAGGAATATATTCGGGAATACATCGAAAAGATCTACTGCTTTTATGACTTTGGAGTGTGGACCGTGGGAAAGAGGGACACAGGGGAGATCATAGGGAGGGCGGGCTTCGCCTACAGGGAAGGCTTTGAGGAGCCGGAAATCGGATTTGTAATCGGGGTCCCCTGGCAGAGGCAGGGTTATGCCTTTGAAATTTGCTGCGCTATCCTGGAATACGGTTTTGAACGACTGGAATTTGGCAAGATTCGCGCTTTGGTGGAGCCCCGGAACGAAGCCTCCCTAAGATTATGCGAAAAGCTGGGTATGAAGTATGAGAAATACGTCACCTGTCAGGAGACGGAATATATCTGCTTAACCACATGATCAGCACAAAAAAGAATGCCCGAAAACCGGGCATTCATTTGAATCCATTTATTCAGCCTTTCCCACGGAACCAAAGAGCTCCATCTTTTCCTTGACGGTAGCCTTGATAGCCTCCGCGCCGGGAGCCAACAGCTTGCGGGGGTCAAAGCCCTTGCCCTGCTGGTCCTTGCCCTCCTCGATGTACTTGCGGGTAGCCGCCGCAAAGGAGAGCTGACACTCCGTATTCACATTGATCTTTGCCACGCCCAGGGAGATGGCCTTTTTGATCATATCGGCGGGGATTCCCGTTCCGCCGTGAAGCACCAGGGGCAGCTCCCCGGTAAGCTGCTGAACGGCATCCAGAGTCTCAAAGCTGAGTCCCTGCCAGTTTTCAGGATATTTTCCATGGATATTTCCGATTCCTGCCGCCAGGAAATCCACGCCTAAATCCGCAATAGCCTTGCACTCCTGGGGATCCGCGCACTCGCCCATACCCACAACGCCGTCCTCCTCGCCGCCGATAGAACCTACCTCGGCCTCGATGGAGATGCCCTTGCCGTGAGCGGCCTTCACCAGCTCGGTGGTCTTCTGCACATTCTCGTCGATGGGATAATGGGATCCGTCAAACATAATGGAGGAGAAACCTGCCTCGATGCACTTGTAGCATCCCTCAAAGCTGCCGTGATCCAAATGCAGCGCCACAGGCACGTCGATGTCCAAATCCTTCAGAAGGCCGTTCACCATGCCCACCACTGCGTGATAGCCGCCCATGTACTTGCCCGCGCCCTCAGACACACCCAGAATCACAGGACTTCTCATCTCCTTGGCAGTGAGCAGGATGGACTTTGTCCACTCCAGATTGTTAATGTTGAACTGACCTACCGCATAATGGCCAGCCTTTGCCTTTTTCAGCATTTCCGTTGCAGATACTAACATCTCAATACCTCCCTATCATTTATTTTGTATTTTATGGGTTTCCTGTTTCGTTCCGCGCCTTCAGAGCCGTTCTCCGCCGTCTGATGGCCATTGGACCGTTTCCGGTCTCGCATACGGTCTCATTATACCATATCTCTTTCAAAAAATAAACCGCTTGTTTTGCGAAGTTGCCCTTCCGCCAATCCGCCTCCGTCCTGAGATTCTTTCCCGCTACTTGCCAACCCGAATATTAATCCCCTTGCACATATTCCTGATTTCCACCGCCCGATGGCTTCCCCCAAACTCCCCGTCCAGAGTCCAGGAAACCTCATCCTCCGACTCCAGCCTGATAGAAGCGGTTTTGAAGCAGTACATCTCATTTGTGTCAATATCCCTGTTCAGCAGCGATACCATGATATTGTTCAGCTCCAGGGGATTCCTTGGCTTTTTGATCAGCGTCACCTCAAACTCTCCGTCGTCCAGCTTTACATGTTTTCCCGTGATGCGCTTAAACCCGCCCACCGACGAAGAATTTGTCACCATGCCAAAGATAAAGTCGTCCTCTATCTGCCGGTCCCCGGAGATAACCTTCATATGGTAGGAGCGGATGTTGGGCAGCGACTTCACGCCCTCCAGAAGATACGCCATGTGCCCCAGCACATTCTTCACCTCCTGGTCCGTCCCGTAGGATACCTCCGTAAACAGACCGAAAGCCGCGATATAGACGAACACATCCTCGTTGAAAGCTCCCACATCGCAGGCGAAATCGTGACCGTTTAGTATAGTCTGGGCCGCCCGCTTCATATTCTTGGGCAGCGCCAGGCTCCCCCCGAAATCATTGGTGCTGCCTGCGGGAATATAGCCTACCGGCGTGGAGAAGGGACTCTTTATAATACCCGTGACCACCTCGTCCAGCGTTCCGTCGCCGCCGCTGCACACCACCAGCTCGTAGTCCTCCTCCCTGTCCCGCACCATGCGCAGGGCATCCCCCTTCCCCTGGGTGGGATATGCCGTTACCAGATAGCCTCCCTTGGTAAAAATGTCAAGAATATCAAACAGTTTATTTTTGATCTGGGCCTTTCCCGCCTTGGGATTGTACACAAAGAGCATTTTCCTTTCCCGCCCCTGCTCCATAACTCCTCTCTCCTTACCGATAAAAATTAGCCATCCCCCTCACCCTAAAGTGAGCAAAGGCGGAACCAGTCAACTTACTCTTGATTCCGCCTTTCGTAATTCTGTGATATGAGAGCGTTCATGCCTCTCCGCTCAAAAACTTCTCGATTGCCTCCACAGCCTCCCGCTCGTCAGTACCCTCCGCGTCCACCGTCAGCTCCTCGCCTCCCGCCAGATTCAGGCTCATCATGCCGATCAGGCTCTTTGCGTTTACTCTCTTGTTGTCCGCCTCCAGGTATATCTGACTCTCGTATTTGCTTGCCTCCTGCACCAGCAGGGCGATAGGTCTGGCCTCCAGACCATTTTCCAGCTTGACTTGAATTCTTTTCCTTTCCATACTGCTAACCACGCCTTTCCAATCATTGAAAACCTTCATTATGTTCTCAATCTATCCGCAAATTCACTCAGCTTTCTCAACCTATGATTTACCCCTGACTTGCCCACCGGGGGATCCATGTATCCCCCCAGCTCCTTCAGGGGAGCGTCGGGAAACTCCAGGCGTACCTCCGCCATTCTGCGGAGATTCCGGGACAGCCTCTCCAACCCGTAATGATCACGGATATACTCAATATCCTCAATCTGTCTGGCGGATGCGTTTACCGTCTTGGTAATATTGGCCGCCTCGCAGTTCACACGCCTGTTAACGGAATTGCGCACCTCCTTTACAATGCGCAGATTCTCCAGCTTCATCAGAGAGATATGAGCCCCGCAGATATTCAGCAGGTCGACAATGCTTTCTCCTTCTTTCAGATAGACAACATAATATTTTCGGCGGAGGATAACCTTCGCCTCTATGTCGAATCCCTGTATCACACTCTGCAGCTGTCTCGCTTTGTCCTCATCGGCACATACAAATTCCAGATGGTAACTCTTTTGTGGATTGCTCATGGAACCTACACTCAGAAAAGCGCCTCTTAAAAATGCCCTTTGACAGCAGGAATTTTTGATAAGCAGACTGCTGACGGGCTCCTCCAGATTTCCCACCTTCTGAAAGATTTCCTGCATCTGCTCCTCGCTCATCGCGACATCCGTATCTATATTATACGTTTTTCTTAATAATGTAAAGCCTTTTCTGACAACAGCTTCATTTTCAGTCTGAAACCCCAGGGTATAATGCCCCTCGCCGTCCCTGCCAAGCTGGCCGCAGAAGTGCAATATAGCCGCCAATTCCGCTATCTGGCAGTGTCTGGCTGTGTCGCTCTGCCTTGCCAGCTCCTCCTTCACTTCCCTCGAAAAAGACATTTCTCCATCCCTTTATCTCGTCTTGTCCACATCCCTGTGGTACAGCTTGATACCGTAATGACCCCAGTTTTTCATGCATTTATACAGCTCGTTGGCCAAGGTTACGCTCCGGTGCTTTCCACCGGTGCAGCCTATGGCAATGACCAGGCGGTATTTCCCCTCTTTACAATAATTCGGAATCAAAAAATGCAACATTTCCGTCAGTTTGTCCAAAAATTCCCCGGCCTCGGGATACCCCATGACATACTCCTGGACAGGTCTGTCATTTCCGGTCTGGCGCTTGAGCTCCTCTATATAGAAAGGGTTTGGCAGAAACCGCACGTCCATCACCATATCCGCGTCGGAGGGTATGCCGTGCTTAAACCCAAAGGACATCACCGTCACCATAAGACTATTATATTCCTCATTCCGCACAAAAATACGGTCAAGTTCTTCCTTGAGCTCTCTCGTGAGCAGATGGGAGGTGTCTATGACATAGTCGGAATTCCTTCGGATGGTCTTCAGCGTCTCCCGCTCCCTGCGGACGCCCTCCTCCACTCTGTCGTCCACCGCCAGAGGATGGACCCGTCTGCTCTCCTTGTAGCGCTTGATCAAAACCTCCTCCTCCGCGTCCATGAAAAGGATCTCGTACTGATACCCCTTTTCTTTCAGATTTTCCAAAATACGGGGGATCTCCTCGAAGGATTGGTCCGTACGCACATCCAGCCCCAGCGCCACCTTGCTGATCTCGCTGTTGGGCATGGTGATCAGCTCCACGAATTTCTCAATGAGAGACACCGGAAGGTTGTCCACACAATAAAAACCGATATCCTCAAGCATCTTGAGTACCGTCCTCTTGCCGCTGCCGCTCATACCCGTGACTATCACAAACCTCATCAGATCACCATGCCTTTCTTCCAGACTTTCCGCCCCCGGCGGCAGAAATCATGCGGGATGCCCCGCCGGCAGTCTGCCTCTCAAAGCACCACCGGCTCCATCTCCAAATCCACACCGAACCTCTCCTTGACCCGCTCACGCACTACTCCGACCACATCCAGGATATCCTTCGCGGTGGCGTCTCCCATGTTTACCACAAAACCACAGTGCTTGTCGGAGACCCTGGCTCCTCCGATCTGAAATCCCCTCATTCCGGCATTCATAATGAGCTCCCCGGCATAATGCCCCTCCGGACGCTTAAAGGTGCTGCCCGCGCTGGGATATTCCAGGGGCTGCTTCTCCCGCCTCTTTGCAGCCAGGGCCTCCATCCTCTGACCGATCCGTTCCCTGTCGGCGGCCGCCAGGCGAAACACCACCTGAGTCACGATAAAGGGCTGATTCCTGATGGCGCTGTAGCGATAGCCAAACTCCAGCGTTTCATTATCCAGAACCAGGATATCCCCCTCTCTGTTTAACACCGTGACCTCCGTCACCACCTGGCTCATCTCCCCGCCATAGGCTCCGGCGTTCATCACAACGGCGCCCCCCACCGTGCCGGGGATACCCGATGCAAACTCAAGCCCGGTCAAACCATGCTCCAAAGCCGCTCTGGCTGCCTGGGTCAAAAGAGCTCCGGCCTGAGCGGTGATGCAGTCCCCGTCCACCCGGATTCCGCTCATCTTCTGCCCGATCAAAAGCACAATTCCCCGATATCCCGCATCCCTCACCAAGGTATTGCTGCCGTTGCCCAACACGAAAAAGGGAATTTCAATCAGGTTCAGATAGCGCTGCACCTTTCGAAGCTGCGCCTCGTTCTCTATCTCGATCAGACAATCCGCGGGCCCTCCCACGCGAAAGGTGGTATGTGCCGCCATGGATTCCTGAATATGAATATGCTCCTCGGGCACAAAACCTTTCAATATCTCCATTACCGCGCTGCTAATCATCCGCATTCTCTCCCATCCGGCCTCCATTGTACCGACCGCGTTATTTTCAGCAAACCTCTTTATCTAATTTTCCATGGGACTTAGGAGTTTCGCCAGATATCATGAGGTCGGCATATAGGAACGGTTATCCGTTCCATACCCCATTTTATGAACCCATATGCAATATCAGACCTGCTGCGCCGTAAATTCCCGCGTCGTTTCCCAGCTTGGCCAGCGCGAACCCGGTTCCCCTGCAAGGTGCGAAAGCGTATTTCCGAAAGGGCGGCTCAATATACCGAAACAAAATATCCCCCGCCTTTGACACGCCTCCGCCGATGACAAAGAGCTCCGGGTTCACCACGCCGGCCACTATGGCCAGTCCCTTGCCCAGGTATTCCCCGAACTCCAGCGCGATCTCCCCGGCCACGGCATCGCCCTCCTTCAGGGCGTCAAACACCGCCTTGGCCGTCACCCTTCGGCTCCTGAGCAAACTTTCTTTCCCGTCCCGCGTAAGCCGTCTCTCGGCCAGCCGCACGATTCCGGTGGCGGAAGCATACTGCTCCAGACAGCCCCTGTTCCCGCAGTTGCACGGCTTTGTCTCCTGATCTTCCACATGGATATGGCCGATCTCGCCCCCGGCCCCGGTGGCTCCTGTCAGCAGACGGCCGTTCACTATGATGCCTCCGCCCACACCGGTGCCCAAGGTCACCGCCACCAGGTTTGAACAGCCCCTTCCGCCGCCCTGCCACATTTCGCCATACGCGGCTGCATTGGCGTCGTTGGCCGCCTTCACGGGCAGCTTCAGACAATTTCTTAACTCCTCCACCAGATTAAAGC
This sequence comes from uncultured Lachnospiraceae bacterium, assembly GCA_949948715.1. Taxonomy (GTDB): domain Bacteria; phylum Bacillota; class Clostridia; order Lachnospirales; family Lachnospiraceae; genus Acetatifactor. The sequence continues at coordinate 8,624 of CATLGW010000033.1, read as the reverse complement.
TGCCCCAGCCTATGTTCACGGCTCCCCCCGGCATCATGCCGTCCTCGGCCACGGCGCCGGGGACGCCCACACCCACACCCGCCACATTCTCCGGGGCAATTCCCCTGTCATTCATTTTTCCCCGTATACCCTTCGCCACATCAGGCAGCACATGAGCCCCGCCGTCGGTTTTGTCAGTGGGGATCTCCCACTTGTCAAGCAGACGGCCCTGGCCGTCAAACAGGCCAAACTTCACCGAGGTGCCTCCGATATCCACGCCAAACGCACAGCCCTTCATCCCCAACTCCTCCGATCCTAAATTTCGTCCTCCCGCTTCTGCGCCAGGGATTTCTGCACACGCCGGTACAGCTCCTGGGCCGCGTTGTAGCCCATCTTTTTCTGACGATGATTGACGGCAGCGGCCTCGCAGATAATGGCCAGGTTCCGCCCGGGACGGATGGGAATGTCATAGCACACCACCTTGTTTCCCAGGTACTCGGTGTAGCTCTCCTCCAGCCCCAGCCTGTCATAATCCTTGTCCTTGTCCCAATCCTCCAGTCGGATCACCAGATCGATCTGCTGAGAGTCCTTCACGGAGGACACGCCGAATAACGCTTTTACGTCCACGATGCCGATACCCCTCAGCTCGATAAAATTCCGGGTAATATCCGGAGCGGAGCCCATCAGCGTGTCGTCGCTGATCTTGCGCAGCTCCACCACATCGTCGGTGACCAGCCGGTGTCCCCTCTTGATCAGCTCCAGGGCGGCCTCGGACTTTCCGATGCCGCTCTCCCCCGTGATCAGCACCCCCTCGCCGTAGACGTCCACCAGCACGCCGTGAACGGAAATACAGGGGGCCAGCTTGGCATTCAGCCATCGTATAGCCTCCGCCATAAAGGCGGAGGTAGCCAGCTTGGTGGACAGGAGCGGAATCCCGTGGGCCACCGCAATCTCCCTGAAAATGGGATCCGGCATCAGCTCACGGCAGAAGACGATGGCCGGAATGTCATAGGAGAGAATCTTGGAGTATATCTCCTGCTTCTGCTCGTTGGTGAAGCCCTCCATATAAGTATATTCCACAAAACCGATCACCTGCAGCCTCGTGGCGTCAAAATATTCAAAATATCCGGCAATCTGCAGCGCCGGACGGTTGATGTCCGGCTGATTGACCCGGATCTTGTCCACGGAAATCTCCGGGGTCAGATTTTCCAGCTTTAACCTCTCTATGACTCTATCCAATCCTACGCTCGCCATGACGACAGCCCTCCTGCATCCGTTTCTTTGATTGTATCATATGCCCCTGTCATTGTGAAGCGTGACCGGCAAAGAATTCCACCACCGCCTCCGCCGCCCGCCCATTTAACTCCGGTATCTCCCTAAGCTCCTCCACGGTAGCCCGGCGTATATCCTCCAGAGATTTAAAATGCCTCATAAGAGCCTTTCTGCGGGCGGGCCCTATGCCGGGAATTTCATCCAAAACGGATTTCACCTGGGCCTTGCCCCTCAGCGACTTATGGTACTCGATGGCAAACCGGTGGGCCTCGTCCTGAATTCGCGTGATCAGCTTAAACCCTTCCGAATGAGTGTCGATGGGCAGCTCCACATTGTTAAAATAAAGGCCCCTGGTGCGGTGGTTATCATCCTTCACCATGCCGCAGACAGGAATGCTGATACCAAGCTCCTCCAGCACCGCCAGCGCGATGTTTACCTGTCCCCGGCCGCCGTCCATGAGGAGCAGATCGGGAAATTTGCTGAAACTCCCGTACTCTCTCTCTATCTGTCTCTCCTCCAAATCCCTGGCCTCCTCCACACCGTGGAGAAACCGTCTGGTCAGCACCTCCTTCATGCAGGCGTAGTCGTCCGGCCCCGCCACCGTCTGTATCCGGAACTTCCGGTAGTCGCTGCGCTTTGGCTTTCCCTTCTCATACACCACCATGGAACCCACGTTCTCGAATCCGTTGGTGTTGGAAATGTCAAAGGCCTCCATGCGGTTCACGCAGGTCAGCCCCAGAAGTCCCGCGATCTCCTTCACAGCGCCGATGGTTCTGCCCTCCTCCCGCTTGAGCTTCTCCCTGTCCTGGTTTAAGATCAGCCTGGCGTTCTGTGCCGCCAGCTCCACCAGCTTCTCCTTGGAGCCGATCTTGGGCACCCGAAGACGCACTCTGCCGCCCCTTCTCTCCCCCAGCCATCTCTCGATCAGCTCCGTATCCTCGATGGGGTACTGCAGCATCAGTTCCCTGGGAATAAAGGGTGTCCCTCCGTAAAACTGCTTGATAAAATCCAGTAATATCTCGGGCTTGTTGTTTTCCGGCACCTGTGTCATATAATAGTGTTCCCTGCCGATCAGCTTTCCATCCCGCACAAAGAAGACCTGCACCACCGCTTCCGAAGCGTCCTGGTACAGCGCTATGACATCCCTGTCATCTCCCGCGCTGTCAGTGATCTTCTGCTTCTGAGAGACGGCCTTCACGCTGTTGTACAGATCCCGATATCTGGCGGCATCCTCAAACATCATTTCCGCCGACGCCGCCCGCATCTTCTCCTCCAGCTCCTTTAAAATCACATTGTAATTGCCGTTTAAAAATTCCAGCGCCCCCGCCACCTGAAGACGGTACTGCTCCCGGTCCACATATCCCTGGCAGGGAGCCAGACACTGCTTGATATGATAATTCAGGCAGGGGCGGTCAAGGCCGATATCCCTGGGGAGAACCCGGCTGCAGGTGCGAAGCCGGTACAGCTTATTCAAGAGCTCGATGGTGTCCTTCACCGCCGCCGCGCTGCTGTAAGGGCCAAAATATTTGGACCTGTCCTTCTTCATCAGACGGGAAAACTGAATGCGGGGATAGTCTTCCCCCAAAGTCACTTTAATATAAGGATATGTCTTGTCGTCCTTCAAAAGAGTATTGTACTTGGGGGAATGCTCCTTGATCAGATTATTCTCGAGCACCAGCGCTTCCAGCTCCGAATCGGTGACAATGTACTCAAAGCGGGCAATCAAAGACACCATCTGATCTATGGCAGGACCCCTGCCTATATTTTCCCGGAAATAGGAGCGCACGCGATTATGCAGGTTCACCGCCTTACCCACATAGAGAATCCCGTCGTTTTGATCTCTCATAATGTAGACTCCCGGATCCTTGGGGAGCTTCTTTAATTCTTCCTCAAAGTTAAACACAATACCCCTCCGTATCAGAGCTGCCTGCCGTCTCCGGCCATGGAAAGATGAGCATGACCGATCACCATGCTCATCTCAATCTTACCCTATAGAAAGCTCACTCCATCCTGCCGTTGGAAAATCTCCCCACCGGACGGCCGTCGTCCTCTTGAGTCCGGCTGCCTGCCTGCCCGCTCTCGGATTCCCGGCCGGACGCCGCACCCGTATCCGCCTCCGTCCGGACTTCGGCTCCGGACGCACCCAAAGAATCGGGAGCGGCTGCGCTCTCGCCCTCCTGCGTCCCCCGGGACCCGGGACCGGCTGCGCTCTCGCCCTCCTGCTTCCCCCGGGACTCAGGACCGGAAACGCCTTCTCCTTCCTGGGCCCCCCGGCCGTGCTCCCCTTCGCTCTTCCCCGCGGAGTCGGTTGCGTCAGTCCCCACGGATACGTCCACATACAGACCGGCTGTGATAGGGCTCTGTCCTAACACGTCCTCCGTCTGCAAAAGCCCGGAGGGCTGGGCCGAAGCATCCTCCTTCTCCTTTGCCGTCTTCTCCTCTTTCTCCTCCTTGGGATCAGGCAGCCCCTTTTCCCTGCGGAAGATCTCCATAAACTCTTTGCCTGTGATGGTCTCCTTCTCTATGAGGAAAGCCGCCAGCTTATCCATCAGCTCGCGATTGTCGCGGAGATATTCCAGCGCCTTCTCATAGCTCTCCTTGATGATATCCACCACCTCGGCGTCTATCTGGGCCGCCGTGTCGTCGCTGCAGTTGAGAGACGCCCTTCCGTCCAGATACTGACTCTCCACCGTGGCCAGGCCCACCAGGCCAAACCGGCGGCTCATGCCGTATCTGGTGACCATATTGCGGGCAATCTCCGTGGCCTTCTCGATATCGTTGGCCGCGCCGGTGGTGACGGTCTCAAATACGATCTCCTCCGCCGCCCGGCCTCCCACCAGACCCACCAGCATATCCCGAAGCTCCGCCTCGGTGTTCAAATATTTCTCCTCCTCGGGCACGTGCATCACATATCCCAGGGCTCCCATGGTCCTGGGCACAATGGTAATCTTCTGCACGGGCTCGGAATTCTTCTGCAGGGCGCTGATCAGAGCATGCCCCACCTCATGGTAGGAGACGATCTTCCTCTCCTCCTTGCTCATGATGCGGTCCTTCTTCTCCTTGCCCACCAGCACCTGCTCCACGGCGTTGAACAGATCCTGCTGGTTCACATACTCCCGCTCCTCCTTGGCGGCGTTGATGGCCGCCTCGTTGATCATATTGGCCAGATCGGAGCCCACCGCTCCGCTGGTGGCCAGGGCAATGGCGTCCAGATCCACCGTTTCGTCCATCTTCACATCCTTGGAATGGACCTTCAGGATCTCCACTCTGCCCTTCAAATCAGGTTTATCCACAATGATACGCCTGTCAAAGCGCCCCGGGCGCAGCAGGGCCTTATCCAAAATCTCCGGCCGGTTTGTGGCCGCCAGAATCAAAATTCCCTTGGAACCGTCAAAGCCGTCCATCTCCGAGAGAAGCTGATTCAGGGTCTGCTCCCGCTCCTCATTGCCCCCGCCGTACTTGGAATCGCGGCTGCGGCCGATGGCGTCAATTTCGTCAATAAATACGATACAGGGGGCGTTCTTATTGGCCTCCTTAAACAGATCTCTCACACGGCTGGCGCCCACGCCCACATAGAGCTCTATGAAGTCGGAACCTGTCAGGGAGAAAAAGGGCACATGGGCCTCCCCTGCCACAGCTCTGGCCAAAAGCGTCTTACCCGTGCCGGGAGGACCCACCAGGAGGGCTCCCTTGGGAAGCTTTGCGCCGATCTTGGAATATTTTCCGGGGTTGTGCAGGAAATCCACAATCTCCACAAGGGATTCCTTTGCCTCGTCCTCCCCGGCCACATCCTTAAAAGTAACACCTGTTTCCTTTTGAACATACACCTTCGCGTTGCTCTTTCCCACACCCATGGGACCGCCGCTGCCCATCTTGCGGAAGAAAAACCCGGCCACCAGCCAGATCAGAGCCACCGGGAGGATCACGGTGATCAGGATCTCCATCAAAAGCCCCGAACTGTTGTTGATGGTGCGCTTACCCTCCACGCCGTGCTGTTCCAGGCGCTCCGTGAGCGTATCCATGCTCTCCATCAACAGCGTGGAATACTCCCTGTTCTGCTGTATCTGGAGCATCCCCAGGGGAGTGTAGTATTCCTCCACGCCGGGGCTGCCTGCGTCCGTCTCCGTCTGCTTAAGCGTCACCAGGATCTCCGCGTTCTCCACGTTGACCTCCACGCGCTCCACCCTGCCGTCCTCCAGATCCTTCAGGAACTGCGTGTACTCCACCTCCTGGGCGCTGCTGCCGCCGCCCAAAAGCAGGTTGTAGAACATAAACGTGATCATCACGGCGCTCAGGCCCAGCAATATCATGATCAGGACGTTCGGCCTCCTGGGCGGCTGACCGTTCCCCCCGCCCCCCGGGCCTCCGGGACCGCCGCCGCGGTTGCCGTTGTTATATCCGCCGCCGTTGTCATATTGATTCATCTGATTATCCATAGCCACTCCGTTTCTGTCATGGAAAGCCCGGGTGAAATCCCCCGCCGTCTCCCCATATTTTAGGCGTTTCTGCCCACGCCCTATGCGTTTTTCGCAGTTCGCGCGAGTCCATTTTATTATAGAGACAATAGAGCCATAAATCAATAGCATTTATGTGAAAAAAGGGTGTTATATCTTAAAGATTTGTTAAAACTTCCGGGGGTTTGTATTTTTTTCTGATGAAATTCGGCCCGCAATATGCTATACTGATTTATAATATGTACAAAATATTGAAAGAGGCGACAGGCAGGTTATGCCATTCGGAAAGCCGCAAGGAGGAAAGGAATCCCAAGTCATGAAGGAAGTAAAATGGAACGACCGATTTAACCTGGGCGTACCCGTTGTCGACAGAGCGCACCAGAGGCTCTTTTCGATTGTGGGCAAGCTGATCGCGCTAAACGAGGATCCCGACAAACAACAGCACGCGTGCAGGGAGGGTATCAAATATTTCAAAAGCTATACCATCAAGCATTTTAAGGAGGAGGAGGCCTATATGCAGTCCGTCCATTACGGCGGATACGAGATACATAAGAAGCTGCACGACAATATGAGGGACAAGACCCTGCCGGCCCTGGAGGACGAGCTGGAGGCGCAGGATTATTCCGTGGAGGCGGTAAGGCATTTTCTGGGTATCTGCGTGGGCTGGCTCACCGGGCATGTGATGATAGAGGATCACGCCATCGCGGGACGGACCGTCAACAAATGGATACACCGTCCCGCGGACGACGAGCTGGCCTCCCTGGAGAAGGCCATTGTGCAGGAGATGCAGGATTTGTTTCGGGCAAACGCCAAAATTGTCAGTTCAAACTACAGCGGGGAGGATTTCAGCGCCGCCGCCAAGCTCTGCTACCGCCTGACCTACCGCACGGAGGAGAAAAGGAGAATTCAGGTGTTCCTGGTGTACGAGGAGTGGCTGGCGCTGCGCACCCTGGCCGCCATGCTGGGCCGTCCCATAGACAAGGCGGACAAGACCGTGCTCTACGCCATCAAGGTTCTCTCACAGCAGCTTTTGGACCGTATTAAAATGCACTTTCATTTCGACAGCTCCTTTCAGCTTGAGAGAAACGACCTCCTGACCTTCGACCAGCTCCTGAGAGCCTTTGAGAAGGAATATCCGCCCTACAGCCTTTTGTTCAACACAGGAGGGAAAGGCTATTTCGCTTTCTGCGTCAAGATGCAGTAGCTTTTTATCTGTGACTCGTTTATAATAAACTACAGTGCAATTCTGATTCGGATGATTTTACAATTTGGAGGATTTTCATTATGCCAGTAAAATATGTGTTTGTAACCGGCGGTGTGGTTTCCGGCCTGGGAAAGGGCATTACCGCCGCCTCCCTGGGCAGACTGCTGAAGGCCCGGGGCTATAAGGTCACCATGCAGAAATTCGATCCCTATATCAATATTGACCCCGGCACCATGAACCCCATTCAGCACGGAGAGGTGTTCGTCACCGACGACGGGGCCGAGACCGACCTGGATCTGGGGCATTACGAGCGTTTTATCGACGAAAGTCTGGACAAGAATTCCAATGTCACCACGGGCAAGGTATACTGGTCCGTGCTCCAGAAGGAGCGCAGGGGGGACTACGGCGGGGGCACGGTTCAGGTCATTCCCCATGTGACCAATGAGATCAAAAGCCGCTTCTACCGCAATTTCACCGACCCGGATATGCGTATCGCCATCATCGAGGTGGGTGGTACGGTGGGTGATATCGAGAGCCAGCCCTTCCTGGAGTCCATCCGCCAATTTCAGCACGAGGTAGGGCATGACAATGCCATCTTGGTACATGTCACCCTGATTCCCTACCTGAACGCCTCCCAGGAGCTGAAGACCAAGCCCACCCAGGCCAGCGTAAAGGATCTGCAGGGAATGGGGCTTCAGCCGGATATCATCGTGTGCCGCAGCGAGCACCCCCTGGACCAGGGGCTTAAGGACAAGATTGCTCTGTTCTGCAATGTGCCCAGCAATCATGTACTGCAGAATCTGGACGTGGAATATCTCTACGAGGCGCCTCTGGCCATGGAGAAGGAGTACCTGGCCCAGGCGGCCTGCGAATGCCTGCGCCTGGACTGCCCCCAGCCCGACCTGACCGACTGGAGCAGCATGGTAAACGATTTGAGACATCCCACCGACGAGGTGAAAATCGCTCTTGTGGGTAAATATGTCTCCCTCCACGACGCCTACATCAGTGTGGTGGAGGCTCTCAAGCACGGCGGTATTTCCAACCACGCCACAGTCAACATTAAATGGATCGATTCCGAGAAGCTGACGGCGGAAAACGCAGAGGAGCTCCTAAGCGACTGCAATGGTATTCTGGTGCCCGGCGGCTTCGGCTCCCGGGGCATAGACGGCAAAATCACCGCCATATCCTACGCCCGCACCCACCAAAAACCCTTCTTGGGACTGTGCCTGGGGATGCAGCTCACAATTGTGGAATTTGCCCGCAATGTCGTCGGCTACACGGACGCCCACAGCGTGGAGCTGGATCCCAGCACCACCCATCCCGTCATCGCCCTGATGCCGGACCAGAACGGCGTGGAGGACATCGGCGGCACCCTGCGTCTGGGTTCCTACCCCTGTGTGCTGGACAAGGCATCCCGGGCCTATGAGCTGTATCGTGAGGAGACCATCCACGAGAGGCACCGCCACCGCTATGAGGTCAACAACGATTACCGCGCGGTACTTCAGGAGCACGGTCTGCGCCTCTCCGGCACGTCCCCCGACGGCCGCATTGTGGAGATGTGCGAGATCACGGAGCATCCCTTCTTCGTGGCCACCCAGGCCCACCCCGAGCTCAAGTCCCGCCCCAACAGGCCCCACCCCCTCTTTAAAGGCTTTATCGCCATGGCGCTACGGGACAAGAATAAATAAATGCACAAACGGAATCATAAAAAGAAG
>CATLGW010000032.1 GCA_949948715.1 uncultured Lachnospiraceae bacterium | reverse complement strand
CTCCTGCCGCAGCATTGGCATCATTGGTGAAGTTCCCGGCCACTCCTCCCACAGTGGCCCCCTGCTTAATGTTGCCGGCCGAAAGGCCTGACACGGCGTTCACCGTCACGTTCCGCAGCACTTTGTTTGCGTCAGGGGACACAGTTGCCTGGGACGCGCCCGGGGATACGGTTTTATCCTGCCAGGCGACTTTCACGGTTGGGACCCCGAGGTCTTTATCGTTGGTGAGGTATGCCCCCTGTGGGAACCCCAGGTACAGGTTGTTGTCGCCCCAAAAGGCCATTTTACTGGCAGCCTGCGCATTAGGCCGGCTTGCCATGGTCCCGGTGACTTTCGAGCCTTTCACCCAGGCTGTCTTACTGCTTAAAATGTCCCCAGCGACGGCGTTGGAGTCCGTCTGGCTTGCCAGGGAGTTGGCCGTCACCTTCCCCGAACCGTTGTGGTACCCCTCCGGGATGGTATAGCTCCCTCCCGCATCCAGGCCCGCCGGGGCTACAGTCCCCCGGTTCGTCATGCTCCCGGTCCGCTTCGCCTTGGCGTCCGTATTGTAATAAGTCTTACCTGACAGCACCTGGGAATCCGCGGCGGTCCCGGACAAGGCCAGCACCCCGGTCAGCGGCTCTCCGTCCGGGCCCACAATCACCTTCCCGGCTAGGATATCCCCTTCTCCCGCCGTGATCACGTCCAGGTCGGGTCCGAAGGCCCCCGGCATCCATATCCGGCTCATCCCGCCACCCCCTTAAGCCCCACGGTGATGTCGGTGGCAGGCTTCTTGTAAACCTTGAACGTGGCCGTACCGTCTCCAAGACTCCCCGTCCCGCTGCCCACGATCCCGTAGGCCTTCATGTAAGCCTTCTGCGTGTCCAGGCCGGCCCCGTCCGGAAGGGCGCTGACCAGAAGGGGCTCCATGCCCTCCTTCGCCCCGCTGACAGACACAGTCTGGGTGTAGGGCGCCGCGGCGCCGGTCCAGCCGGAGGCCGTCAGGGTCACCAGGACCACGTTCTCCTGGCGTTCCAGCTGTGTCTTCAAGTACACCTCATTGTTCAACATCGGCTCAATCGTACCTTTGGCCATCTGCTCCCCGTTCGCCCTTGTCTTTCTGGTCCACTGCTCCACTTCCAGGGTAAACTTCGGAGGGTTCTTGATTGTAAAGGCCATATTTCACAGTCTCCTTTCTTTGATCAGAATACCTCTTCCATGTCATAAATCTGAGGGATATCGGCATCTTTGCCCTTACGCAAAAATGTCCGGTACGCCACCAGATCCCCCTCGGAGTCGTACAGCCCCATCTCGGATATCTCCTCCCCGGACAGTTCCTCCGCCTCCAAAGTTGCCGTATACCTGCAGGTAGTCTCGCCGTCGCCTACATATTCATGAGATTCGATATCCTTGACTAACAGTTCATTGTACAGACCCACTTCATTCCCTGTGGTGGCCAATGGCTGCCCCGTCTCATCAACACCTCCATTCCCCCAAGCCATCCTGGTGATGGCAGGCAACTCCATATCTCCCGCGTGGGCTCTGCACAGCTTTCTTCTTGCGACCGCTGTAGTTACACCTGCGCTGTCCGCCATAAGTCATCTACTCCTTTCGTTTGCAATAGCTATTTTTCTTATATCATTCTTAAAGCGTGTAATCGTCCCCGTCCAGGCACCGCTCCCCATCCAGCACCCATGCATCATCCATATAGTTTTCCTGGTGCATGGCCGCCCGGTTGCCAACCGGGCATGTTACCGAAAATCTTATCCTGGCACATGCTTCTGTCTCAATATCATGACCCGCCCTGCTAAGAAACCTTATCTCCTCACCACTTCTGAGCTTTATTTTGATTTTGCTCTGTATCCTCAAATGGCTTACTGTTTTAGCATCAATATGGGTCAGTGAGCCAAACGCCATACTCACTGGATACGAAATATCCTGTTTCGCTTTGTTACGAATTCTGAGAACCGTGGCAGAGCCGCTCTCTATCTCAGTTTTGCTCCGTATTCGCAGACGACTTACCTCTTTGGCATCAGCATGAACCGACGAAGAAAACCGCAGACCTACCAGGTGCAAGTCGACCGTATCAACATTGTTATACCCATCCAGACTCTGCCTGCCGTCCAAAACCCAGGAATCGTCCAGGTGGAGCGGGGGGAGGTTGAGACATGGATAAAACCTCATCCGCATACGTATTGCGTTCTTGTAGTGGATAGGGACCACACTCTCCCCCACATATTCCGCCTTTAAGAACAGCTGGATATGCGCAGGCCTGAGCAAGGCAACCGTATCATATATTTCCCTCACCTTACCGATATCCTGATCGATGAGTATCACTGTCAGCTGACATTTCTCAGGCAGGCATATTACAGAATACTGATCCGCCCCTACAGCGGCTCCCAGCATCTCTTTCAGCATGGGGAGCGTATATAGAGGGCGCATGCCGTATCTCATCAGCACAACAGAGCGTCTCTCTTCCAGCGAGAGGCCCTTTGCCCCGCTTATCCCCAGCAACTTTTCATAGTAATCTATCGTCCGCCAATCACATGAGGCAATATAAAAATTATCTCGCATATGGGCTGTCTCGGCCTCTATCTGCTGTAACAGATATCCACAGGCTTTCAAAATCTCCTGGAGCTCAAGAACCGGCCTAAAATATTCAGGGAGCTGAGCACTTAACACATCCGTTACATGTTTATCACTCATTGATTATCACCTCTCCCAATATTGGTATCTGCTGCAGCTCAGCGGTCTCTATTAAATGCAGGTCATGTCCGGACCCATTCACCTGTATGCCGGATGCATTGACAACTTCCGGAATTGTGAGGATAGCAAAAAGGATCCTGGAAACATACACTGTGACCGGATACTCTATCACATGCCCCTTCGGAGGGTTTCCCCATGTTCTGATCACGGAATCCAGGTACTCCTGAATTTTATCCCTTATCTCCCCCAGATACATATTCACCCCATCCTGAATACCTGAGATAAACTCAATGCTGCAGGATACATTAAGTGTCAAAGGCGCAGCCGTGGTGATTGTCACAGCCGCGCCTATAGGGGCAGTTCCATATCCATTGACTGACGGTTCCGGATTCCCATCCTCCGGAGGGCAGATAAGCCTCTGCACGTTCTCCACAACTGCCGGAAGCGCCGGTTTCAGGTCATCGCCCAAAATGCTACACAGCACTGTGCCGCCCCCTTTCCACACCGGGTATACCTGGACAGCCCCGACGCCGGGAACTGCGAGAATCTCATTCCGGTAAGATTGTATGTTTCCGCCAAAAGCCGCCACATTGAAAGTTTCAAAAAACCTGGCTCTCAAAGCGTCATCCGTTTCCTCATCAATTCCCGGACTGATAATATCCCCAAGGATAGCGGTAGTGAGTCCTGAAACCGCAGTGACAGGCAGCAGCTTTCCGGCGTAACTGTTTCCCGCAGCGCCGGCCGTCTCACAGGTCATTGTATAGGCATAGTCCTCACTGGCATCTGATATCCGCTTTCCTGATACAAAGATTACCGAGTTGGCGCCATTAATTGTTTTAAAACGCGATCCTGACGCGATTGGAACATTAAAGATTCCTTTCCTCACAGCCGCCGTTGCGGGAAGCCTGGACAGGCCTCTTTCCTGAGCCGTCAAGTCCAGGGCCTCCCCCACTGCTGTCTTTGCGTAAGCGTTCTCCTGTATCTGCCCTAAAAGCATATACAGGCCTTCCAGATACCATGCCACCGGCCCGATGGCGGTCTGTACTATGCTGCCCTCTCTGGTGTCAATATCCGGCGGCACTCTGGACAGCATCGTCCGCTCAATGGCTTTTGCCGTATATCCCGAAAAATCAATCACAGCTCTACCACCTCCTCAAACGCTCCAAACACTGTCACCACATTAAAGTTACACCTGATACTGTCCTCCCCCGGCTCCGAAAAACGGAAGTCCTCCACGGACAGGATCCGGCTGTCCACAGAAAAAGCGTCCTCTATCCGCCGCGGCAACTCGCTGACAATATAGTCATATTCCTCACCAATTAAATCCTCCAGCTCTCCGCCAAACTTGGAAGAATATATCTGCCATTTAAAACGCTCCGTCCGCAGGATTGTGTCAACAGTCTGCCGCATAGCCGCAAGCCCTGAATCCATGCCTGATACGCGCTTCGATGGCCAGTCAATGATGAATGTTCTAGTGGGCTGCTCTACATAATTCAAAGACACATCATATCCCATGCTCTCAGGTAACGTCCCCATGCTCTCCTCCTACGCCAGCTTTGACAGAACAATGTACTGGTTCCCGTTTTTTACTCTCAGCATCAGCACCCTGTCTCCTGGCTTCAATCCCTCTGTCACCGCCACATCTCCGCCTTCCCCGCCCTGAACCGGAACAATCCTCTCTCTCACCGCATCCGTAAGCGTGACAGCGGCCTCGGGAAGCATCGACATGCCGGTGTCAGTCTGGATAGCAAGCGGAGAAACAGACATGACTGTGCCCACGGACATATCTGTAAGTTTCATAGCCTGTATTGTATTCTGCACGATCCTCTGAATCACTCCAATTAATTCAGCCAGCGCTCCCACCTCCCAGCTGCTCAAATGATTTAACTTCTATGGTCATGGTATGGTCCTCCCCGTCAAACCGGTGGGTTACCTTTTCAACCAGCAGAAGACGTGTGGAAGACAGGTCATCCACAGCCTCAATGCGAACCGGCACGATCGACCCTGCCCTTACTTCCGGAACTCCCAGCGCCTCCAGAGACAGGGTCCGCAGAACCCGGTTATAATACCGCAGATACATGCCGCACATCTCATCAATCTGCGCCTCGTTGAGATTCTGATCCACCACGCTGTAATACTGAAGAGTACCCCATTTCCTGATAGTGTCCGTATCCTCATGGATATACACGTCAGTGCGTCCTGACTCCTCATTCTTTTTCACCAGCTTGATCCGGTTGTAGGTATCCGTATCGATATCGCGCTTATAGGTATAATCAACAGCGAGGCTGCCGTCTCCAATGACCGTGGGAAGAAACATATTTTTGGCTTCCGTTAAAGTAAGGGCTCCTGCGTTATCATAGAAAATAAACAGCTTTCCTGTCTGAATGATCGTTTGGTACAGCGCGTCAAAAATAATGTCAAGGCAGCTCTCGTCCTCTTTAATCAGGCATGGGAATATGTACCCGCTGTCGTCCAGCGTTCCCACCTGCAGCCCAAAATCGCCAGCGATCTGGCGGATGATCTGGGAAAGAGTCATATTTTCAAACACATAACTGGCATTGGCCTTCATATAACGCAGCTGGTCATAGGCTTTGTAGCGCTTTTCCCCGTCTTTACCCTGTTCGATGGTCATCACATACCCCTTGAACATTTTTATCCCATTGTACACAAATTCCACCGGGCTGCCTTCCGGAATCCCCGTGCGGCCTGTCTCCACGCAGGAAAATGCCATCTGCCCTGGGGAATCCATCCGGTTTGTCGTTATTTCCACATCCTTTGCCACGTTGGCATAATTTTTCAGGGAAGCCCCTCCCGGCTGTACCAATAATGATGCTTTCATGATTTCACCCCGTTATTTGCATCTGGCTCTCCTGTATCCACCCATAATGCCCAACATGGACAGGATACGGATTGCCTGACACAATCCTTGTCACTGTGGTGCTCAGATTATTAGCCGTTCCGTGGGGCTTAGAACCGTAACTGTCATAACAGTATGCCCCATTGACTATGACCGGTGCGCCTACCCGCAGAACCGGGGTTTCCACTTCCCTGGCGGGTTCAACGGCAGCTTCTGCCTGCCCGGCTGCCCCTTCACCCGCAGGCGTCTGGTTTTCCGACATAATTGTCAGCGTATCAGGGGCATAAGGCCGGTATTCGGTGAACTTCACGGAATAGTAAATGTCACCTGGCTCTCCGCCTTTATCATTTGTCTGGAAATCCGACACGACGCACATCATATTTGTATCGTAAGTCCCCGATCTGACAATGATCAGGCGGCACCTCTGCTTGCTTTTCATCGCCTTTTCAAACTGCCTCACGTAATATCCGGGGGATTTTGCCCCGCTGTTAACATAAGCTGCCTCTAAATTTTCCGGAAAAAAACCCTCCCAGGAAACCAGCCGCAACGAAGGCTTCATAGGGACAATGACCTGGCCGATGCCAAGCACATCATAGGCCTTGTGGTCTGTAGGGTGCTGTATTTCCACTTCCTCCGGGTTGACCGGGATCTTTGCCTTTTTTCTTCCAAAGACGACATAAATCGAACATCCTCCACGAAAACCTGCCACAGGGATCACCTCCTATCCATGAGATACCGCAGTATGGGAAGACATCTGCTCAACCAGCATTTTTTTGATATGGTCAGCCACATCCTGGGCGTCTAAGCCGCCCGTGCCGCCTGCCGGAAGAGTTACATGGATATTGGGGGCCAGCGTCTTTAACTCAACCTGGTTCATGTATCTCCTCTCTGCCAGATCCCGATAGAGCTTGACATCCTCATCGGCCAGGCTGATCTTGCCTTCCACGTTTTTGACGCTCCCCACGCTCCCCACTTTTCCAATATTGCCTATGCCGTCCGCATTAATTCCTGAAAATTTCTTAGCCCCGTCTCCGAAATTCTTAGTGAAATCATCAAAGCCCAATTTCATGTCGTCCAGCTTACTGCCGAAATTCTTTCCCATCTCCCTTCCTTTCGCCATGTTCTCCCCTACATCCGTACCGCTCATGCGCTTGATTTTCACTTTATTCTCACCCACTTGGGAATCTACCCAATCACTGATGGTATCCCGAAATCCAGACACTGCCGATGACAGATCGCTTCCCAGCAGGGCATCGATGGCGCTTGCCGCCGTTTCCACTATCTGCAGGATGTTGTCCAGCAGACTGTGGAAAAGACGTGCGATGGCTGTTACAGGGTCATTAAAAACATTGGCAAAAAACTCTGCAAAGCTGGCAGTGATATTCCACCAGTAAGCAACGACGGTGTACATGTACGAATATAAGAAGCCCAATACGCCTCCCGCAGCCTCCCCCATCTTCTGCCAGGATACACCCGCCTGGCGGAGTGTAAAGATCATAAAAGCTGTCGTGGCCCCGATCGCAAGGAACACGATCTCTACTGGGCTCCATGCCGCCGCGGCGGCAAGCCCGGAAACTACTCCGCTGACCCCCGCAGCGGCAAACGCTGCGCCAATCCCTAAAAGGATAGGGTAGATATAGTCCCAATTCTCCACTACGAATGAAGCCCCGGAAGTCATCAGGTCGATTGCTCCTGAAGCTGCATAAGATAAGAGCTCGATCCCCGCGATCAGCCCCCTGACTGCCTGCTGGCCGGAGGCACTGTTGAGAAATGTATTCAGCTTCTGCGACACATCATCAAATGCCCTCACCCCCGCGTTTTTCACCATAGTCCAGGCATCCGCAAAGGTCATGGGGATACTCTCAAATTTCTCATTGGTCTCATCGGCAGCGGCGAACATGGCGGCCTTTACCAGATCTGCAGAGATAAGCCCCTGCGCCGCGATATCCTTCAGGTTTTTCTTCACATTCCCCGCAAGATCCTCTGTTTTCATCTTCATGGAGGAAGCTACCGCATTCAGCACATCCTCATTTCCTTCAATATACTTTGCGATGTTTTGGATGATGTTCGGGGCTTGTTCCAGAATACTGTTATATTCTTCTCCCCGGAGTACCCCGGAGCCCATAGCCTGAGTGAGCTGAAGCATAGCTGCCTGGATACCGGAGCTTTCCGTCCCGGCGATCTTAAACTGCTTATTGATCTGTTCCATAAAAGCCACAATCTCCTCAGGGCTTTCAAACGCGTCTCCTGCCATAAGGCCCAGCTTTGACACTGCGTCCGCGGTTGCCTGATAGGCTCCCCGTGTCCGTTCCGCCGAGGCGAAGATCATGTCCTGAAGTTCCCCCACTGTCTGCATATTATCACTCATGTCTCCTACCTGTTCAATTACCATCCCCAGGCGGGCGGATGTATAGGTAAACTGATCAGACAGATCCATGATCCCCGTTAAGGACCGGACCGTAGCATAGGTGGCGACAATCCCCTTAATGGTTCGCAGAAGCCCATTGGCATGTCCATTCCCATCCTTCAGTTTCTGATTGAAGCGCTCCTGCGCATTTACATTATTGTGGATCTGCTTTCCGGTTCTGTCAAAGCCCTGGGCCATCCCGGCGCAGGTTCTCTCCGCACGGCTCACATGGTCATCAAACATCCTGATTCCGTTTATATTGTCCCGGATACGTTTCTGGGTGTCGCCGACAGTCTGGGACAGGCGCAGGTATGCGCTGTTAGCCGCCTGCACGTCCATACCCGACAAGGCTTCATTCAGGCTCTGCTGCTCCTTGAGGGCCCTGCTTAGCTGGCCTCTCAATTCTTCTAATTCCATATTTACTTTATCCGCTCCGGAATCCAGGGGGGCACCGTTTAACTGTTCTATATCGGAACGCACGCCGCCCAGACGCTCTGTCAGGAGATCGATATCGATAAGCGCCTGTTCCGGAAGGATATGGATCTCCTGAGCCTTTTGCCTGACAGACTCCTGCATCGCCCCCAGCTGAGCCAGCATGTCATTAACACTTTCCAGTTCATTTTTGAACCGCTCTGCCCCGGTACCGGTAAATATCTGAAAATCGTCTGTTTTCCACGTGACTGGTATCTCCACGGGACGTTCCAGAGAATTTTTCATCTCACGTTCCATGTCGGATATATTTTTAGAAACTTTCAGGTACGCTTCGTTTATGGCTGACAGATCCGTACCGGCCATCGCCTCATTCATGGCTTCCTGCTGTCGGCATGCCTCCTCCATCTGTTCATTTATTCTCTCCAGGGCGCTGTCTGCGGGGCCGGAATCGATATCCATAGGTGTATTCTGTATCTGTGTAAGGATATCCCTTACTCCGGCCAGGCGGTTTTCCAGCATCTGGATTTCATACGACCCCTGAGGTGGAAGAAGGCTCGATTCATTGGCCATCTGTGTAATCGCTGCTTGGGACTGGGCCAGCCTCTCCAAGGCTGTATCTAAATCCTTTACCCTCTGCTTAACCTGCTCCAATCCTCCGGACTGCTGGTCGTCGCTTTTCCATGTTATAGGAATTTCCACCGGTTTTGCCGCGCTGCGTGCCTTTTCCATATTCCCTATGAGTTCTTGTATCGCCGCACTTTTTCGGGCGATGGCCTCTTCCGTCCTCAGGGACTGCTGCAAAAGCGCCTGCTCTGATATCCGGGCCCTGGCCAGGGCAGCCTCTGCCTTCAATGTGACTGCTGCGTCTTCTCCCCGGTCAGCAGCCAGCCTCCGGTACTTCTCGGACAATTCCTGTACCTTTTGTCCCTGTGCTTCAAGACGCTGGCTCTGGGCAGTGTGAAGCATCTGCTGAGCAGCCAAAGCATCCCTCATAGAATCCAACATTCGGGAAGAATGGGAGGTAGACTGGGCAAACTCCCGGTTAGATTTATCCATCTCCCCCAATCTGTCTACAGCCCCCTGCCCCATTTGCAGGAACCGGGAAAAGGTCGCGCTGAACTCATCCGTCAGAATAAAATCTTCTCTGGTCTGCCCCATATTCCCCGCCTTCCTATTTAGTCTTTCTCTCCTTTGCCGCCCGCTCCATCATGGCGAACATCAGGATTTTCTCATTCTCTGGCCTGGCTGCAAAATCTCCTGGGAAGATGCCAAGGGAGATAAAGGCGAAATAGGCTGCCTCGCTCTCCCAGTCTCCCCTGTTTATAAGTTTTTTGCCGCTTTAAGTCTTTCATTGGCCGCTTTAATATCGTTGATCTCCATAATCGCGTCCTGGATAATCTGCTTTTCCCCGATAGTAAACATCCTGCCCGGTACCATATGCGGATCCATGACCCCATAGTATCCGCAGACTTCCGTGCTCCTTAGATCCGGCTCCGCCACGCATGCCACGATCAGCTGGTTGCCATAAGCAACCGTATCCAGATTTCCTTCTCTGTCCATGCACCGCTTTGATATGGCCTCGTTTTCCTCAGGCGTGATGCTTTTTATCACCACAGGGACCACGTTCCCATCCTCATCGGTAAACCGGTCTAACAATACCTCTTTTGTCCTTCCTGCAGGAGAAGGCTTTAAAAACGCGCTCAATTTTCCCATATCATCTGCCTCCTAACTGTGTGGGTGTTTTAAAGGTCTGCAGGGGTTCAAAATCCGTAAAGTTAAACGGGATTTCCTCCTGCAGGTAATCTACAGAGTCGTCCAGCATGGCAATGGGGATTTTGCTCAGAATCACATTGTAAATAGCCACCACCTGCTTCCCGACGCTGGACCCTTTATCATCATTGGTCACTTGAAAATTAATGGTCGGAAAACGCCCGGTTCTTTTATATTCCATCAGGATTTCCAGAAACTCGTTGGTTCCATAATAGATGGTCATGCTGCCGGTGTACTTGACCCCTTTCACCTTGGTCTGGTTTACCAGAGCCCCAACCACAGGAAACTCCGCGGTCTGGATTTCTGCATCGGTCTGGTATTTTTTGATGCCGAACAGTTCAATATTGCGTCCGTTTTTTACCATAAAGGCGCTGCCCGCTTTGCCGTCAACACCGTCGTTTGCCAGTAAATATGACATGTCTAACCTCCTCCTATTCAATCTGGGTTCCGCCTGACACAGAGACTGTCATGTAAATCTTCTCAACGCTGTCTACAGGATGCAGGGCGGCGTTGATTACCACAGCATCCGGCTCATCTCCCGGAAGGACTGATATATCCTCCGGAACAAAGTTCTGGATCCCGTTATTTTTCTGCATCTTGCCAAGATAATCCACGAGCCAGCCTTTGAAAAGGCTCCGTCCCTCCTCGTTGTTATTTGTTTTTCCGATATAATACAGGCTGTACTGTTTGTAGGCGTCGTTACAAAACTGATTTAACACCCGCATCACACGGTTTTTTGAATATTCTTTATGCTTAACAGGCGTGAAGGACGTGAGGGTATTGATATCTGTACACACCTTTACCGTATCAAAGTTATCAATAAAGATAATCTCTCCGCTTTGTACGGCAATCCCTGCCTCCGTGTCAGAAAACTTTGGGACAGCTTCCACGGCATCCGGATACCGCGCGTATGTGAGTGACTGGTTGTACCCGGTGCCGGCCTGTGCGCCTCCCAGCCACCAGGTTGCCTGCCTGGGTGTTACGACGGTTCCGTCAGACAGCCGGACACCATTGTTTACAGAGATAACCCACTCACTGTTGCAGGCCTGAGCCTGAGCCATAACAGCCTGGCATTTTAAACCCGTTCGGTTGGATATCCTCTCTACAAACGCGGCATAGGCCTGAATGACAGTCTTGTCTTCCCCATCATAGATCAGAATGTCAAACTGGTACGGTTCAATAGCTGTCAAAAAAGCGGCATGATCCGCCGGGCTGACCGTAGGGTCTGCTCCTCCGCTTAACGCCTTCCCCGCAGTGTCTTCCAGTTCCCCGCTCCCTGAAAACTCCACCCAGCCGTTCGCGTGAAGCTCCCCTATCCCCGTTACGGACTGCTCATCTGCCACGGTCCCGTCCACCACCGTGGCAACCTTGAAGATCCCTTCCTCATCAGGATCCCCTGATACCATCACGGTGATGTCGTTTCCCCTAATCCCTTCATAGAGCGCCGTGACCGTCAGGCCGCCTATGGCCGCAGCCGCTCTCGCGCCTCCTGTTCCCTTGAGGCGGTAGAGCAGAATCTTTACCGGCCCCTGGGTGGTATCGCTGCCCTTTGCCATCTCCCTCAGGAACAACGCTTTTTCATGGGTGATGTCGTAGCCGATACAGGGAACCGTGTCATCCCCCGGAATGACTGTCTGGACAACCCCCGTCTGGCCCCAGGAGAGGGGCTCCGCGATGGCCACTGTCCCTCTCTCCCCCGCGCTGGCGCTTAAGTTCCCCTGGGACAGGGTGTTGATATACACCCCCGGCAGCACCTTGTTCTGGCTGGTCCATGTTCCTCCTGCCATCTCATACTCCTCCTTTCAATGCCTTATCCAAAGCTGCCTTTGCCTCTGATATGGAATAGGCCGGCTCTGTTAAGATCGCTTTTGCAAAATCTTTTTGGTAGCCTGCCAGATGCCTGCTTCCCAAAAGTTTTTCAGTCGGATATTTCCTGTCTGATCCTCTGCTTTTCGTCGGCTGCGGCGCCACAGCCTGATTATTCTTGTTTGACATAAATATCTCCTTCCAATTTTTGCATCAGGGTTATATCTTTTGGAAGCTCCACGCGTTTTCGGATATGGAACTGATAGTGCAGCTCCATGTCTTCGTCATGCCATTGGCGTTCGCTTGTCCGAACCAAAACAGTCTCGCCGCCCCCATTAGAGTAGGGAAACAGCTCCAACACCTCGTCCAGATACTCGGCGACCGAGTGAATTTCTGCGTTCCCATCGGCAATATTTCGCTGCTGGACAAACACGATATCAATCCCCAGGTCCCGCATGTACCTGCCGCCTGCCTGGCTTTCCACAGTTGACGGCATAAAGAAAATAAAAAAGCAGGGCGGCTCCGTCCCCTGCTGTACAGGGCTGTCGTATAGCGGATAGTCCGGATATCCTGCTTTCAGCACGCCGGCAATGCTTCCCACAATATTCTCCAGAGTGAAGATCACCGCATCACCTCCCGGACCCGCTTCCCCAGCTCACTTTTCACAACCTGGCGATACCTGCCCGCCGCTTTCTGTCTCATATACTTCCCTTTCACATAAGCGGTTTTCGTTCCCACGACGATGCCCCCGCTGCCATCCGGGCTTTTTTCCAAAAGGCCGGATGTCCCATTGATCACAAGCCCCGGAACAAAATGTCTGTCCATCCGGTGTCCGTCGTTAACATAGGAGGCGTACTGCATATTGTTGGCAAGGCAGGTTCTCACCGCTCCGCCTGAGCATATCGGCGTGGTCTGACTGTCCGTCTCCCAGTGCTGGGCCATCTGGCCGCTCCTGGTATTCGTTCCTGCAATATCCACGCCCCCGTTGGGAGGGGTATTCTCCACGGCCACCCGGACAGCCTCAATGGTAGCTCCCTCCGCCACTTCCATCATGATTTTAGGAATGTTTTGACCGGCCTTGCGCAGCTCCTCCAAGCGCTTTCTCATCTGGCTCCCAAAGCTGGACACAAACTTCACCTCCCAATAATGTTGTCCTTCAAAAGTCCGACTTCCTTGTGCTGAAGCCCTGTGAGAATTCCTCCCACCGGATCATAGTAAGCCACCGGCTCCCCTGCGATATACCGCTCAGGCCTGGCCGAATGCCCCAGGTTTCCACCCCTGACAATCATCAGTTCGTCCCCAGCACGGATATCCACGGACAGATCACAGGCCATCTCTTCAAAGGACTGCTCCCTTGCCGCAGTACCAGTCATATAGGGTCCTTTGTTCTCAGGACGGTAGACCCGGCAAGGAACAGGAGACACATTCACCTGCCGCCGTTTCTGACGGCTCACATTACCCTCTGTCAATGTGTCAATCCTGTAGATATCCACAGTATCTGTGTACCAGTTTCTAAAAATCGGATTATTAAAAATCATATGGCGTACATCCCTCCCATCCCCGCCATGCGAGCCATAGTGACCAGCTGGGAGCCATACTGTGTCCCGTTCCAGGCTCCCCATTTCTCGGTCCCCGCCGTGATCGCGCTGTTGTCATAACTGATTGACGTGTTCCCCATGGAAGCTGACTTCACCGTACCAACCTGGGCAGCGCCTGCCGCGGCCTGAGCGGCGCTGTCAGAAGAAGGAGCGTATGTCTTCAGGTACAAGGCAGCAAAATGGGCTGTGTAAAGTCCCGCTGCGTATCTCCACATGCTCCCCCAGCGGGACGGGAGCACACTGTCATTGGCCTGGCCGATGAAGGCTCCAAGCATCTTATCGGGCACCAGATTTTTCACAGCCGCTTCAGTTTCCCCGGTTTCCGAAGAACCTGAAACGGTAAACTGCGGAAAATCTTCCTGAAACATTTCCACAGTGTAATCTCCCCGTTCTCCTGTTTGCGGTACATTGGAAGCTGCTGCCCTTGCCCCCTCGAACCATGGAGCTGCCGGGTTTATGCCATTCCCCGTCCACATCCTCTGTCACCTCTGATTTTTAGCGCCGCGTTTTCCCGAAGACTGCTCTCCGGCTGCCTCTCTATCCACGGCTGCCTCTCTATCCACGGCTGCCTCCGCTCCGGACGCGCTCATTTCTGCATCCGGACGAATATCATTCTCTGATGCCTTTTCTTCCGCCGCTTTATCGGCCTCTTCCAGCTGCCTGTCACCCCGCCCCGGAGGCGAAAAAATCATTCCCGCCCTTATCGCGCGCCTCACCAGACGGCTTTCCGCCACGTCCTCCGGAATATCGCCGATATAATCTTTCCTGATCAGATAAGGCGAGCCGTCAGCCCGCCTCACCATATAATTCCGTTTTGATACAATAAACATAAGTCTCCTCCTTAGATACCATCCATGTAGGTGATCGTCTGGTCATAAAAAAGCTCAACCTCCGACAGATTTCCCGCGTAGGCCGTATCATAGCAGAAATTCTCCGTGTTCGGCCCCGTCATGGCGCGGGTAAGGGGCTGCAGCTCATCCATGGCAATGTACCGCTCTTTATTGCAGTAAGCCGCCAGGCGGTCAGCCCCGTCATCCCCGGCTCCCTTGCACCACTTGGTAGCGCCGATGAACAGATCTGATCCGTTCTGGGAGGCTACGTTATTCTCCATAAGGAACTTCAAGATGGTTTTCTCCGCCAGCTCCGTCACCTTCTTGGTAGCAATATAGTTATACTGTTCGTAAGGCATGATGATATGGTTGGGCACGGCATCCTGGTCATACTCCGCCCGTTCCCAGGTGGCTAGGATCACGTCGTTCACGTCCTGAAGAATCTGGTCGGGGGTCTTATCCTTCCACTTTGTGCTAGGAGAAGCCGCGCCGTTGGAAGCGGCCTCCATAACCGTTACATCCGGATGGTTCAAAAGCCCATGGGTGTCGTAGGCTGTGAACCCTGTATAGGCATTCTCCTCCATGTGCTTGTCATAGGTCATCCGCAGGCCGTCACAGAGAAGGCTGTCGATATTCCGCCCTGTCATATTGCCCCGCTGCATATCAATCCACATCACGCGGGTTCCAGCGGCAATCATGTGCGCCTTGAACAGGCCCTTGGAGAAATCTGCCTGAACCATAGGGATGCCGTTCGCCCCGCCGGCATGGACGATTCCTTCCCCGGATCCCCCGGCGATGCCAAATCCTACCTGCATGGCGGATATGGCCTCCGCCCATCCGCCTCCCACCCGGATGGGAATATCCCTGGTATAGGTAAAGCTGGTCAGCGGCGTCCTGACCATCATGTCCCGCTTTTCCAGCTCCGAAGTCAGGAACGCCTGTCCTGACGCGATTCCCGCAGCGTCCATGTTAAATACCGCGGCATTGCCGCCTTTCGCGGACCGGGTGCCGGAAAGCCCCAGATTTGATGTTCCAACATTTTTAAATGCCATCGTCTCTACCTCCTTACGCATTCTTAATTGTCAGCAGCCGCAGCTCCGCAACCCCGTTGGAGTCAGCCGTGCCTTTCCACCGGCAGTTTGTCAGCTCCGCTGTATAAGAAGTACTCTCCGCCGTATCCGCCGCCGCCTCAAAGCCGCCTACCGCCAGATTTGGTTTTGCCTTATTGACGGCTGTCCTAACATATACTTTTCCTCCTGGGGCTGGCATCCCCGACTGGCAGACCACATTGACGCAGCCCCTCTTCATCACGGGAACTGCCTCTCCCGGGCGGTATACCCCCTCATTCTGGTTCAGATAATCAAAGGTTGATTTCACCTCACGGACCGCTACCCCCAGAAATACTGCCTCCGTGGAATCAGAGGCCCACGCCTTAACGGCTCCGGCTGCCCCTGTCGTGACGGGAGCCCCAAACAGGATATTCTCCGTTCCTTCCAGCGGGTGGGTATCCACCACCATATCCGGCTGTCTCGCGTAGCTGCCCGCGTAGCCGTGGGGCATCGTCTTTCCAATCGTCTGTCCTCTCATCACTTGTTCTCCTTTCTCCTGTGGGGATTCAACTCGTCATACAAGGCCTGGATCTCATCCGTATCCACAGCCTTCGGTCTATGTTCCTCCGCCCTCCGCAGGGCGTTCTGCCGGCTCGCTCTCAGGATCGCGGCCATGTCGTCCTGGCTGTTCCCCGCGGTCACCAGGCTGATCAGGGCATCGGATACCGCTTTGCGCTGCTCCGGGTTTTCAATAGCGGCCACGGAGGGCCGCATCGCCTTGAGAATCCCCACCGCCAGGGCGCTGTCCATACCGCTCTTGTTGTCCATCTCCTCCGCAGGGACCACGCGGGATGCTTCCCCATCCACAGAGCCGCAGGCAGCCTGATCCGTCATGGAATCACCTGTCAGCTGTTCGATGGCGGCGTCAATGGCGTCCTTGGTCTTCTCCTTTTCCTTCTCCGCTTCTTTTGCGGCCAGCCTCGCCATCACCTTGTCGACAATCCCATCCACTGCCGACTCATCGACTGTCTCTTTCTTTTCTCCCTCCGGTTTGTCCTCCTTCGGCTTTTCATCAGCCCCACCGCTGTCCTCATCAAAAGCAGCGGCTGCGTCCATAGCCAGCCTCTCGATCTCCTCCGGCGACCTGTCCTTCACGGACATTCCGAAGAGCTTGAAAAATAATCCATTCTTCCTCATCGCTTTCCTTTCCGGCCCTTTTTCGGCCTGTTGGCTTTTATTCGCTGAATCTAAAATAGCAGCCCGTTTCCCAGCCCTTCCCCGGTCAACGACTGCTATGTGATTCCCTCTGATATTTTTCTGGCTGTAAGTCCCGTCTTCGTCCCGGACATAATCGCACTCATACCCGCAGGATATCTCCCTCTTTCCCCCCTGGATGGCGCTTATCAGCTCCCTGTCATGAATGTGCAGGTCAGCCACCACATAATCCTGCCACTCACCGGCTCCCCTGCGCACCACCTGCGCATGCCCCTTCTCGTAGAAGGATACGTCATCAGGACCTATGAGATCCGGCGGATGGTCGTTGGTGACCGGCTTGCCCTCAAAGGATGCCAGAGCCGCGTCGGAGAAAACCTCTTCCGGCGGCCGGCGCACGGTGATCACCTGCCCGGCGTCAGAACCTGTCAACCCGATCTCCCTTCCCAGGTATTCCTGGTTTCCTGTGCGGGCGATGGGAACATTGCGGCATATTAAAAAGCCCTCCCCAGTCTCAATCTGGTTAGGGCTTACGGTGTAGCCGTAGTACTGTATCATATCTGTCAGAAGGCCTCCCTTCTAAACTCGGTGTCACAATCCCGGCACCGTCTCTTTAAATGTCTTCAAAAACTCCTTCACTTTTGCCATTTTGGAATTATCCTGCAAAAATTCAATGCCCTTTTGCGTGATTCTCAGTTCCAGAATCTTAATTCCAAAACCGCCTCCCATGTGGGGCACAACACAAATCCCTTTGATATATCCTTCCGATAACAGGCTTTCCATGATGTTGCCCCAGTACCCGTTATTGATGCCCAGCGCGTCAGGCCCAAACACGCAGGTATCAGGCCTCTCCCCCTGTTTGAAACACTCATATAAATATGTCAATATCCGGTATGTGATTACAAAGTAATCGTCTTTTGCCATAGTCTACCCTTTCGAGTTCTTCAATCTCATCATACGGGCGTATAACCCATCCGCCGGCGGCTCGCCACAGATTCTGTCGCTTTCCTTTTCCTCAAAAAAATATCCTGGCGCGCATTCAACACCCTGGCCGGCTTTTATTATCACATCTAATGGGATTCCATCTGGAAACACGTTACAGCACATTTTTTTAACACGCCTCTGTTCAAGGTACTGTTTACACATCTCACAGTTGGGTATCTTTAACATCACATTTATCTTCCCTGGTATCTATACTTTTCTGGAATTTCTACAGGTTCACCATTATAATACATATCAAAATTTTCTACCACAGAAATCGGAAATTCCTTGCATTCCCCTGTCTCTTTATTGACAGCCAAAGGGCAATTACCATATTGCGGCCCAGGTTCTTTAAATAATGTACCGAAAAAAAGCCACTGTCTGCCTATATCCAGGATTGCGACAATCCCTTTGAGGTATTCTTTTTTTACAAGACCCTCCACCGCTATCTCACAGGCTTTATCTAAACTAATCATGCTACTGCTCCTTTTTACAGGCCGTTGAACCGAGATCATTGATTTCCAAGTTATCTATTCTGCAATACTTCACAGGATTGTCTGAAAATTTCTCAAGTATATTTTTATTATACTTGCTTCCAGTTTGAGCGTCAATAAAAACCACTGTTTTATCTCTGTATTCTGCAACAAAAGAGTGCCCCTGTGGCCTTTCAGTAAGCCCCCACACGCCAGACCATTCTTTTCTCCGGTTCCATATAATCGATATCTGAGCCCTGGAGCCTTCTCCCCAAAGTATCATATCCTTTTCAATCTCTGACAATACTTCACTGCCTGCTTCAATTATCTTTATATCTGGTGACACCCAGCCGCTAAAAGGATTATTTTGCAGTTTCTTAATCGGGTTTCCAGCCACAACAGCAAATCCTCTCCTGCGCATCTCATATGCTATCGTACAGTTTACACAATTTTCTCTGTTTCCCATCGGATTAACTGCCATGATATCCGCTCCATCAGACAATTTTCCCCATGTTTTGGGTATCCCCTCATAACTTGCCTTCGCATACCTGGTTTTTCTTTTATCCCTCAGCAGCTTCTGCCTCGCCCTCTCCTTCTCACGATACGCCTCTATCTGCTTTTTCGTTCGGGGATCCCGGGTGATGGGATTCGTGACAGGATTTGAAAATTCCTTATCCCTCTGTATCTGTTTCTCGCTCTTGCCGATAGTGGTATATTTGACCAGAGCATGGAGACAATTCGGGTGTATATTCAAATAGGTGTTGGTCAGAGCCTCAGGCCCGAACGGGTCAACCTTCCCGAACGCCAGTGAAAGAGGAGGATAATCCGGGCTGGTGCCGCTTTTAGAGTACACTCTGCCTTCCAGAGGCGCACACACCGGGCAGGTACTCCCGATTTTCACAATCTGCCACAAATCATAGTCATCAGCAGTCAAAACCGCCGCCACCTCCGCCTGTCTGGCCGTAGTCCTCACTGCCATGTTTCCGTAGCTCTGCAGGCTCCACTGTCTCCCCGCTTTGTCCACGAACGCCGTAACGCCTTTGTTCTCCATCTCCCACGCAAGCCGCTCACTGGTCACGCTCCACCCCTTGCCGGACGCCTCCTGTGCCAGCACCTGCCTCAGTGCCATCTCCCGAAACGGGTCATTTTCCAGGCGCCCTATGGTATAAAGCCTTTCCACGGTTTTGTAAGCTGTCTCTGACGCTTCCGTCAGCTCTCCCAGCAGGTTGTTGCCCAGCTGCTGGATGACGGCCGTCTGAGTGGCCGTGAGCACTCTGGCGTTGCGGTATCCGGCGGCGTGCTTGTCAGAGCGGTAAAAAATGGTCTCAAGCATCGATGGCACATAAGACCAGGACTCGTCCACCATGTTCTGTAAGATGCGCTGCACCCGCTCCAGGGAGGCCGCCTCAGCGTACTCGATCAGCCCTCTGCCGCGCTTCCTGGTGATCTCGTTGACCAGCTCCCTCTCCGTCCGCAGAAAGAGCATCCTCATAAACGCCGTGACATCCGCCTGCCCCGGAGGCCTGATCAGCTTTGCCATTCAGAGTCCTCCCCCTCTGCCTCCAAAGAAATCCCAAGTCCCGCCAGGGGATCTGACATCATGCGGCTGCTGGTATAGGTCTTTCCCCTCCCCGCCTCAATGCTCTCGTCAGAAATTTTGCTGAACATGCCCGTCTCGTCGGACATGGCCTGCAGCTCCTGCTGCGCCGTAGCGGAATCAATCAGGTCATTCTGGTAGGCTGCAATCACCGCGTTTGTCTTTCGGTCCGCTATCTCCGCGATTTCCTTGGCATCCGGCGTCCACATGGGCGGGAAGTCAATATCCATATCGTCTGGAATCTTCCCCCATGCCGATAAAGCCATGATGGGGAGAAGCCGTTCAATAATGCCCCTCAGTTCCGTCTCCCGGAGCCCGTCGATGTAATCATAATAATTCTGCATGTCCGCCTCACCTGTAGCGTTGAGCCCGGCGGGGGAGCGCCCGAACAGCTTGGTCACCGGCGTGCGCGCCGCCCCGGCCACGTCCATCATGATCCGGTCATACACATCGGACAGGCCCGTAAATGTGTATTGGGTGTTGTGTATCGCGTCGCCCTTATTGATCACCCTGGTGCCGAAATTGCTTTCCATGATGGACTGGGCGGTAATCAGATTCCAGAAGCGACGCTGCATTTCCGTATTGGCGGTGCCCAAAAGCTGATCCAGGCCCTCCGTCTCCATGTAGTTGATATTCGCCCGGAAGGTCAGCGCCGCGATGTTGCCAGCCACATTGTCCCGCCGCATCACCTCGTTGTAGATCGCCTCGAGTTCCGATTCCCCCCAGTACAGCTCCGCCACCTGCTCCATCCATGGCAGCTCCCGGCCGATGAACCGGACGATCCGGCTGTGGTGCACCCTGGCCGCCAGCTGCCCTGACGCCTCATCTCGAATGGTGTAAAACGCTGGAAGCCCATAATCTCTGTCCTCCGGATCTGTTACCAGGTCACTCTCCGGGTAAATCCCGTTCCATCTGTCCAATACCTGCAGGCCCAGGAAGCTGCCGGGCATGACTGTGTCAGGGTCGAGGGGCAGGCTTAAATCATTCTGCCCCTTTAACAGGATCACGCCCGCCGCGCCGCCATAGAGCCGCCCCCAGTACATGCCCAACAGAACCTTTTTTCTCACCTGGGTCTGGCGCTCCAGCTGCAGCATCTGATCAATGTATTCCGGAGCGACGCTTGACTTGATCTCGTACCATTTACGGATCATGTCATTGGGAATCGTAGCGATAATATTCTGCACGATCCAGTTATCCCGGTACAGGCTGGTCAGAAGCTGGTAATTCTGAGTCAGCCTGGTCAGCGGGTATTCCGTGGCATTCAGAAGATCCATGGTTCCGAAACCAATCCTGGCCGCCGGATTAGAAAAAGCGTCCATCGTGGAAACGGGCGCCTGCTTTGTCTGTATTGTGTCCGCCCTGGTGCGGCGGGTGTTTCGTTTTCTGCTCATATTCTGCTCCTGACTTTTACTGATAAAGGAGTTCGCTTATCGCCCCTGCAATCCTTTTAGCAATTTCCCCAATACTCTTTTCAACTGCCTCATCTCCGCTGACTTTGACACTGATATTGGGCTTGAACAACAAACTACTCCCTATCAATTTCACAGACTCTGCATCCCCACATCCCACATACTCAAACACCGATTTTCCCAGTAGCTTGTAATCTAAGATAATCGGATGGTCAATTCCACTCTTCTTCTCCAACCTTCGCTCCATCTCTTGGATATCTTTATACTCTGTCACCGCATCAGCCATCTCGATAACGGTATTCCCAAAACCAGTCTTCTCTTTCTCCTCATAACAAAAGCATACAAAATATTTCATACAATCCCTATCCTCCAACTTGGCAGTATCGTCCTCACAAAGTACCGTAACGCGTCAAGCCCGTGGTCCATCTGCTTCACCGGCTTTTCCTCGCCCCGCTCCGCCGCCTTCTCATCCCACGCGTAAGACTGCATCTCCGCCTTCAGTCCCATACACGACCGATTGATCATGATGTTCCCC
Source organism: uncultured Lachnospiraceae bacterium (assembly GCA_949948715.1). GTDB lineage: Bacteria > Bacillota > Clostridia > Lachnospirales > Lachnospiraceae > Acetatifactor. The sequence goes on along the minus strand of CATLGW010000032.1, from coordinate 6,327 downwards.
TGAGCCAGCAGCGTGGCCACCGCCCGGATTCCGTCAAGGACCTCATTGTCCGCCGGTTTCACATAGAACCCGCGGCTGCGCAGCTCGGTTATGAATGACGCCGCCGAAGGGTCAGCAACAATCGTACACTGTTCCTCCGGCTCCGTCCCCATGAACTCTGCCATATCATCTGCATACTGGGCATCGGTTTTCTGCGGGTTCCCCGTGCGCCTGGCCTCCTCCGACCGGCTGTCCCAGCGGTATTCCCTGTCTATCCATATGGTCTCCCCGTCATCCCAGATCTCCAGAAATACGCAAGGGTTGGCGGTCCCATAGTCCACGGCGATATATTTCTGAGCGATGGACTTTAAACCAATGGGGCGCTCCTCATCCGTGTAATAGTTCGCCCTGGTGCACATGGTATAGATCAGACCTTCCGCCACTGCCCACAGGCCTCTGATATACCGAAGGAAAAACACACCGGCATACATGCCCCGGTACCTAGCCTTGACTGCCTCATCCAGGCTCAGGTTATCCTCCATGGTGAAATGCAGGTAAACAAGCCCTTTTTCCTTCTTCTTATCAATCCACTTTGTCTTAAACCAGTGTGTCGGACCAGCCGGATTACAGTTGAACCAGAACTTACTCCCTGCTACAGAGCACCGGCCTGTGGCCTGGTTCACAAAGGATTCCGGCATTAAGGCGACCTCATCGAAAAAAGCGCCCGCCGCAGTGATGCCCTGTACCAGGTCTTGGGACGCCTCATCCTTTCCACCGAATATGAAAAAATAATTTGTACGCCCCTTCCTGGTAACCTCCAGCATGTTTGAGATGTCGCCTGACAGATGGTATACCCAGTGATAGCCTCTGCTTGTCAGCATCAGTTTCAAATTTTGCAGCACGTTACGTTTAAAGGAACTGATGGTCTTCCCCGCCATGATGAAATTCTGGCCGTCGAATTTCTCCATGGCCCAGAAGATAAAGCCCAGGGACATGGCCACAGTCTTGCCTGAACGAATCGCGCCATCTGCAATAATGCCATTACAGTCTTTCACAGGACTGTTTTTCATCCACCAGTTCATTACCTGGCGCTGTTTCCTGGAGAAGGGTTTAAACTTAAATGTCGGGGTCTTCTTCTTCATCTTTCTGATTCCACCCCTCCCAGTCTCCTGAACCACTCAAAGCCTCAAGGAAACCGTCGTCTGGTTCTTCCTCGTCCTCTGTCTCGCCTGCGGCTCTCGCTGCCATCTCAACCCGTTTCCTCTCCAGCTCAATCTGGGCATCGTCAAATCCAAACTTATGCAGGGACTCAATCGCCCGCTGTTTCCTGGCCTGAACCCGGGTCAGAGCTTCCTCGATGGCCTGTATCTGTCCCATCTTGCCTTGGTATTCCTTCAGGTCCGTTTCCTTGTCCTTCTCCGTTCCGTACCTGCGGCTCACCAGAGTCATCCCCTCAACCGGCTCTCCGTTTTCCAGACGCGCCGCGGATTCTTTTACGGCCTCAATCCGTTTCATCATACGCCGCTCCCGGACAGTGAGGAGCTGGATCTCCTGGAACAGGAGGGTATGCTTATCTGCCGGCATGGACTCGGCCAAGCGACGCTCATCCTCGTCCAGGCAATCAAAAAGGAGAGCCTCGAACTCTCCTGTAGTGACTGCATTTTTATTTTTACACGGAGCCGCTCCCCCTCTGCTGCCGGCGGCGTTACGATTGCCTGGCTGTCCTCCTCTGCGTTTCGCAACGTTGCGTTTTGTATTTGCAACGTTGCAATCCCATTTATATCGGTTCTTCCAGCTCCGAACCGTTCCCTCTGGAACTCCCAAAAGCTGGGCAATTTCAATCAGTTTCCTGCCTTCTAAGAACAGTTTCCTTGCCTGCTCCGTTCTGGCATCTGGTGCCCTTGCCAAGCATCACCACCTCTCATTCGTGTTTGTTTTCGTTTTTGGAAAAAGGAAAAGAGATGGCTGGGGGCCACCTCTTGGTTGGGTTGGGTTTTTTAGTTTGTTAAACTCACTTTTCTTTATCCTCTATCAAGCCAAGTATATCTCCTGGAAGCTCCACCTTATCTCCTAAAGCTGGAAACAGGACCTGTATATCTTTATCTGTATCGATTGATGCGTATATTTCCACACCTTTTTCCAGTAAGCCGCACAACTTCTCTAAGCTCTTTTCTACCTTTCCTTTCTCTTCACCATCTTTTAATGGATTTTCCGTATTTTTCTCTTCTAAGTCTTTTACTGCCTCTGACAAATAATGCCTTTTTAAAGCGTCAAACATTTCCAAGCTGGATTCTAAAGCATCATTACCCAGCTTCTTACTTCTTACAATTTCTTCCTGTTCTCTTAAATTAATCAAATGAGACTTTAATTGGACAGCCTTATCTAATAGCATTGCAAGATTATTTAAAATATAGGTAACTGCTGCCGTCCCAGATGTTGCCACAATTAAAAATGTAAGCCATTGAGAACCAACGTCTACATTTTTAAACTTAATAATCCCATCCTTATGCTGAAGGAACGGGCATTGTTCAAATATAAAGTCGATATCCTTTAAATACGATATGTATTCCCCAAGAGAATCGCATTTTGGTATTTTGACATCCACTCCATCAAGTCCTTCTCCCAAGTTCAAGCTCTCATATAACTCAATGATTGCCTGTATTTTGTTTAAAATCCCTTTATTACTATCTAACAATGCGTTTCGTGTCACTGAATCGATCTCTGGCTGTTTTTTCTCGCGTACAAATACCGGAACTATATCGTAGAGAGCGTCAACATATGGCTGCAGAAATACTATTTTCCTGATTACTGATAATCCTTTCTTGTACTCCTCCCAACGTTCTATCTTATATACATTGCTTATATTCGTTTGACGAATGCTAAAATTTAAAAATGTATCTTCATATTCTTTACAGAGATAATATATGTTGTACAGCCGCATTTTATAAATCTCCTTCATATGTATTCTCATAATAAATATAGCACTCCTTGCCTATTTTTACAATTCTATTCTTCTTTTACAGAGAAAAGACACCCTATCTCTAGGGTGTCTTTTCCGCCTGGAATGTCTGGATGGAGAGTCCGAAACCAGGCTTTCTGGTGGTCTTCGCGTACGCCGGCGCACCACCTGAGCCGATCTGGCAGCCAGGCTGTGACACCCGGCTGCCGTATCTGTAGGGGGAGCTGGTAAATTAAAATGATTTTTCACGATACCATCATATCACTTATTAACATTGAAAATATATAGAATGTTTTTCGGAAAATTCCTTTAAAGCATACCCGTGAAGAAGAACAACATATTGGAAAGTATACCCCATTTCAGCAGCAACCACCTCAAGCCGTTTATTCTCAACATATCGTTTATACAGAATTTCAATATGCTTCTCGTTTCGCAATTCATGAATCTGACCGATTATCTTATGCTTCAGATCAATATACCCATCAATCAGACCATCAATCTCATTTTCAAGGTCAATGATTTTCGCAATCTGCTTCTCATACCCTGCTCCCTCCGGAAGGCTTGTCTGCACGCGCTCTTTCGAATAATCAAAACTGCCGATACTGGAAAACTTTGCCCGAAGATCCGTCTTCTCCTGAATCCTCTGGTTGATAATCACATCAGCCTTATGTAGCTGCCGCAAATATTCTTTCGCTGTCACACTCCCTCTCCCCTCATAATAAACCAAGTCTTTTTAAAGATTTTTACCCAGCGGTCTCTGCATCCGCATTTATCCCTGCCTCAGCTCCCTCACTTTATTCTTTAGCCGGATCACGTTTAAACCTGCCTCCGTCAGATCGGGATCCTCAAACCGGTAATCCAGCCTCGTCAGCGCCGCGTTCTCTCCCCTTGTAACCAGCATCAGGTTATCGATGTCACAGTTCAGGCGGTCAGAGTCCTTGAATGTCACCACCATCCCTTCCGGCACCTGCCCGTTGTGCTCTTCCCAGACCGCCCTGTGGAGGAATTCCCACCGCTCATACAGGCTGCCTTCCATCTGCCTCTTCCTCAGCTTGTAACCATAGGAATTAATCACGATGCTGCCGACCGGGAGCTCATTTTGGGGCCTGTCTCCTTTTTGGAAGCGGGTAGCCTTGGTCCTCTGAATGGCCTCCGGGCTCATGTAATCTTCCTGCCTCATGCCTTTGTTGCCGGGCGGGTGCTTCTTCTGGAACCAGCCCGTGCAGCCGGACCGGATGCCGTGGCGCTGCCGGAACTGCTTCATCATCCCCTGGGTGAAGCTGGTCCCAAACTTCTCATTGACCATGTCCGCCATCTCCCTGGAGCTGACGCCCCAGGAATTGTCCCTGACAAACTCATACAGGCCCTTCGGGTACCTGGTTTGGTATTTCCAGTATTCCTCCTTTGTCCACTGCTTCTTGCCGTTCCGGTAGCCGTGGTTGCCCCTGAATGACTTCATGCTGCTGGCTGTGAATGACGTCCCAAATTTCCGGTTGCAGGCTTCCGCCAGCTCCTGGTCCCGCAGCTTGGGGGCCCACTCTTTGACAAAGTCATGCACTTCCTGGGGATACCGATGGGCCACCATCACCCCTTACTCCCTTTCATGATCAGCATGACAGGCGCGTTCGCCTCTCTGGAATCCCCATACTCACACCTATACTTGTTCATATGCACCATGGTCTTATAGGCCAGCTCCGCGTTCTGTATGATCTGCCCTGCGACTTTCGTCATGCCTTCGGCCCTTTTAAGTTCCCTTTCAAGCCCCTCCTCGGTCAGGTCATCATTATTGAGGCGCTCCATCGCCTCAAAAAGATGGTTGTTAAGGTCCTCCAATGTGTTCTTCATCCTGTCGCCCTCCTTTTCCCTCGTCCTTTATTTCCCTACCCGCGGCTTATACACCCTCTCACCCGCAAGGTACTCTTCCTGCTTCCGCTGCTGCCCCAGAAGCTGCTCCATCCGTTTCAGGGTATCCCTGGGCCCCTTCTCCCCGAAGAGCTTTACCAGGGATCCATACAGCTGAACCTCGTCCTTGTTCCTCCGCCGCTCCCTGCGGCTCTCCTGGAATTCCCTGGCCATGCGGTACAGCTCCTCTTCATCTGCGGCAAACTCGGCCTCATGGGCAAAATCCTAAAGCCGCCTGTCCTCCCGGTTGACCATCTCATAAGCCAGCTGGTACCTGGAATCACACTCCCTGACAAAGTCAAGGAACTTCCCCAGCCTCTCCGGCGGCATCTTCTCCTTCTCCTGCATGGTCTGTCACCTCCTCCCGGTCCGGATCCTGGCTGTCCAGGATCCGCCTCTCCATCTTTTTGATCAGTTCCGTCAGCGCCATAACCTCTCCTTCACAAATTTCCAGCCCCGTTAACCGTTCGAGCTGATGAAGCCCATATTGATCAATCGGTACTGCGGCGATCGGTCATACTTCCGCACGATAACTCCCTCCTTCTCCAGGCCCCTCACATGAGTATGTACCGCATTTTTCGTTATACCGACACCTTCCGCAATCTCATCATAGTTGGGGTAAAACAGCCTCTCCCTGTAGTAGCCGATAATAAACTTCACAATCATTTCATCCGTTCCGGACATCCTCATACCCTCCTTTACTGCTACTTATCCCCTGCCAGCTGCCATCTGCATGGCGCACGTGGTACATAATTTCCCCACGAACATCATCTCCGTAATCCCTTCCGGCAGGGGCCCGTCCCAGCATTCCCTGCCGCAGATTGGACAGGAGGTTTTCATCCAGTACTTTGGCGGCTTGCGGACATGCTCCACAAGCGGCATTGCCAGATATCTCCCTTTGCCTGTTCCTTTCCCCTCTGTGGCCCCCAGCCTTCGCCTCCTCCACTCAATCAATTCCGGATTGTCGAAGACATTCCCGACCACCTCGCCCCAGTACTGAACCCCATTCAGGCTTATGGGTACATAGTTGGTGCGGTCGATGCAGAACCAGCTGTCAAGCTCCCTGTAACGCACCTCAGCGGGAAACCCCTTTTTGTCTGAGTGCGGGATCACTATGACATCGCCCTCAAAAATCTTCCTGCCCTCCCTGTCCGCCAGACCTGTGTACTGGCAGACAGTTTCAATGTTTACCTCACTTGAAAAAGCCATCATACGCTTTTCTTTTTCGTAATAATTTATTCCCAAGCTATGAGGAATGATATAGGAACTATCATTTCCAGACCACAAATAACCCTGTATCCACTCTCCATTATCAATCCTTTTCGCCCTAAAAAGAATCTCTCTCATTTCCCGCCTCCGCCTCAATCAAACCCTTTTCTTTGGCAATACTCCCGCCATGTCTCTTTTCGATAACATCCGCCATATATGTACCTCTGCTGGAATTCCAGCTGCATCTTGTTTGGCACAATACCCAACCGCTCGTTTCG
>CATLGW010000031.1 GCA_949948715.1 uncultured Lachnospiraceae bacterium | reverse complement strand
GGTGCTAAATGTGCCAGGGTTTTGTTGTCTCAAAATTCCCACAGGAAACAAACCGTAAAGCAAACGATGAATAATGATTGATATTTCTTTGCGAACAGCGTACAATAGTAAATGAGAGGAGTGATACAGAGTTTGGAAAAAAGATAGGAATAGAGTCCAGGGGACATATACCAGCATTAGAAAGTGGAAGCAAAAATATTACTGACCATATAATTAAGGATGTCTGTCGGGAATTCAATATAAGCGAAGATTGGCTTAGATATAACAAAGGCGATATGGATATAAATGATTGCAAAGACAATCGTTATTTTTCGAACGTCGGAAAATTACAACGGGCATATGATGAAACAATTATGCGCTGGGTGAACGCCATTGCCGAAACTGATCCAAGCGTCTTGAAAAAAATTGAGGAATTTATGAAGAAATTGTTAGAAATTCAAAAAGATTGAGCCGGTTAACCCGGCTCATTTTCTTCTAAGTATTCGGATACGGATATGTATATAGCTTTTAAAAACCTTTCTTCTTCAACCTGACCAACCATATCAGTTATTTTTCTTCTGTACTGTTGTATCCTGCCAAGCGGTTCTTCATAAATAAATTTGGGGGACACTTCTAAATTTTCCAGTTCACTTTTCTCTTTGCTTTCCATACTTTTGCCCTCTCCTTTTGTATTTTAATGAAAATATCCCCTTTTTCTTCTGTCAAAATTTACCCCTCTATATATATATGATGTGAGAAGGCCAAATCTTACAACCTGTCCTGAATTTCGGACACTTTTTGTCTGGAGCCCCCTCTCCCTATTTCACGCAGCACAATAACACATACAAAAGCATTTGTTTTCGTATTGACAAATACTTTTGTATGTGTTATTATAAAGTAACATTATAGGGAAAAGGAATAGCAACAAAGATGCAAATACAATATGAAAAAGATGCTGCAAAACATATCAGCAAGATGGATAAGTCTTCAAAACAGCGGATTAAAGCTGCGATCGAAAAACTTCCCTCTGGTGACGTTATCAGACTTCAAGGTTTTACAGAAGACTATCGTTTAAGGGTTGGCGATTTGAGAGTCTTATTTTCCGTGAAAAACGAAACAATAATAATAAAGGATGTCTTGCCCAGAGGCCAGGCATATAAAAGATTATAGGAGATGCGAATATGAGCAAGGAAATGGTAAAAAGCCTAATTGATTTAATTGATGAAAGCGACATGGACACTATTTTTAAAGTACTGGTAAGGTTTATTCCAGAAGAAACCCCTATGCCAGATGAAGTAGAAGCTATAAAAAGAGCGAACCAGAGTATTTCTGAACATGGAACTATTCCACATGAAGCTATAGACTGGGATTAAGCTTCCTGGCATATCAGATTAAGGAGGCTATGCCCATGAAAAAAGTAGAACGCTACTTCTACCCTGCTGTTTTCACTTACGAACCCGGCCAGGAAATCGCTGTAGATTTTCCTGATCTGAAATGCGCCACAAGCGGCGTGAATGATGATGATGCACTTTTATCTGCAAGAAAACTTCTTGGCTGCGTCCTTTATGGACTGGAAGAAGACGCAGAAGAAATTCCTGCTCCCACTCCTTTGGCAGAGGTAGACACGCGGCCCAACGAACGCGTTGTACTGGTAGATGTATATATGCCGTCTATCCGTCAGGCACACATTAACCGCTCTGTCAACCGTACCGTAACGTTACCTGCATGGCTCAATGCCGCCGCACTAGAACGCAATATTAACTTTTCCCAAGTATTACAAGATGCTCTCAAATCTCAACTTCACTTAGGATAAGAGGGGTTTTCCTCTCTTAATACTCAGCAAAAGTTATTAAACCCAGCATGATATTTATCTAGCAGCCCCGGTTTCACATGGAATCGGGGCAACTTCCTTCTATCAAGCATTTGCCCAGGTCTTACGGCACATAATCATACAATTCCTCTGGCCTCACATTTAACGCATTTGCCAACTGGCAGATCACTAATATAGATGGCATCGATTGTCCTCTTTCGATCGCCGATATCTGCGACCTGCTGACTCCGGACATCCTTGCGAGCTGCCGGATGGTAATTCCCCTTTCCTTCCTTTCTTCTCTTACTTTTAATTTTACTTCCATATCTCCATCTTTTATTTTTGCCCGGTTAACTGCATCAAAATAGCATATATCATTACATTATTTTCTGTTGACACATACATTTTTATACATTACGATTGAAATTATCAATACCCTAATAATAAAGGAGTACATTATGAAGAACACTTTAAACCTTGCGGGCAAATACTGTGCCTATCTCCGCAAGAGCCGCGCTGACCGTGACGCGGAACTCCGCGGGGAGGAGGAGACCTTGAAAAGGCACCATCGCATATTGGCTGAATTTGCGGAAAAGAATCACATCAGCATCACCAAATATTACAACGAGGTGGTATCCGGCGATACCATCGATGCTCGTCCGATTGTACAGGAGCTTTTGGCCGATGTCGAGGCCGGTAATTGGGACGGAGTACTGGTGGTGGAAGTAGAGCGTTTGGCCAGAGGCAACACAAAGGACCAGGGCATAGTATCTGACGCGTTCAAATATTCCAACACTAAGATCATCACTCCCGGCAAAATATACGACCCAAACGATGAATTTGACGAGGAGTATTTTGAGTTTGGGCTTTTTATGTCCCGCCGTGAATACAAAACTATCAACCGCCGACTGCAGCGCGGCAGGATCGCCTCCGTCAAGGAAGGAAAATACATCGGCAGTACGGCCCCCTATGGATACCACAAGGTCAAAATTCCGCACAACAAAGGCTACACCCTGGAGATTGTTCCGGAACAGGCCGATGTTGTCCGCCAGATATTTGACTGGTACTGTCATGGGAAACTCCAGCCCGATGGAACAAGGCAGCATCTGGGCACGGATATGATCGCCGCCCGTTTGGATTCCATGGGGATTAAACCCTCCGGAGGCGCTTCATGGTCCAAGGCCACCATAGCAGATATGCTGCGTAACAAAACATATGCCGGGTATGTGTTTTTCGGGAAGCAGAAAGATGTCAAGACGTCCGTCAATGGAAAAATAATCACATTGCGTAAAAATAATCCTGATTACCTGTGTGTCAAAGGGATCCACGATGCGATCATAGACGAATCCACCTTTGAGCTTGCCGCCACGCTGCGCAGAACATACCGCAAAAATACTGTCCCCTCTAGTCAGGTGCTGCAGAACCCCCTGTCCGGCATTGTATACTGTAAAAAATGCGGCCACATGATGACCAGACTGGCCCCCAACAGCCGCAACAAATACTCCGCGCTAAAATGCCCAAACCGATACTGCAATAACGTCTCCAGCCCTATTTTCCTCGTAGAACAGCAAATACTTTTGTTTCTGAAAAATTGGCTGGACACCTATGAGCTTAATAAGGCGGCCTCCGCCACAGACATTCCCGTTTCCAGAGAAATAGATAATAAACAGGCCGCTATCTCCAGGATTGAGTCTGAAATCAAGGGATTGAAGGCACAGCTTAACAAGACATACGATTTGTTGGAGCAGGGTATCTATACAGTAGAAATTTTCCAACAGCGCTCCAATCTGCTGAATCAAAACATACTCCAGCTCTCTGAAAGCCTCCTCCTGGCTAAAGACGAGCTTGACCGACTGGAAAATCTACAGATGGAAAAAGAATTGTATGCGCCTAAGGTGCAGTTTCTCCTGCAAAACTATCATACAAATGGTGTGGCTTCGAACAACCAGATTTTAAAAGAAGTCATAGAAAAAGTGTACTATCAAAAGGATACACCCAATAGACGCGGGCGGCTGAATAATGCCAGTTTTACGTTGGAGATATACCCCAGAGTCCCGAAATAAGCGTAACAATAACACTTATGACTTAAATGGTAGTATGTATATCCCCACTCGTAGGTCATTAACAGAACGAAATCCGCCGCCGCCCCCAGCGCCCCATAATCCTTTCCCTCGTACAAAAGTCCCTCCTGGTCCGCGGAGGTCTTGGGGGCCAGAGCCACCGAGGTCTGATAGCCCTCCTCCCGCATCCTCTCCGCCACCCTCTCCACAAAGGCGGTAAAGGCGTCCCGGTCGGAGGCCAGAATATACTCAAAGTCGATATCCACCCCGGTATACCCCTTTCTCTCCATTACCCGCAGCAGATTTTGAATCAGTCTCTCCACGTAAGAGTCATTGTTGACCACAGAGCTGATCAGGGCATTGTTAAACCTTCCGTCGGGACCAAAGGGAGTCAGGGTAAGTACCGGCCGGACACGGTAGGCGGCGGCCTCCCTGACCATCCACTCGTCATCCCAGAGAGGTGCGATCAGCTCCCCCTCCCCGGTAAAACCGTAGGAAAAGACCGGCAATTCCGATAAAAAGGGAAGGGTCTGACCTAAAACCCACTGGCTGATAAAGGGATAGGCATATCCGCTGACGGAAATCTCCCGCCTCTGCGTCCGGGACAGACCGGTTTCCTCACCGGTAATGCGCTCTCCGCTCTCCCCCTGCTCAATCAAAAGAGCCTGCCCCACGGCAAGCTCATAAGGATACACCAGTTGATTGTCATAAATAATCTCATTTACAGGCACTCCCAAGGAGGCGGCGATTCCGTCCACATTGTCCCCTGCCCTGACCACATAAATCTCCATCCCGAAACCTCCGGAACATTCTTCGCTACATTATATGAAGCTCTTATCATACTATGCTGTGAGCCTTGGAAATTCCTCTCACGCTATGCCCGCCTTCCTGCAGATATCCTCCAGACAACAGCCGTCGCAATACGGTTTGGTCCGGGCCGTGCACACGGCTCTGCCGTGGTCCACCAGACGATGACAAAAGCCATTGCCCTCCTGGGGCGGAATGATTTTCCACAGTTCCCTCTCCACCTTGGCCGGCTCCTTGACGCCGTCCACCAGACCGATCCGGTTAGTGAGACGGATACAGTGGGTATCGGTGACAATGGCCGGCTTTCCGAACACATCTCCCATAATCAGATTCGCGCTCTTTCTGCCCACGCCGGGGAGAGCCAAAAGCCTGTCAAAGTCCTCCGGCACCTTTCCGCCGTACTCATCCCGCAGCACCTTCATACAGGCGCTTATATCCCGAGCCTTGCTGTGTCCCAGACCGCAGGGCCGCACGATTTCTTCGATCTCCTCCGGGGCGGCAGACGCCAGAGCATTCACATCGGGAAATTTCTCATAGAGCTTCTCCACCACTACATTCACTCTCGCATCCGTACACTGGGCCGCCAGCCGCACACTCACCAAGAGCTTCCAGGCCTGATCATATTCCAGGGTACAATCCGAATCCGGATATTCCTTCTTCAGTCTCTCAATGACCTCAAGGGCCAGTTTTTTCTTCGTCATGGTATCTCACATTCCTTTCACTCATGCCGGCACATGGGTTCATTACCCCGCCAAACAAATTATAACACGGCACAAAAAAGATTGAAAGAAGCATTTCCTATCCGGCCGATAAAGATGTATAATGGAAAAACAAAACAATATAGCCGCCTGGGCGACGGAATGAGAGGGAACATGAGAAGAAGAGACAGACAAATTAAGGATGTCAATAAAATAACAGCCGTGTTGGACGCCTGCCGTACCGCCAGCGTGGCCATGATCGACGGCGATATGCCCTATGTCATACCTTTGAGCTATGGCTACGAAATGGAAGAGAATTCTTTAATCCTCTATTTTCATTGTGCCAGGGAGGGAAGGAAAATAGAGGTATTAAAACGAAACAATAAGGTATGTTTTACCGTTTTCTGTGAGGGCCAGCCGTTGTTTGCCGAAACGCCCTGCCAATCGGGATACTATTTTTCCAGCGTTGTGGGAAGCGGAACGGTGGAATTCATAGAAAATTCCGCCGAAAAGAGACACGCCTTGCGCAGAATGTTCGCGCATCAATCGGGAAAAGAAATCGAATTCACAGACGCCCAGGCGGATTCCGTATGTGTGTTCAGGATTCTTTCAGAGGATTACACGGGAAAACAAAAACAGAAGCCATAAAAACAAGAAAATAATTTGCGCATTTTTTCCAACTATGATAATATGAACTCTGACAAGGGGCGCCGAGGAATGTAAATGGCGCCATATATGAAAATGGAGGAAAAAATGAGCGAAGAAAAGAAAATTCCTTATAAGATCTATCTCGAGGAAAGCGAGATTCCCACGCAGTGGTATAATCTGCGGGCGGATATGAAAAACAAGCCCGCACCTCTTTTAAACCCGGGCACTCTGCAGCCCATGACAGCCGAGGAGCTAAAGGCCGTGTTCTGCGACGAACTGGTGGCCCAGGAGTTGGACGAGACAAACGCCTATATTCCCATTCCCCAGGAAATTCAGGATTTCTACAGGATGTACCGCCCCTCTCCCCTGGTGAGAGCTTACTGTCTGGAGGAAAAGCTGCAGACCCCCGCCAAGATATATTACAAATTTGAGGGCAACAACACCAGCGGAAGCCATAAATTAAACTCTGCCATCGCCCAGGCGTATTACGCAAAAAAACAGGGACTCAAAGGCGTCACCACCGAAACCGGCGCAGGCCAGTGGGGTACGGCTCTGTCCATGGCCTGTTCCTATTTCGGGCTGGACTGCCTGGTATATATGGTGAAGGTCTCCTATGAGCAGAAGCCCTTCCGCAGGGAAGTGATGAGAACCTATGGGGCTACCGTAACCCCCTCCCCCAGTGAAACCACTGAGGTGGGAAGAAAAATCCTGGCGGAGCATCCCGGCACCACCGGAAGCCTGGGCTGCGCCATCTCCGAGGCCGTGGAGGCGGAGATGAACAGAGAGGGCTATCGCTATGTACTGGGCAGCGTACTGAATCAGGTATTGCTGCATCAGACCGTCATCGGTCTGGAGACCAAGGCAGCGCTGGACAAGTATGATATTGTCCCCGACATCATTATCGGCTGCGCCGGAGGCGGCTCCAACCTGGGAGGCCTCATCTCTCCCTTTGCCGGGGAGATGGTCCGAGGAGAGAGAAACTACCGCATTATCGCGGTGGAGCCCTCATCCTGCCCCAGCTTTACCAGAGGCGTGTTTGCCTATGATTTCTGCGACACCGGAAAGGTTTGCCCTCTGGCCAAGATGTACACTCTGGGAAGCGGATTTATTCCCTCCTCCAACCATGCCGGCGGACTGCGCTATCACGGCATGAGTCCCGTACTCTCCCAACTCTACCACGACGGCTATATGGAGGCCGTGAGTGTGGAACAGACCGCGGTGTTTGACGCCGCCACCCAGTTCGCAAGGGTGGAGGGCATCCTGCCCGCTCCCGAGAGCAGCCACGCCATCCGCATTGCCATAGACGAAGCCATAAAGTGCAAGGAAACCGGGGAGGAAAAAACCATCGTCTTCGGCCTGACCGGCACCGGATATTTTGATATGGTTGCCTATGAGAGATATAACAACGGAGAGATGAAAGACTATATCCCCACCGACGCCGACTTAAAGCCCGGCATCGACGGCATTCCGAAATTCCCCGGGAATGAATTTTAAGGATGAAATCTGAAAAACCATATCCGGCCTTTCATTAAGAATACAGCCCGGGGCTGCCTCATATATACCAAAAACCGTTTTCTGTTCGGCATTCAAGGAAACCAAAGTCACTTGATGCACAGAAAAGGCGGGGCAAAGGTGTGGCAGCCCCGGGCTATTTAGATATTGATTCTTGGGGAGAAGGGCCTTCTATTGCCAGATCGACAATTTCATCGACAGTTGGCTCCTTGGGCAGACCAACTAACTCCGGGTAATAAATCAAATCACTCCCTCCCGGATGGTTGATTCCTCGCTTAAACTTCATTACCAACGCACCGTGTTCTTCTTCCGTCAATAACTTACCGGTCTTTTTATCATGCACGCTCATAATGGTTTCCACCAGATCGACAAGTTCCTCTCGGGATAGTTTCTGTTCCATAGGACCACCTCCTAAATTATTTGCAGGCTACCTGCATTAAATAATATGAATTACTTTGTGACAATCCCCTCCGCATGCTTCTGGATATGGTAATCTTTTGGGGCGCCGTTATATAAATAACATGCGGTCTCTATACTAATATTGATATTTCTTCTGCTTCACCGCCAAAAAGACCGCTGTCACAGCCACCGCCAGCAGCTCCGCCGCAACGATGGACAGCCAGATGCCGTCCACATTGAGAAACAGGGGAAGGATAAGCACCGCCGCCACCTGAAACACCAAGGTTCTCAAAAAAGAAATTGCCGCGGATACCAGGCCGTCGTTCAGCGCCGTAAAAAAGGAGGAGCCGAAAATGGCATAGCCCGAAAAGAAAAAAGAGAAGGAGAAAAAGCGAAAGGCCCGGACCGTGAGCGCCAAAAGCCCCTCGTCATATCCCACAAAGACAAGGGAAAGCGGTCTTGCCAGCAGATAGGACGTGCCAAACATCACAACGGCAAAAATTCCTGTCAAAACCAGGCCCTTCCTCAAAAGCCCCTTAAGCTCTCCCTTGTTCCCCGCTCCGTAATGATAGCCGATCACCGGAGCGGTTCCCACGGAATAACCGATATAAATGGCCTGAAACACCAGGCTCACATACATTAAAACCCCGTATGCGGCAACGCCGTCCTCCCCCGCATATTTCAAAAGCTGACCGTTATAGAGCATACTGACCACCGACATGGAAATATTGCTCATCAGCTCCGAGGAGCCGTTCATACATACCTTTCCCAGGGCATTGCCGTCAAAGTGCGTCCTGCCGAGCCGCAGCCTGCTGCCGTTGGGGCGGGCAAAATAAAGTAACGGCGTCACGCCGCCCACGCATTGACTGATGGCCGTGGCAGCGGCAGCCCCCTCCAGCCCCCAGCGAAGTACCGCCACAAACAACGCGTCCAGCACCATGTTGGCAAGCCCTGCCGCAACAGTCACATACAGGCCCAGCCCAGGCTTCTCTGCCGTGGCAAACAGACATTGAAATTCAAACTGCAGTATGTATGCCGGAATCGCCAGCAATATAATACGCCCATAGCGCACGCTATTTTCCAGAAGCTGCCCCTCCGCCCCCAACGCCGCCGCAATGGGACGAATCAGAATCATTCCCAGAACTGCCAGTACCACACCGCAGGCAACGGAAATGTAAATAATCAGAGAAAAAAGGCTGTTGGCTTTTTCCGATTTACCCTCCCCCATGGTTTTGGCGATCAGAGCCCCTCCTCCGGTTCCGAACATAAACCCCAAAGAACCCAGGATCATCAAAAAGGGATAAATGAAATTTACTGCGGTAAAAGGGGTCTTCCCCACGTAGTTAGACACAAAAAAACCGTCCACCACCCCATAGACAGAGGTGAAGACCAGCATGACAATAGATGGAAGGGTAAACTGCAGCAGCTTTTTATAGCTGAAATGATCGGATAATTGAATCTGTGTATGTTTCATGGAATACTTATCGCCTTTCTATCAATAACCTGTATTATTTTATTCTCAAAATCAAACCTGTCTAAACGAAAGAATTTTCGCTTTCTCCCTCAAATCCAACAGAAAGCGCTCTGTCAGCTCCAGGTAACGCTCAACATCCTCCTCCGGCCAGGCCGCAAAAATATCATTTTCAGCTTCAATAATCCGTATGGCTGTCTTTTCCGCCAGCTCTTTCCCGTTCCGGGTCAGGCAGACATTTTTGCTCTTCGCATCCGAAGCTTCCAGATACACAATATTCTTCCCCTCCAGCTTGCGGATAGCCGAATTAACGGTCTGCTTGCTGAGCCCTGATCTTCGGCAAATGTCCTGAAGGGGGCAGTGGTCTTTGCTGTCACAGATTGTGTACAGAACAATCATTGCACTGTCGGAGAGCCCCAGTTTCAAGGACATCTCATGGTACACGGCATTGATCTCGCCGGACAAATAGTTATAACGCTTCCTGTCTCCGGATATAGAATTTTTCATGTCATTGTACCTTCCTTTCGCTTCGTTCACCGACAAATTATCCTTTCTTCCTCTTGGAGAAAAAAAGGTATGAAATCGTACTTTTAAATATAGTACGATTTCATACCTTTGTCAACCGCTTCATGTGTTTTTGTTGCTCCAATGAGAGGGTGGAATGTTTACAAGATGGAACGCTTCTGCCGGGCGGACGGCTCCCACAGTCAAAAAAGGTATTTCAGGCTGCGGGGCATCGGCCAAAATCATATCACAAATTTGTCCATCACATCTACCATCCGCTCCACCTGCTCGCTCTGCTCCTGGCTGATTGCAGCCGTCTCCTGGGAAGTGGCTGCATTGTCGTCAACCGCGCCCGAAATGTTGCCCAGATCGTTGTCAATCTTCTTCATATACTGCACATTCTGAACCAGCAGATCGGAAATTTGAGACATCTTCTCGGTGGCAAGCTTCGCGCCTCCCATCACCTCATTCATATTCTCGGCCGTCTGATCCGCGATCAGATTTCCCTTCTCCACCGCCGCCACGGTAGTCTCAATCAGGAGGGTGGTCTCCTGGGCGGATTTTGCGGATTCCTCGGCCAGCTTCTTCACCTGCTCCGCCACCACCGCAAATCCCTTGCCCGCCTCTCCCGCCCGGGCAGCCTCTATGGCGGCGTTCAGGGAGAGCAGATTTGTCTGAGTGGCAATATCCTCGATAGAGCCGATAATGGCGTTAATTTCTTCCGAACACTTCTTTATCTCATCGATTGCCTCCTTCAGCTCGGACATCTTTTCGTTACCCACAGCCAGCGACCGCCCTGCCTGGGAAGCGATCTCCACACAAGCCCTGGCGTCATTGGAGTTTTTCTCCATGTCCGCATACAGATTCTCCGTCAGAGCGGTGAGATCCGACACGGTAGTGGCCTGTACGGTGCTGGATTCGGCCAGATTAGAGGCTGCCTCCGCAAGCTGTAAGGAACCGCTCTTAATCTGCTCCGACATCCCTCGGAGATTCCGCAGAGTATCGCTGATCTCCCGGCTGATTTTATAGAAGGAATCCCTGATAACGGAAAACTCCCCCACATAATTCTGCTCCAGAACAATATTGTACTTTCCGTCTCCCATCTGTTCCAGTACAGCCGTGATCTCTCTGATAATTTTGACCAGATTGTCCTTCATAAACAAAATGGCCGCAACCATTCTGCCCACCTCGCTGTCGTCCTCCTTCATGTCGAAGGGCTCGTGGAAATCTCCCGCCGACAGAGCGACCATCTGGTCAGATACCTTTTTGATCGGCGTCAAAAGCTCCTCCCTTGAAAACCTGATAGAGGCGATAATCTGGCGCATTACATATAAGAACGACAGCAGAAACATCAGCTCCACCGTTATCTGCACAACGATCAGAATATTTTTCTTCCCGTCCAGCCTGTCCTGAATCCGATTGATGGCAGTATCCGTCTGAGAATTAATCACCGCGATGTCCTTCTCATACTCCTCACCGAACACAAAGGAAATTGCCTGCTCGCTGTTTCCGGCAGCCACCGCCCTCATGGCTTCCTCCTCCAGGGGCACCAGACCGTCTGACAGCTCCGCAATGCGCTCCATCTCCCGCCACTCCTCGCCGGTGATGTCGTTCTTTTTAAGCCCCTCCCACGCCGTATCTCTGTTTTTGTCTTCCTGCAGCTCCCTCATGTAGTCGTTGTAATAAGTTTCACTGCCTGTGACCGAGTATGCCTGCACGGCATAGGTAAGGGCCTTGGAGCCCAGACGATACTGATTCAGGAACTGAGCGGTTTCCAGCCGCTCCTCCTCCACCAGTATGACGCAAAAATTTATGATTATGGACGCAGCCAGCAGCACGCCCCCCACAATCAATGCCGTGATGGTCCTTTTCACAATCCTTCTCAAATGCAGCTCCTGACTGTTCTGACCAAGTGTGCCGGTGTCCGCCCTGTTCAATGTCCCCATGTTCTGCCCTCCATAATTTAATCCTGTCCTGATTGTTCCAAAAATGTTTTATCTCTTTGTCTAATTTTAACAATTTTTCGGACAAATGTCCAGATATTTTGGGCAAAATACTTGCATATCCGTTACACCTTCAATTCCCTGCTGATCGTCTGCAGACAGGAAAACAGCGTCCGCCCTCCCTCTTCCCCCAATCCCTCTATAAGACTGCAGACCTCCCAAAACATACCGTTTTCATCATCCAGAAACAGCAGCGGGGACACCTGAAAATTGTCACACATCCGCTGAAGCACCTCACTGTCGCCAAAATTCCTGCATTTTTCCATGGAAGCGTATTTCTTCACATCCAACCCCAGTATCAGCGCCATATACTTCTGGGAATACTCCCTGAACCTTCGAAGCTGAAAATAACAACTGTCTTCCTGCTTATTTTTGTTAAAGACACATTTCATGTTGTTGATCCTGTACTGAAGAAGCTCCCCATTCTCCACCTGCCGCATTGACATATAATGTTCGATCATGGACAAAGAGGCTTCCGCCAGACACTGAGCCTGCCGCTTGCCGCGGCGGATGAAAAAGTCGAGATATTCCGGATGTCTAAGCCTTTCGCCCCGGTAGACATAGTGCAGGTCAATTCCCGCTTCCAGAAGCCCCTTCAATTCCCCATGGGTGAATCGTTTCCCTCCTGATTCCACCTTTGAATAGTGACCCTGGGATATATGTAT
Source organism: uncultured Lachnospiraceae bacterium (assembly GCA_949948715.1). Lineage (GTDB taxonomy): Bacteria > Bacillota > Clostridia > Lachnospirales > Lachnospiraceae > Acetatifactor. Next base: position 20,129 of record CATLGW010000031.1, on the reverse strand, counting down.
TTTGCCGCCAAGCACCAGTTGGGTCAGCTTCAGACGCTTCCTCTCCTCCTTTAATCTCCTCAGCGCACAAAGATAACTTGTTTCCATAAATATTTGCCTCCTTTGTATAAAGCAGCATTTCACTTCATTCCCCATATACCCATTGTGGGACATAATTCGCGCATTTTTTATACCTGTTTGTGAATATTTCTGTTTTTTGGTATGCTGCCATGCCAGAATACCTATCAGGGCATTGAGATATTATGACGGAATCGGCGAAAGGGAATCCCAGAGTTAACAGAGAATGCAGTGGAAGGAGTGAATACCATGAGTTTTTTGAGAAGTTTACAGAGAAGGACATAGCCATAAGCACAAACCATGTTCCGGAGTGTGTGGCAAAAGAAAGTATGGATAGCAAGGAGAAGGCAATGGAAGGAGTTATACAGGACAACGGAAATACCGAAGAAATCAAAGGGGAACAGGATGAAACCGCCAAAATCATCGGCAGTTTATGACTGCGAAGGAAAAAGACAGGATAGATTTCTGGCTATTCGCACTCTTATCTGATATACTTTTGCCGAGGAAGGACATTCGTATCATTCCGAAACATATTACAGACAGTTACGGAGGAATTTAACATGGTGCAATACAGAAAAATAAGCTCACAGGAACTAAGCCGAGAGCTGTTTCAAAATTTCATACGCCGACAGATCGTCACCGACTGCTGGCGGCGGGAAAAAGGCGCCTGGACCGTCAAAAGCGACCCCTTCGTGGACGACTGGTCCGAGGCGGACTATGCCCTGCTGTTGGACTGCCTGAAAAATACCCTCCGATCCGGCGGCTTCGTGTACGGCGCTTTCACGGACGGGTGCCTGAAGGGCTTTGTCTCTGTGGAACCCGGCCTCTTCGGCGGGGAGCACAGATATCTTGATCTCTCCAGCATTCATGTGTCACAGGATATGCGGGGCCGCGGAATCGGCAGAGCGCTCTTTTGCGCGGCGCAGAGTTGGGCCAGGGAAAACGGCGGTAAAAAGCTGTATATATCCGCCCACTCCGCGGTGGAGAGCCAGGCCTTTTACCGGGCTATGGGATGTGAAGAGGCCAAGCTGTACCATCAGGGCCATGTGGCGGCGGAACCCTACGACTGCCAGTTGGAATGCCCTCTGTAGGTCCGTTTCCTTTCCTCTGAACAAAAAGGGGGCTGCCTCTTGACAGTCCCCTTTCTTCCACAGGTTTATCTCCCGCCTGCTCTCAGCTCCATCTTCAGTTCTCTGCAGGCCTCCTCAATCCGCTCTACCAGCTCGTCGTCCGTGAGTACCGTCACCCGGCCCTCCTCGTACTCCTGATCCACCCATGTCTTTACGGCTTTCACCAGTTCGCTTCCCTTGTCCACCTGCCTGTCGCCCTTCAGCTTATAATAGGTGTTGATCCAGTGGGCGATGCCCGCCAGGCCGGAGGTGTTGGAAACTGCGCACAAAACCGGACGGTTCAAAAACTTTTCCGTATCAAAAATATTGTAAATCTCCTCGTTCTTCAGAAGACCGTCGGCGTGAATGCCCGCCCGGGTCACATTGAAATTTTTACCCACAAAAGGGGTCCGGGGAGGAATCTGATAACCGATCTCCCGCTCATAGTACTCCGCCAGCTCCGTGATCACCGTGGTGTCCATACCGTTTAAGCTGCCCTTTAACTGGGCGTATTCAAACACCATGGCCTCCAGGGGAGTGTTCCCCGTCCGCTCGCCGATACCAAATAAGGAGGTGTTCACACCGCAGCAGCCGTAGAGCCAGGAAGTGGTGGAATTGGCTACCGCCTTGTAGAAATCATTGTGCCCATGCCACTCGATGAGCTCGCTGGGAACTCCCGCATGGGTGTTGATGGCATAGATGATTCCCTGTACGCTTCTGGGAATCACGGCCCCCGGGTAATTCACTCCGTATCCCATGGTATCGCAGGCTCTGATCTTGATGGGAATCTGATACTCCTCCATCAGCTTCATCAGCTCCACACAGAAGGGTACCACATATCCGTAGATATCCGCCCTGGTAATGTCCTCCAGATGGCATCTTGGGCTGATGCCTTCCTCCAGACAGTCCCTGATTACGCTGATGTAATGGTCCATGGCCTGTCTTCTGGTCATTTTCAGCTTCAGGAAAATATGATAATCGGAGCAGCTCACCAGAATCCCCGTCTCCTTCATACCGATCTCCTTCACCAGTTTGAAGTCCTCCTTGCTTGCCCGAATCCAACTGGTAACCTCCGGAAACCGGTAGCCCCGCTCCATACATTTGTATACCGCATCCCTGTCCTTTTTGCTGTAGAGGAAGAATTCACTGGCGCGGATCATGCCGTTGTCGCCGCCCAGCCTGTGCAGATAATCATAGATGGTGACGATCTGTTCCGTGGTGTAGGGCGCTCTGGACTGCTGCCCGTCCCGGAAGGTGGTATCGGTGATCCAGATCTCCTTGGGCATATTGTGCGGCACAATGCGGTCGTTAAAGGGAATCTTAGGCACCTCCGAATAGGGAAACACATTGCGGAAGACGTTGGGCTTCTCCACATCGTTCAATATGTACATATGCTCCTCAATCTGAAGCAGATTGTTGTGCTCGTTCATGGTCACAGGGCGGTTCATAAAGGTCTCGTTCTCTCTCATGACTGTTCCTCCTCACGTTTGGACTGGCAGGGATATCTCAAATAGACACGCCTCGTATTATTGTATACAATAATACGAGGCGTGTCAAGAAAAACTTATGCCTCTTACAGAGACAAACTTACACTGCTTACAGGGAGATCAATCCCAGGACATTGGCGATAGAGCTGACCAAAATAATCAGAATGCACACCGGAGCCAGATATTTCATAAACAGATTGTACATTCTCCTGCGCTTAAAGGCGGAGGACTGCATAACCTCCCCGGCAATCCTGTCCAAACCCGCCGCCCGGGTAACCAGAAAGCAGGTAGCCAGAGCCGCCACGGGCATCATCACCGAGTTTGTCAAAAAGTCAAAGAAGTCCAGGATCGTCATTCCGAACAGAGAAACGAAATCCAAGACGCCGAAGCCCAGGGCGGACAAAGCGCCGAACGCCACAATAATGGCACCCATCACCACCGTGGCCTTATGTCTGCTCCACCCAAACTGATCCTCAAAGGTGGATACACCGGATTCCGCCAGGGAGATGGCGCTGGTCAGCGCTGCCAGTAGCACCAGCAGGAAGAACATAATTCCCGCTCCGGTTCCAAATCCCATGCTGGCAAACACCTTGGGAAGGGTGATAAACATCAGGGAAGGCCCCGCCTTCAGCGTATCCGGGTCGCCTCCGGAAAAAGCAAACACGGCCGGAATAATCATAAGCCCCGCCAGCATGGCGATGGCCGTGTCAAAGATCTCAACCTGGGCGGTGGACTTTTCGATGTCCACATCCTTCTTTATATAGGAGCCGTAGGTGTACAAGATACCCATGGCGATGGACAGGGAATAGAACATCTGCCCCATGGCGGCCACCACGGTCATCCAGGAGAAATTCTCAGGGTTCGGTATCAGAAAATATTTCACTCCCTCCCAGGCGCCCGGTCTGGTCATGGAATAAACCGCCACAAAGACAGCCAGAATGACTAAGAGGGGCATCATTACCTTGGAGACCCGCTCCACCCCCTGCTTCACTCCCGCGAAAAGCACCGCCGTCACCGCCAGGCTGAAGATCAAAAACCACCAGACGCTTGAGCCGTTCGCGATAAATCCTGAGAAGTAGTCCTCCTCCGCCAGTGCCTGTGTGCTCCCCCGCATATACTCGAACAGGTATTTTGTCACCCAGCCTCCGATAACACTGTAGTAGGGGACAATCAGCATGGGGATCACGGCGTTGATCCACCCTCCCAGCTTAAAAGGCGCGCCCCCTCCAAAGGCCTGAAAGGCCCCCACCGGGCTCCTCTTTGTCATACGGCCCAGGGCGGTCTCCGACACAATCAAAGCATAACCGAAGGTCAACATCAGAATCAGATAGACCAAAAGGAAAATACCTCCCCCGTACTTCGCCGCCAGATAGGGGAAGCGCCAGATGTTCCCCAGCCCCACGGCCGACCCTGCCACAGCCAGGACATATCCCACTTTTCCGGAAAAACTGCTCCGACCTTTTCCCTGATGCCGGGAGACCTCCCTGCTCTTGTCTTCACTCATCTCATTTAACCCCCTGTAAATCATTTTTTCCAGACTCACCAAGGATAAAATTTTTTCCTCCTGACCGGCACATACGGCACATATTGCCCGATTACGCCATATGTGCCGGTCAGGAACCGGAAAGCTTGGCATCTGTTAGTATATCATACCATTGTCCGACAATTTAAGCAAATGTTTTCGAATCGCCTCGACACCCCGCCAAATCCGTTATATAATAATCTCAGGTCACAAATTTCATACGGAACGGAGGCAGAATTTTGGAAAAGCTATTACTGAAGGCATGCCAGAACGGACAAAAGGGAGTCGTGACGGCATTCCTAAAAAAAGGAACCGTCAATGTAAATTCGGTGGACGAAAGGGGCTTCTCTCCCCTTCACTACGCCTGCCAAAAGGGCTATCGGGACATCGTGAAGCTGCTGTTGGGAAGCGATGCGGACGTCAGTCAGATCTCCAACACCAGCGTCACTCCCCTGCATATGGCAGTGCAGTCCGGAAATAAGGAGATTATCAGCCTGCTGGCGGAGGCAGGGGCAGACTTAAACGCCACCGATAAGGCGGGAAAAACCGCCCTGATCTATGCCGTGGAGGCAAAAAAGGCGGAGGCGGCCCGCTATCTCATAGAACTGGGAGCGGACAGCTCCGTCATGGACAACGAGAATCACACGGCCCTGGACTATGCCAATGCCCTGGGACTGGTTCAGCTTATGGAAAGCCTGGCCAAGGAGGGCGCCGGAAATGCCGATGCCTACGGCAACACTCCGCTCCACCAGGCCTGTTACAACGGGCAGGGCGAGGTGGTAAAGGCCATGCTGGCAAAGGAGAATCTGGACATCAACGCCCGAAACGATGTGAAGCACACCCCTCTTTACATAGCCGTTTCGGAGGACAATCTTCTGATTGCCGATCTGTTGCTGGAGGCCGGGGCCGACGCCAATCTTTGCGGTGACGACGGCAACGCCCCACTGCATATGGCGGCGGAAAACGGCAATGAGCACATTGTCAAAAGCCTTCTGACCCACGATGCCCGAATCGACGAGCGCAATGAGGACGGCGAAACGGCTCTCATCATAGCCTCCCGGAAGGGAAACAATTACATCGTAGGCGCTCTGCTTGAAAACGGCGCTAACTACACCTATGCGGATTCGGCGCAGCACACCGCCCTGTACTATGCCACCGAAAACGGTAACAACGACATTGTGGAAAAGCTTTTGATGGCCGGAGCCGAGAATTAACCGAAAGGAGCGCATAAATGGAAGCAAAGGATTTGAAAAATCTCCTGGCGCAGTCCGGCCAGACCAACCGAAGCAAATATGTGCCCTGGTGGGAGGATAATTTCGACGATTTCTTCTATAAATACGACATCTTCAAAGCGGAGGAGATAAAAGATATCGAGGCCTGCCTGGAAGGCTGGGGAAGGGAGGAGCTTTCCGAGGCTGTGGGCAGTTATGGCTTCACCCTATTTCATCTGCTGGTGTGGCTTAATTTCCATGACGCCGTAGAGAGAATCTTGACGGAAGAAAAGGTGGAAGCCGACATCACAGACAAAAAGGGAAAAGGGATCACGCCGTTTCATTTGGCTTGCTGTCGCGGCAATCTGAATATGGTAAGGCTCCTCCTGGACCACGGCGTCGACTCATCCCTGTGCGACACCGACGGAAACAACGCTTACCATTATCTGGTCAGGCCCCGGGTGGAAGGATTGACCGGCACGAGCAGTTGTACCTTGCGCACCATGGGGCAGCGGCCTGAAATTGCCGCTCTCCTTTCTGCGGACGTCAATGGTAAAAACAACCTGGGCATGACGCCCCTGGCGCTGTTGCTGACGGAAAACAACACGAATCTCTCCTGTTATCTGACCGACTCCCTCTTAAAACGGGGAGCCTCCGTCGACTATGTGGACGAAGGGGGCAGCACTCTTCTACTGACGGCCATCCGCAATAACCATATGACCGCAGCCCTGCTGCTGATGAAGGACAGCGATCTGGTAAACCGGGCGGACCAGGCAGGCGTCACCCCCATGCAGCTCGCCGCAGAACGCCGTAACGAAGGACTCTGTATGGCCCTGAAGGACCACGGCGCGGCCCAGGAGGGCGGACCAGGCAGGCTGAATATGAACAATTTGAGCCGCATCACCGGAAATACTTTCGCCCTCTGTTCGTCGGATGACAGGGACCACCTCGGCCTCGCCCTCTACCTGACAGAGAAGCTCATTGGCCGGATTGACACGGACGATGACGACGAGCTGAGCTATATTTTGGATATTATGGGTGGCGCTCTGTCCAAGGATGAAAAATGCCGGTTCCTTGATCTGTGCCGGGCCGCGGATATTGATCTCACCGTCCCCATCCACAGAAGCGGCTCCGCCACCTGCATAAGAGACAAATGTCTGAATGCCCAGGCGGATGTAAAGGCCATCAAAAAGCTGCTGGAACTGGGCGTAAATATGGATCAGGCGGTGATTCAGGGAAAGACCCCCGCAAATATTGTGGCCTCCCTGAGAAAAATGAACACCTATGGCAGGCAAAAGGACGACTACTACGAACGGGCTGCCCAATTCTTCTCCAGGGAATCCATGGAGCAGTCGGACAATGAGGGCACCACCGCCATACACAGGGCCGTCAGAAACGGGCACACACAGATGCTGAAGGTGATGATAGACAAGGGAGTGAATGTAAATCTCACGGAGGACGAACCCTCAGAGCCGGGAAATACGCCCCTTCACACCGCCTGCATCTACGGAAATACGGAAGCCGTAAAGCTCCTGCTCTCATCCGGCGCGGACGACACCCTGCAGAACATAAACGGCGAAACTCCTGCCCATCTGGCGATGATGAAAAAGAAATTCGGCGGCGATCTCACCTCCCGGGACCGGGAAAATCTTTTAAAGGAATTAAAGCATCTGGATACCGTCAGGAACGACGGCCAGACTCCTTTCATGCTGCTGCAGTCCCTGGATATCAATACCTGTGAGAAACTGCTTCCCATCTTCTTGGAACGGGGAGTGGATATCAACCGCAAGGACACCAGGGGAAACACCGCCCTGATCTTCCAGGCTTACAATATGTGTTTCAAGGACATTGTGAAGGAGCTTATTCGGGAGGGAGCCGACGTCAATGCGGCCAACGACAGCGGAAACACTGCCCTTCACTACGCCCTTAAATACGGCGGACTGGATGTGGCCCGCTACCTGATCAAAAAAGGCGCGGATTACAATCATGCCAACAACCAAAACGTGACTCCCGCTCAGATTGCCGCAGAGAAAGGTTACGACACGGTGCTGGAGCTCATGGACAATATACAATAATACCAAAAAAGGATAAAGGGAATACAAATATGAACAATAAAACAAATAGAATCAGGAAAGCAATACTACTCTTACTGTCAACCATGCTGCTTCTGACTTCCTGCGGAAACGGAGGCGCTGATGTAAAACTGAATATCCCCGCGGATTTTGTCGAGGCACAGACACAGGAGGAGTTAAACAAGCTTGCCGAGGAATATGGATTTCAATCCATCACGCTCAATGAAGACGGCAGCGCCACATATGTTATGACCCAAAAGCAGCACCAGGAGCTCGTGGAAGAATATCGAAATCAGGTGAACAGCTCCCTTGACGCAATGATCGGCTCCGAAACCTATCCCAACTTTACTAAAATCGAGACAAATGACAACTTTACAGAGTTTACCGTTACTACAAAATCAACAGAGCTGGATATGACAGAATCTTTTTCCGTCCTGGGATTCTATATGTATTCCGGCATATACAATGTCTTCAGCGGAGAAACAGTCGATAATGTAACCGTCACATTTGTGAACGAAGCCACCGGAGAAATAATCTCCACATCTAACTCAAAGGATATGCAAGAGTAAGGTAAACGATTTCGCCCCCTATAGGGCATGACTCCAAAACAGGTTATGAAAGAGAGCCGCAGACCCATGGAATTCACTTAGAAAACCACAGGCCTGCGGCCCTTTTAAAAAGCTGGAGACAACGGGACTCGAACCCGCGACCTGTGCGTTGCGAACGCGCCGCTCTCCCAACTGAGCTATGTCCCCGTAAGAAGATTATACCACCGCCGGGGACAAAGAACAAGTTCTAATTTATCGGCCCTTCACCAACAGCACAATATCGCTGTTTTCATCATAGGGCCTGGGAGGCCTGCAGCTATAGCGTCCTCCCTCCGATCTTCCGATATAGCTGAATACTCCCGTGGCAGGCATAAAATACCACAGTTCCGCACCCGGATACCCGGACAGGTCGATCTCGAAGGGAATGCCCAAATAGTCGTAGGCCAGTAGGAAATCCGGTCCCGCAAACACGGCAATCCGCTCATATCTTTCCCCCTGCCCGTGAGAAAGCAGATCATCCCGGGCGGTCCCCCTTGTAAAATCCACCGATTCCATCAACCGCTTCAGATGTCCCATCTGCCCCGCCCCCTCATGGTGCACGGCATCCTGCCAAAAGTCTTTCGCTCCATAACAGACTCCCCGGGATTCTTCCGTAAAAAACTGCATCACGGAATTGTCGCCGTAGGTGTGGCCGCAGGCCCCGGCAAACACGGACCAATACGCATATCTCCGCACTTCCCTGGCCGTCCAATAGGGCTGGGTATCGTCATGAAGCCCCTGGAGGATTCTCTCATAGGAGGGCTCTCCGTCCAGCGTCGGCTTGCGGCTCAGCTCCAGGTCCCGAAGGACATACCGCCAATTGTCCTCCCCGAAGAAACCGTCCTTCACCGAATTGTCATCCCAGCTTCCCAGAGAACCCTGGTCATACCTCCGGTGGCCCGACTGGAACATATTGAAATCAAGCCATTCGGCCTCTGCAAACCACATGGTGGAGGAGCATCTCCCGAAGGGATGAAAGCCGATGAGCTGACCGCAGGTCTTCTCCCGCAGAACAGCCCCGAGGGTATTGTAAAGAGGAAGGTAATCCGCCGCCTTGATATCCCCGCCCAGGAGCCATATAATATTCTTCCGCTTTCCGTATCTCTCCGCCAAAAATCCGCCGTACCGCTCAATATTCCCGCTGTTTAGAATTCCCCTTTTGACCAGACTGCCCCAGGAGGGCAGAAGCGCCATATACATTCCCAGCTCCTCCGCCATGCCGATCACCCTGTCGCAGTGCTCCCAATAGGCCAGGCTGTTATAATCCCTGTCTTTCACCGACATCTTGTTGATGTCGCTCAGCTCTGGCGTGGCATACACAAGCACCGCCTGTATCACATTGAACCCCTTTGCCGCCCGGTTTTTCAGATAGGCGTACGCCTCCTGTTCCTCCAGATTGGAAAAAATCAGCCATGCGGTGTCACCCAGCCAGAAAAAAGGGTTCTCGCCATTCTGCAAATACCTGCGGTTCCCGCTGACCTTCAATACTCCACTCTCCCATGGTTTCATAAAACACCTCCCGCATTACTGCTTTTTGTAAATAGATGCTTCCCCACATACTGTGACTCCTGTGGCCTTACTCAAACCCTTTTCCGTTTCCGCCTCAGCCAGTACATACATTATACCGGAAATTTCTTCAAATGGCAAAATTTTTTACGGACCAAACTTTCCCGGCATAGTTCCATGTTTCATGGTACTGTTAATTTCAAATATATTATTGACACGCATAGTACTGTGTGGTACGATGTACTTGTTTAAAAGCCGGATGGCCGGCATAGTGAGGTCTGAATAAATATGCGTATTCAGCCGCTATTTTACGTGCACACCGCAGTGCACAGACAGGAATAAAGATGAACCTGGAAAAGTGGAAAACCCAGATTGTACGAGGCACCTTGGAATACTGCATTCTGCTCATGCTGAATCAAAAACCCCGCTACGGCTATGAGCTCCTGCAGGAACTCAGCCGGTATCCCATAATCGCCTCCACGGAGAGCACGGTGTATCCGCTGTTGAGGCGTCTTCAGAAGGAGCAATATCTGCAGTCCGCCTGGCAGGACTCGGCCGAGGGGCTTCCCCCCCGCAAATACTATTCTCTCACCCCTCAGGGCAGTGAATATCTGACGGCCCTGGACGACCAATGGAAGTCCCTGCTGAGCGCCATATCTGATTTGAAAGGAGAAAAGAATCAATGAATGCGGAATTAGAAAGCTATTTGAAAAAAGTTGACAAATATTTAAGACCTCTCCCCGCTTCCGAGAGAATCGACATTGTGAAGGAGATCAAAAGCTCCCTCCTGGAGCTGGAGGGAGCGAGCCTTTCTCCCGAGGAAATTTTAAAGCGTTTCGGAGAACCAAAGGAGCTGGCCAAATCCTATCTGGGAGATTTGCTGTCCAGGGGAACGGGCTTCAGTCTCCACAGACTTTTGACGGCCTGTGCATTCTATGGGCTCACGGGCTTCTCCGGAATCTTCGTGATTCCCGCGCTGGGCATCATTGCCCCCACGTTCCTGATCTGCGGCGTCATCTCTCCCCTGGCAGGACTCATTAAGCTTGTCGGCTCCCTTTTGGGCTTTGACGTCCCTTTTATCATGTTTCAGATGGGCAGCGTCACCCTGTCTCCTCCTCTGGGATTTGTCTGCTCCCTGGCGTTTGGGGGACTGCTTCTGCTCCTTGGCTGGGGGGCCTGGAAGCTGCTTCTGTGTTACATCAAAACCGTAAGCCGGACAAAGCACAGCCTGTCCCTGTGACCTTGGCCATAGAACAGCCGCCCGACAACTGCCGGGCGGCTATCTCCTTTTCCTTCTCTGGGGTACGCCCCCAAGATCCAGCAGCCTGCATAAGGCGGCATCCTGTCAGTCCACCACCTCAATGGTCTCAATCACGGGGCGATTGTTCAAGGGAACAATCCCCTCCCTGTCCTGCCCGGTAGTGTTCTCACAGATATCATCCACAATATCCATCCCCTCCGTCACATACCCAAAGGCAGCGTAATCGCCATCAAGGGCAAAGCTGTCCTCATGGACAATGAAAAACTGCGAACTGGCGCTGTCCATGTCGTAGGCACGCGCCATGGAAACAGCTCCCCTGCAGTGGGATAAAGAATTCTCCACTCCATTGGCAGAAAACTCACCCTTGATCGTCTCCTCGGAGCCCCCTGTACCATTCCCTAAAGGATCTCCTCCCTGCATCATAAAACCGTTGATAATGCGGTGGAAGGTGAGTCCGTCATAAAATCCCTCATTTGCCAGATTAATAAAGTTTGTCACCGTGATGGGCGCTTTGTCCGCATCCAGCTCCAAAGAGATGGTTCCCTTATCCTTAATAATGATATTTACATGATGCTTTCCCGACAGGAGTTCCTCCTGGGCCGACACCGCAGCGGATTTCTCCTCTGTGGAGCCCTCTCCCCCGGCCGTCTCCCCCGTGGACTCAGAAGACTGCCCCTTGCCGCAGCCGGAAAACAGGCACACACACATCATGCACAACACTGCCGTCTTCAGCCATACTCTCTTCATTTCCGTTCCAATCCTTTCCTTAAAGATACCATACCGTTTTTAACGGCTCAGATCCATGCAAAAATATCTCCCAAGCTGAGGCTACTCTCCCGCCCTGGCGTTCAATACCTCGGACAATTGCTCCATGCCCCCCCGGACGCTTCCCATATGCTCCAAAATGTCCTCTATCCCGGATGCCTGGGATTCCGTGGAGGTCTTTATCTCCGTCATGGTCATCACAGAGCTTTGGGAGATATCCTGCACCCGCTCCATGGCCTCCAGCAGAGATTCCTTTATCTCCACAATGTGCTCTAACTCCTTCTTCAGCATGCCCGTGACGCTTATCACTTCCTCCGAGGAATGCAGCATACTCTCAAAAATCTTCACCGTATCATTCAGTTTTTCGTTGGATTCCTCCACAATGATATTGTTGTTGTCGATCACACCGTTTACCTCGCTCACAGTGTCGATGACGTCCTTCAAAATCGCGTCGATCTTCTGAGTGGCCGTGGCCGACTCTCCCGACAGCTTATTGATCTCGTCAGCCACTACCGCAAAGCCCTTGCCGGCCTCCCCTGCCCTGGCAGCCTCTATGGCCGCGTTCAGGGCCAGCAGGTTTGTCTGCTGTGCAATCTGGCTGATGCTCTCTATAATCTCGCCTATGGAATTGGATTTGTGCACCAAAGAGGCAACGCCCTCGGAGGCAACCTTGGTGGAGGCGATATTCTCGCTGAATTTCTTTGACAGAGCCTCTATGGCACGTATTCCCTCGTCATTCTTCGACTTGAGCTGCTTGATATTGTCCACGGTCAGATTTACCCTTCTCTCGGAACTCTCAATCTGTCCGTTCAAATCATTGAAGATATCCATGCTGCCTTCCACCTGCTCAATCTGCTTCTTTGCGCTGTCGGCAACCTGGCTGGTGGAAGCGGAGATCTCCGTGGTGCTGGCCTCAAAATTATGTAAGGAATCATAAATCTTACCGGAGGATTCCTCCAGACCCTCAAAGGCCCTGCGAACATTGCCCAGCATTCCCTCCACCTCTGTCTCCTTTTTTTCCATGGCAAGGAACAGGGAACGGGCTCTCTGGACGATAAACACCGCTACCATAGCGGCAAGGACATACACCATCCACACGAAAATCCAGATGGAAAAGGTATACATGGCCAGATAGGCATCCTGGAAAACAAACATCCCAATCAGATTGGGGATGACAGTCATTGCCGTACACACACCGATCAGGCTGATATCATAATAGGGAACTGCCAGAAACAAAACCAAAAAATAGGCTTCTGCCATAGCGCCGAAGGAGGCCGGATTGCCGCATATAATAGTAACCATGCCAAATATCGGCAAGACAGATACATACATATATTTCGCGTACTTTCCCAGAGGCTTCTCGAACAGTTTCACCAAAAGGGAAGAGAGCACCATCAATAGAACAACCGCGTCCCGCAGGGTGCCGTGGTTAAACAGCAATACATAGCCCAGCGCCACACAGGGTATGATTGCCAGAAAAAGAAACATTACCAGGTTCATTCTTTTTTCTTCGTTTTTTAGAATTGCCAGTTCCATCAGTTTTCCTCCTTGCCCAAGTTATGGCATTTTTTTAAATAGTACCATAAACTATAAAAATTTTCAATTATCTTGTTCCTCATTTTGACAATTCTTCGTGCTTTCCTGTAAGCATAATCCACACTTTATCTTTCCACATAGTTTTCCGGCTAATGCATAAACTATCTCATGAGGTGTCTTCCATGAATCCATTAAAGCGTTATACCGTCCTGGGAATAATTTTTGTGTGGGCCGGCGGAACCCTGGCTCACTTTCTGTATGATTGGACCGGCCGCAACTCTCTGGTCGGCCTGTTTGCCCCTGTGAATGAATCGATCTGGGAGCATATGAAGCTGCTGTTCTTTCCAATGCTGTTATACGCATTGTTCTTATGCTGCAGGTTTCGGACGGATTATCCCTGCCTTGCCTCCTCCCTGTGCTTTGGGATTGTGGCCGGGACCTTGCTGATACCGGCTCTGTACTATGCCTACCGCTATGTCCTTGGCAGAGATATCTTTATCCTGGACATCGGCATATTTATTTTGAGCACCGCAGCCGCGTTCCTGCTTTCCTACAGCCTTACCCGGTCCTGCCGGGCAAAGCCCTGGGGTCCTCTGCTATACGGCATGGTTCTGATTCTTTTTGTATGCTTTCTGCGGTTCACCTGTCATCCTCCGGCCCTTAAAATTTTTGAGGATCCAAGCCGGGCAAATTCCCAAGAAAATGAGAGTCCTCCGTTCTGAAAAAGGTCCCATGGAAGCCCCTCGCCTCCATGGGACCTGCGCCCCTTAGGTCTTTATGGTCACCCTCCGGGTGGCGGAATCCGCGCAAGCCTCTCGTCAGGTTTTTACGCTACCACTCTCTTTCGCCCAGGGCGCTCTCCGCATCCAGGTCGATGTCAAACCACCGCAGAATATCCTCCACCGTCCTGCCGATGCTGTCCCTTGCGACGGTCTCGATCTCGCTGTCGTTTTCCTCAAATTCCTCCTGCAGGTCATTGATCGCCAGCGTCATCTCGTCAAACTTCTGCTGAATTTTGTCCAAATCCCGCTCCCCTGCCTCCAAAAAGGCAATCACGTCCCGCACTAAATCCCTGATTTTATCCACCAGAAAATCCGGGAAGTATCCGTCCTGGTACATCTCCGTCAACAGTCTGTCATTCTCATCATATTTTCTCATGTTAATCTCCATTCCGCCGCCTTCGGCTGGCGGCACAAATAGTAATGAACGGTCTACTTTCTTTTACACTAATCTCCCTTCTTCCACCTTCGACTTGCGACAAATGCAGTGAAAAAGTCCCGTCATGCCTTGACCGTAAAAATCGGTTCCAGTCGGGCTACGGGAGCCGCCATATTTTCTTCCGTATGCACTCCTATTACCCGGTGGATATCCTTATAGGCGTAAGGGGCCTCCGCCCGGATAGATTCCTCCCATTTTTTTAAGATATCGGCTCTTCCTCTCAAATCATTTCGAGCCGGATCAATGGGCGTTATGATGTGAAATCTTTCCATAAACCTGCGAAAGGCCTCGTCATTGCCTCTGATCGCATCGCCCCGGGATTGCTTCCTCCCGGCGCCGTGGCTGGCGCTCCAGAGGGACCGGGGATTTCCCAGACCGCGGAGCAGATAGCTGGAACTGCCCATGGATCCGGGAATCATCACCGGCTCGCCATAGCAGGCAAACTCCGTGCCTTCCATTTCTGCAAAGCCGCCGGCAGGACAGGCTCCCTTTCGGTGAATATAATAGCTTTCCTCGTCGATTTGGACGTTCCAGATGTAATTGTGGGGAGCGTCATAGAGCAGTTCCATCTCAAACTCACCCAGCACGTCGGTCAAAGCGTCCTGAATCATGAAGCCGAGAAACAGACGATTGGCAAAGCCAAAATTTGCGGCATTTGCGGTAACCGACCAAAAGCGTTTCCAGGCATCCTCCGCCCCGCAGGACTCCGCTATGGGATAAATCCCATTTTCGGGATGGGCCAATCCTTTAGGATAAACCTCCTGACAAATCCTGCGGTTCAACAATCCGCTGTGATGGCCGATTGTCAGAGAGCCCGCGTGAAGCATCACCGCTGCGCTCCCCTTTTTGATATTCCATGCGTTGGCGGTCTGGCCGTCATAAATCTCGGCCACCCGCTGCACCTCCAGAAAATGATTGCCTCCTCCGATTGTGCCAATCTGATCGTCATAGGTGAGCTGTTCAAAGCTTCCTGTAAAATCCTCCAGCCCCTCCGTATCGTCAGCCCTCAGGCTTCCCCGAAGCCCGGTGCGCTTCAGCCATCTTTCCTGTACGTCAGGCCGATAATACCGCCACAAACCGCTGCCCTTACCGTCCCTGTGAGTCTCCAGTATTCCCTCAAGCCCTCGGAGAAACAAGGCCTGGCGCTGTCTTCCTGTCATCGGGATCTGTCTGCCGCCTTCAAAGAAGATATGACGAATCTTCTTCGTCAGCTCGGTAAGCCTTTCCTGAACCCGTTCTTGCGGCAGATCGGTGGTATAGAACCGCATACCGCAGTTAATATCCCTTCCCATGGCCTGGGGAACCGCAAAACCCTTGGTCATCATCACAGTTCCGATGGGAATCCCCGAACCCTTGTGAAAATCAGGTGTCAAAACAATTTTCTCAATCCGCTGCCCCTCCTCCTGAAAAAAACCCTTGGCCGCCAGTTTCTCCAGTGTTTTTTCCAACCCGGTCATCCGGTGTAATTCTGCCGACGCATGTTTATCCGGCGCGGACCCCTCCGGCAGATAGCAGTCTATCACACTGTTTCTGTCCGTATATTCAATACTTTGTACCATAATATTCCTTTCTAATCTCCCTGTCACAGCTTTGCCGTGACTCATGGGAGCTCAGACACAGCTCCCGGCCGATTACGATCCCCTTTGCATCGGGTCCGTGGCCGATATCATCCGTCACCGCAACGGGCAACTCCTTTCCCCCGATCTCACAGACCAGCGTTTCTACCGTCGGCGTACATTTTTGTTCTCTCATCTGTGTAAAGGTCCCCAGCAGAATACCCGCCGCCTTTTTAAAGGCTCCCAATTGCTGTAATTGGCGCAGATAAGTCTCTATCTGGGGAACGGTCCCCGTATACCCTTCCAACAATAATATTTTCCCCTCTAAATCCGGCATAAACTCCGTTCCCGCCAGCTTCAAAAAGCATCGGGCGTTCCCGCCCACCACAATTCCCTGCATTTGTGTCCCCTGCAGAAACCGATATTTTATCTGAAACAGTTCGTTCCCGCCGTTTAACACGGTATTCTGAAAGCTTGCTGTCTGTTTTTCACCATGGTTGTATATCAAATTGCGAATTTGATACAGTACGGATGCCTTTCCCGCCTTTGCATATATTGCATTTATCACGGTGGTCAAATCGCTGTATCCCCAAAAGGTCTTTGAGCTGCCTGCAATGACCCGATAATCAAGATAAGGCAGTATTCCGTTGGCAATATCCCCTCCGGAAATATCAAATATTGCTTTTATCTCATCATCCCTGTAGAATTCCATAAGCGCCTCCGCGCGCTCCTCCACCGTGCCGGGAAAAACATTTTCTTTTCCAAAGATACATCCGCTGAAGGAACAGGAAATCCCCATTTTCAGCAACACGGCTTCCAATTCGTTTATTTTTTTGACGCCGGCGCGCTTCTGCCCGTCAGAGCAGCAGACAATTCCAACCCGGTCTCCCATTTTCATCATGTATACCTCTGATCTGTTTCACAACTGCAAGTCAATCATGTGTGCAAGCACACATACATTTCTCAGGGAAGTCACAAGCGACGATCCCAAACATCGGAAGCAGTTCCGTTAAAGTCTGTATCGTTTTGTCCTGACCGTAATCCCTTGCCGCTTGGCCCCGATTGATGAAAACCGCATATGCGCCGGCTTTTTTTGCACAGGCCATATCCTTTTCTTCATCCCCCACAACTACAAGATCCGATAAATCCGTCCCCATCTTTTCGGCAAGAATCTCCAACCCCTTTGTGCATGATTTTCTATATCCGGTATCATTTGACGTAAAAGGCCATTCTATATACTTTATGATTGCTGCAATATCCTCCAGCGCATATTCATTGTCCATTCCATAGGCCACATCCGACAAGGTGCCCAGCCTTATGCCCTTCTCAGAAAGGGCCCTTAAGGTTGGTTCCACATCGGAATACAAATGGCACTCCCTCTTGAAGTAGGCGTAAAAGCTCTCCTTTACCTGCTTCATATCCTCCAACGCTATCTCCATGCCATCTAATATTTCGGTAAAAATTACGGTAGAAGAAACCTCATAGTCCCTCGGATAAACCCTTGTATTGTACTTCGTCATTATATTGACTGCCTTTTGGTATTGATCCTGCGAAAAATTATAATTGTATTTATCGGCAATATGCTCAAATGCAGGCCTGTACAGCTTAGACCAGTTCATGGGTATTTTATAATCCACCAAAGTCTGCCCGATATCAAATACTGCCCCTTGAAACATCCATCCATTCTCCTTGTTTTCTGCTTTCCCCGGTATCCCGCCGGGAAGCCTCCCTATTTCCTTCCCACCGCAAATCCCAGTCATCAAACGCTCCCTATTAATTTCCCCTTCCCGCAGGAATTTCTTTTGTAAATCATGAAGCATAGAATGCTGCAGCCCAGATGCATCACCATACCAAATCCGAACATCCTGCAAATAAATGTTATATTGGGAACAAACACTCCCTTTAACACCAATCCGTACACCAAAGGATAATAGATCAAATTTACAATGACCGATATAACAAAACAGTACTGTGTTTTACCGTTTCCGATTAATATATTGTCAAATAACACAGTATATCCATATGCAAAATAAAACGGTATTAAAGTCACTAATATCCCTCTAATGGTATCAAAATTATCAATCCCCATCACATTTTTGAGGAAGGGGTTAATGATTGGAATAAAACACAGCCACACAAGAAACGTCACCACAATCACGACGTTATAATGCTTCATTTTTTTTGCAGTCAGTTTATCTTTGCATTGCTCTTTAATAATTTCCGCCAATGCCGATATGGGAATTAAAAGCAACCCCCAAATAATATTGTTTGCTACCCAATAATTTCCCTGTTCCGCCACTTCGTTGACCATCTTGCATACTAAGACGAAATAGATCAAATTATCCAACAATATTTGGGAACCGCTGAATAAGCCGATAAACAAATACTCCTTTAGAAACGATTTGTCAAACCGGAAAGAGACTGCGACTAATTTTTCCCTGAATACAGCAATCAGGCAGACTATAACACATATCGTATTGACAGCAATATCAGAATAAGCAACGCCGTTCACTCCAAATTGAGGAATGAGAAATAAATCCCCGAGAATTGTGAAAATCGTCTTCAAAATTATCATTGTATATATGTAGAATGGTTTTTCCAGAACAACAAACAGTACATTTACGAAGCAGACAATATTTCCAAGAATAAAACCGAGAGTCTCCAGCTCAAGGTATCCCGCCACTTCTTCAATATGTTCGGATGCCATTACTGATACGATATGGCGGCATTGCATAAAAATAACTGCCGAAAACGCCGTATAAATTACATTCACTGTCAAAAAGGATTGAAAGATCCGCTCTTTCAATTTATCAATATCTCCCGCACACCTGTTAAGCAACGCAAACAAAGGCACAATCAAAAATGCCTGTATTGTCTCATTCATCAAATCAAACCATTCGATGTGGCCCGCAATGCTCAATCCTTCCGTGGATGGACAGTCCGCTATCAGACTTGTTCTCACCAGTGTATACAAAAACGGAATAAAGCTAAGCAGCATCAAACTGCAAAATAGATTGACCGGAAACCGATAATCTCTTTTGTTTCTTTCCATAGTGTCACTCTTTCCCAAAGTGAGACCTCATCTTACCGACAGTCCTAGAAACCGCATATACCTTCTTATAACCCGCGCCCCGGCACCACTCATAAAACCGCCTTGCCTGTAAATTAGCTTTTGCCGCTTTCCTCGAACCGGACAAAGCTGAAGCTGCTCCCTCACACATCCTTTCCAGGTCAAAGAACCGTATGGTGAAACCTTTACATCTTTGCTCCCGGCAATGATAGAGTCTGTAAATTATTTTTCTTCCTCCAGTCCAAAGTGCTTTGCCAAAACCGACAACAGTTCTTCCCGGGTATCTTTTTCAAAATCTGAACGGGTATAGGTAAAAAAGCCTGTATGAGCCCAGTCAATCTCCAACGGAGGATGATATAATGCCCATGAATTAAAATTTCGCAGTGTAGCTTCCGGGTCCGGGCAGAGCTGTATCTGCTCCATTATATACTTTTTTTCCGGATCTTCTCGGTCAAAGAACCGGGTAGCACAAATATCCGGCGGGTCGCAAAGCATGATGGCAACGCGGTGATACGCTGAAATCTCCCGCAGTACATTCGGCGGAATGTTAGTATCCACAATGACCTTCTTCCCCGATGCTGCCAGCCTCATCAACTCCAGAATTTCTATTTCAACACATTCCATAGAAACCTGATTCATCCAATTCCAATGTTCCTCCGGAGTCATATTAAGCCATTCCTTCCAACCACTCATAGTATCAAAGTAGCACAGCCCGGGCTGCTTCCACCTTGACAGCTTATTCCGTGGAAATACATCATGGTAATTTTCACCGCAGTGAATCATATCGTACCGTTCAGCCAACATCCTGACTATCGTAGATTTCCCTGCATAGCTGTGTCCGTTTATGAAATAAACATTTTCCAAGTAATGCTTTATTAAATTATCACTTAACTGTATTTTCATTTTTCTCCCATCCAGAGGTCAATATTGTATGTCCCTGCCTTGCTCCTAAATCCCAACTGTCACATAATCAAGGAACGCCCTTCATTCATCACTCACATCATCCAGAGTTGCTTTTCTCCTATGTTATCCATAGCTTTATCTGCTCCTAATATATAAGTGTAGGGTTTCAGTACCCAACAACCAGTTGGGACTTAATCCTCTCATTGTTTAAGCTGTATAATGATTAGGCATCGGTCTGACGACACCTCCTAGGACCATTAGCGTCCGTA
>CATLGW010000030.1 GCA_949948715.1 uncultured Lachnospiraceae bacterium | reverse complement strand
TCCTTGCTTCAGGCTTCATATTTTCATCCTCCCTTTTTGCTTTGCAGGGAGACATTCCACAGATATGCGTCCCTGCCGTTTCAGTGATTGTTCCGGCAGAAACTGCCCGAATGTGCGACTGCACCTTCACGAATTATCAGATAATTTCAATATACTGCATTTATACCTATTTGTCAACGGAAAAAAGATAAATAATCAGGAACAGAATTACCCCAAAAAGATTTCGCCTTGCAAACAACCCGATTCAATAGTATACTGAGAGCAGGCGCAGGTTTTCCGCCCCACAAAATCACAGAAAGGACTTGCCCCAGGGCATGGTAAAATACAATGAGCTTTGAATTCATCAAAAAGCTTCCCACTCCGGAGGAGATACGCAGCCAATATCCCGTTCCCCCTTCGCTGGTGGAGCTGAAACGACAGCGGGATGCCGAGATCCGCGACGTGATCACCGGAAAGAGCGGCAAATTCCTGGTGATTATCGGCCCCTGCTCCGCCGACAATGAGGAGGCCGTGTGCGAGTACGCCAACCGCCTGGCCGCTGTAAGCGAAAAGGTGAAGGACAGGCTGATCCTGATTCCCAGGGTCTACACCAACAAGCCCCGCACCACCGGGGAGGGGTACAAGGGTATTATGAGTCAGCCCGATCCCGAGAAAAATCCTGATTTTCTGGCAGGACTGATTGCCATGCGCAAGATGCACATACGGGTTCTGGAGGAGACCGGGCTCTCCACCGCCGACGAGATGCTCTACCCCGAGAACTGGAGATATCTGTCCGATATTCTCTCCTATGTGGCCATCGGCGCCCGCTCCGTGGAGGACCAGCAGCATCGCCTGACCGTCAGCGGTTTTGACGTGCCCGCTGGGATGAAAAACCCTACCAGCGGTGACTTCTCCGTAATGCTAAACTCCGTCTACGCTGCCCAGCACCCCCATTCCTTCATCTACAGGGGCTGGGAGGTGAACACCACCGGAAACGAACTGGCTCACACCGTCCTGCGGGGTGCCACCAACAAGCACGGAAACAACACCCCCAATTATCACTACGAGGATCTGGTGCGCCTCTTAAATATGTACCAAAAGATGGATTTGAAAAATCCGGCCTGTATCATAGACACAAACCACTCCAACTCCAACAAGCAGTACGAGCAGCAAGTCCGCATTGCAAAGGAAATCATGCACAACCGGAAGCTGAACTCCGAGCTCCACAGCCTGATCAAGGGCTTTATGATCGAGAGCTATCTGGAGGGTGGCTGCCAAAAGATCGGCGACGGCATCTATGGGAAATCCATCACCGACCCCTGCTTGGGCTGGAAGGAATCGGAACAACTGATCTACGACCTGGCAGAGTACGACTGAATAGGAGGAGACATAAAATGCAATACGCAATAGAATTGTATTTTGATGAAGAAACGGAACAAAAATTATATACTTTGGCAAAGCGAGTGGCTGACGAGAAATTAAGTACAAAGTTTTTGGAATGGAAAACCAGACCTCATCTTACTTTGGCTTGCTTCAATGATGTGGATGAAGAAAAGTGTATAAAACTATTAAGGGAATTTGTGAAAAATCAGAAACAAATGCCGGCATATATCGGTTCTATAGGAATGTTCAACGATACCAGAACAATTTTTGCGTCACCTGTAATGACTGACGGTATGTATAGATTTCAGCGAGAATTACATGAATGCTTAAAAGACTTTGATACAAAGGGATGGGAATGGTATCGGCCAAACAGGTGGGCTCCGCACTGTACATTAGCTCTGACAAAAGAAGATGACGAAGATATCTTTTACAAAGCCAGTGATTTGATTTTACACGAATTTAAAAAGATGAGCGGTAAATTTCTTTCCATAGGATTGGTAAAAATAACATTTCCTGTTAAAGAAATTTTTACCGTTGAATTAGAGGCCTGAATTCGCTTTTCTTGAAATCATATATAGAACAGCAAAAATAAAGCTGCCGCTTCACGAATTTTCATTCGTTAAAGCGACAGCTCCGCTGGCTGGGGACACCATAGCCCCCGGCAAAGCGGCAAAATCCTTTGTTAAGCCAGCTCCCGCTTACGCTTCTGCCGC
This sequence comes from uncultured Lachnospiraceae bacterium, assembly GCA_949948715.1. Classification (GTDB taxonomy): domain Bacteria; phylum Bacillota; class Clostridia; order Lachnospirales; family Lachnospiraceae; genus Acetatifactor. The sequence continues at coordinate 31,171 of CATLGW010000030.1, read as the reverse complement.
TTGTAGATCAAAATGGCAAGATATACCCCCAGAAATCCCAAAATGATTGCCACCAATACCATGGATTCTCCGGGACCGCCCATCTTCACTTCCGCCCACAGGCGATCTACCAGCTTGCTGGTATTTTCGGGCAGATTCACAAACACTTCCGTGCGCTCCAATATTTCCTCATCCGGATAATAAACGGGGCTCTCCACCATCTCATCGTCCATATACTCCTTGGCCGCGCTCTCCGGCGTGGAATACCCCACATAGTTCATGTTGGCGCCGGCAATCTCGGGATCACACAAAAAGTTGATATATGCCTCCGCTTCCGCCTTATGGCCGGAAGTGACGGGAATGCACATGGCGTCCACAAAATAATTGGTTCCCTCTTCCGGCACCACAAATCGGATGCTGTCGCTGTTCTCCACCAGAATGGCCGCGTCTCCGGAATAGTAGGGCGCAATCCATGCCTCGCTGCTCTCCATTTTGTCAAAAATCCGGTCCATGACATAGGCCTGGACCAGAGGCTTTTGCTGCTTTAAGAGAGCGGCCGCTTCCGCCCAGTCATTTTCGTCGGTGGTGTTTAGGGACTGCCCCAGCATGAACTGAGCAATCGCAAGGGAATCCCTGGGGTTGTCAAACATCAGTATCTTCCCCGCATAACGGTCATCCCACAGGGCAGACCAGCTTGTGATCTCCTCCTCAATATAGTCCGTATTGTAAAATAAACCCACCACTCCCCAGGTATACGGCACCGAATAGCGGCTTCCCGGATCATAGTCGGGATCACGGAATCGTTCGTCGATGTATCGGAAATTAGGAATATTGGAAAAGTCCAGCTCCGCCAGCATCCTTTCATCGATGAGCTTCGACACCATATAGTCCGAGGGAATAATCACATCATAATCGGCTCCGCCGCCCACCAGCTTGGAATACAGCGCCTCGTTGCTGTCAAAGGTCGTATAGTTTACCCGGATCCCTGTACGCCGGGTAAATTCCTCATTCACATCCAAAGAACCGTCTGTGCCGTTGGCAATGTACTCGCCCCAGTTGTAAACATTTATGGTCACTCCCCTGCCCACAGCTCCATCCTCTACGGTTTGACCGTTTCTGTCAGGACCAAAATCCTCTCCGGCCAGAACCGTTTGAGCCGGAGACAGGCAGAGAATCAGGCAAAAAGCCAAACCCATACATAATCCCATGAGATGCCCTTTTTTCATACGTACTCTCCTGTTCCTGTTATCGCTGCGACGATGCCGCCGCAGGCAAACCCGCTCTTTTATACCTCCATGGATGACCGCTTTTTTTCCGTCTTCCGTTCCCCGGCATTTCTCGCATTGATAATGATCAGCAGAACCATCACCACAGCAAACATCACCGTAGACAGAGCATTGATCTCCGGGCTGATGCGTTTCCGTGTCATAGAATAGATATAAATAGGCAGAGTCTGGGTGGTTCCGCTGGTAAAGTAGCTTATCACAAAATCGTCAATGGAGAGCGTAAATGCCATAATCAGCCCTGTCACGATTCCGGGCATGATTTCCGGCAGCACCACCTTGAAGAAAGCCTTCACCGGAGGACACCCCAGATCCTGGGCCGCCTCATACAGGTTCGGATCCATCTGGCGCAGCTTGGGCAGCACGGACAGGATTACATAGGGCAGGCAGAAGGTGATGTGGGCCGCGAACAGCGATCCCATTCCCAGACTCCTGCCGCCGAACAGCCTCACCGCAGACACAAACAAAAGCATCAGCGACACACCGGTGACAATCTCCGGATTCACCATGGGAAAATTTGTAATATTCATCATAATGCGTCTGGGAAGCCGTTTCATGGAATTGATCCCGATGGCCGCCATGGTGCCCAGCACCGTGGACACCGCTGCCGATACCACCGCAATGAGCAGCGTATTGCACAGAGCCTCCAGGATCAGCCGGTCCTCAAAAAGCTTCCGGTACCAGCGCAGGGAAAATCCGCCCCACACCGTGCGGCTGGCAGTCTCCGAGTCGTTGAAGGAGAACACAATCAGCACCAGAATCGGGGCATACAAAAACAGGAAAACCAAAAAGGTGTAAAACCGCGCACCGGCCTTTTTCATATCAGCATACCTCCTCCCCCTGCCTCTTCGCCGTCGTCGAACTGATTCATAATCCCCATACAGATCAGGATGATCACCATCAGTACCAGCGACACGGCCGAGCCCAGATTGGGATTGTAAGCGCTGCCCAGAAACTGCATATCGATGAGGTCGCCGATGAGCAGATTTCCGCCTCCCCCCAGCATTTTGGAAATGATAAAGGTGCTGACCGCCGGAACGAATACCATGGTCACGCCGGAGATAATTCCGGGCATACTCATGGGAATCACCACCTTCAAAAAGACCTCCCTGCTGTTGGCCCCCAGATCCTGGGCTGCCTCTATCACACTCTTATCAATTTTGGTCAGCACGGAATACAGCGGCAGAACCATATAGGGTATATAATTGTAAACCATACCGAGCACCACCGCCCCCGCCGTGTTGATCATATGTATCCGGGGCAGGCCCAGGGCAGCCAGGGCCGAATTGATCAGTCCGTTGTCCTCCAACAGCGTCATCCAGGCATAGGTGCGCAGCAGGAAATTCATCCACATGGGCAGCATCACCAGCATCACCATGACATTCTGGCGTCTGGCACTTAGTTTTGAGATAATGTACGCCAGGGGGTAACCAAGCCCCAGAGAAATCACGGTGGCCACCGCCCCCAGCCAGATAGAGCGCAGGAATACGTTGGAGTACTGCCCCACGCTCAGAATATTCTCCAGCGTAAATCCGCCGGTTTTATCCGTAAAAGCAAAGTAGCCTACCAGAAGCATGGGCAGTACGATAAAGACTGTCATCCAGACAGTGTAGGGCGCAGAGAGAAACTTGGATTCAGATTTCATCGGCACTCCCCTCCCCTTCCGCCAATGCCTCACTGGAAGCATTCTTATCTTCTCCCATCTCATCGCTGAAAGTACTGTAATCTCCAAACATACCGGAATATTTCGACTTTGCCATGACATGGATATCATTTGGGGTAAGGGACAGCCCTATGCGGTCCCCCGTCTCACGGCACTGCGTGGACTGTATCATCCACTTAAAGCCCCCCACATCCACAATAATCTCATAATGCACTCCCTTAAAGGTCACAGCCGTGACCTCCCCGGTAATCAGACTGGACTCCGGTTCCACCACCTTGATATCCTCGGGCCGTATCACCACGTCCACAGGAGTGTTGCTGCCAAATCCGCCGTCCAGACAATGGAAAATATGTCCGGCAAACTTCACGGAGTAATCCTCCAGCATAATGCCGTCCAGTATATTGGATTCCCCGATAAAATCCGCCACAAACGCATTCTCGGGTTCATTGTAGATATCCGTGGGGGTGCCGATCTGCTGTATCATACCCCTGTCCATTACCACCACGGTATCGGACATGGACAGCGCTTCCTCCTGGTCGTGGGTGACAAACACAAAGGTGATACCTGTCTGCTGCTGTATTTTTTTCAGCTCCGCCTGCATATCCTTGCGCAGCTTCAGATCCAGCGCGCCCAGAGGCTCGTCCAACAAAAGGACCTTGGGCTCATTGGCCAGGGCCCGGGCGATGGCCACCCTCTGCTGCTGCCCGCCGGAGAGCTGGCTGACGCCCCGGTGGGCGTAGCCGGACATATCCACCATAGCCAGCATTCTGTGCACCGTCTCTTTGATTTTCTTCTCGCTGCAGCCCTTCAGGCGCATACCGAAAGCAATATTATTATAGACATTAAGATGGGGGAACAGGGCATATTTCTGGAAAATAGTGTTGACCTCCCTCTTATGCGGAGGCAGACCGGTAATGTTTTTGTCATAAAAAAAGACATCCCCCGCATCCGGTTTGATGAAACCGGCAATGGTGCGCAGAGCAGTGGTCTTGCCGCAGCCGGAGGGTCCTAACAGGGTGACAAATTCCCCGTCGTGTATCGCCAGATTAAAGCCTCCCAGAACCTGCTCCCCATCATAGGAAACGGTGATATCTTTTAAGGAAATAATAGTATTTTTCAATTGATGCTTCTCCTTTGCGGTGGCGTGTCAAACGCATACAAGCGCAATGAAATAACTATAAGGGATATCAGAGGGTTTTGTCAAGCGGAAGGCTTCCTTCCGTATCCGATAAACACCGCCAACAACAGCATTGCCAACATACAGATAGAATAGTAATTCACAAAGGGCACCGAGGCCGGCGCCACCGCAAACCCCTCTCCGAAAGCGGCGGACTGCTGCGCCGGAATCACGCAATGCACCGTCCAGGGCGCCAGAAAACAAAATACACAGCCGGTACAGTCCATCAGATTCGCTCTGCGATACCGGTTCACCCCTGCTCTCTCCCCCAGCTCATTGACCAAATCCCCAAGGGCTACGATGGCAACCGAAATCACTCCCGTCACCATACTCAATATGCCCACAGACAGAACAATGGTCGCCTCTGTGCTGCGCTCCCTTTTGGCAAAGCGTTCCAAAATCCCCTTCACATCCTCAAACAGACCGCCGCATTCCATCACTCCCAGAAGGGAAAACACCGCAATCAGCATAGCCACCGTTCCTGCCGTCCCCGCGATGGCATCCGTGATGGCTCCCGACACGGAGAAACCGCCGGGAAAGGAGATCAAATCCTCCATCCTATAAACGCCGGAGATAAGCCCGGCGGCAATCCCTGCCAGAATCCCCCAGTTCAGGGCAGTAATCAAATGCTTCCTCATCATACACAGGACAATGATAACCACCGGAACCACCAGCATAATCAGGCTTACCGGATTTGCCTCTCCCCCTGCCTGCTCAAGCGCCGCACTCCCATCCGTGGTTTTGGAAAACAGCAGGAACAGAACCAACGCTCCCGCTGCCGCAGGCAGACTGTAGCGCGCTCTGGTTTTCACCACGGTTCCCAAATCCGCATGCTGTGTGGTGGCGGATGCGATGGTGGTATCCGAGATCGGCCCAAGATTGTCTCCGAAGGCAGCTCCCGACACGATGGCTCCAATCATAAATTCCGGCGCTGCCCCCGCCATCACCCCTACCGGAAACAGAATGGGAATCACCACAAAATAAGTGCCCACCGAAGTACCCGTGGCAAATGCCAGCAGACAGGTAATGAGGAAGGTGGCCGCCACAAAGAGCTTCCCCGTAAATCCGGCCTCCACCACATATACCGCGATGGTCTGCACCGCCCCGCTGGCAGAGATCAGTTTGCCCGAAATGGCCGCCAATATCACCGCCAGCACGATCACGGCAAACATCGGTTTGCTCAGGCCATAAACAAGCGCTTCCCCGTATGCTTTTTCGTCCTTGGCAAAGATAACGCCTGTCACCAACGCCGCAAAAAACGCCAGCACATATCCGTTCACATTGGACTGATGCAGCGCCGCCCATCCGATCATAGCTGCCGCCGCAATGATCGGCGCCGCCTTTCCCACTCTGCCCAAACGAAATTCTACCTTCGATCCCTTCTGATTCATTCCCATACTCCTTCGTACCTTCACATTTCTGTCATAAATATGTACCGCTCTCACAGTATAACATGATCGGAGAAAAATATCCATATGCCGATACATCTTGCCCCTTGAACGCTCGGGCTAAGCGGCGCTGCGCCGGGGCCTTCACTAAAATATTTTCAGCAACGCCAGCAGGATATAGGGGTTGCAGAAGCTCTCCAGGCAGCACCCCGCCAATATCGTTCCACAGATCACCACAAACCTGACGAGCTGCCCCGGTTTGAATATCTTTCGCTCCTCCAGGGCGGTATATCTGTCAAAATAAATATTTCTGTTCAGCGTCTCGCACCATTTTATGAGAGCCACCATGGCAGGCACATACAGCAGATACTGAGGAAACAGGCTGGCCCCGGCAAACAGCAGCCCCTTAAGCCCATAGCGGATTGCCAGCGCCGCCAGAAAGGATCCCCCCGACAGGCCGTACCAGAACATGGCCCCGCCGCACACCGCAAGCCCCAGATAGGTGGTGGAGAGTACAGTGAGCCCCAGCACACTCCCCAGACGTTTTTTCAAAACAAATACAAAAAGAGCGCTGCTGTCCACGGTCATGTACTTCATCTGATACAGAGTGTATTCATCCAGTAATCCCGTATTTTCCAACAAAACGCTCTTTCCGAAATTCATTATTGCAAAGCCCGCCGCCAACCCGGCCAGGCCGATGTATAACAAGGGCAGACGCCCGCCCTGAGACGGAAATCTTTTAAGATTCATTCATTCACCTGCTTCACAAGTACGGTTCTTCCCAATTATATGCAGGCAAATGCTTGTTCATTCCCCGGTGTGTCCACCCTCCCCATATTACAGATACTTCGCCGCATAGGTCAGGATGCCGCAGATCGTCTTGGAATCCTGTATCTTGCAGTCGAAAATCATCTGCTTCAGTTCCTCCACCGTATAAGCCTCCACATTAATATACTCATCCTCATCCAAATGCTGGCTGCCCTGCTTTACAAGCCCTCTGGCCAGGTAAATGTCGATCTTCTCATTGCAGAAGGCCACAGTGGTGTAGATGGAGCCAAGGAGGTCCACATGGTCGCAGACATATCCCGTCTCCTCCTGAAGCTCTCTCATTGCCGCGCGGTCTGTAGGCTCCTCCCTGCCGTTCAAGCCCCCGGCGGGAATCTCCAGCGTCTCCCGCTCCAGAGCGTTTCGATACTGGCGCACCATCAAGAGCTTTCCGTCCTCCCGCACCGCCACCACTGCCGCCGCTCCCTTGTGGTCGATCAAATCCCATTTCACCACATTTCCGTTGGGAATCTGCATGGTATCCTGATAATAGTCAATGATAGCGCCGTTTGCTACCAGCTCTCTCTTAAGCCTCTTTATTTCTTCCATTTCGCCTTTCCTTTCCCAGTCCTGATACCGCCCGGCCGTCACTTTGCAGGGACAAAAGAGGGTCAGCCCGTCTTGCTGAGACTGTTATGCCTCGTCTCCAGCAGCTTCTCCACGCTGACAAGCTTCACACACAGCACAAACAGGTCCGCAGCCATAGCCAGCTCCTCCTTTGTGGGGAAAGAGGGCGCAATGCGGATATTGCTGTCCTTGGGATCCTTCCCGTAGGGGAAAGTAGCTCCGGCTCCGGTGAGCGTCACACCCGCCTCCCGGCAACGGTCCACAATGGCCTTGGCACAGCCCTCCATGGCCTCAAAGGACACAAAGTATCCCCCGTTAGGCTTCGTCCACTCCCCGATTCCCAATCCCTCAAGGTCCTTCAGCGCTTTCAGAACCGTCTCAAATTTGGGACGCATCAGAGCCCCATGCTTCTTCATATGCTCCTTCATGCCGTCGAAATTCTTGAAATAGCGCACATGGCGAAGCTGGTTCACCTTGTCATAACCGATGGTCTGAATGGACATAGACCTGCGGATATCCTCCAGATTGGCCTGGGAAGAAGCCACCGCGCCGATGCCGCCACCCGCGAAGATCACCTTGGAGGTAGAGCAGAATTCATATACCAGGTCAGGATGCCCGGCTCTCTCGCACTCGCTCAGAATTTCGAGAATACTGTCCTGGCGCTCCTCCTCATCATACAGATGATGAATGGCATAGGCATTGTCCCAGAAAATACGGAAATCCGCCGCCGCAGGCTCCAGGGCGGCAAAACGCCTCACGGTCTCATCCGAGTAGGAATATCCCTGGGGATTGGAATACTTGGGAACGCACCAGATTCCCTTGATAGACGGATCCTTAGACACCAGCCTCTCCACCATATCCATATCCGGTCCCTCCGGCGTCATGGGAACCGTGATCATCTCTATGCCAAAATGCTCTGTGATGGCAAAATGCCTGTCGTAGCCCGGGGCGGGACACAGAAATTTCACCTTATCCAGCCTGCACCAGGGCGTGCTTCCCAGCACCCCCTGGGTCATAGAGCGCGAAATCGTATCATACATCACATTCAGGCTTCCGTTGCCGCACATAATGACATTCTCGGGCTTCACTCCCATCATATCCGCCAACAGCCTCCGGGCCTCGGGAATGCCGTCCGGCGCGCCGTAATTGCGCACATCCACCCCATTCTCCGCCTTCATGCCGCTCTGGGAATTCAGCGCGTCCATAAATCCCATTCCGATCTCAAGCTGGGTCTCCCCGGGCTTTCCCCGGGACATATCCAGTGAAAGTCCCCTGCCCTTCGCATCTTCATAGGCCTGCCCAAGCTCTGCTTTCAGCGCCAAAAGTTCCTCTCTGCTCAACTCCTGATATGCTTTCATACTCTCCTCCGTTCCGGTTGCATACACACTTGAAAACCATTGGATAATCGTATACAATCATACACCTCGAATATTCTACTACAAGAACCGCCAAGATACAAGAGGTAATTTAAAGATTTTCTCCATAATCTAAACGAGCAGCCGCAGAGAATTCCGAAAAAGGTGTTTCCATAAAAAGCGGCCGCCATGTCTCCCGACACAGCGGCCCTCATAATTTTCATTGAATTTTCAAGTTGAAACTGCCTTTGGTTTACTTCGCGTAATCAATCACGCGGCTCTCACGGATCACATTTACCTTGATCTGTCCCGGATACTCCATCTCAGCTTCGATCTGCTTGGAAATATCCCGGGCCAGCAATACCATATCGGCATCTGTAATCTGTTCCGGCACAACCATAACACGAACTTCACGACCTGCCTGAATAGCAAAAGATTTATCTACGCCTTTGAAATTGTTTGTTATGTCTTCTAACTGTTTTAATCTGCTAGTGTAGGTTTCTAAGGTCTCCCTCCTAGCCCCCGGTCTTGCAGCGGATATCGTATCAGCAGCTTGTACAATACATGCAATCAGGGAAGTCGGTTCCACGTCTCCGTGATGAGACTCCACCGCGTTGATCACGGTAGCGTTCTCCTTGTACTTCCGGCAGAGCTCGGAGCCCAACTGAATGTGGGAACCCTCCATCTCATGGTCAACGGCCTTGCCGATGTCATGCAGCAAGCCCGCCCGCTTGGAAAGCCTCACATCCAAACCGATCTCAGCCGCCAAAAGCCCCGAAAGCTGGGCAACCTCGATGGAGTGCTTCAACGCATTCTGACCGTAGCTGGTCCTGAACTTCATGCGTCCGAGAAGCTTTACCAGTTCAGGGTGAATGCCATGCACGCCGACCTCAAGCGTGGCGGCTTCACCTTCCTCCTTGATCATGACCTCCACTTCCTTCTGAGCCTTCTCCACCATTTCCTCAATCCTGGCGGGATGAATACGCCCATCCACAATCAATTTCTCAAGGGCAATACGCGCAACCTCGCGACGAATGGGATCAAACCCTGACAAGATCACTGCCTCCGGCGTATCGTCAATAATCAGATCCACGCCCGTCATAGTCTCGAGAGTACGGATATTGCGCCCCTCGCGGCCGATGATCCTGCCCTTCATCTCATCGTTGGGCAACTGTACTACGGAGATAGTGGTCTCTGAGACATGGTCTGCCGCACATCTCTGGATCGCTGACACCACATACTCCTTAGCCTTTTTGTCTGCTGCTTCTTTGGCCTGACTCTCCATTTCCTTGATCATCACGGCCGATTCATGCTTTACTTCGTCTTCAACAATTTTCAATAAGTAGTCTTTTGCCTGTTCAGAGGTTAAACCGGAAATCCGCTCCAGTTCCTGTACTCGTTGTTCGTTTAATTTGGAGACCTCTTCCTTCATTTTGTTGAGGGATTCTTCTCTGGCCGCCAAATGGGTTTCCCGCTTTTCGATCGCATCCGCTTTCTTGTCGATGTTCTCTTCCTTCTGCTGAACTCTGCGCTCATAGCGCTGGGTCTCGTTTCTGCGTTCCTTGATCTCCTTGTCCAATTCATTCTTTGTCCGAATGGATTCTTCCTTGACCTCGAGTAAGGCTTCACGCTTCTTCGTCTCGGCAGTTTTCAGGGCTTCATCAATGATCTCTCTGGCCTTGTCCTCCGCGTTTCCTATGGTCTGCGCGCTTTTCTTCTTCTGATAAGCGCTGACCGCGTATGCGGTGACTACGGCAGTCGCAAGAATGCTGATCACTGCGGTGATCACATAACCAAACATTACAGGAGCACCTCCTTATTTAATTTTCATTGTACACTTGAAAATATCTTAAACAAGCAATTTACAACACTACAATTTTAAACTGAAAACGATGAATTGTCAAGGAGTTTTCAGCGGCAAATTATAGCATCCTCTTGATCTTCCCCTTCAGCCGCTGCAGCGCGTTGTCTGTAGATTTCTCATCCCTGCCCAGCACCCGGGCAATCTGCGTGTAGCCCATCCCCGTCAGATGCAGATCCAGCACCTGTCTCTCGAAGGAGCTGAGCTCGCTGTCGATCTTCTCCTCCAGATATTGTACGCGCTCCTTGTCCAGAAAGCGCTCCTCCGGGCTTTTCTGCGCCTGATCCGCCAGAGACTCCATCAGCCTCCTCTGCCCGTTCTCCTCCTGGGCGTCGTCGCCGTAGAGGGAGACATATGTATTCAGGGGAATATGCTTCTGCCTTTGGGAGGCCTGGACGGCGGTGTACATCTGACGGCTGATGCACAGATCCGCAAAGGTGTGAAAGCCGGCATCCCTGCCCCCGTCATAATCCCGCACCGCCTTAAACAGTCCGATCATCCCCTCCTGAATCAGGTCCTCATTGTCCCCGCCCAGAATAAACATGGATCTGGCCTTGTTCCGCACCAGGTCTTTATATTTATCGCAGATATAATCCATCACCCGGTTTTCTCCGCCCCGCAGGCGCAGAATCAGCTCCTCGTCAGAAATCTGGCTGTAATCCTCGTATCTATCCGACATCTCAACGCTTATGCCTCTCTCAAACTGTTCGCTGTCGCAGGATCTCATAGGCCAGCACTCCCGCGGCCACGGAAGCGTTCAGGGAATCAATATCCCCCTTCATGGGAATGGTGGCCGTCATATCACATTTTTCCTTCACCAGCCGGCCCACGCCCTCGCCCTCGCTTCCGATCACAAGGCCCACAGGTCCCTTCAGATTCAGCCTGTACATGAGCTCTCCCCCCATGTCGGCGCAGACGAACCAGATCCCCCTGTCCTTCAGCTCCTCTATGGTTCTGGCCAGATTCGTCACCCTGGCCACCGGGGTATAGTTCAGGGCCCCCGCGGAGGCCTTCACAACGGTGGCGGTCAGGCCCACCGCCCGGTTCTTGGGAATAATGACGCCGTGAGCTCCCGCCAGATTGGCCGTGCGGATAATCGCCCCCAGATTATGGGGATCCTCAATGCCGTCAAGCAGAATCAGAAAGGGATCCTCCCCCTTCTCCTGCGCCCTGCGCAGAATGTCCTCCACCTCCGCATACTCCCAGGCCGCCGCAAAGGCGATGACCCCCTGATGCTTCCCGGTCTCCGACATCTGGTCCAGCCGCTGCCTTGTCACATATTTGACTGCTACCCCCCGCTTGCCCGCCTCCCGCTTGACGGTGGAGACGGGACCGTCCTTGCATCCGTCCAAAATGTACAGCCTGTCCACAGGCCTCCCCGACCGCAGGGTCTCTATCACGGCATTTCTGCCCTCTATCATGTACTCCTGATTCTCCACTGTAACCTCCATGCCGCAGCTTTGCCGCAACTCAAATCAAGATGCGAAATGCCATGTTTTCAGGCATTTCTCGGCATACTTAAATGTTCTTTGCGAAACAGCCTTTGCTGTGAGCATTAGAACATCCTCTCACGCTGCCCTCCGATCATATCTCCATGCCGGCCAGCTTGATTCCCCGGCTGACCAGCGAAAGCATTCGCTCCGTCCGGTCCGTCAGATACAGATATCCCAAAAGCGCCTCATACCCGGTTGCCCTCCCGTAATCGCTCCGGGAGGCATTCTTGGGGATGGTGCCGGATTTGGCGTTGCGCCCCCTCCTGTAAACAGACTCCTCCTCCGGGGTCAATTCTTCCAGCAGGGCGGTGATCATCTTGGACTGCGCTTCCGCCTTTACATATTTCACCGCCCGTCTGTGCAGATCATGGTTGGAGCGGTTGCCCCGCTCCACCACCACGCTGCGAATCACCAGGTCATAAACGGCGTCCCCTATATAGGCCAGCGCCAGGGGCGAATAGGCCCTGACATCCTGCTCCCGGCATCCAAAGACATCCTTGATTCTCTGCAGCAGACTCACGCTTTCTTCCATTTCACACCCTCTCGCGTATCCTCCAAAAGGATACCCTTGCCCAAAAGCTCATCCCTGATGGCGTCCGCCCTGGCAAAGTCCTTCGCCTTCCTGGCAGCCTGTCGCTCCTCGATCAGAGCCTCGATATCGCCGTCCAACAACTCCTCCTTTTTCTCAACGATCAGTCCGCAGACCTGGGAGAGATTAAGAATCTCCTCTTTCATGGCGCTTAAAAAAGCTCTGCTGCCGCCCTCCTTCACATGGGTGTTCACAAACTTCACCAGCTCGAAAATCACGGAGATGGCGTCCGCCGTATTAAAATCGTCGTCCATGGCCTCGTCGAATCTCTCCGAAAATCCCTTCGCCTCCTCCATGGCAGCCCGTTCCGCCTCCGTGGGCTCCTCCCCCGCCGCGCCCCCTAACAGGAAATTCAGATTATCCACGCTGGTCACTATGCGCTCATAACCGCTCTTTGCCGCCTCCATCAACTGGTCGCTGAAGTTTAACGGACTCCGGTAATGGGCGGACAGCATGAAGAACCGCAGCACCTGCAGGTCATACTTCTCACTGATGTCTCTCACCGTGAAGAAGTTGCCCAGGGATTTGGACATCTTGCGGTTGTCAATATTCAAAAAGGCATTGTGCATCCAATATCTGGCAAAGGTCTTGCCGTTGGCGGCCTCCGACTGAGCGATCTCATTCTCATGGTGGGGAAAGACCAGATCCTCCCCGCCCGCGTGAATGTCTATCTCATCCCCCAGGTATTTCCGGCTCATAACGGAACATTCGATATGCCATCCCGGTCTCCCCTGGCACCACTGGGACTCCCAATAGGGCTCCCCCTCCTTCTTCGGCTTCCAGAGCACGAAATCCAGAGCGTCCTCCTTCTGATCCTCCCCGGACACCAGAAGGGAACGATTCCCCCCCTGGAGATCGTCCAGATTCTTGTGAGAGAGCTTTCCGTACTGGGCAAAGCTCCTGGTGCGGAAATATACGGTGCCGTCCGCCGCCTCATAGGCATGTCCCTTCTCGATCAGGGTATGGATCATCTCAAGCATCCCGTCTATCTCCTGGGTGGCCAGGGGATGGACGGTGGCAGGCCTCACATTCATCCCCTCCATGTCTCTTTTGCACTCCTCGATATAGCGCCTGGAGATCACCTCCGACTCCACACCCTCCTCCAGAGCCTTCTTTATGATCTTGTCATCCACATCGGTGAAGTTGGACACATAATTCACCTCGTATCCTCTGCGCTCCAGATAACGGCGCACCGTGTCAAACACGATCATGGGGCGGGCATTTCCGATGTGTATCAGATTGTACACGGTGGGGCCGCACACATACATTCTCACCTTCCCGGTTTCTATGGGCACGAACTCTTCCTTCTTCTTGGTCAATGTATTGTAAATCTTAAGGCTCATGTGTCTTCTCCCTCTCTTTTCTTCAACTGGCTGCGCAGCTCCTTCATCTCATCCTCCAACTGAAGCAGCCTGGTGGTCAGCACGGAATTTGCTTTCTGCAGGCAAACAATGTCCTCCCTGACAGGATCCGGAAGATCGTCATGGTTCAGCGTCTCCCGGGGAAGCTGCTTATTAAATCGTTTCACCACCCGGCCCGGTACACCCACGACGGTGGAATCGGGGGGCACCTCGCTCAGAACCACGCTGCCCGCGCCGATCTTGGAATTGTCCCCGATGGTAAAGGAACCCAGAACCTTGGCGCCGGCGCTGATCATCACATTGTTCCCGATGGTGGGATGCCTCTTGCCGTGCTCCTTCCCGGTTCCGCCCAGAGTCACTCCCTGATACAGCGTCACATTTTCTCCCACCACGGCAGTCTCCCCGATAATAACCCCGTTCCCGTGGTCGACAAAAAATCCCTTTCCGATCTGCGCGCCGGGATGGATCTCAATCCCTGTTTTCCGCACGCCTCTCTGGGAAATGAAGCGAGCCAGAAAATAATGCTTCTTCAGATACAGCCTGTGGGCAAGCCTGTAATGCAGCATCGCCCGGAAGCTGGGATACAAAAGCACCTCCAAATTGGAGTGAATGGCGGGATCCCTCTCCCTTATCATCTTGATTTGCTCCCTGATAAAGCCCACTGCCGTCCTCCTATACACCCGACCGGCCCTCAGCCTGCGCAGCCCCGCCTAAATATGCCCGAAAGAAAACGGATAAATCATCTCCCGAACATCAGAGACGGATTTATCCGCTGTTTCACTCTGCAAAAAGGCCGACGCCCTTCCCTCTTTACGCTCACGCCGCCTGCGGATCCGACTGTCTGCCAATCTTTTCTTCTATCAGAATATGCAAAAAGACCGGTTTTGTCAACTCCTTTTTTCGGGGCAGCCGCCGCATCCTCCGCACCCCGCCTGCACGGGCCTGGCCTCTAAGTCAAAGGGACTGGTGAGCATACATACGGCCTGGACACAAATACCCTCCCCCGCGCCGGTAAATCCCAATCCCTCCTCGGTGGTGGCCTTCACATTGACCTGGCTGGTTTCCAGAGACAGCGTCCCGGCAATGTTCTCCCGCATCTTATCGATATAAGGGCGCATTTTGGGAGCCTGGGCAATGATGGTGGCGTCGATATTTTCGATCAAAAACCCTTTTTCCTCCAGCAATTCCCCTACCTTATCCAAAAGAAGCAGGGAGGAAATACCTCTGTACCTTTCCTCCGTGTCCGGGAAGTGCTTCCCGATATCTCCCAGGGCGGCCGCGCCCAACAGTGCGTCCATCACGGCGTGGAGGAGCACGTCCGCGTCGGAATGCCCCAAAAGTCCCCTGTCATACGGAATCTCCACTCCGCCCATAATCAACTTTCTGCCCTCTGTCAGTCTGTGCACATCATATCCCGTTCCGATTCTCATCTTTGCTCCCATCCCTATAATTTGACAGTGATTTTTAACGAACCTGCTCCCGGCCTCCCTCCGGCCTGCAGGACAAAAGCTTCTCCATGCTCTCATACTCATACGCCACATAGGAGCCGTCCTCATAGACCGGACTGCCCTGCAAAAGTGCCGGGGCATCCGCATATTCCGCGGCCTCCGAGGCCTCCAGCAGCAAAAACACCTTTCCCCGGTAAAATCCCTCCTCATAATACTTCATGGGAGTGGACCAGGTGAAAAACTGCAGACCCTCCGGATCCAGAATATTGGCCACCTCCACCTTTCCCCCCGTGAGCTCCGTTATAATGTTTGCATTCCAATAGGTGGCATATCCAAATTCATATCGCTCCTCCAGAAATGCCGCCACCTCCCGCCTGTCCCCGTTCTTGTCCGTGGTGATAAAGGAAAGGGTCGTCTTGGCCGCCCCCAGGCAAAGGCATACCGCCAGTATTCCCCCCGCCAGCATCTTATCCCAGAGGAACTCCTCCTGCTCCATATAAAAGGCCACGGCGGGAAGCACAAAGATAAAAACGGTCAGATAATAGCGGGGCACCATAGTGCTGGTGGTAAACACAAACATAAACACATTCAGGGCCAGAGCCGTTCCCGCAAACAACACCGCAAACCGCCTGGGCCCCCGGCTTTTTTTGCAGGCCCGAACGCTGAAATAGGAAAAGAGGGCTATCACAATAAAGGAGGAGATCGTGATGATCCCCCGCAGGGAAATCACGCCCCTGTCCGGAATATAGCCGAACAGCATGAGCAGACTGCCCAGGGCATTCTGCACCCGTTCCCCAAGCACCCCCTGATAGACGGAGATAAAATTTGTCCCGCCGTAGGTCTGAAACACATATTGTCTGCTCACCCACAGAACATTGACGCCGTATCCCACAAGTCCACCCCCGGCGCCCCACAGGGCACAGTACAGACAGCGGGCCTGGGGACTCCTAATGAGCCCGGCAAAGCGCTCCCTGCTCTCCCTGCCCGTGCCAAACGCCGCCCGAAAAAGCCCGTACTCCTCCGATTGTAAGAGATACAGCCCCGCAGCCAAAACCAGAGGACATTGAAGGGCCAGCAGATAGCGCACACCGGACACGCCGCATATGACGGCCAGCAGCAGATAACAGAACCAGAGCCACCGCCTCCTAAAGCGCCCGTATTCCGTCCCCGCTGCCAGGCGAAGATACAACCCAAAGGAAAAATAGAGCAAAATCACATGCCAAGGATAGGTATTCCCCATCTCCATATGCAGCATCATGGTTTCCGAGAAGGGCAGGAGCAGAACCGCCGCGGTAAGCGCCGTCCACTCCCTTTTCACCTTCAGGGGTCTCATCAGATAAAAACAGGAGACCGTCATCAGAAAATAGGAAGCCAAATTTGTGATGAGCCGGATCAACCGCCAGTTGTCCGTGAGCCGAAACAGCGGCCCCATCACCAGATGGGTGTACAAAAAACGGAATTCCGTGGAATAATACCAGTCCGGGGTGGCAAAGAATCGCCCTTCCTCAGCCAAAAGCCTGGAAAAGATCATCTCCGCCGCCATATCGGAGTCCAGCCAATGATCCTGCCAAAACAGATTTAAGCAAAGCAACAGCAAAAATACCAGACCCAGAAATGAGAATGAACAGACCCGCAAAAATTTCTTTCTCATAGATGCCATACGCTCCTTCTAAAAGGAATCACTGCAGAAAATAGCCTCTGGAACGGCTTCTTTCGCCATTGTCTCTTCTGCGGCTCTCTCTGTCCCCGTCAAGGCGGCGCCCTGCGCGGCTCTCCCTGTCCCCGTCAAGGCGGCGCCCTGCGCGACCCTCTCTGTCCCCGTCAAGGCGGCGCCCTGCGCGGCCCTCTCTGTCTCCGTCAGGGCGGCGCCCTGCGCGGCCCTCTCTGTCCCCGTCACGGCGACGGCCTCCCCGGCCTTCTCTCTCCTCATCACGGCGACGGCCTCCCCGGCCTTCTCTCTCCTCGTCACGGCGACGGCCTCCCCGGCCCTCTCTCTCCTCGTCACGGCGACGGCTTCCCCAGCCGCCACGGCCCTCTCTGCGGCGGCCTCCTCTGTCCTCTCCGCGGCCGCGCCTGTCTCCGAATCTGCGACCGGAATCATCCGCCTCAATCTCCTGACCCTTGTCGCCCACCTGAAGCTTCAGCATAGCGGCGGCCAGATCCATGATATCGCATTCCTCGGCCTCCAGCTTCCGCTCCAAAAGCCGCTTCATCAGCTCCATGTCCTCATGCTCGTGAAGTTCCCAGGCCCGATTCAGATACTTGTCCGCCTTGGCCTTTAAAACTTTGGCCGCACCGGGCAGCTTC
Source organism: uncultured Lachnospiraceae bacterium (assembly GCA_949948715.1). Classification (GTDB taxonomy): domain Bacteria; phylum Bacillota; class Clostridia; order Lachnospirales; family Lachnospiraceae; genus Acetatifactor. Next base: position 13,875 of record CATLGW010000030.1, on the reverse strand, counting down.
TTCTCCTCCACCGTGGTGTGGCAGACGCGCTCAATCTCCCTTAACTGATACATCTCCCTGCCGCAGACAAAGGTAAAAGAACGCCCCCTTCTGCCAGCGCGCCCGGTTCTGCCGATGCGGTGCACATAATACTCGATATCCTGCGGAATATCATAATTGATAACCGCTTCCACATCGTCCACGTCGATTCCCCTGGCCGCCACATCCGTGGCAATCAGAATCGTAGTGCTGCCGTTGCGGAAACGCCCCATGGCCACGTCTCTCTGGTTCTGGGACATATCGCCGTGAAGCCCTTCCGCCTGATAACCATGGCGTTTGAGCATTTCCGCAACCTCATCCACCTTATGCTTTGTATTGCAGAAAATCAGCGTCAGCTTAGGCTGATAATACTCCAGAATCCGGACGCAGGCGGCATCCTTATCCTGTCTCTTGATGCGGTAATATCTCTGAGACACCAGGGGGATCGTCAGCTCCTTTGCCGCAACCTTGATCAGCTTCGCGTCCTTCTGGAACTGATTTGTAATTTCCAGAATAGGCTTGGGCATCGTGGCGGAAAACAGCGCGGTCTGATGATCCCCGGGAATCTGACCAAGAATGGTCTCCATGTCCTCCCGAAAGCCCATGTTCAGCATCTCGTCCGCCTCGTCCAAAACCACCATTCTGATGTCGTCCAGCTTGATGGTGTGCCTGCGCATATGATCCATGACGCGCCCCGGGGTGCCCACAATGATCTGCACCCCTCTGAGACCGGCAATCTGTCTGCCGATCTCCTGTCCCCCGTAGACGGGCAGCACCTTGATCCCCTGCATATACTTGGCCAGTCTGCGCAGTTCCTCCGCGGCCTGTATGGCCAGCTCTCTTGTGGGGCAGAGAATGATTACCTGCAGCTTATTCAGCTCAGGATCCACCTTTTGAATGGCCGGAATGCCGAAAGCGGCAGTCTTGCCCGTTCCCGTCTGAGCCTGTCCTATGATATCCCTGCCGTCCAAAAGATCGGGGATAGCCTGTTCCTGAATGGGAGACAGCTTTTCAAATCCCATGTTCTGGATGGCCTTCAATATCCGCTTGTCCAGTCTGTCGCCGATACCGCACAGCGGATCCTTGCAATCCTCCGCATTTTCCGCGGTCTCCAAAGCCTCCTTTTCCCCAGGACTTTCTTCCTCTGAGACGCCAGGTGCCTCCCCTTCCTTACTCTCATCGCTTGTTGACGCAGTATCCTGTCTCACACCACCTTCTGCCGAACCGCTGTGTTGCGCGCTGTCCTTTTCCCTGTGGTCCCTGCCCGGAATTTCTCCCACGGGCTCCGTTTCTGCCCCGTATCTGACTGTAGCGTCCACCTCGGACTCACTCCGGCCGCAGGGGTCCTGGCGCCTCTCCTCCCCGGCGTTCTGCCCGTTCTTTTCTTCCTTCTTCCAAAAAATACTCACTTCTGATCTCCTTTTCTATCCGCTGTTTTGCATTACCTGTCACACACTCCGCCGAAGCTTGCTCACACCGCGGCATGGAACCAAAGCGCCTTGCAGCACGGGCAGTCCGGATCCTTTTTCATCGCATGGGGAATATGTGCCGGCACAATAAAAGCCACACCCGGCTCCAGAACAATCTCCTCCCCGTCCACCAGCGCTCTCCCCCGTCCCTCCAGGATGAAGAATCCCTCCTGATCGTCATGACTACTCTGGGGACCGTACTCGTCTCTTGTATAGAGGGATACGCCGCAGCAACAGCCGTTCACACATCCGTGCCGCTCATCCAGCAGATAAAAGCCCGTGCGCGCACCTCCCTCTCTCAGCACCTCATCCAGTTTTACATAAGGTATCATATCCATAAACTCCTTCCGTATGTAACGCACCGTCCATACCTTCTAAACAAGGAAAAGGCGGGAACTGTCGGATATCTGCATCCGGCGACTCCTGCCCTGTGTCTTACTTATCCCTTTCCCTATGGTATGCTTATTTTGCCCTGGTCTTTCTTCCCGCTTTGACAGTGCCCTTCTTGTCCGCGGCAGAGGACTTTGCCTTCGTCTCAGACACGTCGGAAACCTTCGTCTCCTTCGCCTCGGCCTTTTTCGCAGGCGTCTCCTTTGCCTCGGTCTTCTTGGCTGATTTCTCTGCGCCCTTCAGCTCCTTGAGGAAAGCCGCCTTGCCGAGATTGCCCTCGGCCTTGAGCTTGCCGGTCAAATACGCCTTGACAGGATCCAGTCTGCCCTCCGCAATATCCAGAATGACATCCGCGGATGCCGTAACCAGAACGTCTCTGTCAAAGTACTGATAAGGTTCCACATTGACCTTGCCGTCCGAAACCTCCAGATAAAAAGCCCCGGATCCCTCTCCTGTGATGTTAAACTGAAACGCCACATGCTCCTTGACCTTGCCGGCGTCCGCGTCCGCATACGCTTTCCGGACCTGTTCCACTATCTCTTCATATGTCATAGTAATTCCCATGCCTTTCTCATGACTGCTTCGTTATTAACTACCTTTATAAAAGGGAATCCGGGGATACATCCCAGATTCCCAATCAACGTAGCGAAGGAGAGATTCGAACTCTCGACACCACGGGTATGAACCGTGTGCTCTAGCCAACTGAGCTACCTCGCCAAATATCTGTACTGCCTTGTCCGTTTCGCAACTGACTTATGTTAGTATACAGTGCAATTCTCCTTTTGTCAACAGTTTTTTTGATTTTTTTGGAAGTCAGATGTTGACGCTGAAATATAGCCGCTTCCATAAAGGGCAGGGAGCTGTTTTACAGCCGCCCCGCCCTCCCGTCTCTCTCATTTCCCTGCCTCTTACATCCTCTCCGGCGCTCCGAAGCCCAGCACGTCAATGCAGGCCTCCAGCACATCCCTGGTGAGCACCAGCAGGGCGATCAGCGCCGAGCGTCTGCTCTCGTTCTCCTCCTTCAAAATGCTGGTCCCGTGATAAAAATGATTAAATGCATTGGCCAGGTCGTACACGAAGGAACAAACCTTATGCGGAGCGATCTCCTCACAGGCCGACTCCATAGTGGCATGAAACTGCACAAGCTGCAGCATCAGCGCCTTCTCCGCCTCATCCTGAGGAGCGCCCAGGACAACCTGGGCCAAATTCCCCCCCTGCTCCCTGTACTTTGCCAAAATGGACTTGATGCGTGTGATGGTATAGAGAATATAGGGACCCGTATCCCCCTCAAAGGAGGTGAATTTTTCCATATCAAACGCATAATCCTTGGCGGCCTGGTTGGACAGATCGCCGTATTTTAAAGCGGACACGGCCACGATATCGGCAATCTTCTCCGCCTCCTCGTCGGATATCTCCCGCCCCTTCTCCCTGCTCTCCAGTATCTTGCGATACATCTCCTCTCTGGTCTCGCGTACCAGCGTCTCCAGACGCATCACGCCGCCCTCCCTGGTCTTGAAGGGTTTCCCGTCCTTACCGTTTACGGTTCCGTTTCCCAAAAACGTAAGCTTTGTCTCTGGCTTCACCAGCTTCGTCTTGCGCGCACAGCGGAACACCTGCTCAAAATACAGCTCCTGGCGCTTGTCCGTCACATAGATGATCTGGTCCGGATGATACAGATTCATCCGCTCCAGTATGGTGGCCAAATCCGTGGTATTGTACAGGGACGCGCCATTGGATTTCAATATCATGCAGGGAGGAATCTCTTTGGTGTCGCCTTCCTCCTTTACGTCCACTACCAGCGCCCCCTCGCTTATATGGGCATACCCCTCCTCCTTCATGTACTGTACCATGTCGGGTATGAGCCCATGCACGTCGCTCTCGCCCTTCCAGAGATCAAATTCCACGTTCAGACTGTCATAATTTTTCTTCAGATCCGGCAGAGATACATCCATAATTTGTCTCCACAAAGCCCGATATCCCCGCAAGCCGTTTTGCATCTGCGAGGTGGCCTCCATGGCCCGAGCCTTGTAATCCGCATCCTCCTTGGATTTTGCACTGGCCGCGGGGTATATCTCCTCGAGGTCCGATATGGTGAAGGGCGCTTCCCGGGGATATTCTCCCTCATAACTCTCATCGAAATAAACCAGGTCCGGCTGCCTCTCCTTCAACTCGGTGATGACCAGCCCCATCTGCAGACCCCAGTCCCCCAGATGCACATCCCCTGTCACATGATGGCCTGCATAGCGGCAGATGCGCTTTACGCTCTCCCCGATCACGGCGGGACGCAGATGCCCCACATGCAGCGGTTTGGCCACATTGGCTCCGCCGTAATCTATTATAATCTCCCTGGGCTTTTCCGGCATCTCCAGCCCGAATTTGGGCCGGGCCTCCATCTCCTCCAGATAGTGCAGCAGATATTCTCCCGACACCTTCAAATTGAGGAATCCCGGGGCTGCCGCCTCCGCCGTGGTAAATACCGGACTGTCCGCAAGCCTCTCCGCCACTTCCGAGGCGATGGCCAGCGGCGCCTTTTTGTAGGCTTTTGCCCCCGCCATGGCGCCGTTGCACTGAAACTCACACAAATCGGGACGGTTCGAGAGGGTCACTCTGCCCAGCTTACCGTCGTAGCCCGCCGCTTCAAAAGCCTGTCCCATCTCCTCCGTCAATAACTCCAAGATCTTTTTCATTCCATCCTCCCTGTCGCAGCCTTGCTGCTATCCTCCATCTCTCTGCCCACAGACAGTCTGCTCAGTCAAAAACCGCTGTCGGCGCAGAAAAACATAATGCCCCGAACTACAAAAGATGCGCCCTCAGCTCCTCACCGCTCAGGGGGGAGAGATATGCGGGAGCAATGTCAAACACCGTCTTACAGCCTGCAGCGCCCTCGCTGTTCATGCGAAAGGCAGCCCTGGCATACGCCGCCAGAACCGCGCCGGTAAACTCCGGATTGGAGGAAAGGTTCAGGCGGTACTCGATCACATGACCGTTTCCGCTGCCCGTGACGCCTGTCCTGATGACGTTCCCGCCGTGGGGAAGCCCGCTGTGATCTCTCTGCATCTCCTCCTGGGAGATAAAATGAACGGTGGTGTCGTAATCTGCAAAATAATTGGGCATGGTCTTGATCTCCTGCTCAATTTTCGCCCTGTCGGCGCCCTCTTTCGCCACCACGAAGCATTCCCTGGTGTGCTTCTGCCTGGTGGAGAGCTCCGGGTTCTCCCCCTTTCTCACAGCCTCCACCGCCTGGGGCACAGGGATGGTATACTGTCTGGCATCCATCACCCCCTCAATGCGGCGCACAGCGTCCGAATGCCCCTGACTCACCCCCTTGCCCCAGAAGGTATAGTCCCTCCCCTGGGGAAGAATTGCGCCTGCATACAGACGGTTAAGGGAGAACATTCCCGGATCCCAGCCGCAGGAGATCACACAAACCTTCCCTGCCTCTCTGGCCGCCGCATCCGCCGCCGCAAAATGCTCCGGAACCCTGGCGTGGGTGTCAAAGCTGTCCACCACATTGTACAGAGCGGCATACTTCGGTGTCTGCACCGGCAAATCCGTAGCGCTTCCCCCGCAGATCACCAGCACGTCGATGTCGCCCTGTCTGTGCTTAAGCTCCGCCTCGGCAAGCACCTTCACCCCCGCCGTCTGGATCCGCAGAGTTTCCGGCGGCCTCCTGGTAAACACCGCCGCCAGCTCCAGATCGGGGTTTTGCCCGATGGCGGCCTCCACACCCCTTCCCAGATTGCCGTACCCTAAAATTCCGATTCTGATGCTCATATTCTCTCCTCCATTCAACTATTCTCCTTTGGAAAACACACAGCCGCAGTAATTCTGCCGATACAATCCGTACTCTGCCGACAGCTCCACAGACCGTTTAAACCCGTTTTTCTTCTTAAAGTCTGAGGGAAGCCACAAGACCTTGTATTCCCTCTCCAGAACCCCTCCGATCTCATTGATCTTCGCCGCATTCTTCAAAGGGCTGATGGTCAGGGTGGTGCCAAAATAGTCGTATCCCCCCGAAGCGGCCCTCTCTGCCGTCTCCGAAAGCCGCAGTCCGTAACAGCGAAAGCACCGCTCTCCCCCCTCGGGACAATCCTCGGCTCCCTTCGCCGCGGCAAAAAAGCGTTCAGGCTCATACGCGCCCTCCAGGATCCCGATGGGATTTCCCCTTCGCTCCTCATTGTAGACGGCGATCAGACGCTTCTGCTCCCTCACCCGGTGCATATATTCTTCCGATTCTGAAATATTGGGGTTATAATAAAAAACTGTGATTGCAAAGAAAGGGCACAGATACTCCAGCACGTAACTGCTGCAGGGCGCGCAGCAACTATGTAAGAGGAGGCGGGGCGCTCCCTCCCCTCCCGCGGGTATCCCCCGCAGTATCCTTTCCAGCTCCCTCTGATAATTAATCTGGTTCATTCCTTTATGCCTTCATTCCTTTTACACATAAACATACCATATTTTGCCGGAAATGGCTATTAAAATTTTTATCGCTCCTCGTACCTTCTGGCGGCCTTCCTCCAGTTGATCAGATCAAACCACGCCTCCGCATAGTCCGCCCTCCTGTTCTGGTACTGCAGATAATAGGCATGCTCCCAGACGTCCACCAGCAAAATCGGGGTATACAGGCCGAAATCCGGCACATCCTGGTTGGCAGTCTGCACCACGGAGAGCTTTCCCTCTCTGTCGGACAGAAGCCAGGCCCAGCCGGAGCCGAATTTCGTTACCGCCGCCTGCTTCATCTGCTCCTTCCACTGCCTGAAGGAGCCGAAATCCCGCTTGATGGCCTCCATCAGCTCCCCCGTCGGCTCCTGCCCGGCGGCGCCCTTCATGCTGTCGAAATACAGCTCATGATTATAAACGCCGCCTCCGTTGTTGCGGATGCCCCCACGGGCATTGACGGGCAGATCCTCCAGGTTAGAAAGAAGCTCTTTTAAGCTCATCTGCTGCAGCTCCGGATAGTCCGACAGAAGATTGTTGAGATTGTCCACATAGGTCTTGTAATGCTTGTCGTGATGAAAATGAAGGGTCTCCTCATTCAGCACCGGCATCAGCTCATCGTACTCATAGGGAAGCGGCCTGACTACAAAGGGGTAAGTTTCTGCTTGCATAATTTCTTCCTTTCTGAAATGAAATAATATAGCTGCCATAGTCACAACTGTCAGTTATAGTATATGCCGTTTTCGGCTTTTCAAACAATTTCCAGCCGCTATATCCCAAAAGGGGGAGCTGCCGCAAGACAGAGCCGGAATCGTCCGCCTTGCAACAGCCCCCTTTCCCGTGACCGGCCCGAATCAGAAAGAAAAACACCTCAAAGCTTTGCCACATCCACCAGAGTCAGCTCTCTCCCGGCGTTCTCCAGACTGGTAATCAGCGCCCGGGCAGTGTCCATGGCGGTGATACAGTTGACCCCTGTCTCGATGGCAGTGCGGCGGATGAGAAAACCGTCCCTGCTCTTGTCCCTCCCCTGGGTGGGCGTGTCAATCACCAGATCGATCTTGTGTCCCAGGATCAGGTCCATGACGGTGGGAGACTCCTGAGAAATCTTGTTTACCTTTCGGGCTTTTACCCCGGCCTCGTTTAAGGCCGCGGCGGTGCTCCTGGTGGCATAGATGGTATATCCCAGCCGTTCAAAGCGTCTGCCGATCTCAATGGCATCCCCCTTGTCCGCATCCTTCACCGTGATAATGATATTCTTATATTGGGGCAGATTCACACCCGCCCCCAAAAAGGCTTTGTAAAGAGCCTCGTTAAAGTTCTTCGCAATCCCCAGGCACTCTCCCGTGGACTTCATCTCCGGACCCAGACTGATCTCCGCTCCCCGAATTTTTTCAAAGGAGAACACCGGCATTTTGATGGCATAATATTCCGCCTCGGGCTGCAGCCCCGGCGTGTAGCCCAGCTCCTTAAGGGTCTTTCCAGTGATTACCTCCGTGGCCAAATCCACGATGGGGATGCCCGTGACCTTGCTGATATAGGGCACCGTGCGGGAGGAACGGGGATTCACCTCTATGACATAGACCTCCTCGCCGATGGCAATAAACTGGATATTGATAAGCCCCTTCACATGGAGAGCCCTGGCCAGCCTGGCGGTGTAATCCGCTATTTTTTCCTTCACGGTCCCGCTGACAGTGGGAGCCGGATAGACGGAAATGCTGTCCCCGGAATGTACGCCGGTACGCTCAATGTGCTCCATAATTCCGGGAATCAAAATATCCGTTCCGTCGCAGACCGCATCCACCTCGATCTCCTTCCCTCGCAGATACTTGTCCACCAAAATAGGATGGTCCTGGGCAATGCGGTTGATGATTTCCATGAACTCCTCGATCTCCTCGTCGGAGATGGCGATCTGCATTCCCTGGCCTCCCAGCACATAGGAGGGACGCACCAGCACCGGATAGCCCAGCCGGTTCGCCACCTCCTTGGCCTCCTCGGCCGTGTAGACCGTTCCCCCCGCTGCCCGGGGAATCTGCGTCTGTTCCAGAATTCGGTCAAAGAGCTCCCTGTCCTCCGCCGCGTCCACATCCTCCGCCTGGGTGCCCAGGATGGGAACTCCCATCTTCATCAGGCTCTCCGTCAGTTTGATTGCCGTCTGGCCGCCAAACTGCACCACCGCCCCGTCAGGATGTTCTATATTCACGATGGACTCCACATCCTCCGCAGTCAGCGGCTCAAAGTAAAGCTTGTCCGCAATGTCAAAATCTGTGCTCACCGTCTCCGGATTATTGTTGACAATGACGGTCTCATAACCCGCCCGGGAAAAGGCCCAGGTGGCGTGTACGGAGCAATAGTCAAACTCAATGCCCTGGCCGATACGGATGGGACCGGAGCCCAGCACCAGTACCTTCTTACGCCCTTCGGTCTTCTGCGCCTCACTGGCCCCGCCAAACACAGAGTAATAGTAGGGGGTAGAGGCGGCAAACTCCGCCGCGCAGGTGTCCACCATCCTGTAGGACGCCACAATCCCGTTGTCATAGCGCATTTTCTTCACATCCGCCTCAGGGATGTCCGTCAGCCGGGAAATCACGCTGTCCGGGAATTCCAGCCGCTTGGCCTCCCGCAAAAGCTCCGCTGTCAGAGGCCCCTGCCGCAGCGCCTGCTCCATCTCCACCAGAACTGCTATTTTGTCTATAAACCAAATGTCTATCTTTGTAATTTCATGTATCGTCTCATAGTCCAGCCCCTTGCGGACAGCCTCCGCAATGACATAGATCCGCTGGTCGTCCACCCTTTTAAGCCGCTCCGCAAGCTCCGACTCGGATAGTTCGCTAAAATCATAGCTCAGGAGACAATCCACATGCTGCTCCAGGGAACGGATGGCTTTCATAAGAGCTCCCTCAAAGCTGTCACAGATGCTCATCACCTCCCCGGTGGCTTTCATCTGTGTGGTAAGGGTGCGCTTAGCCGCGATAAATTTATCAAAGGGTAGTCTGGGGATCTTCACCACACAATAGTCCAGGGCCGGCTCAAAGCTGGCGTAGGTTTTGCGGGTAATTGCATTCTTAATCTCATCCAAGGTATACCCCAGAGCGATCTTGGCCGCCACCTTGGCGATGGGATAACCCGTGGCCTTGGAGGCCAGGGCGGAGGAACGGCTCACCCGGGGGTTCACCTCTATGACGCAGTACTCAAAACTGTCGGGGTGCAGGGCAAACTGCACATTGCAGCCTCCCGTAATCCGCAGCTCGTCTATAATCTTCAGGGCGGAGGTGCGCAGCATCTGATATTCCTTGTCGCTCAAGGTCTGAGAGGGGGCCACCACAATACTGTCCCCGGTGTGCACTCCCACCGGGTCCATATTTTCCATATTACAAACCGTGATACAGTTGCCCGCACCGTCCCGCATCACCTCATACTCGATTTCCTTCCAACCGGCGATACAGCGCTCCACCAGAACCTGTCCCACCCGGGACAGACGCAGTCCGTTCTCCAGTATCTCCTCCAGCTCCGTCCTGTCATGGGCGATGCCGCCGCCGGAGCCCCCCAGAGTGTAGGCGGGTCTGAGCACCACAGGGTAACCTATGGTATCCGTGAAAGCCACCCCGTCTTCCACGCTTTCCACCACCTTGGAGGCCGCGCAGGGCTCGCCGATGCGCTCCATCAAATCCTTGAATTCCTGGCGTCCCTCCGCGTTGCGGATGGTTTGAGCGGTGGTGCCTAAAAGTGTCACATTGTGAGCCTTTAAAAAACCCGACTCCTCCAGCTCCATCCCCAGGTTTAAACCCGCCTGTCCCCCCAAGGTGGGCAGAATGCTGTCCGGCTTCTCCTTCTCGATAATCTGCTCCAGCACCCGGACCGTCAAGGGCTCTATATACACCTTGTCCGCAATATCCCGATCCGTCATGATGGTGGCGGGGTTGGAGTTCACCAGGATCACCTCTACCCCTTCCTCCTTCAGGGATCTGCAGGCCTGAGTGCCCGCATAGTCAAATTCAGCCGCCTGGCCGATGACAATGGGGCCCGAGCCGATCACCATGACTCTCTTTACATCAGGATTCTTAGGCATACTGGTTCCCTCCCTTCATCATGTCTATGAAACGGTCAAAAAGATACCCGGTATCCTGAGGTCCTCCACAGGCCTCCGGATGAAACTGAACCGTGAAAATGTTCTTCCCCGTGTAGGAGAGCCCCTCATTGGTTCCGTCGTTCACATTGACAAAGGCGGGAACCGCAACAGAAGGATCCAGCCTGTCCGTATCCACCACATAACCGTGATTCTGTGAGGAAATATACACTCTTCCGGTGGAGAGATCTTTGACGGGATGATTGGCCCCCCGGTGACCGTACTTCATCTTGTGGGTGTCGGTCCCCGTGGCCAGCGCCATGAGCTGATGCCCCAGACATATGGCAAAGATAGGAATCCGGGTGTCATATAATTTCCGGATCTCTCTGATAACAGAAACACATTCCTTGGGATCTCCGGGGCCGTTGCTCAGCATAATGCCGTCCGGCCGATCCCCCAGGATCTCCTCCGCGCAGGTCAGGGCAGGATATACCGTCACCAGACAGCCCCGCTCCGCCAGAGAGCGCGCAATATTCGCCTTGGCGCCCAAATCTAACAGCGCCACCTTAAGTCCCCGGCCGTTTAACTCCCGCACCAGAGCCGGCCGTTTCTCCCGCTCCCCTCTCTCAAAAGCCGCCCTGTCAAACCGAGCGGCCCCGGACAGAGGACCGTTCTGGGCAAGCTCCTCTGTGGGAGCCAGGGTATATTTTCCCCGGCAGGTCGCCCGCTCCACCACCTTGCCCGTAGAATAGGCTCTCAGCCCGGGGAGAAGTTCCTCAAAGCTGTATCCCCCGTTTGTAGTGATGATTCCGTTCATGGTGCCCTTCTCCCGCAGTATCCTGGTGAGGGCTCTGGTATCCACCCCCGCAATACCCGGCACATTCTGTTTTGCAAGAAAGCTCTGTATGGTCATGTCACACCGGAAATTGCTGGGAATGCGGGAGAGCTCCCGCACGATAAGGGCGTCCGGCCAGGCTCTCCCGGACTCCATATCATCCCTGCAGACACCGTAGTTTCCAATCAGAGGGTAGGTCATGCAGACAGCCTGTCCCGCATAGGAAGGGTCGGTCAGCACCTCAAGATATCCGGCCATAGATGTGTTAAATACGATTTCACTGATTACTTCCCTCTCGGCGCCTATGTGAGTCCCCTCAAACACAGTGCCGTCCTCCAAGATCAAATAAGCCCTCATCGCTGCCTCTCCTCCTGTCAGGTTTCCACTCAGAATAAAACCTGTTTCTGCGTTTTTCCGTATAATCGGCTTATTATATCACAAATCCAAACGGTGAGCAAGAATCCGGAGAGGGATAATTTCCGTATTTTAACGCTTCGTCAGCGGTCCTCCAGCGCAATATATTCCCGCTCCGGCATAATGCTTTTGTATGCGGGGCGAATAATCTTATCCATATTGATCAATTCCTCGATGCGGTGTGCGCTCCACCCCACGATCCTGGCGATGGCAAAGATGGGCGTGTACAATTCCAGAGGAATCTCCAGCATACTGTACACAAAACCGCTGTAGAAGTCCACATTGGCGCTGACTCCCTTATAAATGCGTGCCTTCTGCGAGATCACCTCCGGAGCCAGCCTCTCGATCATGGAGTACAGGGCAAAATCCTTCTCCCGCCCCTTGGCTGCCGCAAGCTGCTGTACAAAACCCTTAAACACCTGCGCTCTGGGGTCGGAAAGAGAATACACCGCATGCCCCATACCGTAGATCAAACCTTTTTTGTCAAACACCTCACGGTTGAGAATTTTCTGGAGATAATCCCGCACCGCATCCTCGTCCTCCCAATCGGACACATTGGCCTCCAGATCCCGCATCATCTCCACCACCTTGATATTGGCACCGCCGTGCTTGGGTCCTTTTAAGGATGAGAGAGCCGCCGCAATCACCGAATAGGTGTCGGAACCGGAGGAGGTTACCACACGGGTGGTGAAAGTGGAGTTGTTGCCGCCGCCATGCTCCATATGTAATACCAGCGCGATATCCAGCACCTTCGCTTCCAGCTCCGTGTATTTCCTGTCCGGACGAAGCATTTGGAGCAAATTCTCGGCTGTCGAGAGCTTTTTCTGCGGGCGATGGATATACATACTCTCATCATTGGAATAATGATTGTAGGCATGATAGCCGTACACGGACAGCATCGGAAAAACGGCAATCAAAGACAGGCATTGGCGCAGCACATTCTCAAGGGAGGTATCCCCCACACTCTTGTCGTAGGAGGCAAGTGTCAACACGCTCCTGGTAAGGGAATTCATAATATCCCCACTGGGAGCTTTCATAATCACATCTCTGGTAAAATTCGTCGGCAGCGTCCGCTTGGATGCCAAAACATCGTGAAACTGCTTAATCTCCTCCCCGTCTGGCAGTGTCCCAAACAGCAGCAGATAAGCGATCTCCTCAAAGCCGAACCGCTTTCCCCGAAAGCCGTTCACCAACTCAATACAGTCATAGCCCCTGTACCACAGCTTCCCCTCACAGGGTGTCTTCACCCCGTCCTCCATACGAAAGGATTCTATCTTTGAAATATTTGTCAGGCCGGCTACCACTCCGTTTCCGTTCTTGTCCCTCAGTCCCCGCAGCACTCCGTGCCGGTCGAACAGCTCTACATCCACCTGGTCAGCCTGTCTGCATCTGGCCGCATATTCTGTCAAATAACTTTCGTTTTTCTTCATAGAAACCCTCCTTTTCGTGTCAAACCGTTTTGCCGCCGGCATCCATATTTCTCCGGCATATAACACCCTATTTGTCCTGTTTGCCTATGAACTGTCTGTGAACGATGGGCTGAAGCCGCCCGCATGGTATTGTTCTTGACTGGACGTACCTGAAAAAAAGAATAGCACTAGATATAGCATACTATGTATTACGGTTATCTGTCAAATAAAAAAACTACGAAAAGAAGAAATTCCACAAACAGGGAATAATCACACAGCCTGCCGTTTCGGTGAATGCCAGACCACTCCCTCCAACATAACTATTCTGTCTTGCTGCGGTTCCCTTCCAGAATCTTCTCTGCCTCCTCCACAGACAAATCAGCCGCTTCTGCAATCTCCTCCACAGGCACACCATTCTGCGCCATACAGGCTACCATGCGGTTTCTCAGGCGGTCCCTCTCTGCAAACCCCTCTCTCTTTCCCTCTTCATACCCCTCTCTCTTTCCTTCTTCCAGCCCCTCTCTTCTTCCCTCTTCCAGCCCCTCTCTTCTTCCCTCTTCCACTCCTTCCCTTCTGAACATCCTCATGACCTTCTTCTCGTCATACTCTGTCAGCAGCATCTTCTTCACCTCCGCCCTCATGGGCAACAGTACGTCTTTCAGGATATCCTTCTCTATACAATATTCCACCGCCCGGTCTATCGCCTTGTCCACACTGCAGCCCTGTTTCCTGTATTCCCTCATTCGGTCCACAAACACCGAATAATCCCGCAGCCTGCCGCAGCAGTCCATCAATTCTTTGTTGTGCCCCCGGTTGATGTTCACCACACGGACCACCAGC
>CATLGW010000029.1 GCA_949948715.1 uncultured Lachnospiraceae bacterium | reverse complement strand
AGAACAAAAAATACGGCTTCACACACAATCATTACCCTTTTCATGTTTATCCCCATACAGAATCGCGGGGCCTGCCCGCGATTCTGGTCAAATAGAAAATTCCTCCGTTACCGGTCTACCATTCCTCACAGATAGCCCGATCCAATGTCAGGGTTGTGGAGAGCGCTCCCGCATAGCTATAGGCGCTGCCGTCGTCTCTTCCATAGCGGCTCTCTCCAGCCTATTCCGGCTTGAAGTACTTCGCATTCAGCTCATAAAATACATTTCTTAAATCTTCCGCAAGATAATAATCTGATTTATATCCTATGGCATGGTCTATGATATAAAACGGATTGCTCGCGGAGAAACCAAAACCTGTACCGTCCTTAAGCTTAATATAATACATACTTGATGATACGCCGTCCCACAAATAATCCTCCGTCCCCATGCCCCTCAGCCTCACCTGGGCTAACAGCGACGCCACATACGCCATATCCTCCTCGTCCAGCCTGACTTTATAGTCGCTGGACCAATCATAATTGTTGTATATATAGATCCCTTCCATCTCGGACTCCTCCGGCAACACCAGCGCTCCGTCATACCATATATGAGCCCATACCACCAGAACAAAAAATACGGCTTCACACACAATCATTACCCTTTTCATGTTTATCCCCATACAGAATCGCGGGGCCTGCCCGCGATTCTGGTCAAATAGAAAATTCCTCCGTTACCGGTCTACCATTCCTCGCAGATAGCCCGATCCAATGTCAGGGTTGTGGAGAGCGCTCCCGCATAGCTATAGGCGCTGCCGTCGTCTCTTCCATAGCGGTTCTCTCCAGCCTATTCCGGCTTGAAGTACTTCGCATTCAGCTCATAAAATTCATTTCTTAAATCTTCCGCAAGATAATAATCCGATTTATATCCTATGGCATGGTCTATGATATAAAACGGATTGCTCGCGGAGAAATAAAATCCTGTACCGTCCTTAAGCTTAATATAATACATTCTTGAAAATACGCCGTCCCACAAAAAATCCTCCGTCCCCATGCCCCTCAGCCTCACCTGGGCTAACAGCGACGCCACATACGCCATATCCTCCTCGTCCAGCCTGGCTTTGTAGCTACAAGTCCCATCATAGTTGTTATATATATAGATCCCTTCCATCTCGGACTCCTCCGGCAACACCAGCGCTCCGTCATACCATATATGAGCCCATACCACCAGAACAAAAAATACGGCTTCACACACAATCATTACCCTTTTCATGTTTATCCCCATACAGAATCGCGGGGCCTGCCCGCGATTCTGGTCAAATAGAAAATTCCTCCGTTACCGGTCTACCATTCCTCGCAGATAGCCCGATCCAATGTCAGGGTTGTGGAGAGCGCTCCCGCATAGCTATAGGCGCTGCCGTTAAATGATGCGGAAGTAAAGCCGATCTCCGGGTCCATAATATAGATATAGCTGCCCAAAATGTCTATTCCGTAAATACAGGTTCCGTGACCTTTATTCTCTCCACTTGGCAGAGCACCTGTCCATCCGCCATAAATAGGATAATCATTTATAATATTGTGCATTATATCATCGTCCGACGGCGCCTGCTCCTTATAGGAGTAGTATACCTCATAACGGGACAGAACCCCCGGGATATAGTAAGTGTTAAGCCCCTGGTTAGGGTTGTCCAGCGTGCCAAAATATTCCTTCGCCACGCCCTCGGCAGTCAAAGCCGTCCCCTTGCAGTAGTTCACGATACAGGCCACTGTTGCAGCCCAGCAGATTGCGGAGCCAACCGGCTGGGCCACGTTGCCCACATCGCACGCATAGTACCTCTGCTCCCTGGCGGTATCGGCCGTATAATCAAGCTGCTCCCGACCGGAGAGAACGGATGTCTCCAAAAACTCTGCTTCGGGCATCGCTTCGGGATCCAGCACGGAACGGGCCTCCTCCTCCATCTCTGAAGTTCCCAGAAGAGTAAATTTGCCCCCCGCATACAAATATGCGCTGTTTCGGTCATAGACGACAGTGTACGGCTCCTCCGTGTCAATCCGGTCTGCTATCCGGCTCACAAAGGCGGTGGTAACCTGGAACATCCCATCCTGCTCTATGGCCCACAGGATCAGCTCTCCATGGTACAAAATGGGATACAGGACCCTCCCGGGCTCAAAGCCGTCCCTTATGTACTCATAGGTTTGCACCGGCTCTCCAAGCTGTAGATCGTAAAAATCCACATGGGACAGGCCCAGCATATCCTTCTGAAATTCAACCCCGTTCAAAACCTCGGACAGCGAGGCCTCCTCCCCTTCACTGAGAACCGTCCGCTCCTCCGCAAATGCCGTGACAGTCATCCCCAGACAAAGCGATACTGCGATAATGACAGATACCAATACTCTTAGACGTTTCATAAATCATACCTCCTACACAATTATAATGTTATAATTCCGTATATTATCTTAACATATTATAATATTTCCCGCAACTCTATATTTGCTTTTTACACAATTTTCGGTATGTATTTTCGTTATGAATTAGCTTCTATAATAGGTTCAAAAAACGCTTTACGCCTTCTCCTTCCACCGCTCCAGCGTGGCAAAATGTGCCATCAGTTTTTCCTTTGCCTCCTCCACCGTACTGCTGCGGCCGTCCTTCACCTCTATGGGCGCGCAGAAGTCCGCCATCTCCTCCATGGTACAATCGCTTGTGAAGGCCCCGTCCTTATAGCAGTACAGGCAATATCTGCCGTTTTTGCCGCCGTCCTGTTCCGTTCCGTACAACTCCTCCGTCACAGGCATCCCGCAGCTCTGACAAAATTTCATTTCCATTTTCTTTTCCTCCATTCCTTTTGTGTGATTACAGGCTTATTATAATAAATCAAACCTGACATCAGCACGTCAACTTATAAAAATTTCCCGCAGGAGCCTGTCAGAGAGCTCGGACGCCAGAATCTGGAGCTAAGACGCCGCATTGCCCTGTGTTTCCGTTCATTGTAATAGTTCAGTTTTTCATAGGTGAAGGCAGTACGGCAATATCGCACAAACTGCCGCACCGTTTTATCTTCTTTTTCTTCTTTTTCTGTCAATTTCCTGTCCTCCATTTCTAATACATCACCGTATCTGAAACGAAGTCAGGACTGGCGGGGATCGGCAGTGTATTGTAAAATGCGTAAAAAGCGTTCGATGGTTTTCTTCCAACAAACGCTTTCCCGGCTTAGTGCTCTGCTTGATTTATTATTGTGAAAAAGAATTTTGAATCATTCTTTTATCTTTTCGGGCAATCCGCCACACTGCAAACTTTCCTGCCGTTACCGCTACCGGAAGTCCTCCCGGCGCCATAATCCACTGACTGGCAATATACAGGTTTTTTACCCCCTTTAATATTCCTTTTACTCGAAACGACTTTACACCCTTTCTCGTAATGAATCCCATATATGCTCCATGGTATGCGTTACAGTACCGTTCGTAAGTAACCGGTGTCCAGCAATCAAGAAATGCCATATGTCCCTGAAGACCGGGGAACTGCGTCAGCAATCGTTCCTCTATTGCCTTTACCGCCGCCTTTTTCTGGCTCTCATATTCCTCCTTTGTCAGCCCTTTCCAGTATAAATATTCCTTATCAAATTGTGGGACATTTACTTGAAGTACCATTTTCCCTGCCGGAGCAAATTCAGGTTCATATTCATAACTTTTCACTGAAATTCTCTCCACTTTCTTTCCTCCTGTTTCAAAAGGAAGGCAGTCGAAGAAAATAGTTCCTTTCCCATGATACGCTTCCTGCTCTGCCACAAATGCTGCTTGAACAGAGCTAAAAAGAGGATATTTTTCATTATCCGCATAACAGGACTGCCATTTAGCGTCCATACACTGTTTACCGATTAAATTACCAAACATCTCCATAGTATCCACTGATGAAATTACATAATCCGCCAACACTGTCTTTTTATCTGCTGTTTCAATCCCTATTGCTCTTTTGTTTTTTAACAAAATCCGAAAAACCGGCGCATTGCAGTACAAATTACCGCCCAACTGCTGAAATCGCTTCACCATTCGGTTTACCATTGCCAAAGAACCGCCTGTTGGAATTTCACCATTACCAGATGCAATAGTGGCATAAGAAACGAGAAATGAACTTGCAACATATTCTTTGGGCAAATAATCTGTAAACAGCGCTTTCAATGCAGGATGTTTAAACCTTCCGGACATCTCCGCTAAATCAATGGAGCCGTATTCTTTCATCACCTTTGGCATATCTGCCATGGAAGCACCCATATGGATATAATCGATGATTCCCATAGCATCCATAGGCTTTTCGGCTGGTATTTCACATTCCATTGCGTATTTCACATGTTCCACAAATTTTTTTATCTCCGTTTCATCTTCAGGGGACAATTCGAGAAGTTCTGCCTTCGTCCTCTCTAAATCCTTCCACAGCGTTACCTGCAAATCCCCCTTGATGCTCGTATAAAAGCTGTCAGATTCTGCAAATTCCGAATGTTCATCCAATGCTCCAACCGTTTCCCATACTTTGCGGAGAGCTGTCCCTTTTTTCGTTCCGGTAAGCCAATGAATACAATTGTCAATATGGCAGCCTTTCCGGTTCCACCCCATACACTGCCCACCGGCAACGGGATTTTTTTCATAAATATCCACGTCATAACCTGCCAGCTTTCCATAAATTCCTGCTGACAGTCCGGCGATGCCGCCGCCTACGATTACGATTTTCTTTTTGCTTTCCTCCATAAATGTTTTCCTCCATAAAAAACTATTTATTCTACATTAGTTCTTTGTCATTTTGCAGCATACCTACCATCCATACCGGTTCCGGCAGCGGAATTTCCGGATGCAAAGCATACTGTTCCATAATTCCATGTATGGCACACCAATACATATTCGACAGTGCCATGACATCTCCCTTACGAATGCTTCCGTCTTTCTGCCCTGCCTCCACCCAGCTTTGACAAAACGCAATCGTGTCTACCGAAGCTGCCAGCTTACGAAGCTTCTCCGGTATGTCCTCAGCCCGCACCACATACCCCATAAATACAAACATTTTTGCTATAAAAGCATTTTTTCCCACTTGCATAAACAACATTTTTGTAAATTGATAAAAAAAATCAAGACCATTTTTTGCCTTGATCTGCATTGGCATACGCATTCCATCCAAACCGATATTTACCAGTTTTTCTAACAGAATTTCCTTCGTAGGAAAATAATGGAACAACAGCCCTTCGCTAATTCCTGCCCTCTTGGATATCTGGCTTGTTTTGGTTCCGTAGTATCCCCGTTCCACGAATAAATCCAATGTAGCCTGAATAATTTGTATTTTTCTGGCTTCCTTTTGTTCTTTCCTTGTCATACAGCGTCTCCTCCAATGGATACGTACAACTAAACATTAGCACAGTCATTGAAAAATTTATAGAGCGATTTACTCAACGAAATTTCCGTCAACAATAAAATTCTACTTAAGCTTGGATATATATTGACGGTCTGCCGATATGCAGAAAGCACAGTAAATCGCACCCTTGCAGAAAGTTGGGACAATGTGGTGTAAGAATGATGATTTTGAAATGGGTCAGACACTGTTCTGTCCCATTTTTGATGCTATCATGCAGGCAGTATGATATAACAGAAATATTTTTTGAAATGAGTGTCAGATTTTTGCTTAGAAGTTGTGTACCACAAAGCGTTCCATGGAATACGAGAAATAGGCGCTACTCTGCCGGGTACAGCTCCGCCATGGCTCGGATCCGACGCCCTACTTCCCTTCTCACCCACTCCGGCTCCATCACCCTGGCCGATGCCCCGAAGGACAGAATCAAACCGTATACCCAGTCGTCCAGGATATATCTGAATCGAATCTCAAAATCCCCCTCTGGCAGGACCGTAATCTCCTCCTCCTCAAAGCGGTCATACACCCGGTAGGCTTCGCTTTTGCTGACCCGCATCACAATCTCCGGCAGTTCCTCCCGGGAGAGCGGTATCTGCTCTTTTTCAGGAGCCCGCTCCTGTTCCTGCCTGGGTTCAAAATGCTCCCGGGTGATCTCCACCCGCTTCATCCGAAGCAGCTTAAACAGCCTCATATCCTGGCAGGTTCTGCAGTATGCCCTCAGATACCAGGTATACTCCTTGAACAGAAGCTGCGTCGGCTCCACCCTCCTGCTGCTCATGTCGCAGCGCTGACCATAGTAGTCAAACTGCAGCACATATCTGCCCAGCACGGCCTCCTTGATCTGCCGGTACAGCTCCTGCCTCCTGCCGCTCCAGTCGGAGAAGTCGATGGACACCCAGTTCACCGGCTCCGCATGGAACAATTCCGCCAGCTTCCGCAGGGTCTCCCCCTCCTGTGCCCCCGTCTCCTCCAGGCTTGCCAGGGCCGCCAGGATCTGCGTCTGCTCCCGGCCTGAAATCAGCCGCTTGTCCAGCACAAACTGCTCCATCAGGCTGATTCCGCCGTTCTTCCCCTGCCTGGCATAGACCGGGATTCCCGCCATGCCGAGAGCCTCCACGTCGCGGTAGACGGTGCGCACAGACACCTCAAAGCGCTCTGCCAGCTCCCTTGCCGTCACGGTGCCCCTGTTCATCAAAATATACACCATCCCCAACAGACGACTTACCATTTTTCACCCAATCCTCCCCGCAGACGGCGCGGCGCGGCACGCCTCCCATAACATCCGGGCAGCTTACGCCCGGGACCATGACAAATCATAATAAAATATGTACTGCTGCATCACCCCTGCGCATCCCGCATACCGCTCAGAGGGAAAGCCCGACGGATACCGCTCACACAGCACCCTGTTGATATGTGTGTCTTTGGGAAAGGCATCCATGTGATGCAGACCAAACAGACAGATGCAGTCCGCCACCTTCTCTCCCACGCCGCATAGCTTCTTAAGCTCGGCGGCGGCCTCCTCGCGGTTTAAGGCCCCAAGCCCCTCCAAATCCACCTCTCCCGCTGCAATGCTCCGGGCCGTCTCCCGCACATAACGGCTTCGATAACCCAGATTACACTCGTACAGCTCCTCCAGCGAAGCAAGAGAAAGCCGCCGGGGACTGGGAAACCCATGGTAGCGGACTCCCTCCCCGGTCTCCCTCTCCTCCCCGTATCTGAGACACAGCAGGTCTATGCATTTTCTAATTCTCTTAATATGGTTCTGCTGGGAGACAATAAAACTGATAAGGGTCTCCCAGACATCCTGCCGCAAAATGCGAATGCCGCTTCCATAGGCCGCAGCGGCTTTTAAATAAGCGTCCCCGGCATCCACGGAGGCGATAAACGCCCCGTAGTCCGTACTCAGATCAAAGTACTGCCGCCAGACCAGCTCATATTCCTCCTCCGGGCAGTGAAAGAGGATTTCCTCCCCCTCCTGGGAAAGTTCCAGATACCGGTCCCGGGCGGCAAGCCCGTATCTGCCGCCGTCAATCTGCCGCATCCGAAAGCACTGCCCCGACTCGCAGATCTGAGACAGAGAAAAATTTTTCGCAGGAATCTTTATCATCTGTACCGATTTCCCTCCTTATCCCGGTATCCCTCCGGTGCAACAACCGGACATTGGCCCATAATACCTAAAAAAATTACGTAATATGCCGGATACGCCCCTTCAGCCAATGGTACCCCCCGGCAAAAAAACGGTTCTCCGCCAGGAATCTCCTTACGGGGGCCAACGTACAAAACATGAATAGATTGTAACAAAAAAGCTCCCTCCGCCTCATGTAGGCGGAGGTGATCCGCTTATGCTCCCGCAGATCCTGCCTCCTGTTTTCCCGGGCCTCGGAAAATCCCCCTCCCTCGTAGGAGGAAACCGGAAATCCCATATATTCCATCCGGGCTCCCTTCACATAATAGCACCACAGGAAATGATCGTAATCCGCCCTGATCCGGTATGTCGTGTCATAGGACTTCTCCCGGCACAGCGACGCACTGTAGAAACAGGACTGATGACAGGGGATATTCCGAAAGCAGGCCATACCGTCGATCTTTTGCGGGGAAGCAATCATCACCCGCCGTTTCGCACCGTAGGTGTCCCCGTAGAGCACCAGGCTCTCCCTGTCAGCCCACGATGCCTCAGCCCGTTTCGCGGTCCTCTCCAGAACCATCCCGTCGTAGAGAATATCTCCGCAGTTCAGAAACAGGAAGAGGTCTCCCTCCGCATACCTTACCGCCTGATTCATAGCGTCATAAATACCCGTATCCGGCTCTTTGTACAGCCGAATACGGGTATCCCCTCTCATATCCTCCAGGGAACCGTCGCTGCTGCCGCCGTCCTTCACCACCACCTCATACTCCCCGTAGGTCTGGGCCAGTATGCTGTCCAGCGTGCGGTTCAGCCCCTCCCCCGGGTTCAGGCAGACCACAATGATCGAAAATTTCACCATAGACCGCCCTCCGCTAAAATATTCTTTTCTTTTGATTCAGCAGAAAGATACTGCCCGCCCCCAACGCCAGGAAAGCCACACACACAGGCCAGCAGACAAATCCGGAGACCGCCACCCCCGTGTAGGACAAAGTATAGGAGAGCAGATTAGAGAGCATATGCACCGCAACCGCCATCCGGAAGCTCCCGAAATACTCATAGCCGTAGGCGATGAGACAGCCCATGAGAAAAGCGTAAATCCCCTGCACCGCATTCATGTGATAAAAGCCAAAGAGCGCTGACGAAAGGACCAGGGCCAGTTTTATATCCAGGAAACGTCTCATATAGGCAAAAATCACCCCGCGAAACAGTATTTCCTCCGCCACGGGGGAAATCACGCCGTAGCAGACAAGGCCGATGAGGAAATAGGCGGAATACTGATCCTCCACCACCGCCCGATAAGCCTCCGACTTGTCGGTGACGCCCGTCAGCTCCAGAAGCAGGTTCAGCCCGATTACGGCTCCCACTGCCGCCAGCCCCAGAAGCAGATAGCTCTGCCAGGGCTCCCTCTTTAAATGGGACAGCCTGGTGTCCTCTTTGGTCTTTTGGAGCAGCAGCTTCGCCGTGGGCCACACCGGAAGGCTTCCCGCCAAAAAACCCACCGCCGACATCAGCGTGGAAGCATTCCCCGTGTAGCCCACCAGCTCCCCGGACGCATCCTTAATCACCAGAAAATCCGCAATAGGGCCGCTCATCCCCGCCCCCAGCTCCACCAACAGCCAGCTTAAGGCGTACATGGCCACATTCTTCACCAGCATAAACATCATAAAGCAGTACAGCATGGTCCACAGCCTCTGGTACATGGGGTTTTTCTTTGGTCCGGCCTGAGCTGCCAGGATTTCCTCGCTTTCCCGAAGCAGAAACTTCTGCAGCTCCTCCACGGAGCGAACGATATAGTCGGCCTTGGCCTCCTTCAGCTCCTCCATGCCCCCGTATCCGTAGGTGACGCCCACGGACTCTATGCCGAGGGCTCTGGCGCCCTCCACATCATACTTCCTGTCCCCGATCATGTAGACCTGGGAGGCGTCCACAGGCTGTCCTTCCCCCAGACGAAGAAGGGCCTCCCGCACCACTTCCTCCTTGGAGGTTCTCCTGCCGTCCAGCTCGCTGCCCACCACAGCCTTAAAATATTTGTCTATCTGAAAATGCTTTAAAATTTCAAGGACATACACCTCCGCCTTGCTGGAGGCCACCGCAAGATACATCCCCTTGGACTGCAGGAGCTTGAGCATCTGAGGGATTCCTTCATAGATCTCGTTCTCAAACATACCCTTGTCCTGAAAACGCTCCCTGTACTTCACCACCGCCTCCTCCGCCTGCTGTGAAGTCATGCCGTAGCTTTCCATAAAGCTGTCCCGCAGGGGCGGTCCGATAAAGTGCTCCAGCTTGTCCAAATCCGGTTCCTCTATGCCAAGGAATCCCAGCGCATACTGGGCGCAGGTGGTGATTCCTACCTTGGGGTCCGTAAGGGTTCCGTCCAGATCAAAAAGCAAATATTTCTTCATACGCTCAAAAACTCCTTATTCTGTCTCCGTCTTCATCCGCCGTCTTGTCAATTTTTACAATGCGCACATCATATCCGATATGCTCGTTTACCTGGACGTGGGCCACATCCCCCTCCTTTTTGCCCAGGAGAGCCTTACCCATGGGAGATTCGTTGCTGATCAGTCCCTCCAGGGAATTTCCCCGAACCGTGGTGACGATGCGGTAGACCTCCCGGGAGCCGTCCTCCGCAAATTCCACCGTCACCGTGTTATTGATGCCCACCTCATCCTCCGCCGAGTCGTCGGAAATCACCCGTGCCGTGCGGATCATTCTCTCCAGATAACGGATGCGGCTCTCGTTCTGATTCTTCACCTTCTTGGCCGCATGGTACTCGAAATTCTCACTCAAATCCCCGTGGGCCCTGGTCTCCTTGACCTCCTCCAGGGCCTTTGGCCGCACCACCAGCTTGCGGTACTCGATCTCCTCCTCCATCTTCTTGATGTCACCGGGAGTCAACTCATCATACATAATCCCTCTCCATTTCTTTGCTCACTCTAATTTCCGCACAGACTGCCTCCCCTGCGCCCCGTACCTATCCCCGGAGACGCTTTCCGCCGTATATGCCGCCCTATGCCCCAAAGGGGCGAAGCTGCTTCTACGCCGTCTGAATGCCGTACAACACGGCCGCTGCCAGAATAATCTGAATAATGGCAAAGCGGAAAACCGTCTGCGTGTTGGACCAGCCCCACACCTTGCGCACATGGTCATGCAGGGGAGTCCGCACCCCCGTCAGAATCCGTATCTTCAAAAACCGCAGAAGAGCCACCTTCAAAAGTCCCAGGCCCCCGTCCAGAATCAGCACAAGCGCCACGGGAATATACAAAAAGGGACAGCCCGTCTTCAGAATGGCGATGCTGATAAACAGCCCCATGGCTCGGGAGCCCGCATCCCCCATCATGAGACGGCTGGGCGTGGCGTTGTACCACAGATATCCCAGGATGCACACCGCAAAGAGCAGAATCAGAAAGGAAAACTCCTCCCCCGTGCCCCGGGTGCGGTCGATCAGATAGACCGTCATCAGCGTGATGATGGTCAGAGTGCCGGAAAGTCCGTCCACCCCGTCGGAGCAGTTGGTCACATTCACCGAGGTCCACACCAGCACAACGGCAAAGAGTCCAAACACCACCGGCGGCAGGACAAACCGCACGCCGAAAAATGCCAGCTCCACCACAGCCGAATTGTACCGCAAAAAAGTGCCCGCCACCAACGCGGCCACACAGAGGTCGAGAAAGCCCTTCTTGTACTCCCCCCAGGGAGCCTTCGAGGCGTCGTCCAGAAAACCCGTCAGCATGGAGACCACCAGCAGCGCCAGATAGATAAGATTCTCCTTGGTCAGGGGAAAGAAGAGAAGCGCGGCCGCCGCAAACGCCAGCACAAAGATAATCCCCGCCCCCCTGGGCTTCCCCGCGGAGAGTTTCCCGTCGTGGGCAAACTCTCTGCCCGCGTCCTTGGGAAGATAGGGACACAGCCCGGACGTGGCTGCCACCGTCGCCGCGAAAGCGAAAAGAATCCCACCAAAGGCCAAAAGCGCCTCCGGCGCACCCGGAATCAATCGATGCAACATATCAATCACCCTGTCCTTTCATAATCCGCATAGTTGAAACGCACAAATCTCCACATAGGATGTACCATTCAAACTTTAATGATTCTACCATAAAACCATCATTTATGCAATTCCCGGAAGGGCTGATTGTGCAGACTGTTGTCCCCTTCCCTTCCCGCCATTCCCCTTCGCATCCCCTCTCCGGCGGCCTCCACCGCCTCCTTAAGCCCCTGGGCCGACATCCGCAGCGCCCCGTCCCCCCAAATAATCATCTGCTCCAGCCTGTCGGAGGTGGCCACGGTGATGTCCGCTCCCCGCCCCATCCGGTGGACCGTCTTCTCGATATACTGATCCGCCGTCTCCGCCTCCCTGGTGTAGACCACATAGATATTGTGGAACCGGGACACGGAGCCCGGATTTCCCTTCACCTTATAGGCGTCGAATACCAAGATCAATGTGCCGCCCAGATAGCCCTGATAATTGCACATAATATCCGTCAGACGGTCCCTGGCGCTGTCGATATTTTGGGCCGCAAGCTCCCGCAGCTCCTCCCAGGCAAAGATAATATTGTAGCCGTCCACCAGCAGATAACGCTCCCGCTCCCCCTGCCCGCCGGCCCTGGCGGATGCCCGGGAGGAGGTTTTATTCTCCCCTCCGCCTCCCTCGCCGACACGTTTCCTGTGAAATCGGCGGGTGCGGGCGGAATCTTCTTTCCTTCCCCCGTAGGTGCGGGCAAAAATTTCTTCGATCTCTTCCTGGGTGATCACGCCCCGGGGGGAGGACTCCCGCTCCCTCTGTCCAAGGGAGCGGATTTCCGACATATCCACGGAGCATACCCCCGCCCCGCCCGTTCCCCCCGGCTGCCTCCCAAAGCCCTGGCCGTCCTCCGCCCAGGCTTCGGCAATCGAATTCGTCCAGGGCTCCCGCAGTCTGCTCTCCACATGGGCATACTGCGCCACACGATCCCACTCCACATAGACTCCCGCCCCATGGGAGCAGAATACGGAGCCGCAGGGATTGGCGGCATCCAAATCCGGATCGTAGCCTCTGCTGGCCATGACCTCCTCCGGGTTATGACAGGGCTCGTATCCCTTCAGGGTACAGGAGAGTCTGCCCCTCCCCCTGGCGTAGGAATTCACCTCCCGCTGATAATCCCCCATGGCGGACACAGGCGCGCTGCCGGTGAGAATGCTCAGATCCCCCTCCGTGCGGGGCGGGTCAAAGGAGCCGCACATCCGCTGAATGTCGGACATCGCCCGGCCGATACACTCTATGGGCACCTCCAGGGTAAAGGCATACACCGGCTCCAGCAGAACGCTTCGGCTGCGTCTGAGCCCCTGTCTCACCGCCCGATAAGTGGCCTGTCTGAAATCCCCGCCCTCCGTGTGCTTCTCATGGGCCCGCCCCGCCGTCAGAAGGATTCTCATATCCGTGATCTGCGATCCGGTCAACACCCCGGGATGGGTCCGCTCTTCAAGATGAGTGAGAATCAGCCTCTGCCAGTTTCTGTCCAGCATATCCTCGCTGCACAGGGAGGCGAACTGCAGCCCGCTGCCCCGCTCCCCCGGCTCCAGCAGAAGGTGCACCTCCGCGTAATGTCTGAGGGGCTCGTAATGCCCGATGCCCTCCACTGGCGCGGCTATGGTCTCCCGATAGACGATACTGCCCCTGCCGAATCCCACCTCCAGACCGAACCGCTCTCTGACCAGACTCTTTAAAACCTGAATCTGCACCTCCCCCATGACCTGAACCTGAATCTCCCGATGCTCCTCCTGCCACAGGATATGAAGCCCCGGCTCCTCCTCGTCCAATTGTCTGAAAAGTCCCATGACCTGTACGGGATCGCTGCCCTCCGGAAGGATAACCTGATAGGACAGCACAGGCTCCAAAAGGGGCAGCGCCCCCTCCTCCTCCGCACCCAGGCCCTGCCCCGCAAAGGTGTTGCCAAGCCCCCTCACCGCGCAGACCCATCCCGCCGGGGCCTCCTCCGCCGTCCGATACCTTCCCCCGCTGTAGATGCGGATCTGATCCACCTTCTCCTCCCAGGACTCTCCTCCCCTGTCCGGACGTGCCGCGCCCCTCACCGACTGCCTGACCCGTAAGCTTCCCCCCGTCACCTTCAGCCAGGTCAGCCGCCCGCCGGACTCGTCCCGGGATATCTTAAACACCCTGGCGGCAAAACTTTCCGGGTATTCGGGCAGGGGCAGAAAGCTCCCCATCCCCTCCAGGAGGCCGTCCACCCCCTGAAGCTTCAGCGCGGAGCCGAAATAACAGGGAAACAGCCGTCTCTCCCCCACGGCAGCCCCGATACTCTCCCCGGAGAGCTCCCCCCGCTCCAGATACTCCTCCATCAGCGCCTCTGCGCACAGAGCGATGTTCTCCGTCTGCTCCAGAGTAAGCTCCCGGGAAAACTCCACGCAGCGCCCGTCCAGACGCTCCTGCAGCTCCCGCAGGGAAGCCGCTCTGTCCGCCCCCTCCCGATCCATCTTGTTCACAAACAGAAAAACAGGAATCTCATAACGCTTTAACAGCTTCCAAAGAGTCTCCGTATGTCCCTGTACGCCCTCCGTGCCGTCAATCACCAACACGGCCCCGTCCAACACCTGCAGCGTCCGCTCCATCTCCGCTCCGAAATCCACATGCCCCGGCGTATCCAGAAGCGTGATGTCCAAATCTCCCCAGGTAAGCTCCGCCTGCTTGGAAAAGATCGTGATTCCCCGATCCCTCTCCAGAGCAAAATGATCCAGAAAAGCGTCCCCGTGATCCACCCTTCCCAGAGAGCGGATGCTTCCGCAGATATAAAGCATGGCCTCCGCCAGAGTGGTCTTCCCCGCGTCCACATGGGCCAATATTCCGATCACAAGCCTGTCGTTTCGCATATCGATCCTTCCTCTCGCCGTCCTGTTTTTGTCCCGTCCCTGTCCTGTTACTGCTCTGTCTCTCGTCCTGTCTTTGTTCTGTTTATGTCTTGTTTCTATGCCCTGTTACTCTCTCTGTGTACAGCACTTCATTGTCCTTTTTCTGTGCCCTGCTTCTGTCTCTGTACTGTCCTGTCTCTGCCCTGTACTCCCCTGTCTCTGCCCTGTCTCTGCCCTGTACTGCCCTGTCTCTGCCCTGTACTGCCCTGCCTCTGTCCCGCCCGGCTGCATATACTCTATTCCAATCACAAACTGACACAATACTATCTGTCCTTGACAAGGGTCTCTCCCTGTATTATAGTGTGCTTGGGGCTTTTGCCCCGGAAACAACTAAATAACAGTACATTGCTAGGGGAGCGCATCGCTGAGACTGAGGCTCACGCCTCTAACCCTCATCACTTGAACCGGACAATACCGGCGGAAGGAAGCAGTTTATTTCTCTGGGGCAGCTCTCATTTTGCCCTGCGGAAATACGATGTCCTCCTCCTTTAGCGCACAAAGGAGGTTTTTTATGTCAATGTTTTTCAATGTCGAGGATGGGTATTACTCTCTCACCCCAGGGGGTGTGGCCCTGTTCGTGTTCATCCTCTGTGTCCTCATTCTGCTGACGGCATTTTTAAGGGATAAGGCAAAAGCTTCCCGGGACAAAGAGTCCCGAATCTTTTCCACCAGACAGCTTGTCTTCTCCGCCGTGGCTCTGGCCCTGGGCTTCGCCGCATCCTACATCAAGGTGGTGGATATGCCCTGGGGAGGCTCCGTGACGCTCTGTTCCATGCTGTTCGTCACCCTGATCGGCTACTGGTACGGTCCCAAGGTGGGGCTGACCGCGGGTTTTGCTTACGGTCTGCTGCAATTTCTCCAATCCGGCACAGGATACATCCTCTCCCCTCTGCAGGTATGTGCGGACTATGTCCTGGCCTTCGCGGCGCTGGGGCTGTCCGGCTTCTTCCACGGAAAAAAGGGAGGCTTAATCAAGGGATATCTGTTGGCCGTCTTTGTCCGGGGAATGTTTCATACCGTGGGCGGATACCTGTACTGGATGGATTATATGCCGGATTCCTTCCCTCAAACCCTGTCCGCCGTCTATCCCATCGTTTACAATTACTCCTATATCCTGGCGGAAGGCGCCATCACCGTGGTTCTTTTGCTGCTGCCCCCCGTGAAAAACGCCATGCTGAAGGTCAGGCAAATGGCTGAGGAGTAACCCTTGTCCGGGAAACATTATACGGCCTCCAGATGAAAAGAATACAGCAGCCTTTCCTTCACGGGAAGCCGCTGTATTTTTTTCAGGGCCTCCTCATAGTAATTCAACTGCACTTCGTAACGGTTCCACAGCCCTTCCATGGAGGCGACCACATCCGTCTTGTAATCCAGGAGCACCAGCTCTCCCCGCTCCACAAAAAACACATCTATGATACCCTGTATCAGCACGGTCTCCTCCGAAGGAAATTCCGTCCCCAGCCTGTCGGCGCCTATCCCCAGCACAAAGGGCTGCTCCCTGTAGAGCTCCCCCCTTTTGTCCGCAGCCCACATACGGTAGGCAATCTCCTTCTCCAGGAAGCGAACCAGCTTTCCCTCATTCAGGGCTTTCAAATATTCTGGCGGCAGACGCAGGGCGGCGGTCTCCTCCTCCAAAAAGACGTGCAGCTCCTTTAGGAGCCGTCCCCTGTCCAGTCCGGAGCGATACGCGTCGTAGCTCTCCGGAAGCCCCTGAAACTGGCCCCCCAAAACCCGCTGAAAGTCAAGCAGCTCCATGGCCCTGTGGTAAGCGTTTCCCCGAACGGCGCCTCCCACACCCTCATCTCCCCTGCGAAATGCCGGAATGTATGGCGTCACCTCCCGCTCCTCGAAGGCGTGGTAGGCCGCCTCATCCTTGGCCGCCATCGCCGCGATCTTTAATTCCGACACTGTGGTCTTGGTGTAAAGCTTTTCCAGCCTCCGCCAGGGATACTCATAGGAAAAGCGCTGCAAAAGTCCCGCCAGCGCCTCCGGGTCGGCTGCCTGTGCCGCCCGGGAAAGTCCTTCCCGTTTTCCGTATCTCTTAATCTGCTCCGCCAGTTCTGCGCCCGCCAGTTCTTCCCGGTCCACCACTCGGACCTTCACACCCGTATTTCCCAGGACGGGAAGCAGGAAATCCAGATAACAGCCCGCCTCTATGAAGTCCAGATAGCTCAGCCTCTCCTGGGGACACTGGGCCGCGGCCTCCCATTTCTCCTCAGCCTGCTCCAGAGAGGCCGACATAATCAGCTTCTCCTTCGCCCGGGTGAGGGCCACATAGAGCACCCTCAGTTCCTCCGAGAGGCTGTCCTCCCTCATCTTGCGTGAAATCACGGTTCGCCGCAGTGTCCTGTTGCGGATGCGTTTCTCCGGATTCACATAGTCGCAGGCCAGACCCAGATCCATGTCCACGATCAGGGCCTGATTCGCGTCCTGCATATTGAACCGCTTGGAAAGCCCCGCCGCAAAGACCACCGGAAATTCCAGCCCCTTGCTCTTGTGGATGCTCATAATGCGCACCACGTCCGCATTTTCGTCCAGCATATCCGCCCCGCCGTAATCCACATCATATTTCTCAAGCTGCTCCATATAGCGGACAAAGTGGAACAGTCCAAAATAGCTTGTCTTCTCGAAGTCCGATGCCTTGGCAAACAGCATCTCCACATTGGCTCTGCGCCTGCTGCCGGCGGGCAGCGCCGTCACATAATCCAGATAGTCGTAATCGTCCACGATCCGCTGCAGCAAATCTCGAATGGGCAGATAGACCACCACATCCCGGTACTGTGAGATCCGCTTCAGAAAATCCGCCGCCTTCCGGGACAAGTGCTCCGCCTCACCGGGCTCTCCGCCGGCGGCCTCCTGCACCGCACCCTCCCCACATGCCCGCAGGGCCTCATACAGGGACTCTCCCTTTCTGCCGGCCCTGATCAGTGCGATCTCCTCCTCGGAAAATCCTCCGAACAAGGACTTCATCACGCCAAAGAGGGGAATATCCTGTCTGGGATTGTCCAGCACCCTTAGAAACTGCAGAAGCTCCTGAACCTCAAGGGCCTCAAAGTATCCCGTCTTTGATGTGACATAGACGGGAATACCCTCTCCCTCCAGGACCTCCTTGAACTCCTCGTCCCATCCGCTTGTAGTGCGCAGCAAAATCACCATGTCCCCGTAGGATACCGGGCGCAGCCCGCCGCTGCCCTTATCCGTCACCTGAAAGGAATTCTTCAGCTCCCGGATCCGTCGGGCAATGGCCCGGGCCTCCGCCTGCCTGGCATTGATTCCCTCCCCCGCTCCCGGCTTCCTTGCCAATAGCATCTCGCTCTCACAGCCCTCATTGTCAGGGTACGCCGCTCCGGCATACAGGGCGGCCCTGTCGTCATATTCCAGCCCCCCGGTGGCTCTGCTCATGATCCGGGAAAAGATTTCGTTCACCGCCTCCACCACCTGGGGACGGCTCCGGAAATTCCGGGACAGGTCGATGCGCCGCCTGTCTCCCTCCTCCCCGTAGGTCTCATATTTCTCCAGGAAGAGCTCCGGCCTGGCCAGACGAAACCTGTAGATGCTCTGCTTCACATCTCCCACCATAAAGCGGTTAAACTGTCCCTCGTCCTCCCTCGAAATGACCTGCAGCAGATACTCCTGCACCAGATTGCTGTCCTGATATTCATCAATGAGAATTTCCGCAAAATGCTGACGGTACTCCAGGGCCACCTGACTGGGGCGGACCGCCCCCTCCTCCCTGTCCAGCAGAATCTCCAGGGCAAAGTGCTCCATATCGGAGAAATCAATGAGTCTCTTCTCCTGCTTCCGCTCCCTCATACGTCTGTTAAATTCCAGCACCAGGCCGATCAGCACAGATACCGGTCCCCGGCATTCCCTGCCCTGAGCGGCGGCCAGGGCAAAGGGTGTGGCGAAAAATTTCTCCCCCATGTCCTGGAGCGTGTCTTTCACCTGACTGCGAAGCTTTTTCACCTGCTCCCGTTTGCCCGGGGATACGCTGTCATCCTTTTTTCCGGGCAGCCGCCCAAAGCTTATACCGGACAGGGCAGAAGCGTACTCCTCCAGGCTCCCGCATTTCGCAAGTCTCTCAAGCATCTCCCGCTCCCGCTCCAGGGTCTCCCCATACATATAGGGACCGTCGGGACTTTGACACAGCCTCTCCGCCAGGGCGAGCTTCTCCCCGCAGCCCTCCAGCATCCGAAAGATATGCTCCCTCAGATAGACGGCGCAGGGGCTTTGCAGCAATTCCTCCTTATCCCCCGCGCCGTAATCCTCCCCGCGGGCCCCAAGCCATTCCTCCGGCCAGGGAAAACTGGCCCCGTAGCGGGACAGACTTAAAATATATTCCTCCAGCACGCTCTCCCTGCCCCCGGGGCAGAAAACCTCCACACACTCCCGGAAAGCCTCGCTCCCCTGCCCGAAGGCATCCTCCAAAAGCCCCGCCAGTACCTCCCGGCGCATCAGCTTTATCTCCCCCTCATCCGCCACGCGAAAGGCCGGGTCCAGACCGATCTCGTTAAAATGATTTCGTATCAAAAACAGGCTGAAGCTGTCGATGGTGGTAATCTGCGCATTGTGCAGCAAAGCGGACTGTCTCTGGATGTGCTCCGACTCAGGATGCAGCCGAAGCTGCTCCGCAATCCCGGCGGCAATCCGCTCCCGCATCTCCGCCGCCGCCGCGTTGGTAAAGGTTACCACCAGCAGCCTGTCCACATCCACGGGATGAGTCTCGTCACAGACCATCCGGACAATGCGCTCCACCAGCACGGCGGTCTTGCCGCTGCCTGCCGCCGCCGAAACCAAAATGTTGCGGTCCCTGAGCTCTATGACCTTCTGTTGTTGGGGTGTGAACTGGACTGGCATCTTACCCTCCGCCTCCTATCGTATGCATACTATTTTAGTGCAACAGAAAGATAAAATCAATGGCGGGATATATGCCGCTGTAGACAGGGATAAAAGACTGCGCTATAATGGCTTCAAAAAGAACAGGGAATGATTTCCCCTCAAATGTAGAATACTATAAATCAATCATATACCAGGAGGTCCTGCCATGAAAATTTTGTTCTATGATGCCAAAAGCTACGACATCAACTCATTCTCGTCCCTGCTTCCGGACTATCCAAAGCTGACCGTGGAATTTATCAAGTCGGATCTGGATCCCAGAACCGCCGCGCTTTCCGAGGGCTTTGACGCGGTC
The DNA here is from genome assembly GCA_949948715.1 of uncultured Lachnospiraceae bacterium. Lineage (GTDB taxonomy): Bacteria > Bacillota > Clostridia > Lachnospirales > Lachnospiraceae > Acetatifactor. The sequence continues at coordinate 14,913 of CATLGW010000029.1, read as the reverse complement.
TGCGCCTTTGTGAATTCCGACGTCGGCGCACAGACCCTTGACATCCTCCACGCAAAGGGAATCCGTCTGCTTCTGATGCGCTGCGCCGGCTTCAACAATGTGGATTTGGAACAGGCAGCCAAATATCAAATCCGTGTGATGCGCGTCCCGGGCTATTCCCCGGAGGCCGTTGCCGAGCACGCCATGGCCCTGGCCCTGGCCAGCAACCGCCGTCTCCACAAGGCCTACAATAAGGTTCGGGAGAACGACTTCAGCTTAAGCGGACTGATGGGTTTTAATTTTTACCAGAAGACGGCGGGCATTATCGGCACCGGCAAAATCGGCGCCGCCATGTGCCGCATCTGCCACGGCTTCGGCATGAAGGTTATCGCCCAGGATGTCTACGAGAATCCCTCCCTGAAGGATTTTGTGGAGTATGTGTCCATGGACGAGGTCCTGCAAAGGAGCGATCTGATCTCCCTGCACTGTCCTCTGATGGACTCCACCTACCACCTGATCAACATTGACACCATACGCCGTATGAAGGACGGCGTAGTCCTGGTAAACACCTCCCGTGGCGCTCTTGTGAAGACAGAGGATCTCATCGAAGGCATAAGAATGCACAAATTTGCCGGAGTAGGGCTGGACGTCTATGAGGAGGAGGGAACCAATGTCTTTGAGGACCGCTCCGACGAAATTTTAGAGCATTCCACCACCGCAAGGCTTCTGTCCTTCCCCAATGTGATGATCACCTCCCACCAGGGCTTTTTCACCGTGGAGGCGCTGGATGCCATCGCCTCAACCACCCTGGAAAACGCCATGGATTTCCTGGCAGGAAAGGAGAGCCCCAACGAGGTCAGCCCGTAGAATTCTCCACATTCTGGAGGAATCTGCGAATCAGCTTATACAACTGCGCCGTGTCAAGGGGCTTCGCCAGATGAGCGTTCATACCGCTCTCCACGGCGTTCTTCCTGTCCTCGTCAAAGGCGTTGGCCGATACTGCGATTATGGGGATATTGGCCAGCGCCGGATTCTCGATCCGGCGGATGGCTCTGGTGGCATGGTAACCGTCCATCACCGGCATCTGAATGTCCATCAGAATCAAATCATAATAGCCCTCCGGAGCGTTCTTCACCTTCTCCACCGCAATCTGCCCGTCCGAAGCGGTATCCACCAGGAAATTGGCATCCTTCAGCACCTCGTTCTCAATCTCCAGATTGATCTCATTGTCGTCCACAATCAGAATTCTCTTGGGTGTGGTAAAGGTATGGGGCTCATCCTCCGATTCCGGAATTCTCTCTCTGTTCCCTTCGCAGATATGTAACGGAAGGGTCAGGGAAAATTTGCTGCCCTGCCCCACCGTGCTCTCCACGTCGATAGTCCCTCCCATCAGCTCCACCAGATCCTTGGCGATGGTCAGTCCTAGCCCCGAGCCGGCAATTCCGCTCAGGGTAGTGTTCTTCTCCCGCTCAAAGGGCTCGAAAATATGCTGGAGAAAGCTCTCGTTGATGCCCACTCCGTTGTCCTCCACCGTGAAGCGGTAGGTGGCGTAGCCGTTGCGCGCCTCCCTCTGCTGAACGATGGCCAGAGAAACCCATCCGGCCTCCCGGGAGTATTTCACGGCATTGTCCGCAAAATAGGTAAGTATGCGGCTCAGCTTTCCCGCGTCCGCATAGACATTGACATATTTGAGCTGAGCGATATCCAGAGAAAGCTTGATGCCTTTGGCCGCGGCCTGCGGAAGGATCAGCGTCTGCACCTGGTGAACGATGTCCATCAGATTGCATTCCTCCGACTCCACCGAGACATTGCCTGACTCTATCCTGGCTATGTCCAGCACATTGTTGAGAAGCTGCATGAGCTGCTCGCTGGAGGACGCGATCATGTCCAGATACCCCGACAGCTTCTCCGGATCCCCCAAGTTCTTTTTGGCCAGCTCATTGAAGCCCAAAATGGCGTTCATGGGAGTCCGTATGTCGTGGGACATATTGGAGAGAAACAGATTCTTGGCATTGTTGGCCCGCTTGGCGGTGTTCAGCGCCTCCGCCAGCATCTCGTTTCGCTTTACCTCCTCCACAATCTCATCGTCCACATCCCGGTATCCCATCACAAACTGAGAAATGTGCTCCTCGCTGCCCACATTCACCACGCGAAGCTGCCTGTATTCATTCTTCCCCCCATGCAGAGTGCGGTAATTGATATGGATCGACCTCTCCTCGGCCAGCCGCTGACGAATCCTGTCCGGCGCCACAAAGCCGCGGAATAGCTCCCGGTCCTCCGGGTGCACCCAATGGCCAATGTAATAATCCGCACAGCCAAAATATTCCCGCAGAGACCCGCTCCAGGAAAACCTCTCCTTAAACCGGTCGCTGAGGCGATACGGCCTGATCAGGTCCTCGTCCAAATCCACATAAAAAATCCCCTCATAGTCGATGCTCAGCCCCTCTATGATCTCCAGCCGACGCAGATGCTCCTGGGTAATTCCCTCCAGCTCCTGACTGTATCTGTCAATCCGGCTCTGGAGTCTCTGCCTTGCCTGGTAATTCTCCTGCTTGAGCTGCTCCGTCTCCTCCCACTGACGCCGCTTTTTGTCGGTGGCGTCCCCTATGAAGACATAAAAGATATCTCCCTCCGTATCACTGTGCACGAAATGTCCGTAATCCTCAATCCAGCGTATGCCCCCGCCCTTGGGAATCACCCGGTATTCCACATAATCCAGATCAAACTGGCTGACCGAAATCTGCTCCCTGATGCTGCGCTCCACGGCCTCATAATCGTCCGGATGTACGATTCCCCGGAAGGAATTGCCCGTCACCTCTCTGAATTCTTCAATTGTGTCACAGTTTAAAACACGTATCATCGCCTTATTGGCATAGAGTATATCCTGGTTTCCCTCCGCCCGGTAGATGAAAAATCCCCCCGGTATACTGTCCAAAAACTTCTTAAGTTGATTTACTGCCAGAATATTCTGCTCCTTCAGCCGCGCGCAAAGCTCCGTGGACAGACCGTCCGACCATTGCAGCGTATAGTCGGTCTTTTCATCCAACAAATAGAGCAGGTTTTCAATTAAGCTCCGCTTCCCTTCCGTCTGATGATTCAAAGGCGTGCCCTCCCCGTTTGTTTTGACTGCCGCCTTACCTTATGACATCTGCCAAAACTATTATAGCTATTATACCGAAAAATCAAAATTTTGTCCACCTCAGGAATCCATTTCCCCGCGCATTCGCTCCAGGGCCTCCTGCTTTTCCATGGACGGAAGCTCTCTCATGTCATACCCCGGAATTGCCCTGTCGAATCCGCACACCCTCTTGTAGGCGCAGTAGGTACAGGCCTCCTGAGTTCCCTTTTCATAAGGATCCACCTTGATCACGCCGTCCAATATCTGTCTGCCGATACCCCGCACCTTGTAATTCACATAATCCGACACGGTTCGCAGCTCCTCCCCGGACATCACCCCGGAGCGGGCTGTGTAAGCTCCGTCCTTTTTTCGTTCCACTGGTATGACATCGGATTTGCCCTGCATAAAACGGTCCAGCCGCTCCACGATATCCGGCTCGCCGTTTACCACCCCGTTCATGCGCAGTTTCCCTTGAATCTGTGCGTTGATCTCCTCGTCGGTGAGCTCCACCGGCGTTTCCACCGTGGGATCGTCTATGTGATAGTACAGAAGGGCCGCCGGAACAATCTCCTTGTGGGGATGTCTTTTCGCCTCCAGCTCCAGGGCAGCGTTCATATAGACCACCAGTTGAAGCTGCAGCCCGTAATACAGCGCGGCCAGATCAAACTGTCTGCCCCCGGATTTATAGTCGATCACCTTTACATAGACATGGTTCTCATCCTCCGCCGTGTCGATGCGGTCAATACGCCCCCTAAGCTGCATCCTCTCCTCTTTGGATAAAGCCACGTCCACACTCTCCAGTCCCTCCGCAAACCGAAAGGACATTTCATATTTCTCCGGTGCGAACGCTCCCCGTTTGAGCTGGCTCTGGAGCGTAAGCACGGTTCTGGCCAAAACACGCCCCATCCGGGTAATGGCATACTCGCTGCGGGCGCTGCTGTACAGCACCGTCTCCCCGTAGGAGGCGGCGTACTCCTCCAAGGCCTCCCGCACCGTCTGCCGCCCGAATTCCTCCGGAAAATCAAACCATGTGTAGCCGCTCTCCTGAAGTTTCGCCGCGAACAGCTCCAATACGGCGTGATACACATTTCCCATGTCAACCGCCTCGAAGCCGAATTCCTCCCGCTCCCGCAAAGTCAATCCGTACTGCAGAAAATGCCTGTAGGCGCAGGCGGCGTAGGTTTCCAGTCTGGTCACGCTGTTCTCCAGATTCCTGCCGTATAAAGCTCTGGCCACTGCCCTGGCAAGGCCGGAATCCCGATAGTGCTTAAAGGCGGCCTCCGCCATCAGCTCCCGCCTGCCCTTCACAGCCTCCCCGCCGTACGCCTGATAGACGGTGAACAGCTCCCGCTCCAGCGCTGCGTTCATGCTTCCCGCCGCATATTCTCTGAGTCCCCCGGCCAGATACCGCAATCCCTCCCTGGGGGTCGCAATCTGCTCCAGGACACTCCGACCCTGGGGATATCCCACAGCAATCCCGGGGAAAAGCTTTCGCACCACATCGATTAAGTAGGCCGGACGAATGCCCTTTCCCTTACCGTCGATCCTTGCGTAGGATAAGTACAGAAAATTTGAGGGCTTGGTCATATTTAAGTACAGATAAAGCCTTTGGATGAACATCTGCTGTCTGGGACTGGGGGCCAGCTCCAGCTTTGACTCCCTGAGAAACTCCCTGTCCATGTCGGAGATAATCCCTCCCTTGGAGGCGTTCTTGGGAATATTTCCGTCGTTGACGCCCAGGAAAAACAGGGCCTTCACCTGCTTTAAACGAGTTCTCTCCATGTCTCCCACCACAACCCGGTCCACATTCTGGGGGATGGTGCCCACCTCGATCTCCCCGAATCCGGCCTCCAGGATATCCGCAAACTCCTCCAGCGAGATCTCCTCCCGCCCCAGCAGCGCGTATATCTGATCCAGCAGCTCCATCACCAGCCGAAAAATCTGGGCATACTCCCGCTCCCTGGACAAATCCCCCGAATTATGGAAGGCCGCCTCGAACTCCCCCAGCTTCTGCTGCACCCGGTTCTGCACCAGGAAATCATAGAGCCGATTCACATAGACCTGGGCCCAGGCCCTCTTCTCCCCGCAAAGCATTGAGACCTGGGACAAAAAGCGCTCCCTGGCATCGTTCAAACGATTCAGCGCCTCCTCATCCTCCCCCGCCCTGGCAGGCTTGGCCGTAAAGCGCCTGCTCCACCTGCGGTATCCCCGGATGCCCGTCTGAAGCACATAATTCTCCAGCAAATCCACATCGTCCCTGGAGAGGTCGGACAGACCGCATCTGAGATAATGAAACACCGACTCATAAGAGAAATCCCTCAGATACAGCTCCAGCGCGCTCTTGATATACTCTATCATGGGATTCAGCACAATGCCTCTGGTCCTGTCTATATAACAAGGGATCTCCACCTGGGCAAACTCCGCCTCCACAAAGGGCGCATAGCCGTCCAAATCCCCCAGGATTACCGCTATATCCCGGTAAGCCAGCCCCTCCCTGCGGATCAGCTCCCGGATGTACAGCCCCGTCTGATGTACCTCGTCCCTGGGGGAAAGAGCCTCAAAGATTTGAATCTCCTCCCCCGGCAAATCCCAGGGCTTACTGCTGTAGCGAAACAGCCCCTGCTCCAGCCGAAGCAGTCCGGGAGCCCCGCAAAAGCGATGCCTCTCGTTAAATTGTACCAGGCATCTCTCCCTGAAGTCCCTGCGCCGTTTCGGGTTATCAAAGGAAAAGGCCTCCCCTTCCTCCCCGCCTGCCACAATAAACACATCCTGCCCCCTGGGTACTCCCGCCAGCTCTGCCAGCCGCTCCAGGTCCGCCACGGTCTTCTTGCTCAGATAAAAGAGCCTCTGCTCTCCCTCCGGCTCATAGGGGTACTCCCCCGCCCCCATGACCACCGCCACCGTCACCTCGTCCACAATGCACATCAGCTCCTGAATCAGGCGGTTCTGAATCGGCGTAAAACCTGTAAACCCGTCAAAGACCACCACACTGCCCGGCAGCATTTTGGACTTTGAGAGGGAGCGTCTGAGCAAATCCAACGTCTCCTCCGTGGTGATAAAATTTCCCTTGATATACTCCTGGAATCCCCGATACAGGGTCTGCAGATCCTGCAGCTTGTGGGACAGAGCGCCCCTTTTCTCGGAAAAGGCAATCAACTTATCCACATCCTCCACGCTGATGCCGTACTGCATAAACTCGGAGATGGCGCTTTTCACCTCATGAATATAGCCCTGCCTGTGCAGAAGTCCGCCCAGCGCGGGCAGCTTCTCCCGCAGATTCCCGGCCACCTTCTGAAGCACCAGGCTTTTCCCCGTGTCGTCCAGGACGGGTGTCTCCCCGCCGCCCACCTCCTCCAGAATGCGGTGGCTGAGCCTTCCGAAGCTCAGAACATCTATGTTCATAATGCCGCCCCGCTGGTGCAGCGTCACCAAATCCTTCTGCGTCTGCATGGTAAATTGGTCCGGCACGATCACCAGAAAATTTTGTTTCGGACACTCCAGGGAACGGCGAATTATCTCCCCGTAAAGCCCTCTGCTCTTGCCCGCACCCGAGGGTCCAAAATAAAAGCGCAAGCTCATATCCGTCTCCCTGTTCTTTAACGGCCGTTTTCTTCCTGTGTAATGTAAAATCTCCACAAATAGTCGGCGGCTTCCTCCGCATAGTCTATGCCGATTCGTTTCCCGGCCAGAATTGTGTCAGAGGGCACGGCGATCCCCTCCGTCACATAAAAGGTATCGCTCTTTGTCATATCAATATCGTTGTCGTCTCTGGTTATGCCCATGGCGATACAAAGCTTCCCGGGACCGTCTGCCAGGTGCTTTTTGACAGAAAAAGGAATTTCCCCTTCCTTTCGGTCCCCGGACTTCTTCCTCCTGTCCAGGGCTTGTGTCCGAAGACTCAGCATGATTTTCTCTGACTCCTCATCCGCGGGCCTCACGCTCCTAAGGAGCACCGCCTGGGGAACATCCTCCACGGCGGCCGCAATATTCATACAGCTATACATTCCGTAGATCAGATATACATAAGAGGTTCCTCCCTCATGGTACATGGGCTCCGTGCGGGCCGTGCGCCTGCCCCCGTAGGTGTGGGAGCCCTTGTCTTTCTCCCCCATATAGCTCTCCACCTCGGTGATCACGCCTCTCACCTTCCCCAGCGGCGTCTCGTGCACCAGGATTTTCCCCAGAAGCTCCTTCGCCACCGTGATTCCGTCCCGGGCAAAAAAGGAGCGGGGCAGACGCTTTCTCTCCTCCATACAGCCTCCCATCCTGCCTCCTGCCCCGGCTAACTGCAATTCGCCGCGCAAGGGCCTATGCCTGTTTGGAAGCAGCTCTCATTTCCCCAGCGTAAGCTCCACCGGACAATGGTCGGAGCCCATAATCTGCGGATGAATGGCCGCGTCCAAAAGCCGGGTCTCCAGGCTCTTTGATGCCACAAAATAGTCGATACGCCAGCCCACATTCCGGGAACGGGCCTGTCCCATATAGGACCACCAGGAATACGCGCCCTCCTCCTCCGGATAGAAATGGCGGAAAGTGTCCACAAAACCGCTCTCCAACACTCTGCCAAAGCATTCTCTCTCCTCGTCGGTAAATCCCGCATTGCGACGGTTTGTCTTGGGATTCTTCAGATCGATCTCCCGGTGGGCCACATTCAGGTCCCCGCAGTAAATTACCGGCTTAAACTGCTCCAAGCCCTTGATATAGCGAAGGAAAGCCTCCTCCCAGCGCATCCGGTAGGCAAGCCTGGTCAGCTCCCTCTGGGAGTTGGGCACATAGACCGTCACCACATAGAAATCCTCAAATTCCGCCGTAATCACGCGCCCCTCATGGTCGTGCTCCTCCTCGCCAATGCCGTAGGATACCCCCAGGGGCTCCTTTTTCGTGAACATGGCGGTTCCCGAGTAGCCCTTCTTCTCCGCATAATTCCAGTACTGGAAGTACCCCGGCAGCTCCAGGTCATGCTGCCCCGCCTGCAGTTTTGTCTCCTGCAGGCAGAAAATATCCGCATCCGCGGAGTTGAAGTAGTCGAGAAAGCCCTTCTGCAGACAGGCCCGCAGGCCGTTGACGTTCCAGGATATCATTTTCATCCCAATATCTCCTATACAATCTTCTTGATAATGCCAAAGCCCAGCGGATAGGGGCCCGTGTGTACGGCGATGGTGGCCCCGATCTGATAGAGGGGAATCTCCACCTTCCCGTAGCCCTTCTCCCTTAAAAGGGTCACGGTATCATCCCGAAACCGCTCCGCTTCCTCCCTGTCGTATCCATATCCCACGCAGATGCTGTAATCCGATACGCCGGCTCCCTGCTCCTTCAGATAGTGCAGTAGCAGGTCCACGGTCTTGTTCAACGTGCCCCGGCGGCTTCTGCCGATGCCGGAGGCAAATATCTCCCCCTGCTTTAAGGTGATCACCGGGCGGATGCCCAGCACGCTTCCCGCCACACTGGCCACCTTGCCGATGCGTCCGCCGTGTTTTAAATATTCCATATTTCCCACCGTAAAAAAGATCCTCCCGGTGTCCTTGATCTTCTCCAGCCGCTCCACGGCCTCTTCGTAGCTCACGCCCCTATCCCGCAGCTCCACGGCCTCCAGCACGTAAAGTCCCTGCAGTACCGTGTCCACCGTGGAATCGAGCACCGCGATCTGCGCGTCGGGATATTCCTCCAGTATCATTTTCTTGGCATTCTCCGCCGACTGCAGGGAGCCGCTGAACTTGGCGGTGATGCAGATGCATATAATGGGAATCCGCTGTTTCGCCAACGGAAGAAAGGCATCCGCGTAGTCCTGCACGGAGGGCATGGAGGTCATGGGAAACACGTCGGGGCGGTCCACCATCCGCTGATAAAACTCCCGAATGCCGATTTCAACGATTTCCTTCTGGTAATGATCCTCGTCAAAGGATACATAGAAGGGCACCACCGTCACATTTTTCTCCTTCACCAGCTCGGGGGGCAGATCACAGGAACCGTCACTTATAATATGATAAGCTTCACTCATTTCTCTCCTCCATTCCGTGGAGCACGCTCCGCGGACCAATCAAATCCCGGTAAATTCCGTTACAGAGAATAGAATAGCATTTTCCGCGGGGAAAGTCAATGAAATGCGTGTCTCCGCCGGCCTTTGGCCCGTTTCGTCCGGGACCTGCAATACGTCCCGGCCAACGTCTGCAATATCCCCCGTCCCAAGCCTCACATAAGCCTGATCCGCACAAATTTTTTCTTTCCGATTTTAAGCACATCGCCGTCCCGTACAGGTTCCTCCAGCTCCCGCACCGTCTCGCCGTTTATCTGCACGCCTCCCTGTCCAAGAATGCGCCTAAACTCGCTGCCGCTGGCAGTCAGGCCCCCCTCAACCAAAGGACGGATGCAGTCATGGAGAGTTCCCCGCTCCCTGGCCACTGAGAGATCATCCAGATGGGAGGGAAGCTGCCTTTTTACAAAGGCCTCCTCAAAGAACCGCTCCGCCTCCGAGGCCTCCTCCTCACCGTGGTAGAGGGAAGTGACGGTGCGGGCCAGAATCAGCTTCACGTCCCGGGGATTGCAGCCCGCCTCCAGCCTGGCCCTGATCTCGTCAAGTTCCTGGGGCAGAATGTCCGTGGTCAGCTCAAACCAGGTGATAATCAGAGAGTCGGGCACTTCCATCACCTTCTTAAACATGGTGCGGGCATCCTCGTAAATTCCCACATAATTCCCCAGGCTCTTGCTCATCTTCTCCACCCCGTCCAGCCCCGTCAGTATGGGCATGAACAGCGCCGCCTGCGGCTCCATGCCCCTGTCCTTCAAAAGACTGCGTCCCATAAGAATATTGAAGGTCTGGTCCGTGCCGCCCAGCTCCAGATCGGCCTCCAGAGCCACGGAATCGTAAGCCTGCATCAGAGGATACAGGAATTCGTGGAGGCCGATAGGTATCCTCTTTTTAAAACGGTTGGCGAAATCGTCCCTCTCCAGCATCCGTGCCACCGTCACGGTGGATGCCAGCCGGAGCACCTCCTCCATCTGCAACAGCTCCAGCCACTCCCCATTGTAGCGAACCTGCGTCATGTCCCTGTCCAGGATGTGAAACACCTGCTCCTGATAGGTCTGAGCATTTTCCAGCACCTCCTGATCGCTCAGGGCCTTTCGTCCCTTCGCCTTTCCTGTGGGGTCCCCGATGCGCCCGGTGAAATCACCGATGACGATCACCACCTTATGTCCCAACCTCTGTATCTGCCGCAGTTTCCGCAGCGCCACCGCGTGTCCCAGGTGCAGATCCGGCGCACTGGGATCCATGCCAAACTTCACGGTGAGAGGCTTCCCTCCCCCGAGAAAACGCAGAATCTTTGCCTCCAGCTCCTCCTCCCCCACAAGCTGGGCAGCCCCCTGCCTGATAATCCCCATCTGCCGGGCAGCCTCCCGCGCAAGCTCCTCCGGGGCCTGACTCTTTGCCCCAGCCTCCTGATCCTGTGTTTCCTGTGTGTCGGTAAACTGTTTCATATTCTCCTCCATTCCGCCGCATCTTTGCGGCCGTTCAATTTTTAACGACCTTCCATATCGCCCGGAACTAAGAAAATCCATGAAAGCCGACAAAAAAGCTCCCGTCCTTCAAAAGGACGAGAGCTTACCGTCTCGCGTTACCACCTAATGTTCATAAACAGCTCACGCTGTTTACCTTTTCGAGTACGGCCTTCCGGCTTATACTCTAGCACGTTAACGGGTGCGGGCACCGTCGCAGCCTACTATCCCGGCAAGAGATCTCCTCTGCCCGAAATTTGGTGCGAAGCTCAAAGATGTATTCACACAAAGCTTCCCATGCGCTTCTCATCAGCCAGCCGCTTTCTGTATGTTCCCCTCTGTGCTACTTCTTCTTATCATTGCTTTTCTCAGCCAATTGCATATGAAATTAGAAATAGTATAGAACATGAAAAGTTTTTTGTCAAGTTTCAAAGTAAAAAGATTTTTGCCAAGTTTTGCTTGCAATTTTTTCAGGGCATGCTATAATGGTTGTCAGGGAAGCATAGCTCAGCCGGGATGAGCGTTCGCCTCACACGCGAGAGGTCATGGGTTCGAGCCCCATTGCTTCCACTTCTTACGGGCCGCAGGTTTAGAGATTTTGCAGAGAAATCAATAAATCTGCGGTCTTTTAGCGTTAAGGCACTGTCAAGAATCTTCACCCTGTTTTTCCCTTTTCAGTCTCTCATTCATCCTCTTAATATGGCGGCTCATGGCGAAAAGCTGCATCAGCCAGATAAGCACAAAAATCGCGGCAAAAATACCGAAGAATCTCAAAAATCCCTCAAGACTGCGTTCCATCCACCGCAAAAGATATGCCGTAGGCAAATACACCGCGGAGGACAGCAGAAAATAGGTTCCCGTCTGCCTGGCTATACTCCAGCTCTCCGTCTCCCATATGACGGAGCCCGCCCCAAAAGCCACTCCCACCACGGCATAGAGAATGGTCTGCAGCACAACGGCCCGTATCTCGCTGCCCATGGCCTCCGCCAGCTCCGGGACACAGGGGGCATAATAGCCCTGTCCCCAAACCAGGGATATTCCCACGGTAATCAGATATCCCAGAGAAATCCCCAAAGGAATGCTCATCGCACCGCGCAAGACAACTTTCTTCAACATATAGTTTTTTTCTTTCATATCTCTCCCTCCGCCGCAATCGCGGCCACTGCCCCATTGCTTCCTGACGGCTTTCAGACGGCCCGCTCCGTCATACTCCCAAGAGCCGCTTGATCCTGGCGACGTACCTCCTGGACACATAGGTGGTGGCTCCTCCTGTCAGCTTGACATAAATGGTTCCCGCCAGGCTCAGGTCAAAGCTCTCCACCTGCCTCAGATTAATGATCTCCGAGTTGGAAATGCGGGCGAATTTCCATTTATCCAATCGCTCCTCCAGCTCATACAGCCTGAGCCGGAGCACATACCGCCCCTTCCCGGTCTCGGCATAGACCTTTCCCTGTCCGGCATATATGCGGACAATGGAGGCCGGTTCCAGCACCTCAAATTCGTCGTTTCGGCTGCCCGCAATCATCTGGGGCACGTCCTGAGAAAGCTTTTTCAAGATATCGCTGACCTCCTCCGTCATGGTGGCTGCGGTGATGGTCAGCCGCGGCTCCGCGCACGAGGGGTCAAACTTAATATCAATCTGCATAGGCCCTGCACCTCCTTACAGGCAGCATTATATACAAAAAGCCAAACGCCAGCAAGCGTTTGGCCATAGACGGTCGTTTTGGGGCGACAGGCGGTGGGTCACAGTGACATCCCCGGAGGACGCTATGCAGTCACACACCATGCCAGAGAGAGTCCGCAGAATTAGTAGTGATAATTGATGATTATCGGGCGGAAAAGAACATATATGTAAAATTGTTTTGTGCCAATATATAAAAATATAAAGAGGAACCTAAATATGAAAACTACAGAATTATTTAATTTCCGATTTGTTGACAGGGTGCGTGAGCAAGAAGAATTGAATAATTTTTTTATGAATAAATCTGACAGTACCTTATGGATAAAAGGGGATAGTGGTTTTGGAAAAACGACATTTTTTAACTATGTATATCAAAATAAGTGGACTGACTATAATTTGTGCTATATTAATGTTGCTATAGACAGCAGTTCGGTTAAGATAGTGACAGATTTTATTTCTGAGTTGGAAAAGTTTTGTGAAACTGATTTTCTATTAACTACAAAAAAGAACTTTAAACAATTCTATAATGGTATTTATAAAAGAACCAAAGATATAACGAGTGAAGTTTTTCCTCAAATCAGTAATATTATTTCTGTCATTTTAGATGCTCAATATTTTATTATAACCTCAACCGAAGAAAAAAAAGAAGCAATAACGGTTGTTATAGAATATATCAGATTGATTTTAAATAATAGAAAACTGTGTATTTGTATAGATAACTTTTCGCGTTGTGATTTGGAAACAGCAAATTTTTTCATTCAGATATTTAAGAATTTTATTTCGGAAGAATACTTTCGTTCTTGTATTATTACAACAGAAGAAGATATGAAGGAAGACCTAAGGGATTATATATTTCATAATTTACCCTTTAAAGATATCAAAATCGAAAAATTAAATGAATTTATTTATTTCTGTCAAATACTTAATCCTATTTTTAATTTAAATAATTTTCAGGAAGATGACTTGAGGCGTTTATATTTAAAATGCAAAGGAAGTCCCAAAAAGCTTTCGACCTTCATCTCAAAGCTATTAGAAAAGGAAGGTATACAAATTTATTCTAAACAAGATGCAAAGGCAAAAATTAATAAGAAAGTATTTACAGAAATATTAAAAGATGAACACATTCGTTTTGATCAAAATGATTTTTCGTCCATTCAAAAGTGGGTTATTTTTTCATACCTTTGCTTGATGGAATGCGTCCAATATGAACTGCTTGAAAATTTCGCATTATATATTGCTAAAAATTTAAAGTTATATAAGAGCTATAATAAAACATTGTTTCAAGAGGAGCTAAGTAATCTTGTTGATAAGAATGTATTAACTTATAATGTTGACAGCACAATAACATGTTGCCATGACACTGACTATATAGATTTAATGGAGATATTTCGTAGTTCAAATTTAAAAGAAATTTTTTCACTTTACGCATTTTCTTTTTTGGTTGCACATCCTTATTTTTCGGAAAAGCAAAATTTAATGTGTATGCATGCTAGAGAAGCCAATATTCCCAAGTGGGAATTGCTAAATTTTAGGTACGGCAAATCATTGTCGAAAAGCAGATTTTTTTATGAAGCCCAAAAAATTTTTTCTTATATGGAAGATTGCTATGACCATCTGCATCCTATGCAAAAACTATATATTGCGATAAATTCATACGAAACAGGAAATTACCAATTGGCCATAGAGCAATTAAATAGATTCGAGTTGGCACAACTGCCGTTTCATAAGGCAAGATACTATTATTATTATTTTATGGGTAAAAGCTACAATAATATTGGAAAAGTTTCTGAAGGGGCTGATATGTTGGAAAGGGCGCTTTCCGAGACTCCTGAAAATAGTAAGGAATATGCTCAGACATTGAATGTTTTACATATGTATTATTTTGAGATACCTGAAAGGAAAACTCATTCGAAAGATATATTTAAAAAGATACAGGAAAATTATAAGAAAAGTTATCCGGAAATTTGGGCAAATACTATGCGTGGGTGCCATAATTTTTTAGAGGAAGAGGAAGCATTAACGGTATTGAAAGAAGCTGAAAATATGTTGGATAATGAGTTGGAAAAAGCGTTTATTATGACAACAGAAGGATTTATTTATATTAAACTCAATAATTTAGATAAAGCAAAAGAACAGTTTGAAAAATCATGTGACATTATTAAAGAATTAAAAATACATGAATATTCCTATGCTGCGAATGACTTGGCGATATGTTATATGTTGGACGAAAAATATCTGGCTGCAAGAGAGATTTTATTGCAAGCTCTATTTTGGAATCGTACTGATTATGGAAATGTTGTTATTCAGATTCATTTGATGATGTGTGAAATATATTTAAAGCAATATAAAGAAGCAAATAAATATTTTGAATATTTGCAAAGATATATGGAGATCCATTGTCCCACAGATGACATTCTAAACAGAAAAGTATATATAAATTTGGCAATTGCGTGTAGATATTTAGACAAACCTTTAATTAAAGAAATATTTTTGGAAAAAGTGCACCCTTATATACATAATACTAGTATAACGTTCGCCAATTAACTGGACTTTTTAATTGGTAGTGTATCTACAATGACTTCCTCTGATACATTGATATCATCAAGGTTATATTTCCAGTGGAATACCACTGGCTCTGCGTTGA
>CATLGW010000028.1 GCA_949948715.1 uncultured Lachnospiraceae bacterium | reverse complement strand
CACTTGTTTCTTCAAAATTAGCGAATTTTTGTTATCATTCTGTTATCACGACTTATCAATCCCACCAAACATCGAAAAAAGGACTTTCCGAGAAACCTCGGAAAGTCCCATAAATTCAATGAATTTTCGATTACTCAATAATTGTAGCCACACGGCCAGAACCAACAGTTCTACCACCCTCACGGATAGCGAAGGTCAAGCCCTGCTCCATAGCGATGGGATGGATCAGCTCAATGCTCATCTCCACGTTGTCGCCAGGCATACACATCTCGGTGCCCTCAGGAAGGTTGCAGACACCGGTAACGTCGGTAGTTCTGAAATAGAACTGAGGACGATAATTGTTGAAGAAAGGAGTGTGACGGCCACCCTCGTCCTTGGTCAGAACGTAAACCTGAGCGGTAAACTTCTGATGGCAGGTAACGGTGCCGGGCTTTGCAAGAACCTGTCCTCTCTCGATCTCGGTTCTCTGAACGCCACGAAGCAGTGCGCCGATGTTGTCGCCGGCCTGAGCCTCATCCAGCATCTTACGGAACATCTCGATACCGGTAACAACGGTCTTCTTGGTCTCCTCCTTGATACCAACGATTTCAACTTCCTCGTTGACATGAAGAACGCCACGCTCTACACGGCCGGTAGCAACGGTACCGCGGCCGGTGATGGTGAACACGTCCTCGACAGGCATAAGGAAAGGCTTGTCAGTCTCACGCTGAGGATCAGGGATATACTCGTCCACGGTGGACATAAGCTCCATAACCTTGTCGCCCCACTCGCCGTTGGGATCCTCAAGAGCCTTCAGAGCGGAACCCTTGATGATAGGGCAATCAGTGAAGTCATACTCCTCCAACTGCTCGGTGATCTCCATCTCAACCAGCTCCAGAAGCTCGGGATCGTCAACCATGTCGCACTTGTTCATGAACACGATGATATAAGGTACGCCCACCTGACGGGACAGAAGGATGTGCTCCTTGGTCTGAGCCATCACACCGTCGGTCGCAGCAACAACCAGGATAGCACCGTCCATCTGTGCAGCTCCGGTGATCATGTTCTTTACATAGTCAGCGTGGCCCGGGCAGTCAACGTGTGCATAGTGTCTCTTGTCAGTCTGATACTCAACGTGTGCGGTAGAGATAGTGATACCACGCTCTCTCTCCTCGGGAGCCTTATCGATATTCTCGAAATCCACCTTCTCGTTACCAGCCACTCTCTCAGCCAGAACCTTGGTGATAGCAGCGGTCAGGGTAGTCTTACCATGGTCAACGTGACCAATGGTACCAATGTTACAATGGGGCTTAGTTCTTTCAAATTTAGCTTTAGCCATTATTGTAGTCCTCCTTGAAATAATAAAATGGTTTGTTTTTTCTCATAACTCGGCTACTTCTGATTATATTAGATAATCCCAGCTTTTTCAAGTTATTTTTAATTAAAATGCAGAGTTTTACTTTGTTTTTGCCGCCAAAACCTTCTCCTGCACGCTCTTGGGCACCGGCTCATAGAGTTCGAAGAACATGGAATAGTTTCCACGTCCCTGTGTCCTGGAACGAAGGTCTGTGGAATAGCCGAACATTTCTGCAAGAGGAACGAAAGCTTTCACCATCTTACCTCCGCCGATGTCCTCCATTCCCTCCACACGGCCACGACGGGAATTCAGATCTCCGATCACATCGCCCATATACTCCTCGGGCATGGTCACCTCGACCTTCATGATGGGCTCCAGCAGCACGGGGCTGGCTTTCTGCATGGCATCCTTAAACGCCATGGAACCTGCGATGTGGAACGCCATCTCGGAGGAATCGACCTCGTGATAGGATCCGTCGTACACCGTAGCATGAACGCCCAGCACAGGGAATCCGCCCAAAATACCTGCCTGAGCAGCCTCCTTGATACCTGCGCCCACCGCGGGAATATACTCCTTGGGAATAGCGCCGCCCACAACGGTGGATTCAAACAGCAGCACAGGGGGATCGTTGATCAGGATATTAGCCTTGGGATCAAACTCAAACTTCTCGCAGTTGGCCTCCATGGGCTCGAACTTAACCTTACAGTGACCATACTGTCCACGTCCGCCGGACTGCTTCGCATACTTGGAGTCAACCTCCACAGCCTTGGTGAACGCCTCCTTGTACGCAACCTGAGGTGCGCCCACATTGGCCTCCACATGGAACTCACGCAACAGACGGTCTACGATAATCTCCAGATGCAGCTCGCCCATACCTGCGATAATGGTCTGACCGGTCTCGGAATCCGTGTGTGCGCGGAAGGTGGGATCCTCCTCAGCCAGCTTCGCCAGAGCCTCGCCCATCTTGCCCTGACTGGCCTTGGTCTTAGGCTCAATCGCCAGCTCGATAACGGGCTCCGGGAACTCCATGGACTCCAGAATTACCGGATGCTGCTCATCACAGAGCGTGTCACCGGTGGCAGTGTCCTTCAGACCCACCGCAGCGGCGATGTCGCCGGAATAAACCTTCTCCAGCTCCGCACGCTTATTGGCATGCATCTGGAGGATACGGCCCACGCGCTCCTTCTTACCCTTGGTGGCATTGAGCACATAGGAACCGGATTTCAAGGTTCCGGAATAAACACGGATAAACGCCAGCTTTCCTACAAAGGGATCCGCCATGATCTTAAACGCCAGCGCGGAGAAAGGCTCCTCGTCGGAGGAATGTCTCTCCACCTCATTGCCGTCCAGATCAACGCCCTTGATGTCGGGGACATCCGTAGGAGCGGGCATAAATGTGAGGACTGCGTCCAGAAGCTTCTGCACACCCTTGTTGCGGTATGCGGAGCCGCAGCACACAGGGATCGCCGTGCACTCGCAGGTGCCCTTGCGAAGCGCCTTCTTCAGATCCTCCTCGGAGGGCTCCTCCCCCTCCAGATACTGCATCATCAGATCATCGTCCAACTCGCAGATCTTCTCAATCAATTCACTGCGGTATAACTCCGCATCATCCTTCATATCACCCAGGTCATCGGTGACGGTGATGTCGTCGCCCTTGTCATCATTGTAGATGTAGGCCTTCATCTCAAACAGATCAATAATGCCCTTGAACTCATCCTCCTTGCCGATAGGCAACTGAAGAATAATAGCGTTCTTGCCGAGCCTGGTCTTGATCTGCTCCACCGCGCCGTAGAAATCCGCGCCCATAATGTCCATCTTATTGATAAAGGCCATACGGGGCACATTGTAGGTGTCGGCCTGACGCCACACATTCTCCGACTGGGGCTCAACGCCGCCCTTTGCACAAAAGACGCCCACTGCGCCGTCCAGCACACGAAGGGAACGCTCAACCTCAACCGTAAAGTCAACGTGGCCAGGAGTGTCAATTATATTTATGCGGTGCTCCAGCGCTCCGGGCATGGGCTTTGTCTCTTTTTCCATAGTCCAGTGGCAGGTCGTAGCCGCAGACGTGATGGTAATACCTCTCTCCTGCTCCTGCTCCATCCAGTCCATGGTAGCAGTGCCTTCGTGAGTATCGCCAATCTTATAGTTCACACCGGTATAATACAGAATACGCTCGGTCAACGTCGTCTTACCGGCGTCGATATGAGCCATAATACCGATGTTTCTGGTTCTCTCAAGTGGATATTCTCGTCCAGCCAAGGTTCTCTCCTCCTATTGTTATTTTTAGAACCTGCGCAGGAAACCTCCCGCCTAAGCGGGACGGCTCCTAAAATCTGTAATGCGCAAAAGCCTTGTTTGCCTCTGCCATCTTGTGCATATCTTCTTTTCTCTTAACTGCCGCACCGGTGTTGTTGGATGCGTCAAGAAGCTCGTTCGCAAGCCTCTCCTGCATGGTCTTCTCACTCCTCTTGCGGGAGAACATAACCAGCCAGCGAAGCGCCAGCGCCTGGCGTCTGTCGGCCCTGACCTCGATAGGCACCTGATAGGTAGCGCCTCCGATACGTCTCGCCTTGACCTCCAAAACGGGCATGATATTATTCATAGCCGCCTCAAATACCTCTATAGCGGGCTTTCCGGATTTCTCCTCCACCCTGGCAAACGCCCCGTATACAATCTTCTGAGCCACACCCTTTTTGCCGTCCAACATGATATTGTTGATCAGCTTGGTGACTACTTTGTTGTCATACAAAGGATCTGCCAACACATCTCTCTTCTGAACATGTCCCTTTCTTGGCACGATTCTTCCCTCCTTATTAATCAATAATTCATCGGTACTCACATGTGTTTCCCCAAGTGTCCGCGCTGTCTATCTGCATAACAGAATTCCAACACTTTTCTTAGTTCGTTTAGTGGTACTAGATAGCGCCTTATTTCTTGGCTGCTTTGGGCCTCTTAGCGCCGTACTTGGAACGAGCCTGCTTCCTGTTGGCAACGCCTGCGGTATCCAGCGTACCACGGATGATGTGATATCTGGTACCGGGCAAATCCTTTACTCTGCCGCCGCGGATCAGCACAACGCTGTGCTCCTGAAGATTGTGCCCTTCGCCGGGAATATAGCTGGTCACCTCGATTCCGTTGGAGAGACGCACCCTGGCGATCTTTCTCAATGCGGAGTTAGGCTTCTTAGGTGTAGCTGTCTTCACGGCAGTGCACACACCGCGCTTCTGAGGAGCGGAAACGTCGGTGGCCTTCTTGTGAAGGGAATTGTAACCCTTCTGGAGAGCAGGCGCTGTAGACTTCTTTACAGATGTCTTGCGTCCCTTTCTTACTAACTGGTTAAATGTTGGCATTCTGTTTCACCTCTTTCTGAGTTTAAAATATTGTTTCGTTATACGCAAAAAAAATACACCCACGCGCATACTCACACAGTATACTTCTTTGTGGGTGCATTGTCAATCATATTTTGCAAAAAATTTGGCAAAAACCGTTTTTTCATTTCTCCCCCAGAACCGCCAGGAAGCGCTTCAACGCATCCTGCCAATGAGGAAGCTTCTCAAAACCGTTTTCGGTCAGCTTTTCCTTACTCAGTCTGCTGTTCCCGGGACGGGCAGCCTTTGCGCCGTACTCTGCGGCGGTCACGGGAACCACCTCCATCTCGATATCCGCCTCCCGGAAGATAGTGCAGGCAAACTCATACCAGGAGCATACGCCCTCATTGGCGGCATGGTAGACGCCATATCTGTCGGTCTGCACCATATCGGCCAAAAGCCTTGCCAGATCTGCGGTGTAGGTGGGAGAGCCAAACTGATCGTTCACCACGGTGATTCTGCGGTGCTTTTGGGAGAGATTCAGCATGGTCTTCACAAAGTTTTTACCGTTTACGCCGTAGGTCCAGGAGACGCGCACGATAAAGTATTTTTGCAAAGTGTTCTGCACCGCCAGCTCGCCCTCATACTTGGTCTGCCCGTACACGCTCTGAGGCCTTCTCTCATCCTCCGGCTCCCAGGGCTTCTCCCCTCTGCCGTCAAAGACATAGTCCGTGCTGATATACATCATTTTAATATCCAGGTCCCTGCAGACGTCCGCAATATACTGCGTTCCGTCCGCATTGACCCTGCGGCAGCACGCCTGGTCCTCCTCCGCTGCGTCCACCGCCGTGTAGGCGGCACAGTGAATCACGGCGTCCGGAGCCGCATTACGGATCACCCGGTTTACCGCATCCCCGTCCGTGATATCCATCTCATGGCTGCCGGTTCCCACCGTCTCGATTCCTCTCCGGGCCAACTCCTTCGCCACATCGTGACCCAATTGCCCCCTCACGCCCGTCACCAATACCTTCATAATTAATATCGTTCCTTCCCATCAAAAAGGTGTGTCCCGAAAGAGGCACACCTTTTATCGCTTTCGTTATACTTCCACAGGTTCCGCTACGGCTTCCTCCCTGTCGGCAGCATCCTCCCCGTCAAACCCGTCCTCGGCGTCCTCCTCGATGAAATCCTCATCCTCCTGGTCAAAATCCGATTCCTGGGAAAGAGCCGCATCCTGGAGGTCATCCGCGCCGTCGTCCGGAAGCTCCTCCCGGCTATCTTCCTCCAGAATTTCATCCTCCAGAGCAATATCCCGCACCCGGTCGGTGCTCAGCTTGATGTCGCGGTAGCGCCTCATTCCGGTGCCTGCAGGGATCAGCTTACCGATGATGACATTCTCCTTCAGACCGATCAGAGGGTCGATCTTGCCCTTGATGGCAGCCTCCGTCAGGACCTTGGTGGTCTCCTGGAAAGATGCCGCGGAGAGGAAGGAATTCGTGGCAAGGGCTGCCTTGGTAATGCCCAGGATAATCTGCTTGCCGTCCGCAGGCTCCTTGCCGTCCGCCAAAAGCTCCTCGTTCAGTTCCTCATAATCCAGCACATCCACCAGCGCACCGGGCAGGAAATCGGAATCCCCGCTGTCCTCAATGCGGACCTTTTTCAGCATCTGACGCACCAGCACCTCGATATGCTTATCCGCAATATCCACGCCCTGAAGGCGGTACACCCGCTGTACCTCCCGCAGCAGATAATCCTGTACTGCCCGGATTCCCTTGATCTTCAACAGATCGTGAGGATTTACGCTTCCCTCCGTCAGCTCGTCGCCGGCCTCCAACTCCTGACCGTCCACAATCTTGATACGGGAACCGTAGGGAATCAGATAGGCCTTGCTCTCTCCGGTTTCCCTGTTGGAAACCACCACCTCGCGCTTCTTCTTCGTGTCGCGGATCTCCGCCACGCCGCCGAACTCCGCGATAATCGCAAGTCCCTTGGGCTTCCTGGCCTCAAAAAGCTCCTCCACACGGGGAAGACCCTGGGTGATATCGTCTCCGGCCACGCCGCCGGTGTGGAAGGTTCTCATGGTGAGCTGCGTACCCGGCTCACCGATAGACTGAGCCGCAATAATTCCCACAGCCTCACCCTCCTGCACAGCCTCGCCCGAAGCCATGTTGGCGCCGTAGCACTTGGCGCAGATACCGTTCTTGGAACGGCAGGTGAGGATCGTGCGGATCTTCACAGCCTCCACAGGCTCGCCCTTCTCGTCCACACCCTGGCTCAGGATCCTGGCCGCACGGCTGGGGGTAATCATATGATTTTTCTTCACCAGGACATTGCCTTCCCTGTCCTTTATTTCCTCACAGGAGAATCTGCCCGTGATTCTGTCCTTCAGGCTCTCAATGGTCTCCTTGCCGTCCATAAACGCCTTGACCACCATTCCGGGAATATCCTCCCGATCCTCGGAGCAGTCGATGTCATGAATAATCAGCTCCTGGGACACATCCACCATTCGTCTGGTCAGATATCCCGAGTCGGCCGTGCGCAGCGCAGTGTCGGACAATCCCTTGCGGGCGCCGTGGGCGGACATAAAGTACTCCAGAACGTCCAGTCCCTCACGGAAATTGGACTTAATGGGAAGCTCAATGGTTCTACCCGTTGTATCGGCCATCAGTCCGCGCATACCCGCCAACTGCTTGATCTGCTGATTGGATCCGCGGGCGCCGGAATCCGCCATCATAAAGATATTGTTATATTTATCCAGACCCGAGAGCAGCACCTCCGTCAGCTCCTTGTCCGTCTCATTCCAGGTCTCCACCACCGCACGGTATCTCTCCTCGTCGGTGATCAGTCCTCTCCTGTAGTTTGCCGCGATTCTGTCCACCGTCTCCTGAGCGGATGCCAGCATATCCTGCTTTTGGGCAGGCACCGTCATATCGGAAATGGACACGGTCATAGCCGCCTTGGTGGAATACTTGTAGCCGATGGATTTCACATCGTCCAGCACCTCCGCCGTCCTGGAGGCCCCATGGATATTGATGACCTTCTCCAGGATCTGCTTCAGGCCCTTCTTGCCCACATGGAAATCCACCTCCAGCTTCAGGAAATCCTCCGGATTGCTCCTGTCCACGAATCCCAGATCCTGGGGCAGGATTTCATTGAATATAAACCGTCCCAGAGTGGATTCCACATTGCCGCTCACCGTCTCTCCCTGGGCGTTCACCTTCTCCATGCGCACCTTGATTCTGGAATGCAGGGTACAGCTCTGATTCTCATATGCCAGAATCGCCTCGTTCACATTTTTAAAGAACTTGCCCTCTCCCGCCGCGCCGGGTCTCTCCTGGGTCAGATAATAGATACCCAGCACCATATCCTGGGAGGGAACGGCAACGGGACCGCCGTCGGAGGGCTTCAGCAGATTGTTGGGGGACAGCAGCATAAAGCGGCACTCCGACTGGGCCTCAACCGAAAGGGGCAGATGGACAGCCATCTGGTCTCCGTCAAAGTCCGCGTTGAACGCGGTACATACCAGAGGATGCAGCTTGATTGCCTTGCCCTCCACCAGAATGGGTTCAAAAGCCTGGATGCCCAGTCTGTGCAGTGTGGGAGCGCGGTTCAGCATCACGGGATGCTCCTTGATAACCTCTTCCAGAATATCCCACACCTGAGTATCCAGCCGCTCCACCAGTTTCTTGGCATTTTTGATATTCTGACTGATGCCCTTTGCCACCAGTTCCTTCATCACAAAGGGCTTAAACAGCTCGATGGCCATCTCCTTGGGCAGACCGCACTGATAGATCTTAAGTTCGGGGCCCACCACGATAACGGAACGTCCCGAGTAATCCACGCGCTTTCCCAAAAGGTTCTGACGAAAACGCCCGTTTTTACCCTTCAGCATATCGGAAAGGGACTTTAAAGGCCTGTTTCCGGGGCCGGTCACCGGACGCCCCCGTCTGCCGTTGTCGATCAAGGCATCCACCGCCTCCTGAAGCATACGCTTCTCGTTGCGGACAATGATATCGGGAGCTCCCAGCTCCAGCAGCCTCTTAAGACGGTTATTTCTGTTGATAATTCTCCTGTAGAGATCATTTAAGTCGGAGGTGGCAAAACGTCCGCCGTCCAACTGCACCATGGCCCGCAAATCCGGAGGGATCACGGGCAGCACATCCAAAATCATCCACTCAGGCATATTTCCGGACTCGTGGAAAGCCTCCACCACATCCAGCCTCTTGATGATGCGGGCGCGCTTCTGTCCGGAGGAAGCCTGGAGTTCCGCCTTCAGCTCCGCGGCCTCCTTATCCAGGTCGATGGCCTGCAGAAGCTCCTTCACGGCCTCCGCACCCATGCCCACACGGAATTTGTTTCCGTAGGTCTCCCTGGCGTCCTGATACTCCTTCTCGGAGAGAATCTGCTTGTATTCCAGATTGGAATCGGCGGGATCCAAAACGATATAGGAAGCAAAATACAGAACCTTCTCCAACACCCTGGGGGACAAATCCAAAATCAGGCCCATACGGCTGGGGATTCCCTTAAAGTACCAGATATGGGACACGGGCGCCGCCAACTCAATATGTCCCATGCGCTCCCTGCGGACACTGGACTTGGTCACTTCCACGCCGCAGCGGTCACAGACCACGCCCTTGTAACGAATCTTCTTATACTTACCGCAATGGCACTCCCAGTCCTTGCTGGGTCCGAAAATCTTCTCGCAGAACAGTCCGTCCCTCTCGGGCTTCAGAGTCCTGTAATTGATTGTCTCCGGCTTCAGCACCTCGCCGTGGGACCACTCGCGGATTTTCTCCGGTGAGGCCAATCCGATTTTAATGGCATCAAATGTTATGGGCTGATAGGTTTCATTTGTTGTTTCTGACATTAACGGCACTCCCTTTCAATTATTCGTCTTGCTTGGAGATAATCATTTATTAAAAATCAACGTCCTCGGCAAAATCGTCCTCAAGGCTTTCCTCGAATTCCTCGTCCAGTTCGTCCGATTCATCAAAATCATCCTCGATGCTCACCAACTCGCCATTCTCCTCAAACTCCTGCGCCTGATAGCCCATCTGGCCGAGAGAGCCGCCCTCTACCTGATCGTCATACTTGCGGTCGCCCTCTATCTCATAGCGGTAATCCGTATCGCCATAGTCGATATTTTCCTTCAGCTCCACCTCTGTCCGATCCTCCCGAAGGACTCTCACATCCAGCCCCAGCGCCTGCAGCTCCTTCAAGAGCACCTTAAAGGACTCGGGTATGCCGGGATCGGGAATATTGTCCCCCTTGATGATGGCCTCGTAGGTCTTCACACGTCCCACAATATCGTCAGACTTCACCGTCAGGATCTCCTGCAGCGTGTAGGATGCGCCGTAGGCCTCCAAGGCCCAAACCTCCATCTCTCCGAAGCGCTGGCCGCCGAACTGGGCCTTGCCGCCCAGAGGCTGCTGCGTCACCAGGGAGTACGGTCCTGTGGAACGCGCGTGAATCTTGTCGTCCACCAGATGGTGCAGCTTCAGGTAGTGCATATGACCTATTGTGACAGGGCTGTCAAAATATTCGCCTGTTCTGCCGTCCCTCAGACGAACCTTTCCGTCCCGGGAGATGGGCACGCCCTTCCAAACCTTTCTGTGCTCACGATTCTCGGAGAGGTACTCCACAACCTCCGGAACCAGCTCGTCGCCGTGCCTGGAGATAAAGGTGGGCGCGGTCCCGTCGTACTCCTCGCCTGCCTTCTGCGCCAGCTTCTCGGCCTCCTCGTCGTCAAAGGGCAGATTCACATAATCGTTTGCCAGATCCAAAGTATCCATAATATCGCGCTCGTTGGCGCCGTCAAACACAGGCGTGGCCACATTAAAGCCCAGGGCTCTGGCCGCCAGGGAGAGGTGAATCTCCAATACCTGTCCAATGTTCATACGGGAAGGCACGCCCAGAGGATTTAACACAATATCCAAGGGCCTTCCGTTTGGCAGATAGGGCATATCCTCCACGGGAAGCACCCGGGAAACCACACCCTTGTTTCCGTGACGGCCTGCCATCTTGTCGCCCACGGAAATCTTTCTTTTTTGCGCTATATAGATGCGGACAGACTGGTTGACGCCGGGCGCCAGCTCGTCGCTGTTCTCCCGAGTAAACACCTTCGCGTCCACCACAATGCCGTACTCCCCGTGGGGCACCTTTAACGAGGTATCTCTGACCTCTCTGGCCTTCTCACCGAAAATTGCACGCAGAAGCCTCTCCTCGGCGGTCAGCTCGGTCTCTCCCTTGGGAGTTACCTTTCCCACCAGAATATCGCCGGCACGCACCTCCGCGCCGATGCGGATAATGCCTCTGTCGTCCAAATCCTTCAGGGCGTCGTCACCCACGCCGGGCACGTCCCTGGTGATCTCCTCCGGTCCCAGCTTGGTGTCACGGGCCTCTGCCTCATACTCCTCAATATGCACGGAGGTGTACACATCCTCCTGTACCAGACGCTCGCTCAGGAGAACCGCGTCCTCGTAATTATATCCCTCCCAGGTCATAAAGCCGATCAGAGGATTCTTGCCCAGCGCCAGCTCTCCCATGGAGGTGGAGGGGCCGTCCGCGATCACCTGGCCTTTCTCCACATGGTCGCCCTTAAATACGATGGGCTTCTGATTGTAGCAGTTGGACTGATTGCTTCGGGAAAACTTCGTCAGCCTGTACTCCGTTTTCTCCCCGTCGTCACAGGTGATCCGGATCAGGTCGGAGGCCACATAGCTCACGGTGCCGGCCTTTTTGGCCACCATACAGACACCCGAGTCCACGGCGGCCTTGGGCTCCATGCCCGTACCCACCACTGGCGCCTCCGTGATCAAAAGAGGCACGGCCTGACGCTGCATATTGGATCCCATCAGCGCACGGTTGGCGTCATCGTTCTGCAAAAAAGGAATCAGTGCGGTTGCAACGGAGAAAACCATCCTGGGAGACACATCCATATAGTCAAACATCCCCTTGGGGTACTCCTGGGTCTCCTTGCGGTAACGGCCGGACACGCTGTTGCGGACAAAATGCCCCTCCCCGTCCAACTGCTCGCTGGCCTGGGCCACATGGTAATTGTCCTCCTCATCCGCCGTCATATACACCACCTCGTCCGTCACCTTGGGGTTGGCGGCGTCCGTCTTGTCGATCTTGCGGTAGGGAGCCTCCACAAAACCGTATTCATTGATCCTGGCATAGCTGGCCAGGGAGTTGATCAAGCCGATATTGGGACCCTCGGGGGTCTCAATGGGGCACATTCTTCCGTAATGGGAATAGTGCACATCACGCACCTCAAATCCCGCCCGATCTCTGGAAAGACCGCCGGGACCCAGAGCGGACAGACGCCTCTTGTGGGTCAGCTCACCCAGGGGGTTATTCTGATCCATAAACTGAGAAAGCTGGGAGGAGCCAAAAAACTCCTTCACCGCCGCGGTGACGGGCTTGATGTTGATCAGCGACTGGGGGGAGACATCCTCCGCGTCATGAGTGGTCATGCGCTCTCTCACCACACGCTCCATGCGGGACAGACCGATGCGATACTGATTCTGCAAAAGCTCTCCCACCGCGCGGATACGCCGGTTGCCCAAATGGTCTATATCATCGTCATTTCCCAGCCCATACTCCAGATGCATATTGTAATTGATGGAGGCGATAATATCCTCTTTCGTCACATGCTTGGGTATCAGCTCATGTACATTTTTCTTAAGCGCTTCGGCCAGACGCTCCGGATCGTCGGAAAACTCCTCCAGTATCTGTGCCAGCACAGGGTAATACACTCTCTCGTAGATTCCGAAATCTCTGGGGTTGCAGTCCACATAATGGCTCAAATCCACCATCATATTGGACAGCACCTTGACATTGCGCTCCTCCGTCTGCACATAGACAAAGGGAACCGCCGCGTCCTGGATTCGGTCTGCCATCTCCGCCGTCACCTTCTCCCCCACGGAGGCAATCACCTCCCCGGTATAAGGATCCACCACATCGGCAGCCAGAATCTGATGTCTGATTCGGTTTCTCATGGCCAGCTTCTTGTTGAATTTGTACCTTCCCACCTTGGCCAAATCATATCTTCTGGGGTCAAAGAACATGGCGGTGATCAGGCTCTCCGCGCTCTCAACGCTGAGAGGCTCTCCGGGACGTATCTTTTTATATAATTCCAGGAGGCCCTCCTGATGGTTCTCCGCCGTGTCCTTGGCAAAGCTTGCCTCTATCTTCGGTTCGTCTCCAAACAGTTCGCGGATTTCCTCGTTGGTACCCACGCCCAGCGCGCGGATGAGAACAGTGATGGGAACCTTCCTGGTCCTGTCCACGCGGACATAGAAAACATCGTTGGAATCCGTCTCATACTCCAGCCATGCGCCTCGATTCGGGATAACTGTACAGGAAAAAAGCCTTTTGCCAATCTTGTCATGGCTGATCGCATAGTAAATGCCGGGGGAACGAACCAACTGGCTGACGATAACACGCTCAGCGCCGTTGATAATGAATGTACCCGTATCCGTCATAAGCGGCAGATCTCCCATAAAGATCTCGTGTTCGCTGATTTCCTCTTTTTCCTTATTATAAAGGCGAACCCTGACCTTTAACGGAGCCGCATAATTCGCATCCCTCTCCTTACACTCCTCGATGGAATACTTCACGTCATCCTTGCACAGTTCAAAGTCTACGAACTCCAGGCTAAGCGTCCCACTGTAATCTGCAATCGGAGAGATGTCGTCAAATGCCTCCTTCAGTCCCTCATTCAAGAACCACTGATAGGAGTCCTTCTGGACTTCAATCAGATTGGGCATTTCCAAAACCTCTTTCTGTCTTGCATAACTCATACGCATAACCTTGTTGCCGGCTATTGGGCGTATTCTGTTCTTCTCCATTGACATTTACCCCGTTCTTTCTGATTTAAAGCTTTTTTCACATCATTTGCGCATAAAAATAAGCATAACTCCGCACAATAGTGCACTATCCATATTAGCACAAAAAGGAAAACAGGTCAAGAATAATTTATAAAAATTTCAGAATCTGTATATTTGAAAATCGAAAAGGCCAATCCAAATCTGGACTGACCTTTTCGTGTGTATATTTCGCCTGGGAAATCCGCCTCTTACTTAAGGGTAACCTTTGCGCCAACTTCCTCGAGCTTCTTCTTGATCTCCTCAGCCTCATCCTTGGATGCAGCCTCCTTGACAACCTTGGGAGCTCCGTCAACCACTTCCTTAGCCTCCTTCAGGCCCAGGCCGGTCACCTCGCGGACAACCTTGATAACCTTAACCTTCTCGGCGCCAACCTCGGTAAGCTCAACGTCAAACTCGGTCTTCTCCTCCTCGGGAGCCGCGCCTGCACCTGCGCCTGCGGCAACAACAACGCCTGCCGCTGCGGACACGCCAAACTCCTCCTCGCATGCCTTTACAAGGTCATTCAACTCTAATACGGTCAACTCTTTGATAGCGTCAATCAATTCCTGAGCTGTTAACTTAGCCATTCTTCATTTCCTCCGTTTTCTGATTTAAAATAATCTGTTACTTTCGCTTTACTCCGCAGCGGGCGCTTCCACAGCCGCCTCAGCGGGAGCCTCTGCCGCCTCCTGTGCGGAAGCTGCCGATGCGCCGCCCTTGTCAGCCAACTGCTTCATCACACGGGCGAAATTGGTCACAGGGCTCTGCATACTGCCAAGCAGACGAGAGATAAGTACGTCTCTGGACGGGATGCTTGCGATATCCGCCATCCCCTTGGCATCATAAACATTGCCTTCCACAATACCTGCCTTGATCTCCAGCTTGTTCGCCGTCTTGGCAAATGTGGCCAACACTCTGGCGGGAGCCGTCGCATCGTCAGCGGAAATCGCCACGGCGGTAGGTCCCTCCAAATAGGGCACAAGACCTTCGAACTCCGTTCCCTTGAACGCAAAGTTCAAGAAAGTGTTCTTGTAAACCTTGTAGGTGACTCCCGCCTCACGCAGGGCCTTGCGAAGCTGTGTGTCCTGCTCCACGGTCAAACCGCGGTAATCAACCACAACCACGGACTGGGCGTCCTTGATGCTGGCAGAGATCTCATCCACAATGGGTTTCTTTAATTCAACCTTAGCCATTTTTTACCTCCTTATAGATTTGGAGCCGAAAAAAACTCCCTGAAGACAGGGAGATGAAGTAATCCTTGTAAATTCTTCTCCTCGGTAGGACTTACGCCGCATCATCCTTCGGACAATGCCGCACCTACTGTCTTCGGCTTGGCCTTACAGCCTTTGCTATCATATCACAGGGGGCTGATTATTGTCAACCCCCTTTTGATCAAAACATTTATTCGGCTTTCAAACAAAGATCGCCGTTCCCTCTTAGTACTTTGCCACGTTCACCTTCACGCCGGGACCCATGGTGCTGGTCAGAGTGATGCTTCTCAGATACTGACCCTTCACTGCGCTGGGCTTTGCCTTCAGAATTGCCTCCAGAAGAGCGTTAAAATTCTGTAGCAGAGCCTCCTCCGTGAAGGAAACCTTGCCTACGGGTACGTGTACGATGTTGCTCTTATCCAGCCTGTACTCAATCTTACCGGCCTTGATGTCATTGACAGCCTTTGTCACATCCATGGTCACGGTGCCGGCCTTGGGGTTAGGCATCAGGCCCTTGGGACCCAGCACCTTACCGAGACGTCCCACCACGCCCATCATATCGGGGGTGGCAACCACAACGTCAAAGTCAAGCCATCCGTCATTTTGAATCTTGGGAATCAGCTCCTCGCCGCCCACATGATCTGCACCTGCAGCCATAGCCTCGTCCAGCTTCGTGCCCTTGGCAAACACCAAAACCTTCACCTTTTTACCGGTTCCGTTGGGCAGTACCACCGCGCCGCGGATCTGCTGCTCCGCATGACGTCCGTCACAGCCTGTCCTGATGTGAACCTCCACCGTCTCGTCAAACTTAGCGGGCGCTGCTTTCTTTACCAGTGCGATGGCATCGCTGGGCTCATAGAACACTGTGCGGTCTACCAGCTTAGCGGCCTCGACATATTTCTTACCATGCTTCATTATTTTACCTCCTAGGTTCCAGCGACAATCTCCCGGATTGTCTCCCAATTATAATTTTAGTCTTCTACAGTGATACCCATGCTCCGCGCAGTGCCGGCGATCATGCTCATGGCAGCCTCCAGGCTGGCAGCATTCAGATCGGGCATCTTCTTCTCCGCGATCTCCTGAATCTTCGCCTTGGAAATGGTAGCTACCTTGGTCTTGTTGGGCACGCCCGAACCGGACTTGATATTGCAGGCCTTCTTCAACAGCACTGCCGCAGGCGGAGTCTTGGTAATGAAGCTGAAGCTTCTGTCCGCATACACGGTAATTACAACGGGAATGATAACGTCTCCCTGATCCGCTGTCCTCGCGTTAAACTGCTTGGTAAACTCAACGATGTTCACACCATGCTGTCCAAGCGCAGGGCCTACCGGGGGAGCCGGTGTTGCTTTGCCCGCAGGAATCTGCAATTTAATATAACCTTCTACTTTCTTTGCCATTGTGGCACCTCCTATAATGTGGTAACTCGGCACAGGGATGACATTCGTTCCCCCTGCTCCCACTAGTTTCTATTTCATCAGAGTACACTCTGAAAAAATATCAGAATTTTCGGACCTCCGCAAAGCTTATCTCCACGGGAGTCTCCCTGCCGAACAGCTCCACGTTGATGGTAGCTGTCTGCTTGCTGAAATCCAGCTTTTGAACCACGCCCACCGTATCCTTCCAAACGCCGGCCACCACTGCGATGCTGTCTCCCTCCGCAAAATCGATGGAGACATTCTCGGTCTTGATTCCCAGCGGCTTCATCTCGGCCTCCGTGAGGGGTACGGGCTTGCTTCCCGGACCTACGAAGCCGGTAACACCTCGGGTATTACGCACGACATACCAGGTATCATCGTTCATTTCCATGTTGAGAAGCACATAGCCGGGAAACATTTTGCGGGCTACCGTCTTTCTGGCTCCGTTTTTGATCTCCACGACCTCCTCCATGGGAACCCGGACCTCCAGGATCTGCTCTCCCAGGCTTTTGTTGTTCTCAATCGTCTTCTCAATATTGGCTTTGACCTTATTTTCATATCCTGAATAGGTATGCACCACATACCACTTTGCCTCTGCCATACAATCACCCTCGCTCTATAATGATGTCAGGAAATTCACGCCATACTGAATTATATAGTCCAGCACCGCGATAATCACTCCCACAACCACGGATATAGCAACAACCGCAATGGATTGTCTAAAGGTTGATTGTCTGTCCGGCCATGAAATTTTCTTGAATTCTGCTTTCACGCCCTTAAAAAAACTGGGACGAGCCTGCTTTTCAGCGGAATCTGCCATCTTAACCCTCCATGCCGCCGACAGTCCTCAAATGGGATGCCAGCACAAACTTGTAGTGTGAAATCGACCTGCGGCGATTATTTGGTCTCCTTGTGCAGGGTATGTCTCCTGCAGAATCTGCAGTACTTTTTGGTCTCCATCCTCTCGGGGTGATTTTTCTTCTCCTTGGTGGTATTGTAGTTACGCTGTTTGCACTCGGTGCACGCCAAAGTAATTTTTGTACGCATTTCTTTCCCTCCACGTATTTTCCATTCGTTCTATAAAATTCAGCATTAAAAAAAGACCTGAATCTTGTCTTGCCTGATAAGTGTACCATATGCCAAGCACAGAGTCAACTGTTTTTTGCAATCCAAGAGACCAATAAAAGCACAAGAAAACGGGCACAGCGTTCACTGTGCCCGTCAGTATCATTCCCTGCACTGCCGCTCCAGCTCCGCCAGCTCCGGATCATCCGGCGTGAGTCCTTTAAGCTGCTGCAGTATGCCTCGGGCGGTCTCCTTCTCCCCCTTGACAATAAACTTGTAAAGCTGCTCCTTCACGCGGCGGGCAAGCACCCGCATCTCATCACTGATCTGGCGGCTCTGCTCCAACTGGCTCTCCCTGTAAGCGGCATACATCTGTCCGAATTTTTTAAGCCCCTCGTCCAGAGGACGGAAAATGCCCATTGCCGCTGTCAATTCCTGACGAAACAGCGCGATATCTCCGTCTTCCTCCGCCTGCAGAATCTTCCGCAGCCGTACCCCCACCCGACAGGAGGGCGGCAGCATTTCCATTTCTCCCTCAAAGGCTGCGGGCAGATAGTACCTGCCATAAAAAGCAAAGCTTTCGTCCGAAAACGCTTTCATTCTGTCCCGTATCAATTTGTACTCCGTGGCCTCCACAGTGACCACTGCCTCCACCTCGGAAACCTTCCACCTAAAGTATCCGTAACGACTGCCGTCCCCCCCGCATCGCCTCTCCATGAATTCCTCTCTTTTCCAGACCACATCCATGGTATTCTTCTCGCAGAGAGAATCCACACACTGCTTCCACTGGTCAAAGGGAACACCGCTGATGATTTCATTCATATCCAGGGCATATTCGTCGGCAATGGCAAAAACCCGGTCCTCCAAAACCAACGCATCCAGCACCTTCTTAAACAACTGCCGAAACGCCTCCTTCACATCCTCCCCCCGATGCTCCTGAGCCGCATGGACCAGCTTCATATACCAAACATAATAATGGGGGGAATCCACCTGACTGAAGATCCGAGCCAGAGCCTGAAGCGCGTCCTCGTTCTGCTCCGCCTCCTTTTTCAGCCTATCCAGAGTCAGATTGCATATTTCCTGATGCTCCGACATTTTCCGGGCAATCCTTACAAACTCCTCGTCATAGGGCAGCCGCGCCATAGCACTGACCACCTCGATCACCAGGCTCTCATGGACACAGAAATTCGGTTCCTCCCAGCCCAGCTTCCAGAAATACTCCTTCAGCGCCGATGTATCTCCCTGGGCCAGCTTATTCGCCATATAGATACAGAACAGATTATTTCGGTTATGGGCATAGAAAATATGCTGGGTAAAGATAGGGCTGACGGGAAGCTTGAGCAATTCCCCCTGCTCTCCTGCCTCCTTATTGTACACCTTGATGTACTGCTCACAGCATTGGTCGCAGGCCTCATACTCCTTCTTCTTGTAGTAGAGCTCGGAGGCTAACTGACACAGACCCGCTTTTCCCAAAATATTGTTCCTTTTATCCCGAACCGCCTCCTTAAAGAAATCCAGCGCTTCCTCATCCTCCAGGCATTCCATGGCCAAAAGCGCCCCCAGGTAAAAGGTCTGCCTGTAAGAATTGGCCAGCTCGTCATCCCTTTTGCGCAGTAGCTTAATGCTGTCCTTGCAAAGATCCCGCATTGCCTGGTGATCAGGAACTCCCATATACTCCTGGGCAAGATGAGCCCGGACTCTCAGATGACCCGGCTGCTCCTCCAGGACGGCCTTCATAATAGACACATTTCTCTCATCATGCCTCTGCTTATCCTCCGGGCTATGGTATATATAGCCGTAATGATCCGCCCAGGAATAGAGAAGCTTATTCTGACCGTGAATGGGAGAGAGATACTCGTGGATTCGGTCCACAAACTGAGTGTCCTGACGCAGCTTGATCATGCGGGAGACCCACATATCCTGAAAATGGTTTCCAGCAAAATCTCTGTAATTTCTCTGGATATAGCATGCCTGACCGTACTTTTTGTATTCTCCCGTCCGGAAGAACTCCACCATCTCTTTGACATCCACGAACCACTCGTCGTCATCTATATAAAGAAACCATTCACCCTTTGCCTCCTTCAGCCCCGCGTTCCTGGCAGCTCCGAAGTCATTGCACCATGTAAAGGGGACAATATGATCCGTATACTCTGCCAAGAGCTCCCGCGTCTCCTCGTCACATCCGGTATCTACGATAATCAGTTCGCTCTCTACCTGCTCCATGATGGTCTTCAGGGAATCCAGGCATTTCTTTGTGGTCTCTTTCCGGCCGGAACAGAGAAGGGAAATGGACAAAATTGGTTTCATTTTTAGCCTCCATGCTAAGACAGTCTAAAGAGACCGTCATCTATAATAATAAGTTTTACAATGTTACACTTTATATAATTTTTAACGGAAAATCGGGGGTCGGCAGAGCCGACTCCCCGATTTTTGTAGGGTTCTACACTTAACTGTAATATAGACCACTTATTAGCCAAGCAAGGACAGAACACCCTGGTTGGACTGGTTAGCCTGTGCAAGCATAGCCTGACCTGCCTGAGAAAGGATGTTGTTGTTGGAGTACTTAACCATCTCAGAAGCCATATCCGTATCACGAATGGAGGACTCAGCGCTGGTGGTGTTCTCAACAACGTTATCCAGGTTGTTGATGGTGTGCTCAAGTCTGTTCTGAACAGCACCCAGGTCAGATCTCTGTGCGGAAACCTTAGCGAGTGCCTCGCTGATGCTCTCGATTGCTGCACGAGCGTTGCTGTCATCTGCTCCGTCAATTCTCAAACCGTTTACACCAAGTCCCTTAGCGCTCATAGCGTCAAGGTTCAAAGTGATCTGGTTGTTAGCGGTAGCATCTGCACCAACATGGAGCGTCAGCTTCAGAGCGCCGGTCAGAATCTTCTGGCTGGAAACTGCGCTTGCGGTAATGGAAGTCAGATTTCCGAGTGCATCGTACACTGCGGGAGTATCCACTCTAGCCACTGCAGAACCAGATGTATTGGTGGAGAAGTACCTATCCAGGGCGTTGGCAGCAATCTTATTGCCGTCCTTGTCATAGTAAGCCATAACCTCGCCCTTAACCGTTGCTGCCTGAGCATTTGCTGCACTGATAACAGCGCTGGTCTTCTGCTGAGGAACATCGCTCGTAGCCGTTGCAACAACACCGCCGCTTACGGAGAAGGTTGCAACCAGCTTTCCTGCAGCGTTCAGAATCTCGAACTTGCCGGAAACGGTACCTGACACCACGGAGTAGTTCTTTGCAGCGTCGCCGTTAAGCTGTACGGTATAACCGCTCACCGCTGCGGAACCAACGAAGTTGCTGTACAGGGAAACATTGATACCCTGATTTACCAGAGACTTTGCGATTGCGTTCTGATCGGTGGAGGATGCGCTTGCATTGAAGGTTACGGTAACGGTCATGCCGGTGGTAACATCCGAAATCTTGCCAGCTGCGGAAGATCCGCCCATGGAAACGCTTGCAGTCGTGGTAGAAGTAGCAATAGTGTTGTACTTGTAGCTGTAGGTCTTAGGAGCTGCGCTGTCACCCTTCAACAGATAAGTCTCGTTGAACTTTGTGGTCTCAGCAACACGGTCGATCTCAGTGGTCAACTGATCGATCTCGGCCTGGATGGAAGCTCTGTCGGATACGGACTGAGTGCCGTTAGCAGCCTTTACAGCCAGCTCGTTCATTCTCTGAAGCATATCCTGAACTTCGGTCAATGCACCCTCAGCGGTCTGCACTGCACTGATACCATCCTCAGCGTTCGTGGAAGCCTGTGTAAGGCCTCTGATCTGCTTTCTCATCTTCTCGGAAATAGCCAGACCTGCCGCATCATCTGCTGCACGGTTGATCTTGTATCCGGAAGACAGCTTCTCTGTAGACTTGGAAAGAGAAGAAGTGGTCAGGCCCAACATTCTGTTGGAGTTCATCGCAGTTAAATTGTGTTGTACTACCATACTATATTCCTCCTTGAATATACAGCCGCTTCCCTGCGGCCGACTTGTTGTTTTACCGCCCCCTCGATTCGCACACATCGAGCTTGCGGCGTTGGTATCGGCAGCCCTCGGATCAATTGTGCGGATTGACCCTCAAACCGCTTTCAAGAAAGCCTGAACTTGAGTTTACTTTGTTCTATTTGCTTTACTTGTTTAATATATCGGAAAGATTTGAAATAACTTTAGGGGGGTTTTGAAATTTTTTTAAGTTTAATTCTTGCTGTCCATAAACTGCGGCGGAACATGGTTGGTATTGCTCATATTCCTGTAATAGTCAAAGGCTGCCTTGGAGGCTTTTCTCCCCTTGCCGATATCCTCCCTGGCCCTGCGGAAATAGTCCTCGATCAACATTTTATTGCGGGCCTCCTGGGCCTGGACGGTCACGCCCATATCCGTGACCTGCCCTATGAGTTCCTGAAGGCTCTTGATCTGAGCGGCGTAACGGGTTCTGTCCTCCTTTAACTGCTCCGCCAGATTGGCGTAGAGAATTTCAAACCCGTTGTCCAGCCGCGTCAATTCCTCGATCAGTTCACCCTTTTCCTCCACATATCGGTCAAATTCGTCCATGTTCACCGCGTCGGACTGGAAGATTTCCTGCTGTCTTGCGTTGTATTCCTGAATTCTGGCCAGCACCTGAATCTTTTTATTCAGGCTTTCTTCCAATACATTCAAATAATTTTCCATTACGCATTTCCCTGTTCCCTGTTCTTCTTCATAACTTCCTTCCAGGTATCGCGCATAGAGCACAAATGCCCCTTTGCTTCCTCCAGGATTTCAGCATCCTTCTTCACATTCGCTTCCACCAGACGCCTTCCAATATACTCGTAAACCCTGTCAAAATCTTCCGCGACCTCATACTGCATATCCAGCGTCTGTCTGAAATAATCCACGATCTTCTGCGCCTTGATTATGTTCTCATGGGATTTCTGAATGTCCTTCTGCTCTATGGCCACGGCGGCTATGTTGCAGAATTTAATGGCGCCGTCGTAGAGCATCAGAGTCAATTCCGCAGGGCTTGCTGTCAATACTTTGTTTCTGTTATATTGTGTATAGGCATTTGGTAACGGCATATTCAACCTCCATGTTGTCTCCGTCTGTATCAATATTTATTTTGCTTATGAACCTCCCAGCAGGCTGGTCACGGCACTGGTGCTTTCCTGCAGCTTCGCCATAGCCGTCTCCATGGCCGCAAACTTGGCGTACCATTTGTCCTCATAGGCCGTGAGCTTCTTCTCCAGGTCCTTGATCTTGCTGGTATACTCCTTATAATCGGACTTCATCTTCTTATCGTCGTAGAAGTTGCCGAAGGATCTGTAGCCCTCCACGGATGAGGACATATCGCTCATCTTGCTGTAGAGGCTCTGAGTAAGCTGGGAAAAGAAGGACTGCACCGTATCGGGATCGCTGGCAATCATTTTCCGGAGCTTATCCTCATTGGCGGAGGTGTTCTCATTGTCCTTGTCTCCGTCGATGTGATATGCATGCCGCTCGTTCTCATCAGCGGCAAAATATCCCAGAGTATTGATGCCGAAGTCGCTCAGGTACATGGTCTTTCCGTTTACATTGACACCCTGTGCCATAATCTCCTGCAGGGCGCTGTTCACGGTATAGAGGTTGCCGTCCCGGCGCAACAGGGAATCCTTTACCTTTGACTCCCACTCCTCTATCTGCTTCTCGGACATGGACTCCTTCTCCTCGTCGGTAAGAGGCTCATAGCCCTTGGCAGAGTCCGCGTTGTAGAACTTATCCATCTCGTTTACAAGTTCGCTGTAATCCTTGATGAATTCCTTCACCATATCATAGATACCGGAGGTATCTGTCTCCGTGGTGACGGTTATGGGGCTGGTAGTCTCCTCCATCACAGTAAAGGTGAGGTCGTTTATCTCAAACACATTGTTATTGCTGGTGAAGGTGGCTCCGTTCAGACGGATCACCGCATTCTGCCCGTCCGTCTTGACGGCATACTTCTCCTTCTGCTCATCGGTGGCTCCCGCGGGAACATCGGTGGAAAAACCCAGGGTCTCCAGAGCCTTGGCGCTTTCGGAATTGCCGTCCACAGCCTTGATATTGAAATCAAAAGCTTTTCCGGATTCCTTTCCGTTCAAAAAGAATCTTTTCTGCTTGTCGTCAAAGGTCGCGTTCACTCCGCCTTCTCTCAACTGATTCAGCACATCCGAGATGGTGGTGTTTCTGCCGATATTGATGGCTACTGTGGTGCCGTCCTCCTTCTGAAGCTCCAGAGAGGTGTCCGAAGAGATGCCAAGCTGACCCATGGTGGTCATAGCCGTCACATCCACATCCTGACCCGAAGGATCCTTGGCGCTTATTTTTCCTCCGGTCAGATAGGCCGTCTTCGCCAGCTTATCAACCTCAAGGGACTGAACGCCGTTCATGGCATTCTCGCCGGTGAGCACGCTCACCGCGTTGGAATTGGACACTTTGGTGGTCTTCTGCGCGTAAGCGGAGCTGAAACGCATATTCTGCAGATGCTTGTTCTGGAAGCTCTTTAACTTCTTATTTAATTCCTCCCACGCATCCGTCTTCCACTCCAGCTTCGTCTGAGCCTTCTTCGTCTTGTCAACCTTTGTCCGCTTGGCGGCCACCAACTGCTGGATTACGCTGTCGGTGTCCATGCCGGATATAAGGCCCGATAACCTCATTCCCATATTTTCATCCTCCTATCTCTTCTCGTCTATAAGGATACCCGCCATCTCCCAGACTCTGGCAATCATATCCAGGGTCTTCTCGGGGGGCAGTTCCCGCAAAACCTTCTTTGTATCCTTATCCACAATCTTGATTGTCACGCGGTTCGTATCCTCGTGAATCCCGAATATCGCCTCCGAATGGGCGGCCATACTCTTGTTCAGCTTCTCCACCGCTTTCTTGATCTGCTCGTTGCCGGCAGACTGCTTTTCACTGCCCTGCTGGGAATCGTCCGCGTTTCCTCTCTCCTGAGAATTCTCCACGACACCTGTAGTCTTGTCAAGCTTCTCCACCGGCTCGACCTTCGCAGAGGTAAATTCCTCCGCCGTCTTCTCCGGTGCGGCAGGCTTCTGAATTACCGTCCCCTGCGCCTGTACTGTCATTACACTTCCCAATGGTTCAATTGCCATCCTCGTCACCTCCGTGTGATAATTAATGTCTTCCTTCGACATCATAATTAGTGCATATTCGCAAAAGCATAAACCTGGTTTCTAAACTTTTTATCGGCACACTCTTACAAAAAATTAATAGGGTAGTCATAAAACTACCCTAACAAATTTTTCAATTCTTTCATTCCTTCCACGTTGACCGCCTCTTTGTTGGCCTCCTGTATCTGCAGGTACACCTCCTTGCGGTAGATGGACACTTCCCTGGGCGCGGTGATTCCCACCTTCACCTGATCGCCCTTCACCTCAAGGATGGTCACCTCCACATTGTTGTTGATCACGATTGCCTCGTTTTTCTTTCTGGATAATGCCAGCATCCTACTCACCTTCCTTTCTTGCCTGAAGGATATCGTAGATGGGGAACTTCACGGGATACTTGTTGTTCTCCACAATAAGCTGACAGCCTCTGCGCTCCTCGGCGTTTATGATGATGGGGCCCTGGAGGTTCACGCTCATCTTTTTCAGGTCCGAGGGCACCGTCACTGTGACTAAAACGATCAGATTTTCCGCAGTCAGATTCCCCACGGCAGTCAAAAGCTCATCCTCCACCTCGGGATCATAATCCGGCTTCACCATGAGAGGCTCCATCACAGGCATGGCGAAAGCCGGCTCATCGAAGGACTGCAGAAATCGAATCCCCGCCTCATCCCCCTGTTCTTCATCGTGAAGCAGCGCGAAACGCTTTAAATCCGGAAATCCGATGATACCGTTCTCAAAGGTAATGATCTTTTCTTCAGAAATCTCAATCTCTCCAAAAATTTTAGTGTTTATCTTCATTAGACTCCTATCCGCGCCGCCGCGCCGCATCCATACTCTGCCTTCATCAGATAAAGCTGAGCAGTGTGGTCTGCACCACCTTGCCGGTGGCCATCAGCGCCGCCTCGTAGGTCAACTTGGCACTGTTTAAATAGATGGCAACCTCCGTGATGTCCACATCCTCATTTTCACTTTTCAGGGTTTCAAAGGTAGTCTTCTGGTTTTGCATACGGTTCTCAATCAGCTCCAGCTTCCTGCCTCTGGTACCGTTGTTGGTGATAGCCAGATTTGCCTGATCCAGATAGCCCTGCATCTCTGTGATCCCGTTCTCATACAATCTCTGACACTTATTCTTTGAGAGCGTCCAGGCCTTGTTCACCGCATCCAACTGGTTCTTCAGCGTAGCCTTTTTGGTCTCGTCGGTCTCGGTTTCCATTGCCTTCTCTATCTTGTTCTTAACCGCCTCAATGTCCAGCGTCTCCTGCATGGCCGCCATCAGATCGTCCACCTCTCTGCCGATGCCGTGCTTGAAGCATTCGTCGGCGGTGGAATTGATGCGGATACTCTGATTGAATCCCACATCGTACTCGATAACCTGTTTCTCGGGATCGCCGGTCAGGTAATCTGCATTGTACTCTATATTCTCTTCCACATCCTTGCAATAGAAATAATGCTCCGGACGCAGATCTCCGTCCACCCATTCACTCTTCTCATAGGTGACGCGGATCTCTCCCTCGTCGGCCGCAGTGGTTGGATCATCCCTGATAGCCGCCAGATCGTTATAGCGGTTGGTGCCCAAAAGGATCTCACCCGTCTCCGGCACATAGATCACAGCGTCGGGATCCTGAGCCGCCACCGTGTAGGGGTCCTCGTAGGAATGAACCTGCTGCATTGCCGCGTTCCCCGCCCAAGGTCCATATCCGGGAGGCGTAGCGTTTTTGTCCCACACGGAAAGCTGGGGCAAAGCCCCCTCCTGACAGTCGTCATAGGCCAGCCTTATGCGATAGCACTCCGATACGTCAATATCCTGCTCCGTAAATCCGCTCATATCCCCGGTGGCAAAGTTTGTCTCATTCCAATCCAGGAGATCCGTGGTCTGCTGAGCCGGAGGGGTTCCGGTTGTCCTGCGGGTCACCACATGAGTCACCTTATCCAGGGCGGAATTGTCAAGCTGCTCCGTAATCTCATAATGCTTCTTCGTGTCGTCCGGAAAGCTCAGGGAGGTGTCCGTGCGGAAGCCTGTGAACACGTAGCGTCCCGCATAATCCTCGTCTCCGGTGGAGTACACCTCATCCCTCAAAGCCTTAAGCTGCTCCAGTATCACCATACGGTCCTTGGCCTCCAATTTACCGTTGGAGCCCTTGGTGCACTGATCGTACATACTGGTTACAATATCGGTGAGGTTCTTTAAAGCTCCCTCCGTCACCTCGATCCAGCTCTCCGCATCCGGTATATTCCTGCTGTAAGCCTGGGTCACCTCGTTCACGCTGGTGCGCAGACGCAGTGCCCTGATGGCCACCACGGGATCGTCGGAGGGCCTGCTCACCTTCTTCTGAGTGGACATCTGCGTGCTGAGTTTATCCTGGTAGATCTTGTTGGTGTTGATATTGGACAGATTGTTCTTCTGCATGATCTTGTTTGTAATTCTCATTCCGTCGTCACCTCATCTTCTTATTTAGAATGGTTTCGGCAGCCTTACACTCCCGTCTCCAGAATCAGCTTGTCGTATATTTCCGTCAGTGTCTGTACCATCTTGGCTGCCAGATTGTACGCATTCTGAAACTTCACCAGGTTCACCGCCTCCTCGTCCTCGTCCACACCGGAGATGGAAATGCGCTGAGAGTCGATGGTTCCCGCGAGATCCGTGTAAGTCTGGGTGAACATATTCGCGCTGGAAGCGTTCAGCGCCACATCGGACAGGATACACTGCAGGAATTCCGCCGCGGATGCCCCTCTAAAGCTCATGGCATTCTTATTGGTGGACATCTTTCTCAGAGCGGTGGGCAGATCATCCTGCTCCACGCCGTCGCTGTCCTTAAACTTGGTGGCCAGCAGATTGGCATCGTTCTCTATGGCATCCAGAATTGCAAAATTCTTTGCCGTCATACGGTAGTAGCTGTCATCCTTACATTTCACCGTCACCGGCTGGTCGTTGTCATACCTGGTGTTGACCGTGCCGCCAGTGCCGTCAGGGAACTGGAACTGTTCCTCACCCGTAGCGT
Source organism: uncultured Lachnospiraceae bacterium (assembly GCA_949948715.1). Classification (GTDB taxonomy): domain Bacteria; phylum Bacillota; class Clostridia; order Lachnospirales; family Lachnospiraceae; genus Acetatifactor. Next base: position 7,216 of record CATLGW010000028.1, on the reverse strand, counting down.
GATCGGCTGTAAACAGCTTCAGGCCCGGCTGATTGTCGGAAGTCACACCTTTCTCCAGGATATCGTTGAATTTCTGGGAGAAGGTTCTGGCCCACTCGTTCATCTGGCTCATGTAGTAGGGAATTCCCTGATAGTCGATGCCGGTGCCGATGCTTGCATTCATGCCCACCCGGTCGTTTGTCAAGCGGTTTCCGCCGTTCTTCTCACTGCCCGACAGAGTGAAGGTAAAGGTGCAGGTCCCGTCCGCCGCCCGGGTAAACTCCCAGGTATCATAGTAAAATTCACGGTTTCCCAGATTGATAATGCCCCCCTGGTCCGACAGATTGCACTTGTTCAAATCCTTCAGATATTCCAGGTCCACCTGAATGGACACGGTATCGTGAACGGAGGTCACCCCGTCCGTCACCACGGTGGTAGAACCCACCCCTGTGATCTCTCCGTGGAAATATTCGTTGTTGTTGCCGTCCCGCATTTCCACCAGGCCTCTCAGAGCTCCGCCCATGGCAGCGTTCTCCAGCTTGAATTCCTGCCCGTTCTCCCAGTACACATCGTAAAGCCCGTCGATATCCGTCTGGTTTACCTTCTCATAATCCCGCCTGGCCACACACTCCAGTCTGTTGTATTCACTTCCGTCCACCAGAAGCTGTCCGCCGGCGATCTTGACCATAAAGCGGGTTCCGCCGGTCTCTCTGTCCGGATTATTGGTGTCCACAATGGGAGTCTCACTGGTGTCAATATCCACAATCTGGGAGAGCTGGTCCAGAAGAAGGCTCCTCCTGTCCCGAAGCTCGTTGGCTTTAGGACCCGAGAGCTCCACCGTGTTGATCTGCTTGTTCAGATTTGCGATCTCCCCCGCCAGGGAGTTGATCTCATCCACCTTCAGCTTGATCTCCTGGTTCACATCCTTCTGCATGGCCTCCAGATTGCCCGCCTGGCCGTTGAAATAGTCCACCAGAGCGGCCGCATAGCCCACAAACTGTGCTTTCGTGGTAGTACTGCTGGGATTCTTGCGCAGCTCCTCGATCCCCGAGATCATCAACTGGTCAAACAGAGTCTTAAAGCCGGCGTTCAAACCGCTGTCGTCGAAATAATCCTCCATCTGAATCATATAATACTGTTTCATGGAAAATTCACCCAGCCTGGTATTGTTTTCCCAATATTTGGCGTCGTAGAATTCGTCCCTGATGCGCTCGATGGCCAGAGTCTCCACGCCCGCTCCCGCGCAGCCATAGGTCTGAAACACCCGCAACGCGTCGCTGGCCTGCTGCACCACATGCTGTCTGCTGTACCCTTCCGTCTGCACGTTGGCGATATTGTTTGCGGTGGTATTCAGGGCTGCATTGGATGCCAGCAATCCCTTGTACGCTATATTCAATCCGAAAAATTGTGACGGCATCTTTATCCCTCCCTATCAGGTTCCCAAAGTGTTGATAATGTGCTCGATCATCTCGCTGATCACATTGATGTAACGGCTGGCCGCATTATAGCCGTTCTGGAATTTGATCATGTTGGACAGCTCCTCGTCGGAGGATACTCCCACCACCTGCTCTCTGGCGTTGAAAGCCGATTCCACCGTTACCTCCTGGTTCGCATGAATACTTTTGAACGCATAACCGGAATTCGACACCTGGGCCACCAGGTCGTCATAGTAACCTATGAAATTCACCCGCTTCTGCACATTGGGATTCAGAGTGTACGCCTCCTCCTCAAAAGCATCCTTAAGAGCGGACATGGTATTCTTCAAATCCTCAGAGCCTTCCCTCAGACGAAATCCCAGTGTGGAGGGCTTCTGCATCAGCTCCCGGTTGACCTGGAGATTTTTCAGGGTATAGAGACTGTCCTGCTTCTGAGGATCTTCCTTATTGTAAATCCAGTACTCCGTGCCGTCCGCCGCCGTCACCTTCTCATATCCCTGGGTGGTGACCTTTGTGAAAAGCTGGATGGGACTGCCGTCCGCCCCTCTCAGATAACCGTCCTCGGAAGCCGTGGCATATCGGTCGCCCTCGGTCAGAGTCCTTGTGCTGCCATCCGGCAGCGTAATTGTCAGAGTCTGGCCGGGGCCCAAGGTCTTCACTCCCGACGCCTCCTCCAGAATACCGTTGATCTTCGTGACCATGTTATGTATCAGTTGATCCAGCTCCGCCTGCACATTCATGATCACGGACTGTGAAACATCGCCGTACTTTCCGGGGGTGATGTCCGTGTAATCCGCCCGGTGGTCGCCCCTGGCGAGAAGCATCGCCTTCAGCCCGCCAATATCCGTATTCAGGTCGGAGGAAATCTCAATGGACAGATTGAAGACCTCCGCGCCGTCTATATTGTACACCTTCCTGCCGTCCTCCAGATAGGAATAGGAGGCGTTCTGGGGCCAGAAGGGTGTGTAAAATCCAGTGTTCTCGTCGGTCTGCAGTGCCATCTCAAAGCACCTTTCGCCCTTTACGAAATCCACTCCCTCGATCTGCACGGAAACATTACCGTACATATCCTCCTTCCAGGTCATGCTGACCTGCTCCGACAGATCATCCAAAATCTGATTGCGCAGATCCCGAAGATCGTTGGCTTTCTCCACGCCGCCGCACTCTATGGCCCGGATCCTGTCGTTCAGCTCCAAAATCTGATTGCCGTATTTATTGATTTTGTCAACCCGCTGCTTGATCTGTGTATTCAGATTATTCTGATAATCGGACAGGCCCTGATAGATGGCCACGGCTCTGCCTATCATCTCCGAGGCCCTCTGCACGAAAACCCCCTCCGTCACCGAACTGCAGGGATCCTTCGCCAGCTCGGCCACGGAATCCTTGAAATCCGTAAGAACATCCTGGAAATTCTCTCCGTGGAGCTCACCCAAAAGGCTCTCCGTCTCCTCCAGCACCTCAGTGGACACCTGATAAAACATACTGCGGCCGGATTCCTTGCGGAAAGTCTTATCGAGGAAATAATCCCTCACCTGTTTTGCCCTGGCGTAATTCACGCCCAGGCCATACTGCTTATTTGCAATGGATTTGGGGTTGACGGAAAGTGTGACGTATGGCCTGCTGGAAAGCTGTACCTGCTGTCTGGTATAGCCCACAGTGTCCACATTAGAAAGATTATGCGCTGTGGTATTCAGCGCATTCTGACTTGTCTGTAACCCGGATGCTCCAACATATAAACTACCCATCAATGGCATAATATTCACCTCTACATTTCACAAGGACAGCGCCTACTGCCTGGCGTCGAAGCCGCCTCCGCTGACACCCATGGTGTCGCCCGCACTGTACGCGCCTCTGTTATAATTCGCAGTCTCGGGAGCCGCATTCAGCGCCTGGACCAAGTTCATCTCAAACTCTACCATATCCATGGCGTCGGTGAGCAGTTCCCTGTTCTGTTCATTGGCTCTCTGCAGCCGCCTGACGGCCGCCTGCAGCCTGTTGTGTACATCCGTCAGGGCGGCAACGTCCGCCGGCCTGGCAGATGACATGTCGATCAGATTCGTGAGCTTTAAAGTTGTAACGTCCTTGTTCAATACATTGGCTATGTCCGCAGTGATCTCCACCCTTTTCTTCTCCAGGCGATTGATCCTGCCTACCATTTCCTGTTCCTCATCCGTGATTTTCTGTAAATCCTCTAAATTCCTGCTTACAATAATCGACGTTTTTTTCTCTGATAATTCAAGCAGCCCGTCATACTCCGCGCTCTCTTTGTTGAGCACATCTATCAGGTTCTCCATCAAACTTGCCACTTGAATTACCTCATTTCTTCGTATTTCTGCAATAATTTATCTGCAAAGGTCTCCACCGCCACAGCGTATGTGCCGCTGTCAATCCTCGCTTTGATAGGAGCCGTCAGCTCCTCCCTGATATCAGGAGCGCTTGCCACTGCAGCCTTCGCCGTCTGAAAATCCTTTCCAATGCTGCTGATCTGTATCGCCTGAGACTGATCAACTGCAGTCGAGCTGCCTGTCTGCTGATTCCGTTTCACCTTCTGCGGCTGATATAGCTGCTGCACCTGTGTATAAGCTTCTATACGCATATCGGACTCCTCCTTCCCTCTTAAAGATTATTTGTTTCACTTATTATTTTTATCGGCGGGTTTTAGGAATACTTTAGGGAATCTGTCTCATTTTCATTTTTTTGTTTCTCAGAGAACAAACCCGGGCACACCGTCAGCCCCCCAAAGAACCCGGCGCAGCATGGCGTGACGGCCGGGATCGTAGAGCGGATCGCCCTGGATTTCCTTCGTAGAACGAGCATGGAACACGATTACGTCTCTCCCCTCCTCGTCCACCGTAAAGGAATTGTGCCCCGGCCCGTAAATCCCCTTCTCCTCGTCCGTGGCGAGCACCGGTTCCCGGCTCTTGACCCAGGCGTTTGGATCCAGCACGTCCTCGTCCTCCCCCACGGAAAGCATTCCCACGCAGTAATTCGCCCCCGTGTCGCTGGCGGAATAGGTGAGGTAAATCCTGCCTCCGCGGCGAAGCACCGCCGGCCCCTCGTTCACCCAAAAGCCCCGGCGCTCCCATTCATAGTCCGGCGTCGTCAAAAGCCTCTGTGGGGTGGCCAGCTTACAGGGATTCTCCATACGGGCAATATAGAGATTGGAAATCATCTTCCCCACCCCCAGTTTCTCCGCCCACACATAGTAATTCTGCCCCTTATTTTCGAAAACGGTGCCGTCCAGCGAAAATCCCCGGAAGGAAAATTCATCCTCCAGAGCGCACTGCATCATGCCTCTCTCCACCCAGGCGCCCTCCATAGGATCCTGACCGCCGCACTCCAGCACATAAGGGCGGATATGCCATTTGTCCTCCGCGTCCCCCGCCGCAAAATAGATATACCATCTTCCCTCCAGGTAATGGAGCTCCGGCGCCCAGATATGGGCCCCCATGGGCCCGGCAGCGTGCTTTCTCCAGATCACCGTCTCCTCGGCGCGGGCCAAAGCGTCCAATCCCTTTGCCCGGCGCAGCACAATGCGGTCGTACTCGGGCACGGTGGCCGTGAAATAATAGCTGCCGTCCGTATGTCTGTATACATAAGGATCCGCCCTGAAGGGGATCCACGCTCCCCGATATTCTTCCGTTTCCATTCCATTCCTCCCTGTCCTTTGCTTTTGACTCTCCCGGGCAAGCCCCGGCCTCACTGTCCCCGGGAACAAAATTCACACATCTCCTCCAGCGCTTTCCTGGGCCTCTCTCCGGGCTCCTCGTCCTTATATCCCAGGCATACCGCAGACACCACCGGCCCCTTGGAATATTTCGACACCGCCCTGTAGGCATACAGGATATCGGCGCACCACAAACTCCCCATCCCCAGCTCCTCCGCCTTCAACAGCATATTTTCCACAGCCGCACCTATGGACTGGAGCTCCACCGCCTCCACATCCCTGGCGGAAATCTGCCAATCGACGCCGTCGTCATGCTGTTTTACCGTGCCGTGTTCATAACACACCAAAATTAAAACCGGCGCGGCGCTTATAATATCCATTGTTTCCAGACCCGCCCTGATATCCTCCCTGTCCGGCTTTTCCCTTATGAGAAGGGCGATTTCCCCCCGCATGGCCTCCGCCAGCTCCCTCTTGCATTCCCCCGAGAGAACCACAAATCTCCAGGGCTGACGGTTCTTTGGGGAGGGAGCCTGGAGGCCAGCCCTAAGAACGGCCTCCAGGCTCTCCCTCTCCGGCTCCACGTCCTTAAATCTGCGGATGCTTCTTCTGCTCTCTATGCTTCCCATGGCTTCCCTTCCTAAAATTTACAGTCCTGCAGCCTGATGCCGCTTCCGAAATCAAGCTTTCTTATCCCCGTTTTCTCAAAGGAGACGTTTCTCAGGCAGATATTGCTGAAACAGGCCGCCGTCAGTCCCTCCGCGCCGGTAAAGTCCACCTCCGACATATACCCTCCCGAAAACACCGGCCTACTCATTTTATTAAACAAAGCTCCCGAGAAATCCGTCCTCTCAAACCGAGAATTTGTAAAGACGCTGTCCGTAAAAATTGAATTTCTCAAAACAGTCTCTTTCAGACTGCAGTTCTCAAATTCGGCAGTATTAAATATTGAATAAATAAAAATGCCGCTGTCAAAAACCGCTCCCTTTCCCCTCGTCCTTGTAAATATACAATTCTGCCCCACCGCGTTGGAGAACAACACCCCGTCCAGAACGGCTCCGCTGAAATCCGTGTTTGCCAGGGTAGCATAACAAAAGCGCAGACTATCCCTCCCGCCCAGCCCGATTCCCTTAAGCGCCAAGGGCCTCTCCCGCTCAATCCCTTCCCAGTCCTGGTTCACATTCTTGAAGGAGGCATTCTGGCAGGAGGCTCCCTCGAAATTGCAGGCGAGAATGTTGCTGTACGAAAAATTAACGTTCTCCATCTTTGTCCCCTTGAAATTGACCCTCGTTAAAATCGTTTTCGCCAGGGATGCGCCGGAAAAATCGGCGTTTTCAAAATCACACCAGGCAAGGCAGGCGTTTGTCAGAACGGCTCCCGAAAAATTGGCGGTCCTCCCCCGGGACTGCACTACCCCGGTATTGTACATCTGCGCTTCCGCAAAGCTGGCATTGTTGAAGTCTATATTTTTAAAAAAAGAAAAAAACAGTTTCGCATGGTCGAAGTTAGTCCCCTCCAGCGTAAACAAGGAAGTCTTCCCCACGAGATGCCACCTGTTCGCCTCCCCAGTGCCGAAGGGAAACTCCTGGTCCCCCGAAAGCTCCCCCGGAGCGCTCAGATAGGCCCGGCTGACATCCGCCTCCTTAAACGCGGCATCCCGGAGGAAGGTGGCCTCCCTCCCTTTATAGGGATCCCATTCTTTCCCGTCTTTCCCCCAGGGCTCGTCCACACAGGTAAGCTCGATCTCCCGCGCGTTCCCCTGCTCCTCCCGGGGCATATCCGAAAAGTACATACCGGGCATCCGGCTTCCCGAAAAATCCGCGCCCTCACAGTTGGCGCCCTTTAAGCGGATGCCCGTCAGATTACAGTTGGACAGATTGGTAAAACGCAGATCCGCGCCGGAAAAGCTGATTCCGGAGAGATCCATATCGCTGAACCGCTCGCCCCTCAGATAGAAGATTAGCAGCCTCTTTTTGACGGTGTAGCGCAGGGCCCTTTGGGAAAACAGATCCTCATACTTCGCATACTAAAATTAGGCATACTACCAGAAATTACGCCACTTTGGGCATTTGGAAACGATTTTTCCAGTTTTCAGGCAGTTTGCTAATAAAGAGAGACACCAGTTCCGCAATCTGGC
>CATLGW010000027.1 GCA_949948715.1 uncultured Lachnospiraceae bacterium | reverse complement strand
TTCTCTTGGAATTTTCAGGGTCGCATTGCTGTTCATTTGTCAAGGTGCGCTTCGCTGCCTCATCTGCGGCAACTTTGACATCATATCATGTCCCGCCGATTCTGTCAACTACTTTTTTTAGTTTTTTTGACTTTTTTAGTCGTTTTCTGTTGCATTCCTTAGCAACGAATAAGAGTATACCACCGGTATACTCTTATGTCAACATCTAATTTTAAATTTTTCCAATTTTTTTAACTTACTTCTAATATACCAGAGGAGCGGAAAAACTCTGGGAATCCGTCTTTGCCTCAAGTGATACGGAGGTGACGCTCTCAGCCATGCTCTGGTCAATCTCAATCACCAGCACCAGCTCCCTGCTGTCTCCGGCCCCCAGAGTTCCCACAAAGGTGGCCATATCATCCATCAGTAACGTCATCAAAGCGGATCTGGTATAACTGCCGTTCACCGTAATCTTAAAGGTAGCGTCCCGGCTCAGCAAATCCACGGCCTGCTCCGCCCCCGACTGATTACTCAATGTATAATGCAATATCAGAAGGCTTTTGTCCCTGGCTGCATCCAGCGCGAAAAAGTCCTCCCTCTGCTCACCCTCGGGATAACTGGCCGCTACCTGCGTTCCCGTAAAGGTAAGCTGCACTCCCTCCGGCAGACCGAACAGACTCTCCAGGCTTCCCGCACCGCCACTCTGGGTCACATTTCCCTCTGCATCCACCACCGGCGTATCCGCCACCGGATCCATGCCCTGGGGCTCATCCGCCGTGTTTTCCTCCGGCGCAGTAACCGGCTCCGTCTTCTCCTCATCTGACTCCCACGTCTCCGGGGGAAGGGGAACCAATCTGCTCCTGCTGTTGGCGTCATATCTGAGCAAAATCATGGCGGCGTATTCCCCCATTGCCTGCTCCTGCTGCGTCGTCATCTCCGGCAGCATATTCCCGCAGCCCGTAAGTAAAAACATAGACAGGGACAGGGCCGTCAGACGGCCGAATATCCTCCCTCTGTAATTCTCATCCGTTGTTTTCCATGTATGTCTTCTCATCTCTGCTCCCATCCGACCGCTCCTGCGGCACATTAAGCGCACCGGTCCTCTTTTCTAATATAATATAGATCGCCGCAATAATCAAGGCAATAACGCCCACTATAAAAAATAAAATGGTCCGCTGCATTATGGGTGTCTCCAGGAAATCATAGAGGACCATCTTTACACAGACTAACAGCGACAAGGTCAATCCATAGACCCGCGTAGACTTCTGCCGCTCCTTAAAGCCCATTCCCACGAAAGCCAGGGCGATCACCATCAGAAGAATGCTGTTCACAATAGGCTCCCTGACCCGCAGCACCAGCGACATATAGGTCAAAAACACTGCCAAAACCATGTTTTTCCTCTTAAAATCCATCTGATATCTCTCCCGCAGAGTCAGCACGACGGTGGCCAGGCCAAACACCAGCATACACAGCCAGGTGAGAAAGGCGTTTCGATAGACCGGGAGAAGCAGCAGCAGAAAGCACGCCGCCTGCCCCGACAGAGCCAGCGCGTTGTACGCCAGAATTCCGGAATCCCTCCATCTTTTCACATTATTGAAAGTCAGGATCCCCACGAACAAAATTCCCACCGCCAGAGGAAGCTGCAGACTGGGCGGCATCTTTCCCGCCGCATACACGACAACGGCGACAGTGAGAAAAAACTCATGATAGGTCTTCCACTGTGAAAGGCACAGAATGGAAACGGGAATTCCCAACAGCAGAATCTCAGGCTCGGGATCAAGCATAATTCCCAGACACACAAAAGCGGTTACAACGGCTTCACACCCTCTCACCTCCTTGATTTGGCGCAGGGAAAGGATTTTGGCCAGAATCAGCAAAACTAACGCGGCCACATATACCGTCCTCTGGTCTTCCCCTATATACAGAACCCAGACCGCCGCGTTAAAAAAGTAATACACATACCATCGTCCCGGACACCTTCTAAACTGCATTGCCAAAAAAGAAACCAGGCAGATCACCAGTATTCCCAACATGGACGCATGGACGCAGGCGCTGGCAAACGCCGTCCCCACATCGAAACCCGCAGAATCTCCTGCTCCAGACTGTAAAAACCAGAGCCCATCGGGCCTCAGAGAAACGAGCAAAAGCCCTATATCCACAAGATGGAGCAAGCCGCTGACACAGTAAGCCACAAGATCTCCCCCGTGGGCCCTCCCGGCCCCTTCCCGCGCCTCGCTAGCCCGCTGTCTGCCCAGAAGCTGGGCGGTAAACAACATATGCAGCACCGCCAGCGCCGCCACCTCGTAAATCAGAACGATCTCATCCGCAACGCCGCACCACTGCGCTCGCCAGACATAAAATATGGTAAATACCGCATTTAAGATCATGTGCGTCACCCGGCAGGCAAAACGCCCTTTTTCTACCGGCAGCAAGGCAACCAGGAAATTTATAAACAGAATCATGGCGGACACCGCCAAAAACTCCGCTACGGCAATCCCGTCCTGAAGCATCAGAAAGCTCAGATAGGTAGCCGTCAGTCCCATAATGCGGTACATCAGCGAATTTCGCTTTCGGGAGAGAAGAAACACCGCAAGGCCTAACGCCATGACGACGGCAAAAGTCTCCCACATATTGAGAATCTGCAGCGAAAGGAAATTGACGGCATTGGTGATATAAAGTCCTCCGACGGCCAAGGAGGAAAGGGTGATTCCCAGCCGGGGCGCCCGTCGAAAGACAAACAGCTCCGACGCTGCCAGCACCGCCAGAAAAATTCCGTACATACTGATCCCCAGCACAAAGCTGCTCATGAAGTTCATGCCCAGCATAACAAGGGCCGCCAAAATAAAGCAGCTTCCGATAATCCCCAACAGGGTGGCCCCCACAATAAATTCCTTGTTTTTCTTTTCCTTCTTCCCGAAATTTGCTCCCCCCGCCGCGGTATAAACCGTTCCCGACTGTACGCCTCTCATCTGGACCGGAACCGCCTGATAGACCGGGGCCCCCTCCGACTGCGCACCGGTGGAAACGGCGGAAAATCTCCCTCGGGGAACGGCCTGAGGCTCCGTGGACATTCCCACCTGAGGGGCAGCCTGGGGCTCCGTGAGGGAAACACTCCGTGGCGCGGTCTCCGGCTCCGTGGGGGAAACACTCCGTGGCGCGGTCTCCGGCCCCGTGGAGGAAACACTCCGTGGCGCGGTCTCCGGCCCCGTGGGGGAAACACTCCGTGGCGCGGCCTCCGGCTCCGAAGGGAAATTCTCCCTGCGAGAGCCTTCCTCACCGACGGCAGGAGTCCCCAAAAAGATCTGGCCTCCCCTCCCGGAAAACTCCCCCGGTCCCCTGGAATCGCCCCCGGCAGAAAGCCCGGGGGCCTCAAAATATGCGGATCCCTCCACATCCGACCTCTGCTGCTTCTCCCAGAGGCGAAGCCTGTGGTCCAGCTCATCCCGCAGCAAATCCGCCTGATACTTTTGGCCGATCAGTCTTCCCTTTAAATTATGCAGATATTCCAGAAACTCCCGATCTCCTGTCTCCCGACTGAGTCTTGCAATATCCGCATCCAATTGTTCCAAAACCCCCATCGGCTTTCGCTCTGTGCTTTCTTCCATCGCTAATTTCACGCCCTTCCCATAGCCGCCCCGCAGGGCGCTCTGAACCTCTCATATTTTGCGGCATCCCCGTTTCGGCATTTCACCCGAAGCCAAATGCCCTCCTCTCTGTACTCGCGCTCAAGCACCGTGCCAAGCTCCGTCAGTCGGGACGCCGCCTCTCCCCTGTCATAGGGTATGAGAAAGCTGCCCTCAATCCAGTCTCCATAAAGCGCCTCCCCGATCAGCTCCGCCAGCTCCTCTATGCCCAGCCCCTCCGTCGCGGACATATAAATCCGGCGGCCTCTGACCTGAGGAAGGTTCTCCATATGGCATTTGTCCGCCTTGTTATATACCTCAATCCTCGGAATGGAACCCGCCTCCAGCTCTTTGAGGGTTTCCTCCGTCACCTGCATCTGATGCCTGTGGTCCTCATCGCTAAAGTCCACCACATGCACCAGCAGATCCGCATATCTTACCTCCTCCAGAGTGGAGCGGAAAGCCTTCACCAGCCCGTGGGGAAGCTTGTGAATAAACCCCACCGTGTCGGCCAGAAAAAAGGACCGGTTATCCTCCGTGCTTATACCGCGAACACTGGTCTCCAGGGTGGCAAAGAGCATATCCTTCTCCAGCACCGTCTTCTGGGGACAGTCCCCGTAGCGCTCCAGCATACGGTTCAGCAAAGTGGATTTCCCCGCGTTGGTATATCCCACCAGAGCCACCTGGGGCGTGCCGGAACCCATTCTCTTCTTTCTCTGGGTCTGCCGGGACCGCTCCACCTTCTGTAGCTCCCGTTTCAGCTCCCCTATGCGATGCTCTATTTTTCTTCGGTCAAGCTCCAGTTTCTTCTCCCCTACGCCTCTGCTGCTCATGCTTCCGCTGGTGCCTCCCTGCCTGCTCAGCGCCTCATGCATTCCCACCAATCTTGGCAGCATATATTGCAGCCTGGCCATCTCCACCTGAAGCTTCGCCTCTCCGGACCTGGCCCTCAGGGCAAAAATATCTAAAATCAGATTCGTCCTGTCCAAAATGGGAAGGCCGATCTCCCTTCCCAGATTGCGCACCTGGGAAGGGGAAAGTGTATTGTCAAAGACAATCTCCCCCGCCTCGCATTCCTTGGCGTACTCCTTAACCTCCGCTGCCTTGCCTGCGCCGATATACAGCGCCTTGTTTACGACTGCCATCCTCTGGGTAATTATTCCCGCCACGCACTTCTCACAGGCCTCGGCCAGACTTTTCAATTCCTCCATGGAACGGTCAAAGTCCGGCTCCTCCCCGGTGTCCACTCCCACCAGAAGAACCCGTTCCCGCCTAATTTCCTCCTGTCCTTCCTTCATTTCCTAAGCTCTCCTCCTATCTGTCCGCGCCCCTGCTCCTATACCTCCAGCTCAAACCAGAAGGTCACGCCGTCCTCACTGTTCTCCACACCGTAGGCCTGATTCAGAGATTCCATGATGGCCTTGACAATGGAAAGTCCCACTCCGCTGCCGCCATACTCCCTGGTCCTGGCCTTGTCCACCTTATAGAACTTGTCCCAGATATGCTCGATGGACGCCTCTGGTATGGGCTCCCCCGTGTTAAACACGTTAATCCTGACCGTCCCCTCCCGCTCCTCTATTCCAACCTCTATGCGTTTCTCTCCTCCGCAGTGATTGACGGCATTGGAAAAATAATTGGTAAAGACCTCCTCCACCTTAAACTCGTCCGCCCACACATAAATGGGAGGCGAATCCTTCATCTTTACCGTGATCTGATTCTGCCTGCACAGAATTCCTGCGGACTGGATGCAATTCTGTACTAATGCCACCGCGTCAAACCGCTCCATACTGATGACATCATTGCCAAACTCAAGCTGATTCAAAGTCAGCAGCTTCTTCACCATCGTATTCATCTTAGCCGCCTCGTCCATGATGACCTCACAGTAAAAATTGCGGTCCTCCGGGTCGTCGTTCACCCCTTCCCTAAGCCCCTCAGCATATCCCTGTATCAGGGCGATAGGCGTCTTCAGCTCATGTGATACATTTGACAGAAACTCCTTTCTCATCTCGTCGATTTCTTCTTTTTTGCGTATATCATTCTTTAATTCGTTGTTTGCTGTCTTGAGCTCCGAGATCGTCTCCTCCAGGGAGGCAGAGAGCTCATTGATATTTTCCCCCAAGGAGTCCAGTTCGTTCCTGGCGCTCCCATGATATTTCACCTCAAAGTCCAGATGCACCATTCTCTCCGAGATAGCGTTGAGCTCCCGAATGGGCTGGGTCAGTTTTCGGGTTACCAGCCAGATTATCACTGCCCCGGCCACGGTTCCCATCAACCCCGCGTAGGCGAAGAAACGATTGGCCAGCTTTGAGCTCTCCCGGATGCTCTCGATGGGCGTCCTCATAATGAAGGAGATCCCCGTCTTCAGTCTGCCGTACATCTCCAGATATTCGCTTCCCTCCTCGCCGCTGCGCTGGATGCAGTATTCCTCCTCCTGCTCCAGCAGACGGATCTCCTCGTTGGGAAGCTGTCCGAAAATATAACCGAACAGGCGTTTTTCCATGCTCTGTCCGCCGTTTGCAGTGTAGATCACCCGGGAGTTCATGTCGATGATATAAATACTGATATTATCCCTGCTTACCACCCGGTCCAGCTCGTCCACAAAGTTCTCCTGGTCATAACTGTCCGCGCTGGCCGCCTGTCTGATGGTTTCGTAGGCGTCCCGGATAACCTCCGTCTTGCTGCGGATATAGTATCTCTCCAAAAACATGATATTGATAAACAGGCATAACAGCACAATTCCGGCCATCAAGCCGCTGAAAATCAGCGCAAACTGTCTTCTGATCGACGGTTTCATATGCAGCTCCCCCATTATGCCTGGCTTCCCGTCTCAAGCTTATAGCCCATTCCCCAGATCGTCTTGATCAGGTCGCCGCCCTTGGGCCCCAGCTTGCTGCGCAGCTTCTTCACATGGGTGTCTATCGTGCGGGCATCCCCAAAGTAGTCATAATTCCAGACATTGTTCAGGATTTTCTCCCGGGAGAGGGCAATCCCCTGGTTTTCCACAAAATAAGTCAAAAGCTCAAATTCCTTATAGCTGAGCTCTACGCTCTCCCCGTCTATCATTACCTGGTGGGCCGCCTTGTCCACACGTATGCAGCCGCAGGAAAGAATCTCCTCCTTCTCAAGCTGATTGGTCCTACGCAGAATGGCTTCGATGCGCGCCACCAATATCTTAGGGCTGAAGGGCTTGGAGATATACTCGTCCACCCCAAGCTCAAAGCCCATCAGCTCGTCCCGCTCGTCCGCCCGGGCGGTCAGCATAATGATAGGCACCTTGGAGACGGCTCTGATCTCCCGGCACACCTGCCATCCGTCCAATCTAGGCATCATCACGTCCAAAACGATGAGATTGATCTCCCTGTTCTGATAGAAAAGCTCCAGAGCCTCCTCGCCGTCTCCGGCCTCCAGCACCTCAAAATTACTCTTGGTCAGAAAGTCCCGAACCAGCTTCCGCATCCTGCTCTCGTCGTCCACCACCAATATTTTCAGTCGTTCCATATTTACAGCCTCCCATGACATAATAGTCTGCCTCTTTATGCGCCACGGCGCCATAAAGCGCAAAAACAAAGGCACGGCATTCAGCCCATTATATCATTTAAGTATGTCAAATCTGTGAACGCTCTATAGCCAACCACATTAGAAATTTAGACTAATCCTTTTCCAACTGCAGATTCCTCTCCGCCTCCCGGATATCCCGCTCTCTTTGAGTCAGCTCCTGCTCCCACCCGGCATATTTATCCAAAATAGCCCGCTCATAGTTTAAAATATTGGGCTGATCCGAGGTCAGGGTGATGGCAAACATGGCGATCACGGCGATGACCAGCACGATATTTATGCCCACAGAAACAGGCAGCAGGGCCGAGGACTTCTCCCTCTTTCCCGCGGAAGGCTGTATATGCCGCCTGGCCGGTTGGGTATGAGCCCGAAGACTGCCCTCATAGGTGACGAAAAGCGGGATGGATGCAATGGCAGAATTGTCTATGTTTGGAGATTTGATCAAATAATCCTGCACCTCCTTCAAGAAGACCAGTCCCACCGGGGTCTTGAACACACGCTCCCTGATCGCCTTCTCGTACAGATTCAGCACTCCCGGGGGATTGCCGTAATCCATGTGCGCCTTCAGATATTGAATTTTTTTGCGCTCCTGCATAGCCAGCTCCGCGTCCTTCTGGGTGTAGAAGACAAAGCCCTCAGCTTCCAGGGTCTGCGCGCTCTTTTCCTCTGTTTTTCTCTCCTGCATATCCGCCACTTTGATCCGCTCCTTCCTCAATAACTACATTATACATGATATATCTTAAGTTGCAAATTAAAATAAATTTTCTCAGCCAAATTTTTACAGCGAAAAAAGAGGAAAAGACTTGCAAAAAAAAAATTTTTCCGTATGATAAAAATAGGTAGTTCAATCTATAGAGAAAGATAAGAGGGTGTATGTATGGCAATCCGAACGAAAAAAGCTGTGCTCATGAAGGCGGTCTCCGAGCTGAGGGAGGCTGACTATTCCGGTCAACCGGAACTGAACGGCATTTACCGCAGATTGTTAAACGGTAGGAAACAGTTTGCGGAGGTTTTTGACAAGAATATCAAGGCCGTCATGCAAATCAGTTCCCTGGATCTGACCATGCAGCATCAGACAGACAGAATCATGGACATTTCCCGCAGAGTGACCAATGCCACAGCCACCATTTTCGGCACATCCGTGGAAAATGCCAATAATCGGCACGAGGAATTGACAAACACTATTTTGTCCGTCTCCGAGGAGACCAGCGAGGTCTATCAGAAGATAGAGGCCGGTCAGTCCGAGCTCACGGATATCAAGGAGCTCTCCGACCAGACCATCTCCGTCTCACACCAGATGCAGAGCGATATGGATGAGCTGATGGCCATCATCAATCAGATCAGCGCCGTTATCTCCGGAATCGATTCCATTTCCCTGCAGACCAACCTGCTGGCGCTGAATGCTTCCGTGGAAGCCGCAAGGGCAGGCGAGGTGGGCAGGGGCTTTGCCGTGGTAGCCAACGAAATCAGGGATTTGGCGGAGGAAACCCAGCAGCTTACGGGCAATATGCGCTCCTTCATGGAAAATATGAAGCAGGCGTCCCGCAAGAGCGCTCAGAGCTCCACCAGCACCATCAGCTCTCTGACCTCCATGGCGGAAAAGATCAACAACGTCTGGGAGCTGAACAACGAAAGCCAGCAGTATGTGTCCAGAATCAACAATTCCATAAGCTCTATCGCCGCTGTCAGTGAGGAAATCACCAGCTCCATGACAGAGATGGAAAATCAACTGCGGGACAGCTCCGACTTTATGACCCAGGTTGGCGAGGATTTACGGCAGGCCTCCGAACCTATTGTGGGCATCGAGAAGACCCTGGACGACACCATCAAGCAGATGGGCGAGATGACCAGAGACGCATTCTTCCATCTGGAGAATCACGAGTTCGCGGATTATATGCAGAACGCCATCGCATCCCACCACTCCTGGCTGGAAAACCTCAGAAAAATGATCAGCTCACGGACTGTCAAGCCGCTGCAGCTCGATTCCACCAAATGCGGATTCGGGCATTTCTACTATGCCATGTCGCCCGGCATTCCCGAGGTCCTTCCCATCTGGAACGAGCTGGGGGCTAAGCATCGGAAATTCCATACCTTCGGCGCTTCCGTTATCAATGCCATAAACGGCGGAAGATACATGGAAGCGGAACAGATCTACCGTGAGGCGGAGACCTACTCGAGGGAACTGATCTCCGATATGGAGCGGATCAAACAGATTGCACAGAGCAGATAAGAAATACATAAAGAAAAACAGGTTCGGGACAAAATCTTACCGTTTTGTCCCGAACCTTTTATTTTAAGTACTGTCTATTCTTTCCCTTGTTCCGGAGAGACACATCTTACGGCATACACCCGGTTCCCGTAATCCGCCAGAGAGCAAAGCCCCTCCCGCAGAGGATCCATACAGTAAAACTTACCTCCCCGGGCTTCCACCACCAGTACATAGTGAAAATTTCCCAGGCCGTGCACCCGCACCCTGACAATGGGATATTTCCCGTCCTGCAAACACTGCAGCAGAAACTCCTCGGACACCCGGCCACAGACCTCCACCGTGTAATCTCCCGCCTCCGCCAGCTTCCCCCACAAAAGGTTCCCCTCCGAATCATACGCACTGCACCGGGAAAGGGTGCGATTCAATGTCAGGGGAGTCTCCTCCTCCCCTGACATGGCTAATGCCGAAGCGATGCAGCACACCAGACAGCCGGAGGTCTCCATGGAAAACCTTGACTCTCCCAATTTCTCTGCGGCCCATCTGACGTCGTCCTGTCTGTAAAACACAATTTCCTCCGCGGGGGCACAGTCCCGAGCGGCACTCACAAAGCTGCCTCCCCTAAGCCGCAGCGCCGCGAAGGCCGCCGCTGCCAGCACAATACACCCCGTCAAAAGAAGAATGAGCCTGCGTCTTCCCATAGTCTTTTCCTCTGTATCGCTAAATTCTGATGTCAACGGTTTCACACTCCCCGGGCTGCCCGAATCCCACGGATATGGTGGCTCCGCTGCCGTCGAACACCTTACGTCCCTCCCGGTCCACCACGCCGAAAGCCGCCCCGGGAAGCCGTATCAAAAACTCTGCCGAGGTATGCTTCTCCACCCGGATCCGTCGGAAGGCTGCCAGCTTACGGTTGGGAACCTCATGCTCCGATCCCTCCACATGCACATAAACCTGCAAAACCTCCCTGACGTCACGGTCCCCCTCATTGGAGCAGGTCACATGACAATTCAACCCCTCCCCGGAGGCTCTCTCGTAGCTCACGTCCTCCTCAATCCGCGCCTCCTCCACCGTAAGGCTTCCGTAGGTCAGGCCATAGCCGAAGCCATGCCAGGGCTTCTGTGTCAGATAGCGGTAGGTTCTCCCGGCCATACTGTAATCTGTGATTTCCGGAAGCGGATTATCATTGTAATAAAAGGTCACGGGAAGCTTTCCGCAGGGAGCCGTCTCCCCGAACAAAATGTCCGCCGCTACCCTGCCTCCCTCACCACCGGGATACCAGACCTGAAGGATTGCTCCCGCCTTTTCCTCATAGGCGGACAGATCTATGGGGCTTCCCGAAGCGTTCAAAAGAAGGAAAGGAGTTCCCGTATGCATCACGGTCTCCACCAGCCTGCGCTGACAGGGAGGCAGCAGAAGATGATTCTTGTCCCCGCTGGCGTACTCGTTTCCCACATCTCCTCCCTCCCCCTCCAGGGTGGCGTCCAGTCCCACGCAGAGGATCACCAGGTCGGAATGCTCCGCCGCCACGGCAGCCTCCACAATACGATAATTTTTGAAGGGATGCTTAGCGGGAGGCTCCTGATACAGATGTGACCCTTCCGCAAACAGAACCCGGATACCCTCTCTGTCACATGCTTCCCGGATGCCCTCAAGCAAGGTGACGCTCCTGGGGGGAGTCCCCGAATAATTCCCCACTAAAACGGCCTGGCTGTCCGCATTGGGACCGATCACGGCGATGGTGCGGTATTTCCGGGGCTGCAGAGGAAGAATGCCGTCGTTTTTCAGGAGAACAAAGCTTTCCTCCGCCGCCTGGCGGGCCAGCTCCAGGTGCTCCCTGCAGCCCACCGCCTCGTAGGGAATCTCATCCAGCCCGGAGTGATCAAACAGCCCCAGCAGATATCGGGTGGTAAACAGTCTCACGGCGCTTTTCCTGATCTCCTCCTCGGACACCTTTCCGTGCAGATAGGCATTCAACATCTCTCTGTAGGTGCAGCCGCAGTTTAAGTCGCAGCCCTCCTTCAGAGCCAGCGCCGCGGACTCCTCCGGCTCCTTTGTGACATGATGATGCTCATGGAAATCCCTGACCGCCCAGCAGTCAGAGACAACATGCCCCTGGAAATTCCACCGGCCCCTGAGCACCTCTCCCATCAGATAGGGATGAGCGCAGCAGGGATCCCCGTTGGTTCGATTGTAGGCGCCCATCACGGATTCCACCCCGGCCTGGGTGACACACGCCTCAAAGGCCGGGAGATAAGTCTCCCACAGATCCTTCTGGCTGACCCTGGCATCAAATTCATGGCGCAGAAGCTCGGGACCGGAATGCACCGCCAGATGCTTGGCGCAGGCTGCCGTGGTCATGTAACCGTCCTCCTCATGCTGCAGTCCTCTGATCATGGCGCATCCTAAGGCCGCCGTGAGTACCGGGTCCTCCCCGTAGGTCTCCTGGCCTCTTCCCCACCTGGGGTCTCTGAAAATATTGATATTGGGAGTCCACATGGTAACTCCCTTGTACTTGGAGCGGTCCTGGTGAGATGAGTATGTATTGTACTTAGCCCTGGCCTCCAGGGAGATTGCCACCCCGATCCTCTCGATCAGCTCCTCATCAAAGGTTGCGCCCAGTCCGATGGCCTGTGGAAAACAGGTGGCCACCCCCGCCCGGGCCACTCCGTGCAGACACTCATTCCACCAGTTGTATTCAGGGATTCCCAGCCTGGGAATGGCCGGAGCGTCATGACGAAGCTGGGAGGCCGCCTCCTCCACCGTCATCTGTGCCACCAGGGCTTGTGCCCTTTCTCTCGCTTCCTCTCTGTTCATGTTTTTCCTCCGATTCTTCTGTCCGCTACAGGTTCTTTATCTTAAACTCCTTCTCCGCCTCCCTGCGCTGATCCTTTTTGGCAATGTCAGCTCTCTTGTCATAGAGCTTTTTGCCCTTGGCCAGGCCGATTTCCACCTTGACGCGTCCTCTTTTAAAGTAGACCTGGAGGGGCACCAGAGTATATCCTTTCTCCTTCACCTTTCCCAGAAGCTTATTGATCTCATAACGATGCAGCAAAAGCTTCTTGGGCCGCAGTGGATCCTTGTTGAAAATGTTCCCCTTCTCATAAGGAGACACATGCATCCCATAGACATAAACCTCCCCGTCCTCAATGCGGACAAAGGCCTCCTTGATGCTGCATTTGCCCATGCGCATGGATTTTACCTCCGTGCCGTGAAGCGCAACGCCCGCCTCATACTTGTCGTCTATAAAATAATCGTGAAACGCCTTTTTGTTGTTGGCAATCAGCCTCTGTGTTTCCGCTCCCTTTGCCATTCGGTTTCCTCCTCACTATCCGTTATCAGTTCAAAGTCTATGGCCCGCAGGGCTCTGTCGCAGGAGGCCACACGGATTTTGACCCGCATCCCCAGCCGATAGGCCCTGCCCGAGCTCCTGCCCACAATCTCCCCCGAGGGCTCGTCAAAAATATAGTGGTCCGCGCCGGGCAGCTTGGAAATGTGGACCATGCCCTCCACCGTGTTGGGCAGCTCCACATAAAGGCCCCACCTGGTGAGTCCTGAGATCACACCCTCGCAGACCTCGCCCAGGCGCTCCTCCATATACTCCACCTTTTTGAGCTTGTCCGTCTCTCTCTCAGCCTCGTCGGCCCTGCGCTCCGTGTTTGAGGACTGCTTCGTCACCTCCGGCAGAATGCTTCGGTAATGCTCAATGCGCTCCTCTTTCATCCTGCCCCGGAGCTGCTCCTTGATAATGCGGTGAATCTGCAGATCCGGATACCGCCTGATGGGGGAGGTGAAATGACAATAGTACTGACAGGCCAGGCCAAAATGTCCCGTGCAGGCCACACTGTACATGGCCCGCTTCATGCTGCGCAGCGCCAGGCGGCTGATCATGGGCTCCTCCGGAGTCCCGGCCACCCTGGCAAGCAGCTTTTGTATTTCCTTGGGGTGAATTTCCTCGCCGCCCCGCTTGCTCCCTCTCTTTCCCACCGTCTTCATATGATACCCGTAGTTTCGTATGAAAGCAGACAGCTTGGCGATCCCCTCCTTGTCGGGCACATCGTGCACCCGATACACAAAGGGAAGCTCCATCCAGTAAAAATGCTCCGCCACCGTCTCGTTTGCCGCCAGCATGAAATCCTCTATGATATCCGTGGCCACATTGCGCTCATACGCCTTGATATCCACGGGACGCCCCTCCCTGTCCAGGAGAATCTTGCACTCCGGAAAATCAAAATCAATGGAGCCCCGCTTCTTCCTCTTGGCCCGCAGAAGCGCCGCCAATTCCTCCATCCGCTGGAACATGGGAAGCAGGGGAGCGTATTTTGCGTAGCCCTCCTCCCGCTCCAAAACGGTCTCATCCTGCAGAATATTTTTTACCGCCGTGTAGGACATACGTCGGTCCACACGGATGACGGACTCCACAATCTCATGATCCGTAATCTCGCCGCTTTTGTCTATGGTCATCAGGCAGCTCAAGGCCAGCCTGTCCTCCCCCTCGTTCAGGGAACAGATACCGTTGGACAGCGCGTGGGGCAGCATGGGTATGACCCGGTCCACCAGATAGACGCTGGTCCCCCTCTTTAGGGCCTCCCGGTCCAGGGCGGAATTCTCCTGCACATAGTTTGTCACATCCGCGATATGCACCCCCAAAAAATAGCGCTCCCCGTCAAAGCTTACGCTCACCGCGTCATCCAGATCCTTGGCATCCTCGCCGTCGATGGTCACCATCGTCACGTCTCTAAGGTCTCTCCTGCCCAGCCTGTCCGCATCGGAAACCTCCCCGGACACCCGTCCGGCCTGGGCCAGCACGCGCCCGTCAAATTCCATGGGAAGATCATAGCCCCTGACGATGGACATAATATCCACCCCCGGGTCATTGGCATGCCCCAATATCTCCGTCACCTTCCCCTCGGGATTCCTGTCCGGGCTGCCGTAATCCGTCAGCTCCACCACCACCTTGTGCCCGGTGACGGCTCCCCCGGCAAAACCCTGGGGAATAAAGATATCCTTCGGCAGCTTCACCAGGTCGGGAATCACAAATCCAAAGTTCTTCCCGGCCTGCTCATAGGTTCCCACCACCTGGGTATAACCCCGCTCCAGAACGCGGAGCACCCTGGCCTCCTTCCGGCCTCTGCCGTTTCTTTCCGGCAGCAGGGTCACCTGCACGGTGTCCCTGTGAAAGGCTCCCCCCGTCCATTTCTCCGGAATGTACAGATCCTCCTCGCTGCCCTCCACCTCCACAAAGCCAAAGCCTCTGGCGTTGCTGATGAAGATTCCCGTGATCAGCTCGCCCTCCGCCTTCTGATACTTCCCCCGGGAGGTGACCGTCAGCTTTCCCTCCGCCATCAGCTCCCGCAAAAGCTGACGGAACTCCCTGCGGCCCTCCCTGGGTACCTGCAAAAGCGATGCGAGCTCCCTCTCCTTCATGGGCGTATAACGCTCGTCCTTTATCAAGTCACAGATCTTTTTCTTATTTTCCAGGATGCGCTCATCTTCCTGACGCCCTGTAACATTTCGTTCTCCCATACAAATGCCGTACCTTTCCTATACAAAAAAACACTCTTGAATGCACAAGAGTGTTTTTCTTTCGCAAGCTTAAAAAACATTCAGATTCAGAACAACGGCCAGCACCATAAAAAGCACTGCGAGCACCTTTGTGAGCTTCACATAAAAGCCTTCTCTGGAGCGCCCCTTATTCTTATCCCAGAATGTCTCGGCCGCGCCGCTGATCGTCCCAAGCCCCGCGGACTTGCCCTCCTGCAACAACACCAACACCGTGAGTGCCACACAAATCAAAATAAACACGATTGTAACTACCATCCTCAATGCCGCCATAGGAATAACCATACCTTTCCATTGTCCAAATGTAATTTCAACACGAGTCTTCTGTCGTATTGCTCTCTTATATCAAACAAGTCTAATACTATCATACTATTCCAAAAACTGCAAGTTTTTTTTGACAGATTCTTTTGGTTCTCAGGAGGAAGCGTTCCCCAACAACTCCCACAGCTCCCGCACCCCCAAAAGGGTGTAGTCCGGCTTGATGTTTCCCTCCAATATGTCCTTTTCCGAGGCCTCCCCGGTCAGCACACAGACGGTCTCCACCCCGGCCCTGCGTCCTGCCTCAATGTCCGTGTACAGTCGGTCTCCCACCACCAGCGTCTCCTCGGCGGACACACGGAACTTTTCCCGGACAATGTTCACCATGGCGGGCTCCGGCTTCCCGATATAGACGGGCTTCCTGCCCGTAGCATTCTCCAGCATCATACAGATGGAGCCGCAGTCCGGCACGAATCCAAAACTCACCGGACAGGCCAGATCGGGATTGGCCGCAATAAAAGGAAGCTCCCTCCTCTGCAGCAGTCTGCAGGTCTTTTCCAGCTTTAAGCTGGTGAGCTCCAGGTCAAATCCCACCAATATGACCTCCACGTCCTCCTCCGCTTCCTCCGTCACCCGGATGCCGGATTCCGAGAGTTCTCTCACAAAGGACGCGGTTCCCTGGCAGTACACCAGCCTTTCGGGGAAATGCTTCTCCAGGTAAAGGGCCGTGGCCTGGGTGGAGGTAAAGAAATGCTCCCTGCCGGCCCTGATTCCCATGCGCCTGACCTTGTCCACATAATCCTCCACCGACCTGGAGGAATTGTTGGTGATAAAGACATATCTGCCCCCCAACTCCTCAATCCGGCGGAGGAGAGCAACGGTTCCGTCAAACAACCGGTTCTCCTCATAGATGGTTCCGTCCATATCCAGGAGAAACAGCCTCTTGTCCCGCAGCGAGGCCGCCTCCCTGCCGAAATAATCCTTTGTGTTTTCCATCCGCGGTTCCTTTCCGTAAGTTCTCTCTGCAAACCCATTCTCAAGTCCGTTTTGCCCTCTTCTTTGTATTATAGCAACAAGCGGCGTCACATTCAACGGAAAACTTTTCGCGCCTTTATCAAAAAGGTCCTAAATCTTCTGAAAGGGCTCCATATACTGAGCCGCCAGACCCAGCTCCTCCTCGATGCGAAGAAGCCTGTTGTACTTCGCCACCCGGTCGCTCCTGCAGGGGGCTCCTGTCTTGATCTGACCGGCATTTAAGGCCACCGCGATGTCCGCTATGGTAGTGTCCTCCGTCTCCCCGGAGCGGTGGGATATGATTGCCTTATACCCGTTTTTGTGAGCCATCTCCACCGCCTCAAAGGCCTCCGTCAGAGTGCCGATCTGATTCACCTTCACCAAGATGGCGTTGGCCACCGAAAGCTTGATGCCCGCGTCCAGACGCTTGGTGTTGGTGACAAAGAGATCGTCCCCCACGAGCTGTACGCTGTCTCCCAGTCTTGCCGTCAGCTCCTTCCAGCCGTCCCAATCGTCCTCCGCCAGACCGTCCTCAATGGAAATGATGGGGAATTTTTTCACCAGCTCCTCATAATACGCGATCATCTCCCGGGTGTCGCGGACCACCTCCTGGCCCTTTAAGCTGCTCTCCCCCGGAAAATGGTACATTCCCGTCTTTTCGTTGTAAAGCTCGCTGCTGGCGGCGTCCATGGCAATCTTGATATCCTGCCCGGGAGTGTACCCCGCCGCCTCTATGGCCTCCACAATCAGAGCCAGCACGCTCTCCGCATCCGGCAGATCCGGGGCGAAGCCTCCCTCGTCCCCCACTCCGGTGGACAGGCCCCGCTGCTGCAAAATCTTCTTCAAATTGTGATAGATCTCCGCACAAACCTTCAGTCCGTCGGCAAAGCTCTCCGCCTGCACGGGCATAATCATAAACTCCTGGAAATCCACGGTGTTGGCTGCATGCTTCCCGCCGTTTAAAATATTCATCATGGGCACGGGAAGAAGCCTGGGACCGATGCCTCCCAGATAGCGGTAGAGCGAAAGCCCCAGAGCGCAGGCTGATGCCTTGGCCGCCGCCATGGACACGGAAAGCATGGCGTTGGCCCCCAAATTTCCCTTGTTTTCCGTCCCGTCCGTCTCCATCAGGACCCGGTCCAAGCCGATCTGGTCCAGGGCATTCCTGCCCGTCAGCACGCTGGCAATCTTCTCATTCACGTTTTTCACCGCATGCTGTACCCCCAGGCCAAAATACCGGGTCTCCCCGTCCCTGAGCTCCACCGCCTCAAATTTTCCGGTGCTGGCGCCGGAGGGAACCGCCGCCACCCCCTCGTAGAGCCGGCCGTCAGCCCGATTTAACGCCACAACGGACGCCTCCACCGTGGGATTTCCCCTGGAATCCAAAATTTCCCGGCCATGTACCTCCTTGATTTCCAAATACTGCTGCATAAAAAACCTCCTTGCCGATAGACTTATTTACCAAATAAGTATCTCCGACAGGGAGGATTTTATTCAAATTTTCGTTTTGGTTGAAGGGCGTCTCCTCCGGTGATTCAATATTCCTTTCCCGCCAAAATCTCCCGGTAATC
Source organism: uncultured Lachnospiraceae bacterium (assembly GCA_949948715.1). Taxonomy (GTDB): domain Bacteria; phylum Bacillota; class Clostridia; order Lachnospirales; family Lachnospiraceae; genus Acetatifactor. Next base: position 17,013 of record CATLGW010000027.1, on the reverse strand, counting down.
CTTATAATTCTTCTCCAAAAGGGCGGGAGTGTCCAGCCCGTAAGGACATTTTGACCTGCACTGTCCGCAGTGGAGACATTCCTCAATCTTTTTCATCTTCTCCTGAGCGGCGGGGGTAAGCTGCGCCTGGGAGGGAGAACGCCGTATCAAAAGACTCATGCGGGCACAGTTGTTGATCTCAATCCCCACAGGGCAGGGCATACAGTATCCGCAGCCCCTGCAGAACTCCCCTAAAAGTTCTTTCCTGTCCCTCTCTATCACAGCCGCAAGCTCCCGGGTCATGGCAGGGGGATTGTCTATGTAGGAGAGGAATTCATCCAGCTCCCTCTCCCGCTGCACACCCCAGATGGGCAGCACATTGTCATACTGGGCCAAATAGGCGTAAGCCGCCGCCGAGTTGGTGATCAGCCCGCCCGACAGCGCCTTCATGGCGATAAATCCCATGCCCGCCTGCCGGCATTTCTCCACCAGCTCCACGTCCCTCTCGGTGGCCAGATAGCAGAAAGGAAACTGCAAGGTCTCATAGAGCCCGCTGTCCACCGCCTCTGCGGCCACATTCAGCCGATGGTTGGTGATGCCGATATGGCGGACCAGCCCCTTCTCCTTCGCCTCCGACATAGCCTCATAGAGTCCGGAGCCGTCCCCCGGTCTGGGGCAAAAGGACGGATTGTGGAATTGGTAGAGATCCACATAATCCGTTTTTAGCTTCTCCAGGGAGGTGTGCAGGTCCTTCCAAAAGCCCGCCGCGTCGCCGGCCCCTGTCTTGGTTGCGAGATAAACCCTGCCCCGCATCCCCGAAAAGGCCTCGCCCACCTTCTCCTCGCTGTCCGTGTAATACCTGGCGGTGTCAAAGAAGGTGATGCCGTGATCGTAAGCCTTCCGCAGAAGCCTCACCGCCTCCTCCTTCGAAACGCGCTGGATGGGCAGCGCCCCGAAGGAATTCTTCTCCACCGTGATTCCCGTCTTACCCAATGTCACCTTTGCCATTCCGACACCGTCCCTTTCCCATTGCGCCGTATCCATCCGATTCCGGCCGTTTTTATTCTTCTTAGCCCTTATGAGCTTCCGCCGACTCTAATATTATTTCCTCACAAGCAGCGACTTGCCCGTCATTTCAGCCGGCTGCTCCTTCCCCATGATCTGAATCAGGGTGGGCACGATATCCGCCAGACAGCCGCCCTCCCGCAGAGTGTACTCCTCGTCGTAATTTACCAGAATAAAGGGCACCGGATTGGTGGTGTGGGCCGTGAAGGGCTCTCCGGTCTCGTAATCCACGAGCTGCTCCGCATTGCCGTGGTCGGCGCAGATAAACAGGGCGCCTCCTGCCTCCTTCACCAGATTTACGATCTCGCCCACGCATTTGTCGATGACCTCCACTGCCTCCACCGCGGCCTCCAACACCCCGGTATGGCCCACCATGTCGGGATTGGCGAAATTGCAGATGATTACATCGTAGTAAGGCTCCCCCTTCTCATCCTTGGCGGCGACGGCCTCGCTGATCTTATCGCAGACCGTATATGCGCTCATGCGGGGCTTCCTGTCGTAGGTGGGAACATACTTGGGAGAATTCACCAGAATGCGCTCCTCCCCCTCGTTGGGCTCCTCCACGCCCCCGTTGAAGAAAAATGTCACATGGGCGTATTTCTCCGTCTCGGCGATGCGGGCCTGCCGCATATGCTCCGCCGCCAGCCATTCTCCAAAGGTGTTGGTCACCGCCACCTTGTGGAACGCAACCTCCTTGTTGGGAATGGTGGGGTCATAGTCGGAGAAGCACACATAGGTGATATCCAGGCGCTCCCCCCTGTCAAAGCCCTTGAAATCATCGTCGCAGAAGCTTCTGGTGATCTCCCTGGCGCGGTCGGGGCGGAAGTTAAAGAATACCACGGAATCTCCGCTTTGTATGGTGGCCACGGGCTTGCCGTCCTCCACTGCCACGGTGGGCTTCACAAACTCGTCCGTCTCCCCCCTGTCGTAGGACTCCTGGATGGCGCAGACTCCGCAGGCGGCCGTAAGCCCCTCCCCCTTTGTCAAAGCGTCGTAGGCTAACTTCACACGGTCATAATTGTTGTCCCTGTCCATGGCGTAATAGCGCCCCATGACGGAGGCAATTTTGCCCACGCCGATCTTCTCCGCCTCCGAAACCAGAGCCTCCGCAAACTCCTTTCCGCTGGCGGGAGGAGTGTCTCTGCCGTCCAGGAAGCAGTGCACGAATACCTTGTCCAGACCGTTTCTCTTCGCCAGTTCCAAAAGCCCGTAGAGATGGGTGTTGTGGCTGTGAACGCCGCCGTCGGACAAAAGTCCCATCAGATGCAGGGAGCTGCCCTTCTTCTTACAGTTGTCCACCGCCTTTAAGAGGGCAGGGTTCTCAAAAAACGTGCCGTCCTGTATCTCCTTGGTGATTCTGGTGAGCTCCTGATATACAATGCGCCCCGCGCCCATGTTCAGATGCCCCACCTCTGAATTTCCCATCTGGCCCTCCGGCAGGCCCACCGCCATGCCGCTGGCGTTGCCCCGCACAAAGGGACATTCCTTCATCAATTTATCCATGACGGGAGTGGCGGCCTGAGCCACCGCATTTCCCTCCGTCTTTTCGTTCAGGCCGTAGCCGTCCAAAATCATCAATACCACCGGTTTTTTACTCATGTTCAACCTCCTGCCTCGAGTACCGCATCTTTTTTATTTGCACGCCGACTCCGCAAAAGTCCTCGTTTTGCGCATCCGCCGCAGTCTCATAGTATTATACACTGAATCAAATTGCCGTGCAAGAGAGGATGGGCGAAAAAGTATTGTTTTTCCCCGTCAAATCCTCTATAATAACAGTCACCGCGCAGATTGCGCCACACAGAAAGGAAGGAAAACCATGCTCACGCTTCTATCCCATATTTTCATAAAAGACAGGGACAACACCGAGGACCCGGGAGTCCGCCAGGCCTACGGGGTCCTCTGCGGCGCTCTGGGCATCCTGCTGAATCTATTGCTTTTTGCGGGAAAATGCATGGCTGGCATTTTAAGCCGCTCTATCGCCATCACCGCCGACGCCTTCAACAATCTTTCGGATGCCGGTTCCTCCGTCATCACTCTGATCGGCTTTAAGATGGCCGGACAGCGCCCCGACTCCCATCATCCCTTCGGTCACGGCAGAATCGAGTACATATCGGGACTTCTGGTGTCCGTGGTCATTCTGCTCATGGGACTCGAGCTGTTAAAAAGCTCCGTGCTAAAGATTTTTCACCCGGAGGAGATCTCCTATTCTCCCACGGTGCTGCTGGTGCTTCTGGCGTCCATTTTGGTAAAATGCTACATGGCCTTCTATCAGCGCACCCTGGGGAAAAGGCTTGCCTCCGCCACCCTGCGGGCCACCGCCACCGACAGCCTGAGCGACTCCGTGGCTACCTCCATCGTGCTTGTCACCACCCTGGTATACCGCTTTACCGGGATCAATCTGGACGGATACGGGGGCGTTTTGGTGGGGCTGTTTATCTGCTATGCCGGCTACTGTGCGGCCAGAGACACCGTAAACCCTCTGCTGGGCCAGGCTCCGGAGCCGGAATTTGTGGAGAAGATCCAGGAGATCGTCCTGTCCTACGAATCCATCATCGGGATTCACGACCTGATCGTACACAACTACGGCCCCGGCAGGGTGCTGATCTCCCTCCACGCGGAGGTTCCCGCGGACGGAGACCTGATAGCCCTCCACGACACCATAGACACGGCGGAGCACAGGCTCCATGAGACGCTGCACTGCAGCGCGGTCATTCACATGGACCCCGTTCTGGTGGGCGATGCGGAGACGGAGGGACTGAAGGAGCAGGTAGCCGGCTCCCTGAAGGGCCTGGACTCCCGCTTAAGCCTCCACGACTTCCGCCTGGTGAAATGCTCCGACCATACCAACGTGCTCTTTGACATCTCCGCCCCCTATGAGCTGAGCAAAACCGACGAGGAGCTGACAGACTATGCCCGGGATGTGCTATATAAGCTGAATTCCGGGTATCGGGGCATCATCGAGGTAGACAGGCAGATGGCCTAAAAGTCCTGCTGAGAATTATCAAGAATTTATAACAGCAGCTACCCGAACAGCGCCCAGGCAAATTTCCGGCTATGTTTTTCAGACGGACATTTGCCTGCAAGTCATAGCACTGGAAGGGCAGATGCGGAACTTAAAAAGAAGGAAAACCATGGATACATACACTCAGCCCGAGCTCAAGCGGCTGCAGACCCTGAACCGGCGCTACAAAAACGCCGCCAGACAAATCTTCACGGAGCGGGCCGCCCATTATCTGCCCCTCACCGGGGGCTCTTACACTTCCATTACAATCCGCGACCAGCGAACGCGCTGGGGAAGCTGTTCCTCCAGGGGAACCCTCTCCTTCAACTATCGTCTGGTCTTTGCCCCGCCCAAGGTGCTGGACTATGTGGTGGTGCATGAGCTCTGCCACCTGACCCATATGAACCACTCCAAAGATTTCTGGGGCCTGGTAGAGCGCGTCATGCCGGACTATCAGACATATAAAACATGGCTCAGGGAGCACGGCGGAGAACTCTCATTGGAAAATTATTTAAAAAGACAGGGAATCCCTCTGAAGCTCGAGTGATTCCCTGTCTTTTTTACCTTATCTTCTGCGGTTAACGCCCTCAACTGTTCTCATTGATATAAACCTGCGCGCGGTTCTGGATCACATCCACCACATCCTGTACGCTCTTCTGGCCTGTGAAGAAAGCCTCCGCCTCCTCCGTGACAATGTTTATGATATCCTCATTGTAATAGAGCGGCTTGGTGACTGACTTGAGGAAAGCCGACACCTGATCCGTCTGCTCCTTGGTCATGACGGGCAGAATGATCTCCTCCCCGTTCATCCAGTAGGTGTATTCATACTCCACCATGTTGCCGTCCTCATCCTCATAGGAGGGCTTTTCCATCCCCTTGGCCACGGCCGCGTCAAAGGCCGCCTCGTTTACGGGGAAGGGCCAATCGATCTCATTCTGGTACTCATCCGTCAGATAATACCGGATAAACTCCCACGCCCCGTCCACATTCGCCGACTTGGCGCTGATAGCATACGCTCCGTCCCTATAGATGTAGGAGCCCTGGCCGCTGTCCGTGGGGAAGCCCACATAGGCCAGGTCCTCCCCGAAGGATCCGTTTAACGTGTTGTTGAGGCCCTCCACGTTGGTGATGGAGATATCCTGAAGCAGGAACTTGTTCTCCCGGTACATGGACTCATAGTTTGACCAATAGTCATCCCCCAAATCCTCCCAGTTGATCTCCACGGGCAGAGACGCCGCATACTCCAGGACCTTAATAAAGTTTTCCGAATTAAAATTACACTTTCCGGTGGACACATCCACAAAATCGCTGCCGCAATAATTCATGGCATTGAACAAAAACTGCGATCTGGTCAGCTCTCCCGTCATCTGGGTTCCCTCCGGCAGAGAGTCCATCAGATCCATAAACTCCTGCATGGTCCAGGTGGTGCGGTCTCCCAAAAGCGATTTCTTGCCTACCATAGTCCTCACGTAAAAGCCGGGAATTACCTGATAGAGCTTGCCGTTCATCCGGTAGGCCTCAAACACATTATCCATAAAGTCAATCTGGGAAAGCTCCTCATCCTCCTGAATCAGCTTATCCACATCGGCCAAAAGTCCCTTGGACACGTATTTGTCCAGATTCATATTGTCATTCACCACCAGAATGTCCGGCATATTACCAGCCAGAATATCGCTGTTGAGCTGGGTGTAGCCGGCCATATAGTCGTCCCCGGTGATAAAGTTATTGTACTCCTTGGTGACGATACGGTAGGCCTCGCTTGTCTTATTGAATTCCACCACCCGGTGCAGCACTTCGTAGTCCAGGCTCATTCCCGCCAGCATGAGAACCTTTTTATCCGGTATGTCCTCAGGATTAACCTTTGTGAAAATACCCATTTTGTTCTCGTAATCCATGCGGGTATAATAGAAGCCCACAAAATGATCCTCGTCCACCGCCAGGAACTCGTTCATGCCGCTGCTGTCCAGATCCGAATTTACAAAGCTCATCACCTGGGTCAGGGCCGTGTCGCCCATATTGTAGGAGAAAATCCCCTCCGTGGTAGAGAACAAAAGATCACTGCTTATGCCCGGCATGACAGCCCTGTAACCGTTGTATTCCAGGCTGGAGGGAACCGGAATGCTCTCCGTCGTCGTCCCTGATGCCTGATCTAAGCCGGATATGTACATTTTGTAATTGTCCTTGGGATTATAGCCGAAGAGAAAGAGCTGTCCGTTTTTCCCCAGCACAATCTCACGAATATTGGAAATCAGGCTCTCCTCCGCAGTAGAGCCGATCTCCTTCTCGGAAATCTCCCCGTCTCCATTCAGTTCCATCACAGAGAGGGTTTCCTTCTCCCAGTCATTGACGAACATCAGATAGGAGCCGCTGTCCGTCGCCACGGCGGAAGTGAGATTCTTCGTACTTTCCTGGCCGCTCATCTCCTCCAACTTTTTCTCCCAGAGAAGCTTGCCCTCCATATCCCAAGCGCAGACGGAGATGCTCCGCTCATTAATATAATTCTCCGGGTCGGAATAATCCTCATAGGAATAATTCTTTATCCCGTACAAAACCCCCTGGCTGGACAGAGAGAAATTGTATAAATTGGTATATTCAAAAATATTGTCCTCAACACCTGTGTCGTCGATATCGATGGGCACTACCATGTCCGGAACCGCAATGGAGTCTACGGCAGCCGTCAATTTCATGACCACCTCTCTGGGCTGCACGCTGCCGGAGGTATTCCCGCCGTTTCCGGTTTCGGCACCATCCTCCCCCGGCTCTGCATCCTCCCCCTCCGATCCGCCGTCCTCGTGCTCTTCCTTCGCCGGCATTTCCAGAGGGATTTGCTGCATATCGCTGCCGTCTGTCTTCAAAGAGAACATCTTGTAATCCAGATTGTCACCTTCCTCATCCCAATGATAGATCTGGAAACAGCCGTAAATTCTGTCCTCCACCCGGCCCATGGTTTGAATATTGAAATCGTCCCCCAAATCCGGCAGCTCTATGTCCTGGCACCGGTACACATACTGTTTCGCCAAAGACGGGTCCTGGGTAACCCCGCCCCCGCCGCCTCCGCAGGCGCAAAGCCCCGCCGCCACTGCGGCGGACAGACCCGCACAGACCGCCCTTTTCAGCCAATTTTTTCTCATAATTACCCTCCTCGCTTCTCCGATTAATCCTCAAAATCCAAATCATCGGGATGTTTTCTGCGCCGCCTGGGCTTCTTTTCTCCCAAGGCATTTCCTCTTTTGCCAGAGGCCCTGTCGGCCCGTCTCTTTTCCAGGAACAGCTCCCATTTGTCCCTTCCCCTTAAGAACAGATCCTTTATCGTCCAGCCCTTGTGCCGCCACCATTTCACAAACCACACCAGAGCCAAAATCAAAGGATACAGCAGAAACAGGGACAGAAATACCGTAAGTATCGCCAGGATATCCTCATAGCCCCTGGCCACATTCTCCCAGTAGGGATATATAATTGCCTTCCCGTTCATGGAGCGGGTTCCGAAGGCAAGGATATTTTGGAGATTTGCCGCCAGGGAATACCGGGAAGTATTCTCCAGCGCCTCCAGCTCCTTCTCCTGCACACCGATTCGCTCCTTCACAAAATTTAGAGCAAAATTGCTGACGGGATTTGGCATTACCACCTCATAGTGATTGATGCCGAAGCAGGTTCCCAGCTCGGAAAGGGTCTGATAGGAGACGTAAACCACGGTGCTTTCCAGCCCCGCCGCCTTCTGAAGCCTTCCCTCCGGCCTCTCCACCACTCCCACGATCATGTGGGGAATCCCTCCGATCTCCACCAACTGCCCCGCCACATCGCTGGAGCCAAAGAGCTGCCATGCCGCGTCCTCATCAATCACGCAATAATCCTGCATCAGATCATTGCCGGAGAAATAGGAGCCTTTCACCAGCTTCAGAGGATGAAACAGAAAAAAGTCTCCCCCGATCCCTATGGCATCCGCCTCCAGGGAAGTGCGGCTGCTCTTTAACGTAATCTTTCCCGCAGCGCTGTAGGCATCCGCCCACAGTCTGGCGCTGCCGCTTACCGGCTCCCCCCCGCTCTGCGTCTCCAGGGTGACGGACGCCTCCCTGAGGCCCCCGTCTATGGAATGCCTGAACTCCTCCAGAGAATCCGGCGTCACCTTGGCGCTGACGGAGAAAAAGCAGCTAATCTGAGCCACATCCCCCTTCTCACTCCAGCGCTCCGCCATTTTCTGGGATTCCTCGGCATTTCCCATGGCCCTGGCCGCTAAGAACAGAATCAGGCAGATGAGAAGGGAAACGCCGCCGCTTATCCGCAAACATAATTTCCTCATAGCCGCTCCTTAACTGTTATTTGCCAACCTGACCAACTGCCCCGCCTCCACAGGCTTGGTGGAGGTTGTAATGACAAATTCAGATCCGCTCAGGCCGCTTACCGCCGACTGAGTGTCGTCGCTGGCCTGAACCTCCACGCTCATCCGGGTGGCGATGTAGCGGTTGCCCAGGGGACTGGACTTGGACTCCACCACCAGCACAAACTTGCCGTTGTTGTCCTCTCTGATGGCGCTGTTTGGCACAATGGCGTCGTAATTGGCGCTCCTCTGCCCCACGGACACGCTTAAGGACTGCCCTGCCGTGACGCTGCCCGTTACATTGAAGGTCAAAAGCTTATTCGCCCCGGGATTGGTAGTGTCGGGACGGATGTTGGCCAGCGTAACCTCCACATCGTCATACCGCCAGGAATTCACCAGATCCGCCCTGTCGCCCACGGACAGACGCTGGGCCTGCTCGTTGGTAACGGTGAAGCTCATGGAGTATCCCTTTCCCTCGGGCTGCAAAATCGCCACGGGAGTGGCTGCGGAGACCTCCTTGCCCGCCACCGCGTTCATGGTGGTGACGGTGCCTGCAATCTTTGCGGTAATCACGGAATCCACGGACTTTTCAAGCGCCTCGTCATAGGCCTCCTGAGCCTCCTGCAAATCCGTGTAGAGCCCCTCTATGCCCAGCACCGTGTTGATTCTGGCGGACAGCTCCTCCAGCTTCCTCTCCTCGTCCGCCAGAAGGGCCTTGGCCACCTCCAGGCTGCCGTTTGCGCTGGCCTGGGAGCTGTCAAGATTTGCCTTCGCCCTCTCGCAGTTTAAGGTGGCGTTGGCAGCCGACGCCTGGGTGTCCAGCATGGCTCTCTGGGCGTCGATCTGCTGCTGGGCCAGCTCGTTCACCCGTTTCTCCACATCCTCCAATGTCATATCGGTGGGAAGCAGATTGCCGCCGCTGACCGTCACATCTTCCAGAATCCCGCTGTAGTAGTCATACTGAGCCACAATATTGTCGTAATGGTTCTTAGCCGCCGTGGCCGCCGCGGTGGCGTCATTCATGGCATTCTGCGCCGAGCGGTAAGCCTCCAGCAGCTCGTTGGAAGCGTTCCCCGTGAGATTGGTGCTCTCCCTCTGGAGTCTGTTCACCTCATTCTGGGCATTCTTCACCGCCCGCTGGGCCGCGTTAAGCTGCTGCCGGTAGGAGGTGGTGGACACATTGTTGGACTCCTGAACCATACCCGACTCCACATCCTTCTGCACGATGGCCTTGTCGTAAGCCTCCCTGGCGTCAGTCAGCGCCTTCTGGGCGGTCTTTAACTCCTCGCTCTCCGAATCCTCCAGATACACCAGAACGTCGCCCTCCTGCACCGTATCCCCGGCCTTCACCGCCACGCTGGCCACCTTCCTTGTCTCCGTCACGTTAACCTCGTAAGGGTCGCCGCTCTCCACCGTCCCGGTGCCCCTGATCTTGGCCGTGATGGTTCCGGACTGCACATACTGCGCCGCCACCTCGGGCAGGGAATAGTTCTGGATGGTCCGGGAAAAGAATGTCAAAATCAACAGCACCGTCAAAAAGATGATGGCCACATTTTTCACCCATTCTCTCCGCTTTGTTCCTTTCTCGCTCATAACATGCTCTCCCTTTATATAGTATTGTCTCGTAAGAACTGCTCTTAAGTCTGCCGCAGCCCCGGGAGAAACCGCTCCTTTGTTTCATCCCGGGTCCATACACGCCTTAACCCTTGATTCCGCCCTGATAGGTAATGCCGTCCACCAAGTACTCCTCCCCGTACAGGAAAATCAACAGGCTGGGCACCATATAGATGGTGGCCACGGCAAAAGCCAGGCCGATCTCGCCGCTGTTGATCTTGCTTAAAAACACGGACAGCGGATGGGTCTCCCCGTCCGACAGAAGGATCAGGGGCTGCTCCACCATATTCCAGTAGTCGATGAACACCAGAATTGCCGCCGAGCAGATGGCTCCCTTGCAGAGAGGCATACAGATTTTTCTGAATATCTGCCACTCTCCCGCTCCGTCTATCTGCGCCGCCTCAATCACCGAGGCGGGGATTCGCTTCATAAACTTGGTGAGCAGAAACACCGCAAAGGGTGAGAATATGCCCGGCAGCCAGATCGCCCAGTAGGAATCCAAAAGCCCCAGCCACTCGGAAACCAGATAATTGGGCACCAAAGTCACCTGATAGGGCATCAGCATCAATATAATATAGGCAAAGAAAACGATCTGCCTGAGCTTCCCGCTGTATCTGGCAAAGCCATAGGACGCCAGCGACGCCACCAGAAGCTGAAAAAGCACAATGGGAACTACCAGTATCACCGAATTCCAAAACTTCAGCAGATAGTCCGGACTCTTAAAGAGCACCGTGATATACTGACTGAAGGAAACTATATCCGGTATAAACTTGAGGTTTACCTTCTCTGAGATATAAACCTTGCCGCCGTGCTCGTTGGTGGCAAAAACCGAACCGTAGTTTGCGGATATCTCCGAGGATGCCATAAAGGAATTGGTGATGGTGAGCACGATGGGCATCAGGAAAAGCACTGCGAAAAAGGCCGCCACACAGGTGGCCAGGGACAGCTTCACCGCCGCAAAAACCTTTTTTCCCTTTACTCTGCGCTTTAAGCGAGCCTCCTCACCTCTATGGGGCATTTCCACGGATGTATTTGACCTCTTCATCCTTCCACATCCTTTCCGAAATGATTCTCCACCAGGAACAGGATCCCGATCAGCACAATCATCACCAGGGACATCAAAATAGCCGCCGCGGACAATGTCTGATAGTCCAGATTTTTGAATTTATTGTTCATGTAATGCTGCAGCATATAGATCGTGTCATAAGGATAATCCGTGGTCAACAGATAGATTTCTCTGAATATCTTGAAAGAGTTGATCAGGGACATGATCGTCACAAACAGGATCGTGGAGGACAGATACCGCAGCTTGATAAAGAAGAAGGTCTGCAGGGGCGTGGCGCTCTCCAGCTTCGCCACCTCCAAAATATCCTTGGGTATGCTGGCCAAGGCCGCCATAAACAGGATCATGTTATAGCCCAGGTTCTTCCAGAGAAACAGAATAACGATCACCACAGTGGAAAACTGAGACTTCATCCAGTCGATCTTGCCCTGCCCAAACACTGCCAATATATCGTTCACCGCTCCGTTATAGTGAAACAGCACCTGCCAGATCAGCACGATGGACGCCACCGGCACCATCATGGGACTTAGAAAAAAGGTCCTGAACTGACTTCGAAAGGGCAGCTTTGCCTCCAGCACTATGGCCAGAAGCAAAGACAGCACCACGGCAAGGGGCACCGCCAGAAAGGAAAAGGTGGCAGTGTTACGTACCGCGGTGCGGAAAGCCGCATTCTGTGTCACACTCTTGAAATTATCCAAAAAAACAAAATTCATGCTGATGGGATTATCCACCATGGAATAAAAGATAATCACCAGAAAGGGCAGAAGGAAGAATGTCAGCACCCCCAGGAAGCTGGGGGCTATGTACAGCCCCGAGCTCACCTGAACCTTTCTTACGCTTTTGGACTTCCTGCCCTGCCGCTTTCTAATTTTCTCTTTCTCTCTCTTGAACAAACGCTTTTCCATAAAAGCCTACCTTTACCGATTCTCATTCATATAGAGCTGAACGCGGTTCTGAATCTCATCCATCACCTTATCCACGGACTTCTGTCCCTGGAAGTAAGGCTGAGCATCCTCCGTGATAAAGCCTAAAATGGTCTCATCCATCGTGACCAGAGGCTTCGCGTTCTCCAGCAGCATCCTGAACAGCGCTATCTCCTCCTCTGTGGCGTAATGATACTCATACTCCCAGTCATCCCAGCCCATGCCTCCCAAGCCCTGCACGATGGGATTGCCGTCCTCATCCAGCACAGGGTTGCCGTCCATGTCCGTGACATACTGAGGTGTGGAATCCTCCTCAATCTGCTTCTCGATCTCACTTTTCCTGCTTGGCAGCCCCCAGGAGAACATATTGGACTCCGCGGTCAGATAATATTCGATAAAACTCCAGGCAACCTCCTTGTTCTGGGACTTGGCCGAGATGGCATACAAACTGCCGGGCTGCATGACGCAGCCGTTGCTCCCATCCACCGTGGGATAGCCTATGAGCGTGGCCTCCTCTCCAAACATGGCCAGCTCCATCTGCAGGTCTCTCACACGATCCACACTCACCGAATTCAACAGCACGGCTCCGGTCTGAAGCTTGGTGGGGGTGCTGATCTCATTGTTCTGCCAGTCAAACTCATCCGGGAAGGACGCCACAAACTCAAGCAGCTCCTTGAACTCCTCAGAGGTAAAATCACAGGTTCCCGCGTTCCAGTCAATGAAGGAATCCTGCAGAAGACTTAAGCATGCCGACAGCATGGAGCTCTTATCCGCATAGTCCAAAAGCGCGGAACCCGGATGCTCGTTGGCAAAGGCGATCATCTCTTTCAGGGTCCAGCCCGGCTCCTCCCCCACCTCCGACGTCTTTCCCGCTAAGGTGGACAGGGAGAAGGTTTTGGGAATCCCCACCAGAACCCCGCTGTAGGTGCAGGCTGCCAGAACATTTTCCAAATAATCATCCTTTTCCAGCTTACTGCTCTGCTCCAGGAATGGAGTCAAATCCTCAAACACGCCCTTATTTGCCAACTGCTCCACAGAAATGCTGTTTAAAGCGATAATATCCGGGCAGTTGCCGCTGGTGATGGCATTATTCATGGCCGTAATGGCATCCTGATAGGAGGTCTCCGACCAGTCATTGACATCCATATAGCTTTTGATGGTAATATGACAGTCCGTGCTCTGCTTGTTGAAATCCACCGCGGCGAAAAGAAGCTCCTGGCCGCCGGTGAGGGTGCCGATCACAATCTGCTTCTTCTGGGGCAGATCCGCCGTCTTGGTCTTCGTCAGATAGGCAATCTCCGACTTGTTAGTGTTCCAGTCGTTCATCAGCGCCACAATTCTGCCGTCCTCCGTGACGGACATATTATCCACAAAGTATCCGTTGATGTCGCTGTCCAGCCAGTAGAACAGCTCCTCATAAGACTGGGTGGCAAGGTCATAGCCGTACACCGCATCACTGCTCTTCACCAGAAAGTCGTGGTCCGTCCCCGGCACCAGTTTGTCGTTCCCGTTGGGATAGTTGCGGTAGACCTGCCCCAGCTTCTTTCCGTTATAATCCACCTCGGCCAGCACGGTCCCGCCCTCCTCGGTGCTTCTGTCAAAATAGCTCACATAGACCTTTCCGTCCTTGCCGGCGCCGATGGAACTGATCCAGTCCACATTCTCCAGGGACACCTCTCCCTGAAGCTCCCCCTCGGCGCTCAAAAGATACAGATTCTGATCCGCGGCCAGATAAAGGCGCTTCTCCCCGTCCAGAGCCATGCCGTTGATGTAAGAGTTCTCACCCATAAGATCTGCCAGGCTCTGCTCCCACAGAACATTTCCCTGAGAATCATAGGCCGAGAGCATCACTCCGTTCTCCGTATAATTTCCGTCGGCGTCGATGGTGTAGGAACTGCTGGCCACATATATGCTGCCGTCGGAAGTTACCTGAAACTCATTGGTATAGCCCTCTCCCTCGCCTACCTTAACGGAATTTACCACCTTGCCCTCCGTCAGGGAATACTGGTTGATATATCTGGTGGAATAGCTGGTCGACTCATCATACTCCGTATTGTCATAGTACAGGGAGTCCCCCAACAGCTTGGCGCTGTACAGCCGTATATTCTCCGAGTCCTCCAGTGATATGTACTCCGGGACATAGGTAAATTCCCTGACCTCCTGCCCTACCCCTTCTTTATCCTGCTTCCCCCCGTCACCGCAGGCCGACAGGGAAAACGCTGTCACAGCCGCCATGGCTCCGGCCAAAAGCCTCTTGCAAATTCCTTTTTTCACACTTGCTTTCATGGTACACCTCCTCTTTCCATAGAGCAAAAGTCACAGTCTAAATGCAAAAATCCGTTTATCCCGCAACATTATATTGCTCCATGTATAGCAGTATAGCACATACTCACGGAAAAAACACCTTAAGATTTTATTAAAGAAATGTAGCAAAAATGTATCTAAAAGCCTTAATTTTTCTACAGATTTTACATAATTATGTCTTAATTTTGTATTCGTAGCCCTTCCACAGTTTTCTCCTCTTGTGGCTGCGAAGCATACTTCCCAACCGGTTATAAAACCAAAATGATTGAACCAAAATGTCGTTCGCCCTGCCGATACGCTCCTTTGTGGTCCCTCTGTAGGCCGTCCCCCCACACCGGATCTCCCGCCCTGCCTTCACACAGGCGATCAGATCGGACTCACATTTAATATCATCCGGAAACTCTGTGTAGGCCAGTCCCACGCAGTCTGTCTTGTGGGCATCGCTCCCCCCGAAGGCGGGCTTTTCAAACTGCCTGGCCAGCACGGACGCCATATGATTGCTCTCCTCGTCCTCGCAGGCGTTATAACCCTCCAGAAAATCAAATTTCTTCATGACGTCCACATGTCTTTTGTATCTTCCGGTATTGAAAATGCTGAGATACCGCTCCCCACAGGGATGGGCCGGCCCCAAAATACCCCCGTTTCTGTGCACGATCTCAATCAGCATCTGTACCGGCAGCCCTCTCAGTTCCAGAATCCGAAGTTTCACATCCTCCGGCATAATCACCAGAATATGCCCGCCGTCTATGGTGTCATACTCAATTCCCTTGAGCACCACAAAATCCTCATATCTGCGCCCCCTTATCTCATCCCGCCAGGCCCGGTAGCCCTTGTAAGAATTGTGGTCGCTGATCAGCATCCCTTGAAATCCCTTGCTCCGCAGGATACGGATGGACTCCTCTATGGGAACCTTGCCGTCCATGGAGCCCTCCTTCGTGTGACAATGCATATCAAATTTCATAGTTATACCTCGATTCAAATATTTCACACATTATCATAACTCCAAACACCTCGAAAACTGCCTGTAAACTTTTACCTGAATCCAAAAACACCGACGAGCAATTATTCTGCAAAGCTGTGCCGAATATCAGTGTGTCAGCACACAGGGCCGCTTAATCCGTAAGCTCTATCTGATCAAACAGGCTTTGGATGCTGTCCGGCTGCAGAGCCCACCGATACGCCGGATGTATTTCATAATCATAGCCAAAGTCCGTAAAATCATTATGAATGTACTGATTTTCATCATAATATATTCTTTGAATTACATTATTTACTTCTTTCCGGGCGGTTATAAAATTTATTTTGTACAGAAAAGCCGCCAGATTTTCTTCGGTAGCCACAGATCCATTAGACAAAACAAAATGGCTCATGGACAAAATGTTTTTCAGTTTTTTGACCAATTGTGCCCGGGTATATTTGCAGGGGTGGCCTTCCTGGATTTCCTGCTTGCTGGGCTTCATCTTTAACAGTAATTCTTTCACCTTCGGAAATTCAGACTGATATTCATTCCCCGTATCTGTGAGTCTGTCATTAGAATAATTTGCAAACACCGCCTCCAAATCGTTCGTCATAATTTTATTATGCTTATTGATGTACGCCTTTCGAGCCGCCAAGGTACACAGCTTTACCAAATCCCTGGGCCTTTTTCTGATTAACGATGTAAGCACTCTGTACATAGGCGCATTCTCCCAATGCCCCCTGCCGTTAAACCGGTCTTCAAAAACAGCGCCTAAACTATCCTGAAAATCTCTCTGTCTGGTCTTTAATAAAACATCCTCATCAAAGCTGTGATCAAAAAAGGTTTCGATTCGTTTAATAAGCATAACCAGGATTTCATGATTTGTCCATTTCAGCCACAGAACACTGCCGTCTATCTTATCCGTTGTTTCGTCCGATGTCCGAATTGCATAGTAAACATCACTTCTCAGCCCCACTCTAAATTTCAGGTTAATGGTATCCCGGCTCAAATCTCTGATCGCATTTAACATAGCCGACAGATTGGCCACATCATTGGAAGAGTTCTTCCAGCCCCTGTCCAAATCATCCAGATAAATGGTGACACTCTTTTCCCTGAACAATGAATTTTTGAATAAGGATGCAAGCTGCGCGTTGGTCACCTCCAAATAATTATTCTGCAATTCCGCCAGCTTTTTGCCAAATATGTTCCCCAAAAGAATCGACACATTGGCAACCCATTCTTTCATGGACTGATTTTTTATCGGTTCAACCAAATAATTATTTAATGAAAGGATAAGTTCCCGGAAAATAATCTTTGCCAGCCCTTCCTTCCACTCCCGAATCCTCTTTAAAAAATTCTCCTCGCTGGTCTCAATATCTAATATATCATCTGGTTGTATCGTAATTGCAACATTTCCTCTTTCCTCCTCCTCGGATGAAAGCACCTTAAACAGGGCGGATTTTCCTACGCCCTTGTGACCTACCAAAATATAAAGCGGTATCGAACTCCTTATGGCATTGTAAATATCCGTTTTCACATAATATCTTTTCAGGCGCTCGATCTGTTCGTCTTCCGCAGCCTCATGTCCGAATATTGCTCTGATTGTTTCCTCATCAAAATTCACACTCCAATACCTCTTTTCAGGAGACAACAGCCCCTCATCTCTAAGCATCTTCATCTGTTCAGCAGTAAACATACCTTTCCTCCTGTTGTAAAATTCCCAAATTACACCAACTTATTACACTTTTATCCCGTTTCGAAAAACAGCCTACACTGCCGCAGGAGGCTAGT
>CATLGW010000026.1 GCA_949948715.1 uncultured Lachnospiraceae bacterium | reverse complement strand
CTGCCCGGACGGGGCACGGGACAATGTCCGGCTGGACCTTTCAGACGGACTTTGTCCTGCCAGCATTGGCACCGGAAGGGCAGATGCGGAACTTATGCGGAACTGATTTACAGCATCTGCCCGGACAGGGCCCGGGACAATGTCCGGCTGGACCTTTCAGACGGACTTTGTCCTGCCAGCATTGGGTCCGGAAGGGCAGATGCGGAACTTATGCGGAACTGATTTACAGCATCTGCCCGGACGGGGCACGGGACAATGTCCGGCTGGACCTTTCAGACGGACTTTGTCCTGTCAGCATTGGGTCCGGAAGGGCAGATGCGGAACTTATATGGAGAAAAAAAATATGCCTGTCACAGCCGACTGCCACCTTCACACCGCCCACTCCGGGGACTCTGACGCCCCCATGGAGTCCATGATACGGGAGGGCATCCTCCGGGGCCTTTCCACCCTGTGCTTTACGGAGCACAACGATTTTGACTATCCCGACTCCCCCGACGGCCCGGGCTCCCTGTTCCTCCTGGATACCGAGGCCTATCTCGGGGAGCTGACCCGTCTGAGGGAAAAATACGCGGGCCAAATCCGTGTGCTCTTCGGGGTGGAGCTGGGGCTGCAGCCCCACTTATCCCCCAGGAACGCCGACTATTCAAAATCCTGGGATTTTGACTTTGTCATAGGCTCCTCCCATGTATGCCGGGGCCGGGACCCCTACTACCCCTCCTTCTACGAGGGACGGACGGACCGGGAGGCTTACCGGGAGTACTTTGAATCCATTCTGGAGAACATCCTGGCCTGCCCGGACTTTGACGTCTACGGTCACCTGGACTATACGGTGCGCTACGGAGCCTCCCGGGACAGAGATTACCGTTTCGAGGAGTACGGCGACATCTTCGACCAAATCCTGAAGGCCCTGCTGGAAAAGGGCAAGGGCATCGAGCTCAACACCGGCGGACTCAAAAAAGGGATGCGTGACATGCATCCCTGTATCGGCGTGTTAAAGCGCTACCGGGAGCTGGGCGGAGAGATCGTCACAGTGGGCTCGGATGCCCACGATGCCGCCCATATGGCCGATTACTTCGACCGCGCCGGGGAAGCGCTGGCAAGCTGCGGTTTTCGCTATTACACAGTCTTTGAAAACCGAAAGCCCGTTTTTTGTAAGCTATAGAAGACGTTCCGCCCGGATGCCGCAGCGGCAAGCCCCCATCCTTCTCAGGAGTTGCAGAGCACCACGATCTTTCTGGGGGTAGTCTGGGCGGGAATGCTCCTGGTGGAGGTCTCATAGAGCACCACCAGATTCTGCCCCGCGGGACTTGCCTGGAAATACTGATTGTTGGTAGTCCGCAGATCCACGGAGCCGTCGATGTTAAGCTGCAGAGTCTGAGCGTCGTTCACCAGAGAATCATTGTAATGATCCACATCGATCATTCGCCCGTTCTTCACCTGGGCCGCCACCGAGGCCACATACTGGGGCGGATAAATCAAGGGCACAGGCACGTCCGTCCGATACCAGAAGGTAGCCTGCATTCCCACGGACAGCGTGGTGAAATCCACCACATAGGTATCGGGGCCCATGATGAAATTTACCGTACTCCCGCTCTCATCCTCCAGCGTGACAAAAATCGTACAGCCGCTCACCTGTCTCCCGGACCTGGTGGGCACCATCTCCACAATGGAACCTGTCACAGAGGCATACAGGCCCCCCGTCAGACAGTTTCCCCTTCCGCAAAACATAGAATCCATAATTCCTCCTCGCCTGTATGGCTGGATTTCCATACACTCCCTCCAGTATATGCGCGGGAAGCCCCTTTGGTGACAGGAGCCTTGCGGCATTCCCTCAGCCTTTGAAACAGGCCGGCCCGGCTACAGGATGACGCCTCCCCCCAGAACATACTCCCCGAGATAGAATACCGCCGCCTGCCCCGGGGCCGCCGCCCTGACCTTCCGCTCAAAAAGACACTGCACAAGGCCCTCCCCGCAGCTTTCAATCATGCAGTATTCCCCCGGATGATTGTAGCGTATCTTCACCCGGGCCCGCACAGGCCGGTCAAGACACGGCTCCGCCATAAAATTTACACAGCCGCAGACCACCCTGTCGGTGTAGAGATCCGCATCCTCTCCGACCACCACCTCCGCCGTCTCGGGCCGTATGGCCGTGACAAAAACCCGGTGTCCCATAGCCAGCCCCAATCCCCGTCTCTGTCCTATGGTGTAGTGGGTGATGCCCCGATGACGGCCCAGCACATGCCCCTCCCCGTCCACGAAATTGCCGGGGCCGGGGGTGCGCTCCCCCGCCTCCCTGCGGACAAATCCGGCGTAATCGTCGTCGGGCACGAAGCAGATCTCCTGGCTGTCCGGCTTGTCCGCCACAGGCAGCCCCGCCTCCAGGGCGATCCTCCTTATTTCCTCCTTGGCATATGCTCCCACGGGCATCAGCGTGCGGGATAGCTGCTCCTGGGTCAGGGCGTAGAGGGCGTAGGTCTGGTCCTTGGCCGCGGTCACGGAATTACGCAGAGCGTATCTTCCCCCGGGCAGCCTGTCTATTCTGGCATAGTGCCCCGTGGCGATATAATCCGCCCCCAGGGCCAGGCTTCTGTCTAAAAGCTCTCCCCACTTCACATAGCGGTTGCAGACGACGCAGGGATTGGGGGTACGTCCCTTCAGATATTCCTCCACGAAATAATCCGTCACACAGCGCTTGAACTCCCGCCTCAAATCCAGGACATAATGGGGAATCCGAAGATGGGCGGCCACCCTGGCCGCATCCTCCGCGGGCGAAGGCCCAAGACTCCCAACCTCTCCCTGGCGCTCCTCCCCGTCCCGGGTAAGCATGGTGACTCCCATCACCTCATATCCCTGCTCCTTCAACAGATAGGCCGCCACAGAGGAGTCCACTCCTCCCGACAGGCCCACCGCCACCCTTTGCTTCATGCATTTTCCTCTCATTCCGCCGCTAAAATAACGGCCTGTAGCGCTCCCCCCACTGGCGCCGTCCATGCGGGCACAGCCTCTCACCGATTCTTCTCTCCGCCCCCGCGGCACAGTTTTCCCACCCCGCAGATCCCGGCAAAGACCGTCACCGACAAAATCTTATAGGTAAACATATAATGCTCCCCGGAATGGTTCTGGGTCAAAAAGAACCACGCAAAGGGATACAGCGCCGCCACAAAAAGGGGGAGCGCCCCGGAAAGAGAAGCCCTGTCCGCCTCCCTCCGGCTCTTCCAAACTCTCAGGGCAAGCCACAGACAGATCCCCGCCGCCAGCAGGAAGAAGGGCCAGTTCAGATACGCCCCCGCATTCAGCCCGAGGACCTCTCCAAATCCCGCCGCCGGGGTCTGCCCCGCCGCCGTCCGGGTCCGCTCCATCAGAGTGGCCACGCCGTCCCCTATGGTTCCCATGCCAAAGCATAGGTCCACGATCACCCACTTCATGGCCCAAAAACCCAGATAGCCCACGCTCCACTCCGCGCTGCAAAACACCAGTCCCCTCAATCCCTTCCGCCACTCCCTGTGGTTCAGATACAGATACACACACAGGGGAATGCCCAGCGTCACCAGGGGATAAGTGAGCAGATCAAAATAGGCTGTGGCCATGCCCACCGCCGCAAAAAAGGCCCCATACCCACCTCTCTCCATCAGCCTCTCATTGTGTCCAAGCTGCACCAGCAGACTCACCCCGAGCACATAGAAGCAAATACTTAAGGACAGGGACAGATACAGGGAAAAAAAATACAGAAAGGGAAGCGTCAGGAGAAAGGCGCTCCCCAAAAAGGCATCTCCCCGCCTGCCGCAGGACAAAATGATCCATCCCGCCAGGATTAACTGGGACGCCGCCATCATCAGCCGCAGCGCGTCGAAGGAGGTCAGAAGCAAAAGGGGCTTTAACAGGATGAGATAGCCATGCCAATATCTGGCGTACTCCACCTCCCGCCCCTGGGGAACTCCCTCCAGGTAATCGATCAGGGAATAGCCCGTGGCCCAGCCGGCCCCCGTGCCGCTCTCCCCCCTGTACATACACAGGGCTTGCTCCCCCAGGGAATGCCCCTGGGAGCGGTAGACACAGTTTTCCAGCATCAGGCAGTCCGTGAAATTTCCCAGAAAGGTTCCCGGGTATCCCGGAAGAAGCTCCCCGGAAAATCCGTTCTCGATGGAGGGCAGGGACGCGTAGATATGGGCCTTTGCCGTCTCCGTGGGAAGTCCGCATACGACAATCAAAAGAAACGCCCCAAGGGCGCTCCCTCCCAAAAGCATAAGCAGCCTGTTTCTCACCTTCCGCAGTATCCCCTTCATGGGCCGCCCTCCTCTCCCGATAAATAGTTATCCCCCGCAGGGCACGCCGGCGCAGAGAAAACGCCGGACTCACTGCCCCGAGCCGTAGTTTCCGAAATTCACTATGATATGATCCTCCATCTCCACCACGGAGCCCTCCTGGGGCCACACCGGCCCGTCAAGCATCAAGTCCCGGGCCGCCGCATAATGCTCCGGATTGCCGTCCTCCGTAAACTCAAAGCCATGCATTTTCCAGAACTTGACCAACTCTCTGTCAAAGCCGTAGAAGGCCACCGCCCCCCAGTTGATGAAAGACAGCGTCGGGGTCTCCGCCGCCGCGTATCCCCAGGGCGTGTCGTATTTCTCAAAAATCTCAGGGTCCACAGCGCAGACCAGCCACTTGAGCAGCTTGTACTTCTTGGACCACTCCGGGGTGTAGACATTCTCAATCAACCCCCTGGGTGTCTGATAGCTGCCCACTACGCAGACCGGCTTTGAGACATCGCAGCTTTCTTTGATCTTCAGGGCCACCTGCCCCATAATTAGCTTGTCGTTCTCGTACTTCATGGCATCCACATAGAGCCATTTGTTCATCTCATAGCCCTGTCTGTACAGAAGAAGCAGCGCAAGACACAGTCCCGCCGCCCGCAGGGGGCGCTTTCTGTTCCTAAGCTCCCAGGCCGCCGGAAACACCGCAAAGGCCGTCAGAAGGGGAATATACTCGCTGGCGCGGTAATAGGTGGCCTGGGCCTCCAGAATGGGCATCACCCAGGGAAGCAGCACAATGCAGAGAGCCGCCGCCAGTATCCATCCGTCCCGCTTCCTCACAGTCTGCACCAGGCCCCACAGACACACCATACCCACAGCCAGCACCAAAATGAGAACCGTGGTGTAGACAACGGCATTGAGATAGTATTTGACAAAGAAATCCTTCAATATATAAGTAAACTCCGACAGACTGCGGCTGCCGTCAAACCAGCCGGCCGCCATCTGCAGGATATCCCCTGCGTCCCTGCTCTTCAGCACCAGCTTCTGCGCCTCCAGATGATACGCCGCCGTGATCAGCTCGATCACAAGAGAGCGAAGCAGCATGGAAAGGCCCACCGTGAAAATCACACGGACCAGCCAGACAAAAGGCCTGGCAGTGTAATCCTTTCTGTCCAGCACCCGTACCAGCAGAAAAACCATCGCCATGGCCATCAGGTACACGATCATAAAGGCCTCGTAAAACCCCAGGGCCACGGTCAGGGTCGCCGCCGAAGCGATCACCCAGCCTGCCCTGCCTGCAAGCGCCCTGTTAAAGACCGGTCCCCCTTTCTGCCCTTTCCTCCCGTCCTTTGCGCTCTGCCCTTTTCCTTTCCCCTGTCCTCTGGGCCCTGCCTTTTTTTCCTTTCCCCTGTCCTCTGGGCCCTGCCTTTTTTTCCTTTCCCCTTCCTCCCCGCGAAGGGCCTCCATTCCAAAAAGCACCGCCAGGGCGGTCACGCCGTATCCCAGGTAAATGCCGTCCTGCAGATACCAGATCACCACCTCGCTGATCATGGGGCTGGATATCATCACACAGCAAAACAGCGTGTAGACAACAACTGGCAGTCTGTCCCCGAACAGACGGTAAAAAACCACACACCAAAGACTCACGGAGAGACAGAACAGGCAGAGCCCCACCGCCTCCACAAAAAAGGGATTCGTGGCCAGGGGAACCGCCTTGTTGATCATATACAGACACCAGCGCCCCATAGCCGGAGAGACGCCGTCCACATAATAGAGCTTGAAGGAAGTGTCGTCTATTCCTATGGTGGGGTTTAAGAGCAGAGTGATATAGCTCAAAACCGTCACGACGGGCAGCCCCACGGCGAAGCACTTCCGGCTCCACAAATATTTTACATCCCTCCAGATCTTTGTCATCTCACGCTAACCCCCAAAAGCCTCAGTACTCTTCCTCCTCGCCCTCGCTTATATCCGCCTTGGGCTTCTCCAATCCCTCGATCTGAATATGGTTCTTTTCCGCGTAGTCCCACAGCGCCGCATGGATGGCCTCCTCGGCCAAAAGGGAACAGTGCACCTTCACCGGAGGCAGCCCGTCCAGGGCCTCCATCACCGCCCGGTTGGTGATCTGCAGCGCCTCCTGTATGGTCTTGCCCTTCACCAGCTCGGTGGCCATGGAGCTGGTGGCAACCGCCGCGCCGCAGCCGAAGGTCTTGAATTTGGCCTCCCTTATTACGCCGTCCTCGTCAATGTCCAAAAACATTCTCATGATGTCGCCGCACTTGGCGTTCCCCACGGTGCCCACGCCGCTGGCGTTCTCTATCTCCCCCACATTCCTGGGGTTCTGGAAATGATCCATTACCTTTTCGCTGTACATAGCCCTTCCTTTCCGCAGCATGGCCGCCGCTTAAAGCCGCCCTCCAGCGCTGCCCTCAATATATAACACCCGTTCTTAAATCAATCCTTTTCTACTGCGGACCGGGACGCACCGCTTCTGCCCACCGGTCCGGCCATATTTCGGGGAAATCATTTCCCTGCCTTCAGGAAATCGGCATACAGGGGCGACATATCCCGCAGTCTCTGCACGATGGCCTTCAGCTCCTCCACCACCGTGTCGATCTCCTCTTTGGTGGTCTCCTCCGACAACGTGAGTCTGAGGGAGCCGTGAGCCTCCTCATGCTTTAACCCGATGGCCAGAAGCACATGGGAGGGGTCCAGAGAGCCCGAGGTGCAGGCGGAACCGCTGGAGGCGCAGATCCCCTTCATATCCAGCATAATCAGCATGGACTCCCCTTCGATATACAAAAAAGAAAAATTCGCGTTGTTTGGCAATCGCCGGATACGGCTGCCGTTGAGCCAGCAATAGGGAATTTCCTTCTCCACCCGTCCGATCAGATAGTCCCGCAGAGCGCTCTCCTTCCCGGCCCGCTCCTCCATGGTGGAAACTGCCCGCTCCACCGCCGCGCCCAGACCCACGATGCCGGGCACGTTCTCCGTCCCCGCCCGTCTGCTGCGCTCCTGGGCGCCGCCGTGGACAAAGGAACGGATTTTCACGCCGGTACGGATATAGAGAAAACCCACGCCCTTGGGGCCGTTCAGTTTGTGCCCGCTGGCGCTGAGCATATCAATGTGCATCTCATCCACATTTACGGGAACCTGGCCAAATGCCTGCACCGCGTCCGTGTGAAACAAAATCCCCCGGGCTTTGGCGATCTCGCCTATTTTGCCGATGGGCTCTATGGTTCCGATCTCATTGTTTGCAAACATAACGCTGATCAGGATGGTATCCGGACGGATAGCCTTCTCCAACTCCTCCAAATCTACCAGGCCCTCTTTATCCACCCCCAGATAGGTGATCTCATACCCTTTTTTCTCCAGATACTCACAGGTGTGGAGAATGGCGTGATGCTCTATCCCCGTGGTGATGATATGCTTTCCCTTGCCCGCATACGCCTCCGCCGCGGTCTTAAGCGCCCAATTGTCGGACTCGGAGCCCCCCGCCGTAAAATAGATCTCCTCCGGCTTCGCCCCCAGGGCCGCCGCAATCTTCTCCCGGGCGGCAGTCACCGCCTTTTTGCTCTGGGCGCCCAGCCCGTAGATGGAGCTGGGATTGCCGTATTGCTCCGAAAAATAAGGGAGCATGGCCTCCACAACCTCCGGCGCCGTTCTTGTGGTTGCCGCATTATCCAAATATATCATATGATACCTCCAGACTTCCGCTTCGCGGAATCTAAAATCAAAATAAAGCGTGTATGGTTAAATAGGAAGTAAAACACTAGGAATTACAGGAATAATATAGCACCGAATTCATGTTCTGTCAACCATCCCCCGGGAATATATATAGAGAAAACCCCGGGGGCTTCTCCATGAAAAAAAATATTCGCCATCCCCTGGTCATCGGCACCGCCGTTCTGACTCTGACGGGATTTGTCACCCGCATCATCGGTTTTTTCTACCGCATCTACCTCTCAAGGCTGTTCGGGGAGGAGGGCATGGGCATCTACCAGCTTGTGAATCCGGTGCTGTCCCTGTCCTTCTCCCTCACCGCCGCGGGCTATCAGACCGCCATATCCAAGTTCGTGGCGGAGCGCGCCGCCAGGGAAAAGAGCAGCTCCTTCCGCCCGGTGTTTGCGGGACTGAGCATATCCCTGCCCCTGTCTGTCATCTGCGGCGCCGGGGTGTACTTTTTGTCCGATCCCATCGCGGTACATATGCTCCTGGAGGCGCGCACGGCGTCCATGCTGCGGATTCTGGCCTTCTCCATTCCCTTAAGCGCCGTCCACTCCTGCATCAACGGCTATTTTTATGGAAGAAAGAAAACCTTCGTCCCGGCAATCACCCAGCTCATAGAGCAGATCACCCGGGTGGCCTGCGTCTACCTGCTGTCCGCCCAGGCCGTCCTCAGAGGGGAAAGCCCCTCTCTCAATGTGGCCGTCTTCGGCCTGACGGTGGGAGAATTGGTGTCCATGGCCATCTCCGTCCTCTCCTTCTACCGCTGCCTGGCTGCCAGACGGCGGGAGTCCCGCAGGCAAATTCCCGGCTGCCCCGCACAGCCTTCACAGGGCACCTTCGTCCTCCGGCGCAGCCCCTCCCGGGCTTACTCCGCCCGGAGATTCCCCGGCTCCCTGCTGCCGGTCTATCAGAGTATTCTGGGGATGGCCCTGCCCCTGACGGCCAACCGCATTGTCCTGAACCTTCTGCAGAGTGTGGAATCCGTATCCATCCCCACCGCCCTGAAGGCCTACGGCTATGACACTGCCACCGCCTTAAGCGTCTACGGCGTGCTGACAGGCATGGCCATGCCCTTTATCTTCTTCCCCAACGCCATCACCGGCTCGGTGGCGGTCCTGCTCTTGCCCATCATCTCGGAAAACTATGCCCTGGGCAATATGAAAGCAGTAAAAGACGCCGCGCTGCGCACCGTCAAATACTGCTTCCTCTTGGGCTTCCTATGTATGGGGGTCTTCGCCCTCTTCGGCGGCTGGGCCGGCCGAAGCCTGTTTGACAGCCCCCTGGCCGGGCACTTTATCCGGACTCTGAGCTTTCTGTGCCCCTTCCTCTACCTGGACACCACCCTCTCCAGCATCCTGCAGGGGCTGGGCATGGCGGGCAGAATCTTCCTTATGAATGTGGCCAGCCTGGGCCTCCGCCTTGCTTTCGTCTTCCTGGCCATCCCCCTGTTCGGCATCACCGGCTACCTCTGGGGCATTCTGTGCAGTCAGATACTTCTGAGCATCCTGTACCTGATCTGTCTGTACCGCTTCGTCAGACGCCGCTCCTAAGCCGTCGGGGCACTTCCCCTGACGACGCTCCAAACGTCGGGGCACTTCCCGGACTCCCCTCCCAAACATCGGAGTGCTTCCCCGGCTCCACTGCCAAACAGTCGGAGTGCTTCCCCGGACGCCGCTCCCAAACCGTCGGGGCACTTCCCGGACTCCCCTCCCAAACCGTCGGAGCGCTTTCCCCGACGCCGCCCCAAACGTCGGAGTGCTTCCCCGGACGCCGCTCCAAGCCCCTGGGGGTTTTACCCGGTCATCACAGCTCGCTTACGTCCACCCCGTCCTGCTGCAGGACGTTTTTCAGCTCATCCATAAAGGTGTTGATATCCTTGAACTCCCGGTACACGGAGGCAAAGCGCACATACGCCACCGCGTCCACATCCTTCAGCTTGTTCATCACCAGCTCACCGATAACCTGACTCTGGATCTCCTTCTCCTCCATATTGGAGACCTCGTACTCCACCTCATCCACCAGACGGGTGATCTGGGTGGCGCTGACCGGGCGCTTGTGGCAGGCTCGCAGCACCCCCGCCTCGATCTTGGAGCGGTCGTAGGTTTCCCTGTTGTTGTCCTTCTTGATGATAATGAGGGGAATGGTCTCCACCTTCTCGTAGGTGGTGAAACGCTTCCCGCACTCGTCACATACCCGCCTGCGTCTGATGGAATTGTTGTCCTCCGCAGGCCTGGAGTCTATTACTCTGGTATTGGCGTGATTACAAAAGGGACATTTCATATGAGCACCCTGTTCCTTTCTTATCGAATCGTTATTTTATGTTGCAATCATTATATCTTTTTCAACATTTTATGTCAACTAAAATGATGTCCGGACCGATCTGTCGTATATCCTTAAACGGTATCACAATATCCGCCTCACAGCAGAGGAAATTAAGAAACCGGTTTCCCCCGGGAATCATCACCTTACAGATACACCCGCTGCACTCGTCGAACTCAATATCGCTTATGTGCCCCAGCTTTTTACAATTCCTGACATTAATGACATCCTTGCATTTCAATTCCGAAAACAGCATTCCGCGCCCTCTTTTACACGCCGCCCAAGGCGGAACTTTCTTCACCATTATTATATGCTCTCCCGGTATATCCTGACACGCAAAAGAGCATACTACCAATACAAAAAATTCCCGCCGGGGCGACGCGCCCTTCGGGAGAACGGAGGCAAAAATGGCACTGGGAAAAGTAGAGATCTGCGGCGTGAATACGGCCAAGCTCCCCCTGCTGAAAGCGGAGGAAAAGGAAGCGCTCTTCAAGCGCATCGAGGCGGGGGACAGAGAGGCCAGAGAGGCCTATATCGAAGGAAACCTGCGCCTGGTGCTGAGCGTGATCAAGAGATTCTCCTCCAGCAACGAGAATGTGGACGATCTGTTCCAGATCGGCTGCATCGGCCTGATCAAGGCCATAGACAATTTTGACCCCACCATGAACGTGAAATTCTCCACCTATGCCGTTCCCATGATCATAGGGGAAATCCGCCGTTTCCTGCGGGACAACAATCAGATAAGGGTCTCCCGCTCCTTAAAGGATATCGCCTATAAGGCCGTCTATGCCAGGGACAACCTGACCAGAAAGAACCTGAAGGAACCCACTTTGGAGGAGATCGCCGGTGAGGTGGGCATCTCCAAGGAAGACATCGTATACGCCATGAACGCCCTCCAAAACCCCATGAGCCTATACGAGCCCATCTTCACCGACGGGGGCGACACACTGTATGTCATGGACCAGATCAGCGACAAGAAGAACAAGGAGGAGAACTGGGTGGAGCACCTCTCCTTGAGCGAGGCCATGAAAAGGCTGAACGACAGGGAGAGGGAAATCATTTCCCTGCGCTTCTTCGAGGGCAAAACCCAGATGGAGGTCGCCGATATGATCGGCATCTCCCAGGCTCAGGTATCCCGCCTGGAAAAGAAAGCCCTCCGCACCATGCGCGTCTATCTGTCGGCCTAACGGTCGTCGTAGTCTTCCTCATCCTCATACACGCCGTCGTCGTACCCGTCATCGTACCCGTCGTAGTCCCCGGCTTCCTCCCCCAGCAGGAAGTCGAAAAACTCACTTAAGAACACGTAGATACAACCGCCTATGACGGCGCCCGCCACATCGATGAGCACATCCATCACCCGGCCTGTCCGGGAAAAGGCATAGCGCTGCAAAAGCTCGTCCACCGTGGCGATCACCCCGCAGAGAATCACCGCGTAAAAATAGTTCACCACCCGGGCTCTTCTCTTTTTCATCATCTGAAAGCCAAAACCGATGACCACGCAGATCGCCGCGTACTCGGAGGCGTGGGCCAGCTTGCGCAGCAGAGGATGCACAAATTTCAGCACGGTCAAAAGCTCCCCGCTGTCAAGTCCCACTCCCAGCCATCCGGCCACACCCCGCACCAAGTATTTTGCCACCTTCATGCTGAGCTGATTGGTCTCGGATACGCTGTCGCTGGAAAATCCGAAGACAAAAAGCGCCGTGGCCGCCATCATCAGGAGCGCCAGAAACACAAAGCCCCAGCGGATTCTCTGCCCGCCCGTGCGCTCCTCATTCAGCACGCAGCGGTACAGAATATAGCCGATGACGGTCCCTATGGTATTGGTGAGGATATCGTCAATCTGAAAAAATCCCCTCTGGGTAATAAACTGCAAGAATTCAATCCCCATACTGAAGCCCGCTCCCATAAGCAGACAGACGAAAAAATTCCTGGCCGGCTTCAGCGCCCAGGCACACACAAAACCAAAGGGGACGAACAGCAGTATATTCTCTATCACATAGGCGTTGTTGCGGGAATTGATCCCCCAGGTGGAGAACAGTTCCCAGTCCATTCCCCGTCCGCTTCCCGCTTCCCTGGACAGAAATGTGATAAACAGTATGATTACCACATACATAAAAAAGCTGGTGGTGGCCGCCACCGAGAAGGGCCTTCGCCTTTTCTTCACCCTTCTGTCATTTACCACACTCAGCACAATGGCCACCAGTATTCCCGCTACCAGCCCATAGGGCAGATAGCGGAATACGGATGCCATATCCTTTATAATATAATTAAGCATTACAGCCGCTCTCCATGCACTATTTCATCCGATAAGTATCCCAATTCCCGGCGGCGCGCTCCCATTTGTCCCTCTCCTCCAAAAACCTCCCGTTCATCCACACCACGGCGTCTTCCACGCCGCTCTCCCCGAACTCAAACAGACAGCTCTCCTTCTGCTCGGCAGGGGTGGTGAAATAATTAAAGGGCTCCGGCCACAACGTGCACTTAAGACGCGTCTCCCCGTCCTCCTCCGATCTTTCCAGACGATAACGCATACCCTTGTGGCAGCCGGTATATTCTGTTTTCTTCAAATATTCCATGGACAATATATCTTCACGCCGTATCATTGTTGTATTCCCAAAAGCATTTCCTATGGCCCGCGCCAATTTACTCTACTCTGAACCCGCGTCGCAGGTAAAATTCATTCTGTGACATTACATATCTCTTTCAGTATAATACCAACCCGCACCCTTTGTAAACAGCTAAATCTGCATACTCATCTCCTTTTTCAACTGGCGCATGATCTTTTTCTCCAATCTTGAGATATAGGACTGGGAAATTCCCAGAAATCCCGCGACCTCCTTCTGGGTCATCTCCCTGCCGTCCCGGCTCCCCAGACCGAAGCGCAGCTTGATAATCGTCTTCTCCCTGTCTGAGAGCTTGCTGATGGCTCCCATCAGAAGGTTTCTCTCCACCTCGTTCTCCAGATTGCGGTAGATCACATCCTCGTCCGTTCCCAGAATATCCGACAGCAAAAGCTCGTTGCCGTCCCAGTCCACATTCAGCGGCTCGTCGATGGACACCTCGAACCGCGTCTTGTTGTTTCTGCGAAGATACATCAGGATCTCATTCTCTATACAGCGGGAGGCATAAGTGGCCAGCTTGATATTTTTGTCCGGCTTAAAGGTATTGATGGATTTGATCAGACCTATGGTCCCGATGGAGATCAGGTCCTCCACCCCCACGCCTGTGTTGTCGAATTTCTTCGCTATGTACACCACCAGACGCAGATTGTGTTCGATCAAAGTGGCCTTGGCCTGACCGTCCTCCTCCGTTCCCAGGGCTCCTATGGCCTGGCTCTCCTGCTCCGACGGCAGGGGCGGCGGCAGCACCTCCGTGCCCCCTATATAATGAATCTCATTTCCCCCTCGCTTTTTATGATTTTCCCCTCGGATTATCCTAAACTGCATTTTAGACGGCATTGTCACCTTAAAAATCATTTTTACCTCCATTCCGAATATCTCAATTTTTTATTTTTATTCTACCTTCCATGTTTCTTCTCATGCCAGCAGCCTGGGGTTCACAATCAGTCTCACGCCCTCCTCCTGCCGCTGCTCCCCGCCGTTTACGGGCTCGTCGCTCACCGCGATGTACACATCCCGGCAGATCTTCTCCACACCGTCCAGCTCCAGACGCAGCTCCGGAAGCAGATATCCCTTGAGGATTCCTGCGGCCTTCCCCACACTGTGGTAGGGAATGGCGCGGTAGTACACTGCTTCCCCCTCCCAGAACCGCTCGAACACCTCTCTGTCCAGCACGCACACGGGCTTGCCGCTGACCGGCTCCGTCAGCAGATTGCCCGAATCCAAAAGCGCTGCGACCTGCTCCCGCCTCTCTCCCCGCACCAGCGTGGCGGCACAGATTTCCTCATTCTGTCGTCCCCTCCTGTAAAAAAAAACCAGAAAGAGCGCCGCACCCATCCCCATAACACCGAAAATACCGCGAAGAAAGCTCTGTAGTCCCGGGAACAACCGGTTCACACAGCGCAGCACAAACAGAAGAGCTCCCCCCATGAGAAAGGAATAGCCGATCAGCTTCTCGGACAGCGAGAAAAAGGCTCTCAGGCTCCGCACGCGAAAGGCTCCGAAAAGCATCCCGCAGATGCCGGACACGGCTCCAATGGCCGCTTTTAATCCCGCCGGACCGTTTAAAAAAAAGGGAAATAAAAACAGAACCGCTCCTGCCGCGGCCCCCAGGATAAGACGCAGCCCCGTGGCAGTGCGGTGCGTCCTCTCGTTGACCAGCAGCAGAAGGAATAGATTCATGCAAAAGTTTACCAGAAACAAACTGTCCACATATAGTTCATAATACATTTTATCACCCTTTTCATAATCATTATAAAGGGTGGGGGCTATGGAATTTGTCAAAAACAAGGGGGAAGGACGGAATATTTTCTGCCGGATAACGTCGGAGAAAGACAAAGAGACAGGGGAGTCTCCGACAGCATTGTGTAACCTGCTGTCGGGGACTCCCCTGTCCTTCCGTGGGGGTCCGGCCTCCCCGTATCGGGCCGAACCTCATATATTAAAATAACTACGCCTTACTTTCTCTGCAGAAAATCCGGTATCTTAAGGCTCTTCTCCTCCACGGAGCTGCGGATATCCGCCGGCCTCTGAATCCCGGGCAGCGGCTGAATCCCGGGCTTTGGCGCACCCGGCGCTCCCGCCCCCTGCGTTCCCTGGAGATTCATGCCCTTCAGGGAATTGGGAACCGTGTGGGATGCGGGCTGCCTGTAGGCGGAAGCCCCTCCCAGTCTGTTCTGCCCAAGATTCTCGGAGACCTCCTCCAACCCTGTGGCAATCACCGTGATCATGCAGCTGTCGGATCGGTTGGCATCGTACATGGCGCCGAAGATAATATTGACCTCGTCTCCCGCCTGCTCCTGCACATAGCTGGCCGCATCGTTGGCGTCCGCCAGGCTGATGTCCCCCGATATATTCAGAATCACATGGCTCGCGCCGGTGATCTTAGTCTCCAAAAGAGGGCTCTCCACCGCCATACGGACAGCGTCCAGAGCCTTGTCGTCGCCCTTGCCCTCGCCGATTCCGATGTGGGCGATGCCCTTGTCCTTCATAACGGTCTGTACATCCGCAAAGTCCAGGTTGATCACGGCGGGCACATTGATCAGGTCCGTAATGCCCTGCACCGCCTGCTGCAGCACCTCGTCCGCCTTCTTAAGAGCCTCGGGCATGGTGGTGCGCCTGTCCACGATCTCCAAAAGCTTGTCATTGGGAATGACTATCAGCGTGTCCACGTTTTCCTTGATCCGCTCAATCCCGCCCAGGGCGTTGACCATACGGGTCTTCGCCTCAAAACGGAAGGGCTTGGTCACAACTCCCACCGTCAGGATACCCATATCCTTGGCCAGCCTGGCCACAACGGGAGCCGCGCCGGTGCCGGTGCCGCCGCCCATCCCGCAGGTGACAAACACCATGTCCGCGCCCTTCAAGGCGGCGGATATCTCCTCCGAGCTCTCCTCGGCGGCCTTCTCGCCCACCTCAGGCTTGGCTCCCGCCCCCAGCCCCTTGGTCAGCTTCTCCCCGATCTGAAGCAGCCTGGGGGCCTTGCAGAGCTGCAGGGCCTGCTTGTCCGTGTTCACTCCGATAAATTCTACACCGTCTATTTCCTCATCGATCATTCTATTAACAGCATTATTACCTGCGCCGCCCACGCCCACTACGATAATCTTTGCCGCAGATTCAACCTCGTTCGTCTTGATTTCCAGCAAGGGTTAGTCCTCCTTCTCACGGAAAAGCACACAGCTTCCCTCTTAAACTCCATATAGTCTATCATATAATTATTTTACAAATTTATCAACCCTTTTTATAGAATTTTTCAATTAGGATTGAAAGTATATTTCCCGCCGCTGCCGTCATAATTCTCCATCTGGAGCGTCCCGCTTTTCCCCTCTAAACTGGGGAGGAATTGGGGCAGCAGCATCACCTTGTCCTCCAGATTGACGTAGTCGCCGCCCAGGGCCACCTTCACATTCTCAAAATAAATCGTCACTCCGCCCGTGGCGTGAAAATAGATCTTGTCCGCCTTGAGCTCATACTTGTTCAAAAGCTTCGTGATGTTCATCACATGGTCAAACACCTCCCCATCCTCCACCGGGAGAGGCTCCCCCAAAATCACAAAATCAAAGTCCAGTCCTGTGATCTGGGGAATTCCCACCGTCCTGATGCTGGAACTTTCCACCACATAGCCGTCCTTGTCAAAATACATAAAGGTATCCAGATATTTCACATACCCGGCCAACGCCTTCTCATACACCGTAATTCTGATGGTATCCGGCGATAAAATAGCCACGTCCATGGCGTCCACAAAGGGGATGTTCGCAATATTCCTGTTCTTGTATTTCAGGGAAAGATACAGCGAATTGTTTCCCAGGGGACCCGACATGACATACTCCTTGATCTCCTCCTCCGAATAGTGGGCATTCCCCTCCACATACACATTCTGAATGGTATACTCGGACAGCACATAGTACCCCGCTCCCAAAAGGACTGCCAATACCGCCGCTATGATCAGTACCTTAATGCCAAGCCTTCCTTTTCTCCTAAACACTGACGATACGCGCTCCTAACTCTCTTAAGTCTCTGCAGATATTCTCATATCCCCGGTCTATATACTTCACGCCGTACACCCGGGTGACTCCCTCGGCCATGAGGCCTGCCAGCACCAGCGCAGCGCCGCCGCGCAGCTCTCCCGCCTCCACGTCCCTGCCCACGAGCCGGGACACGCCCCGCACCGACACCTTGCGGGAGTTGAGCGTCTCTATATCCGCTCCCATCTCCCTGAGGGGCTCCACCACCCGGAAACGCTTTTCAAAGATAGTCTCCTCAATGAGACATTGTCCCTTTCCCTTTGTCATGGCCGCCAGGGCCATGGACTGCATATCCGTGGGAAATCCGGGATGGGGGGAGGTGCGCAGCTTCTCCGGCAGCAGAGGCCTTGGGGGAGACTGCACATAAATCCCCTCCCGGGCACGCTCCCAACGGCTTCCCATTCTGACTGCCACCCGCAAAGCCGCCTCCATCTGGTCCACGGGCGCATCCGCCAAAAGCACATTCCCTCCGGTGGCAATACATCCGAACAGATAGGTTCCCGCCACAATCCGGTCCGCAGGAATGCAAAACTGCGCGCCGTCCAACGGCCTCCCGCAGCTTCCTCTGACACAGAGCCTGTCTGAGCCCGCACCCTCTATCCGGGCGCCGCATTCCGAAAGATACGCGCAGAGCGCCGCCACCTCCGGCTCCCTGGCCGCCCCCTGGATCAGCGTGTCTCCTTTCGCCAGCGCCGCAGCCAGGAGAATATTCTCCGTAGCCCCCACGCTTGCGATGGGCAGACAAATCCGGGCGCCGTGAATCCCCCCGGGAGCCGTGGCCCTAAGCCGTCCGCCCTCCTCCTCAAACACAACTCCCATTTTTTTCAGGGCATCGATATGCAGGTCGATGGGACGCTCCCCGATGACGCAGCCGCCGGGATGCTCCATGACAACCTCTCCGCATCTGCCCAACACGGCCCCCAGCAGACACAGGGAGGATCGCATACCGGTGATGGCCTCCTCCGGCATCTCGCCTCCGCACACACACACAGGGTTCACCCTTATCCCACCGTCTACCCAGGCTACCTCACAGCCCAGGCTCTTAAGCAGGCTGACCATCCGGTATACATCCGCGATCCTGGGACAGTTGCGGATGCAGGAGGTCTCTTTGGTAAGCAGCGAAGCCGCCAAAATAGGCAGCGCGGCATTCTTGGAGCCCTGAATGAGAACCCGTCCCTGCAAGGAAACGCCGCCCTGAATATGAATAGAATCCATGTGACACCATCCGGTTCCTAAATTGAAAGACCTGTTCTATTCTATGCTCTTTAGGAGCCTTTGGTATCTTGTACGCTTTTGGTCAGGTCTTGAGCTGGATACGCCTCGCCACGCTTAAGACCAGGCCGATCTCTATCAGCAGAAACATCACTGAGGAACCGCCGTAGCTGATGAAGGGGAGGGAGATCCCTGTGTTCGGCACCGTGCTGGTCACCACTGCTATATTTAAGATCACCTGGATGGCGATATGTCCCATAACCCCTACCACCAGAAGCGCTCCGAACAAATCCAGCGCATTGTTGGCAATTATCATCATCCGCCACAGAAGCAGAATGAACATGAGCATGATGGCGATGGCCCCGAACAGCCCCAGCTCCTCACAGATAATGGAGAAGATCATATCGTTCTGCGCCTCCGGCAGGAAGTTCAGCTTTTGTATGCTCCGCCCTAATCCCTTGCCCCATATGCCTCCGCTTCCGATAGCGTACAGGGCCTGCAGGGGCTGAAAGCCTTTATCCAAAGCGTCGCTCTCCGGATCCAGCCAGGCCAGGATGCGGGCGCTTCGAAAGCCCTCCACCGTGTCGGCATTTATTATGATGACCAGGATCGCCGCCACCGCGGCCACGCCGATGACTCCCATTATAATGAATTTCTTATAATCGGGACTCGCCACGAACACCATGAGCAGCGCAATGCCCAGTATGATAATGGCGGAGCTTAAGTTATCCGTGACCTCCTTGACCAGCACCACGATGGGCATGGGCACCGCCACCATGATGAGGAAGCCCTTCATGGTCCGCACCCCTTTCCCCATCTTGCACACCAGGGAGGATAAAAAGAGGATCATGCACAGCTTTGCCACCTCCGCAGGCTGCAGATTAAAGGGAATGCCCGGCAGACCGATCCATCTCCTGGCGCCGCCCGCCTCGATACCCAGGGGCGTCATCACCAGAAGAATGAGCACCACGGACACCGCGTAGCCCAGCACCGCAAAGCGCTCCCAAAAGTGATAGGGAATATTCGCCACCACGATCATGGCCACCAGTCCCAGTATGTTGGCCGCAAGCTGTCTCGTCAAATAGTAGGTGGTGTCCCCGTAATCCGAAAAAGCCTCGTAGTAGCTGGCAGAGTACACCATGATCAGGCCGAACCCCAGCAGAAACAATACGATAAACAGGAGGCTGTAATCAAAGAAATATTCTGCCTGCTCCTTTTTTCTGCGCTTTCCTTTTCTACGTGCTGCCATTGCAATATCCATGCCTTTCCATAACCTGCCTTTTTCCTCCGGTCCCGGACCTTGCCGCCCATCACGACAGACCGTTTACATATTCCTTGAAGATCCGTCCTCTCTCCTCGTAATTGGAGAACATTCCCCAGCTTGCGCAGGCGGGCGACAGAAGCACCGCGTCCCCCTCCCCGGCCAGCTTCGTGCACAGCGCAAGGCACTCTGTAAAAGTGTCGGCAAACCTTATATTCTCAAACCCGTGCCTTCTGGCGCACTCCGCTATCTTCTCCCGGGTCTGCCCGATGAGCACCAGCCATTTTACCCTGCCCTCAAAGCTCTCTATCCACTCGTCATATTCGCTCTGCTTGTCGTAGCCGCCGCCGATCAGAACGGTGGGCTTACTCATGGCCCGTATGCCCTGAATGGCTGCGTCGGGATTGGTGCCCTTGGAGTCGTTGTAATAGTCCACGCCGCCCTTCCTGGCCACAAATTCGATTCTGTGCTCCACGGCCCTGAAATCCGCCACCACCTTAAGGATGGTCTCCATGGGCACTCCCATGCCCTCCGCTACGGCGATGGCCGCCATCACATTCTCCACATTGCACAGCCCCACCAGCTTCATATCCCGGTGAATATCCAGCAGCTCCGTCTTTCTGCCGGCAACGCATTTCACTATCCGGTCTCCCTTCAGGCAATAGCCGTCCTCCAGCTCGCGGGCGGAGGAGAAATACACCGGACGGGCGGGGCATCTGTCCCCGAAATCCCTGGTGTAGGCATTGTCGTAATTCAGGACGCAGATATCCTCCCGGGTCTGCTTCCCGGCGATGGCCTCCTTGGCCGCCACATACGCCTCCATGGTGTGGTGGCGGTTTAAATGATCCGGCGTGATATTTAAGATGGCGGACACTGCCGGCCGGAAGGTATCCACGGTCTCAAGCTGAAAGGAGCTGATCTCGCTTACCGTCACCGTGTCCGGTGCGGTCCTCAAAGCCTCCACGGTATAGGGATTGCCGATATTTCCCACCACAAAGGTGCGGTCCTCCCCCAGATGTTCCTTCATAATCTCTCCCACCAGGGTAGTGGTGGTGGTCTTGCCGTTGGTGCCCGTGATGGCCGCCACCCTGCCCCTCTCCGCCAGATATCCCAACTCGATCTCCCCCAGGATGGGAACTCCCCTGTTCCTCAGTCTGCACACCATGGGAAGATCCGTGGGTACTCCGGGGCTTAATATCACCGCTTCCATGCTCTCCTCCGCGCAGGAGGGCAGCTCTCCCGCCATGCACACGGCCCGGCTCTCCCGGGGCAGCCTGCCGCGCAGCTCCTTCACCGTGAGGGCGCTGTTGCTGTCAAACAAAAGCACATCCGCCCCCCAATGCTCCAGCAGGGCAACCGCACCGATCCCGCTGATGCCGGAACCCACAACAAGACATTTTTGTCCTTTGAAATCCAATCCCATTTGATTTCCTCCTAACTTCCCGCCAGCCCAATCAGACACATAATGGCCGTAAATATGGTAAAGGCCGCGACGATTCTGGTCTCCGACCAGCCGCACAACTCAAAATGATGGTGCAGCGGAGCCATCTTAAAGATGCGTCTGCCGCCGCTGAGCTTAAAAAAAGCCACCTGGAGAATGACCGAAGCCACCTCCACCAGATATACCATTCCCACAATGGCAATGAACAGGGGCATCTGCAGCATATAGCCGCAGGCCGCCACAAACCCTCCCAGGGCCAGGGAGCCGGTATCTCCCATAAACACCGAGGCCGGGTGCACATTGAACAAAAGAAAGCCCATCAGCGCCCCCGCCACCGCGCAGGTCACGGGCATGATTCCGCTCCCCGTACCCACCGCTACCGCGGTGAAAAACACCGCCACGATGAGGGTCACGCTCCCCGCCAGGCCGTCCAGGCCGTCCGTGAAGTTTGCCCCGTTAGCGCATCCCAGCACCACAAAGAACAAAAGGGGAATATTCCAAACGCCCAAATCTATGTACCGGCCCGGCAGAAAGGGAATCTTCATCGCCAGACTCACATCCGTAAAGTGCATCAGGTAGTATGCGAAGATGCCCGTCACCGCCATCTGTCCCCCCAGCTTCTGCCAGGGCGTTAGCCCCAGAGAACGGGCGCATACCACTTTTATGTAATCATCCAGAAAACCCACGAGGCCGAAGCCAAAGGTGAGGAACAAAACAGGCGCGATCTCCGGATAGGTTCCCGCGTATAGAAGGGAAGTGACCACCATGCTTGAGAGAATGAGTATTCCGCCCATGGTGGGGGTTCCCGTCTTCTTCAGGTGTGTTTTGGGACCGTCCTCCCTCACTGTCTGGCCGCATTTGAGACGCTTTAAAAACGGTATCAGAACCGGCCCGCACAGTGCGCTGATACAGAAGGAGAGAACGACGCTCGTAACACAGACACGGTTCATAATTTCCGCCTTTCCCTCAATTTACTCTTGATTATAACCCATAATCCCCAAATACGGAAGGATATTTTCAAAAAGCTGACGGACTATGGGGGCCGCAACCTGCCCGCCGTAGTAGACTCCCTGAGGATTGTTCACAATGGCGATGGCGATCACCTGGGGATCGTCCGCCGGGGCAAAGCCCACGAAGGAGGCGATATAGCGCCCGCTGCCCCGGGGAAGGGTCTGACTGGTGGCCGTCTTGCCGCCCACCCGAAAGCCCTCCACCTTTCCGTTGATGCCGCCGCCCTCGGCCACCACCATCTCCAGCATTTCCCGCATAGTGGCGCTGGTCTCCTGGGACACGATCCCCTCCTTCACCTCATAGGAGAACTCCTCCACCACCTCCCCGTTCTCATCCACCGCCTTCACACCGAAATGGGGCGTGATCCTTCTGCCGCCGTTTATGATGGAAGATGCCGTGGTCAAAAGCTGTATGGGCGTGATCTGGAAGGACTGGCCGAAGGACACCGTGGCAAGCTCCACATTCCCCATATCCTCCTTCTTGTGCATAATGGTGCCCGCCTCCCCCGGAAGGTCGATTCCGGTTTTCTCCTTTAATCCAAACCCCTCGAAATATTTGTAGTAATTGTCCACGCCCAGGCGCAGCCCTACGGTGATGAAAACAGGGTTGCAGGAATTCATGGTCGCCTGCACAAAGGTCTCCCCTCCGTGCCCCGCTACCTTGTGGCAGCGTATCCGCCTGTCGTCCACAACGATAAATCCCGGACAACTGAAGGAATCCTGGGGAGTCACCACCCCCTCCTCCAGCCCTGCCGCCGCCGTGATAATCTTGAAGGTGGACCCCGGCTCATAGGTGTCGTTGATGCAGCCGTTTCGCCAGACACCGTTTAAGATATTCTGCCGCTCCTCCGATCCGATATTCTCATCCGTCCCCTCGGGAAGATCGTAGGGATTGTTCAGATCAAATTCCGGCACGTTTACCATGGC
This sequence comes from uncultured Lachnospiraceae bacterium, assembly GCA_949948715.1. Classification (GTDB taxonomy): domain Bacteria; phylum Bacillota; class Clostridia; order Lachnospirales; family Lachnospiraceae; genus Acetatifactor. The sequence continues at coordinate 12,266 of CATLGW010000026.1, read as the reverse complement.
GTAAATCTCTCCGTTTTGAGGGTTCATCACAATGATGGAAACCCCCTCGGCCTCCTTTGCGGCGCAGGCCTGCAGCGCAAGCTGGGTGGCGTAGGCCTGAATATTGTAATCAATGCTGGTGTAGAGATCGTTTCCCGCCACCGGCTCAATCCGCCTCTCCCCCTCCTCATCCACCTCTATGCCCTTGGCGTCCGTCACGGTGAGAATGGTGCCCGCCGTACCCTGCAGATATTTCTCATAGCGTACCTCCAGGCCGATAATGCCCTGATTGTCGCCCCCCGTAAAACCCAGCACCTTGCTTCCCAGCTCGCCGTAGGGGTAGTATCTCTTGTAATCCTCATCCACCTTCACGCCTGCCAGGTCGTACTCTCTGATGCGGTCTCCCGTCTCCTTATCCACATTGCTCTTGATGCGCTCCATGGAGGTATACTTTTCCACCCGGGTCCTGACATAGTCCTCGGACAGCTCAAGCTCCTGGCAGAGCACCCGGATCACCTCCTCCGGGTCCTGAATCTGATTATGTATCACCGAGATGGTGCAGACGGTCCGGTTGTCGGCCAGCACCACCCCGTTTCGGTCCAAAATCCGCCCCCTGGCCGCCTTGATTCCCCGCTCCCTCTCGTGGAGCTCGGTAGCCTTGGCGGCGTAATATTCCGCCCGCCACACCATCAGGTAAACCAGCCGCGCAAACAGAAAGACCAACAATGCCACACAGGCGAAGAAGACCACCAGTATTTTCTTCCTGTGGGCGATCTGATTATTGTTCGTAAGCATGGGAACCTCATAAAAGGACCTTTACATAACTGTATTCCCGAAAGCCACCGGTTATTCGTCCCCAGGCTAAAAACCTATTCCTGAGGAGGGAGAAAAAGATTGGGATTGGCCGGAATACTGCTGTCCAGCACGCCCTCGTTCTCCCCGATCAGCTCCCCGGTCTGAGGGTCCAGGTGCTGCCCCGTCTCGGGATTTACCCGATGCCCTGTGGCCGGATCCACCGGGAAATTCAGCCATCCCGGCTGCACGCTTCCCGTCTCCCCGGTGGGGTCTGTCATGGTTCCGTCCCCGTTGCTGTAGGCATTGTCCTGGGGAGGCTCCGTGCCCTCTCCGCCCTCCGGGGGCACATCCTCCGGATTTTGAGTGTAACTGTTGGTGATGGCAAGCTGTCTCTCATTCAGTTCCTGAACCTCCGCCTCGCTCAGCTCCTCGGTCATGAAGATATTTAAATAGGGAAGCACCTCCGTCAGGATATTGCGCACAATCCCTGTGGCGTACTTGGCGTCGTCCTGTTTTTCGGCGTTTACCCTGTCCACCACCACATAGATGGCGATCTTGGGATCATCCGCGGGTGCATGACCTATGAAGGATACTACATATTCCTCATGGTCTCTGGGATACCCCGCCTCCGCCGTGCCCGTCTTTCCGCCGATGGCATACCCCGCCGGGCGGGCCGTCTGACCGGTCCGGTGCTCGCCGCCCTCCTCCATCACCGTGGCCCGGCAGTATTGGCGGATCAGCGCCGAGGTGGACTCGGACACGGTCTGCTTCAGCACTCTGGGCTCGATGTTCTGCACCGTGGCCCCGCTGGCATTGGTGATCTTGCTCACGGCATGGGGTTCATAATAGCTGCCGCCGTTGATCAGGGAACAATACCCCGTGATCATCTGGATCATGGTCACATTGAAATTTTGTCCGAAGGAATTGGTGGCCAGGTCCGTGACGCCCATCTCCTCGGCGGTATAAACCAGATTCTCCGTCCTGGCCTCCCCCGTCATATCCACATTGGTCTTCAGCCCGAAGTTAAAAATATTCTGAAATTTCGAGAAGACATCCGCGCCCAGGGCCTGGCCGATCTTGATCAGCGCTATATTGCAGGACCAGGCCACGGAGGACTGAACCGACACGTCCCCGTGACCGCCCGAGGCGGGATGGCAGCCGATCTTATGTCCTCCCACCTCAAAGCGGCCGGAACAGGTGTAGTGCTCGCTGCCGTCGATGCTGCCGTTCTCCAGGGCTGCCGCCACCGTAAAGGGCTTCACCGTGGAGCCCGGCTCATAGGTTCCCGTGATGCAGTAATTTTTCCAGAGATTGTTCAGGTTCACATAGAACTGTTCTTCGTTCTCCTCCTTTGTCAGCTCCCCAAGCACCTCCGGGGTGATGACCGTGTCCGTCTTATTGATCTGGAAATATCCGCCTGTGGTATCCACCTTCTCATAGAGATTGGAACCCAGCAGGGCTTCTGGATTCCTGGTGTCGTTTAAATCATAGGTGGGAAAGCTGGCCATGGCCAGGATGTTTCCGGTATCCACCTCCATAATGATACAGCCTACGTTCTCCGCCCCGTTTCCCGTCCGATACTGATCCTTTCGGGACTCATTAAACTCCCGCAGATACTTCTCCACAATGCCCTGAATATGGGCGTCGATGGTGCTGTGCAGGGTGTAGCCGTCCACAGCGGGCTTCACGGTGCGCTCCAGGGCGGAATCGTCGTTCAGATACCCGTACTCTCTCCCGTTGGTTCCGTTCAGGATATCGTTATAATATTCCTCCAGACCATACTGCCCCATGTTGCTGCTGTTGGCAAATCCGATCACGTCCGCCGCCAGGGAGCCCCCGGGGTACAGTCTCTTGTACTCTTCCTCAAACCAGACGCCCTTTACCAGGCTGCCGTCCTGTGCCGCCAGCGCCTGGAAGTCGCTGATCTCCTCGTAGGTGAGACGCCGCAGCGCCACATACCAACGGGAAGTCGTGTTGGTGCTCACATACTGACGAATGGCCGTCATATCCAACTGAGGAAAGCACTGCCCCAAAGCCTGCAGAGTGGGTTCCAGATATTTCCCCTTGCTGGCCGTCATGACGCTGGCATCGATGATCACATTATAAACCTTCTCGCTGGTGGCCAACTGCGTGCCCCTGGCGTCCACAATGTCCCCCCGCCTGAAGGGTATCGTGGTGGAATCGTATCTCTGTTGAGATAACACCTGCTTTTGATACTGAATCCCTTTCTCCCTGGCAATCCAGACAAGCCTTCCCCCCAAGCCTGCAAAAGCCAGCAGTATTCCCATAAACAATACCACCAGCTTTTTTTGCATTCTGATAGAAAATTTACGATTTCCTTTTTCCTTCACAGTGATAACCATGTCCTCCCGAAGCTCAGTTTCCCTCGCCCACTTTTCTCATATAATCATTGCCCACTCCGCTGTAGGTAATGATCTGACCCTCTCCGGCATAGGTCATCCCCAGCTCCCCTATGGCGATCCTCTTGATCTCCTCCAGATCGATGCTGCTGACAATGCGATTGTAAGCTTCGTCGTTTTCCAGCCGCATGGAATTGAGAAGGCTTTCCTGCCCCGCCACATGGCGCGTCATGGTGGTGAGCTCCGCCTGAAGCTGCACATAATTGATCAGAATCGCCGCGCAGACGCACAGTGCAGCCGCCAGAAACACTACATAGCCAAAGCTCATGTGACGGGCCTTATCCCTGTTTTTCCTGGCCTCATGGCTCAGTTTCCGCCGGGGCTCCTCCTCCATCTGTCTCTGAACCCTAAGGTCCCTGGCCGTGTTGTCATACACATAGAATCCACCCCGGGCCTGTCCCCTGTTCGTATGACTTGTCCTTTTTCTATTTGTCTGTGCCATCGGTATCGCCCTCTTTCTTATTTTACTCTCCCGCCCTCTCGAACACCCTCAGCTTCGCGCTTTTTGACCTGCTGTTTTCCGCAAGCTCTGCAGCGCCTGGCAGAATCGGCTTTCTGGTAACCACTCTCCCTCTTGTCATTTTGCCGCACACGCACACCGGAAAATCCGGCGGGCAGGTGCACGGGTTTTCATTTGTTTTAAAGCAAGTCTTCACAATCCGGTCCTCCAGAGAGTGAAAGGTGATAATACAAATCCTCCCCCCGGGCTTCAAAAGTCCGATCAGCTTGTCCAGGGAACTTCTAAGCGCCTCCAGCTCATGGTTGCACTCGATGCGGACCGCCTGAAAGGTACGCTTGGAGGGATGTCCGTTCTGACGCATCCTGGCGGGTATGGCCGCCTTTATGGCTTCGTTCAGTTGGAACGTTGTCTCTATAGGGCCCTGGGCCCTCATTTTCACAATGTGCTTCGCAATGTTCTTTGCGAAGGGATCCTCCCCGTAATCCCGGATAATGCGAAACAGCTCCATCTCCGAATAATCATTCACGATATCCCGGGCGGTCAGGCTCTGCCGCCTGTCCATCCGCATATCCAGGGGCGCGCAGAAGCGGTAGGAAAATCCCCTCTCCTGAGTGTCAAGCTGATAGGAGGACACGCCCAGATCCAGCACAATCCCGTCCAGGGCCCGGACTCCCCGCTCCTCGAGGAGCCCGGGGGCATCACGGTAATTGCCCCTGATCAACGTAATCTTATCCCCGAAGGGAGCAAGCCGCTCCCCCGCCGCCCCAATCGCCGCATCGTCCTGGTCAATCCCGTAAAAATGCCCGTCCCCCAGTCTGCCGCACACCTCATACCCATGCCCGCCCCCTCCCAGGGTACCGTCCAGGTAGAGGCCGTCGGGCTTTATCTGCAGTTCTCTGATGGTCTCCGTCAGCATGACGGAGGTATGTTTAAACTCCATAGCATTCTCCCCGGCGGCCCCTGCCGCCAAAGCCCCTTCATCCGCCCGTGTCTGCGGCTTCCCGGCCACCTGTCAGATGGTCAGGTTCAGATCCTTCATCGCCGCGGTGATATCCTCTATATCCATCTCCGCGCCGGCCGCATCCCACTTCTCCTTGCTCCAGATCTCAATGCGGGTGCCTACCCCCACCAAGACCACGTCCTTCTCCAATCCGGCAAACTCTCTCAAGGGGGCGGGCAGAAGAATTCTGCCCTGGGAATCCAGCTCAAGCTGGGCTGCTCCCGCCAGAAAGAAACGCGCAAACTGTCTTGCTCCTTTGTCAATTAACGGCAGTGATGTCAGGTTTTTCTCAAATCTCTCCCAATCCTCGTTGGCATACGCATATAAGCAGTTGTCAATCCCCTTGGAAATCACAAATTCCGTTCCCAGAATACTGCGGAATTTGGAGGGAATGCTCAACCTGCCTTTCGCGTCGATTGTATGATTGTATTCACCCATAAACATCACAATCACCACCATTCAAAGCAGGCGCTGCCACGCCGACACCGTTCCCCACTTTATGGGTTTTTGTGGTGTCTTCATCCCACTTCTATTTGATTTTATACTAAAACGGCCCCTTTGGCAAGGGACATTCGAGAACTTTTCCCACGGCAGACAAAAGGGAACAGTCTTTCGCGGCGATATTTCAAGTACTAAATATAGGGGTTTTTCACAAGATATTGCGATGATAGGAGGGGTTATTCTACCAGATATGCTTTTGATAAATACTGTGGGATGAATTCCCATAAAAATTTTTAGTGTTATTGTACAATGGAAGGTCAGTGCATTAATCAGGCACCACCTTCCATTGTTTCCCTTCCACGTTTCCTCTTTCCTTTCGCGCACTAAGCACAATTTTTCTAAATAAGGTATATCTGCCCCTTCCCTCAGCCGTACACAATCCGGTAATAGCTCCCGGAGGTCAGTCGAAACACCACAAAATAAATCACCGCGAAGACCGCCGCCGTAGCTCCCAGGCATGCCGCAAACAAAGGGGTGTTGGCCAAACCGAACAAAAGCAGCATACTCTTTAATATGGGGAACGCCGCCAGGGTGTGAATCACGGCCACGGTGATGGGCATGAAAAACACCGTCCGCACCTGGGAGTTGATTGCCGCTTTCACCATTTCCCGGCTCATTCCCACCTTGGTCATGATGGCAAATCGTTCCTTGTCCTCAAAGCCCTCCGATATCTGCTTATAATAGATAATCAGCACTGTAATCATTAAAAACAGCATCCCCAGAAACAGACCCAGGAACAGAAAGCCTCCGTTCAACTCCATAGTCACCTCCCGCTGCTCCGCCCGGGAATCCGTCATTCCCACGCTACAGCCCAGCTTCTCCCAGCATCCCCCCAGCACTTCTCTCACCGTCTGTGCGAAGGCCTTTCTCTCCTGGGGACTGCCGTCTATCTCCAGATTCATCCTGTACTGATATGCCTTGTCGCCGACGGAGGAAAACCCGGACGCCTCCAGGACGCGATCCAGCTCGGCGCCGTCCTCCACAACCAGATACAGCACGTTCATGCTCCCCAAAAATTCCTTCTCCAGCCGTTCGGGAAATTCCGCCCTTTTTGCAAGCTCATATTCCCGTCCGAACACAGTCAGTGAATCCCCCAAAAAATCGGCGGCGGAGGCCACCACAGCCCTTCCCGGAGCAATCTCCTCCAGCGCCTCCCCCGTGCGCTTTTGGTAGTCCACTCTGGTCATGGCATAGAGTATACCCATCTCGGTAAAGTCATAGGAGGGATCCTCATTGTTATAAATCTCCACCTCGTTCCCCGACATATGCATGGTAAACGAAAGCAGGGCGTACTCCTTAATCTCCTCAAGCTCCCTCCCCTGGCGGCGGGCCGCATCCGTAAGCTGATCCAGCAGATACCCTCTGGTCTCCTCATCCGGCAGGCTGTCAAAATAGAGCGTTGTGCCGATCTCCTGCTCAAACTGAAGCTGCATGGAATCTTCCATCCCGGCGTACAGACAAACTGTGGTGGACACCATCACAAGCACCATGGTGGAGAGCACACAGATGTTGGCAAGCCCCACGGCATTACGCTTCATGCGGTAAAGCATACCGGATACCGCAATAAAATGTGTGGTTTTATAGTAGTAGGATTTGTTCTTTTTCAGCAGCTTCAGAAAGGCAATGCTCACCGTCATAAAAAGCTCATAGGTGCCCAGGATCACCAGGACCACAGCCACGAAAAAGAGGTTCAGGGCGTCCAGGGTCCCGCAGACGGTGACGGCCATATAGTACCCCGTCAGAATGCAAACCACTCCCACCGTTGCGGACACCCACTTTGCCTTGGGCTCCCGCTCCCCCACATTGTTTCCGCGAAGAAGCTCTATGGGATTGGCCAGCTTCACCTGGAGGAAATTGTACAGAAGCATCAGAGCGTACACCAAAGCAAAGAGCTGAGCGGTCTGGAGGCATCCCCAGCCCGAGACATAAAAGGGGATTCTCTCCGACAACCCCGTGAGCCGGTACAGGAACATACCCGCCAGCTTGTGAAACACGATGCCCGCCGCTAAGCCGCCTCCCAGGGAAAGAAGGTAGAGAACCGCAGCCTCCCAGGCCATCACCTTTGCGATATGCTTCTTTTCCAGCCCCAGAATATTGTAGACCCCCAGCTCCTTCCTGCGCCTTTTCATCACGAAGCTGTTGGTGTAAAAGAGGAAAATGCACACGCATGCCCCCACGATCACAAGCCCCATGGTCAGCACGATCTTAAGCGGAGTGCCTCCCCGCATGGACTCTAAGCCCTCGCTCCCCTGAAGAGCGCGCATCATGTAAAACATCATGGCGGACACCATTCCCGCCAGCAGATAGGGCAGATAAAACTGCCTGTTGTTTTTCAAATTGGTCAATGCCAGTTTGCAATATAAAGGATTCATAGCCATTCTCCATTCTTTGTAAATTATACCATGTGGGAAATAACACCCCCGTCACTGGGCTTTTCCGCTCTGGGCCAGAGTAAGAGTGTCCGATATTCTGGCGTAGAACTCCTCGTTTGACAGTTTCCCCCTGTATAGCTGGTGGAAGACCTCCCCGTCCTTGATAAACAGGACTCGGTTCGCGTGGCTCGCAGCGTTGACGCTGTGGGTGACCATCAATATGGTCTGGCCCTCTCTGTTGATCTCCCCGAACACTCGCAAAAGTCCTGCTGCCGCCTTGGAATCCAGGGCTCCCGTGGGTTCGTCGGCCAAAATCAGCCGGGGATTTGTGATGACCGCTCTGGCCACCGCCGTCCTCTGCTTCTGCCCTCCTGATACCTCATAGGGATATTTTGACAAAAGCTCCGTGATGCCCAGCTTCCCGGCAATGGGCAAAAGCGCCTGCTCCATGTCTCTGACGGGCTTCTTTTGCAGCACCAGGGGGAGCAGGATATTATCCTTCAGAGAAAAGTTATCCAGGAGATTGAAATCCTGAAACACAAATCCCAGATTGTCGCGCCGGAAGGCGGACAGCTCTTTCTCCCGTATGGCCGTCAAATCCTTGCCGTTTAACAGTACCTCTCCTCCCGTGGGCTTGTCGAGAGCGGCCAGTATGTTTAAGAGCGTAGTCTTACCGGAGCCTGACTCTCCCATGATCGCCACATACTCCCCCTCCTCCACCGAAAAATTCATATTTGACAGCGCCTGCACCTTCGCGCTGCCGAAGCGGGGGGAATACACCTTGCTTATATGTTTCACCTCTAAAATTGCCATTTTTGTGTCCTCTCTTTCCTTGTTGTAACCAAAGTATAACAAAAAGGGGAAATGGCTGCCATTTTTCCGGCTTACATTTCCCTTGGATTTCTTACGATTCTGTAAGATAGAAAGCCCGTATTCATAGCAGATGATTTCATTTCACATATTTATTTCTTTGTCTTCACGTGCTACAATAAGATTGCAGGAGGGGAATACATATGAATAAAAAATTACAAGTTTTCATTTCATCTACATTTACCGACCTAATTGAGGAACGTCAGGCTGCCGTTGAAGAAATTCTTAATTCAGGACATATTCCTGCTGGAATGGAATTATTTAAAGGTGGCAAATCCATAATGAAAACCATTCATAAATGGATAGATGAATCCGATGTATATATGCTTATTCTAGGTGGACGCTATGGTGCCATTGATGAAAAAACCGGCTTAAGTTTCACAGAACTTGAATATAATTATGCCATTTCTAAAAATATGCCCGTTTTCGCAATTGTACTGGATAAAAAATTCTTAATTTTCAAAGATAAATGTTCAGACGGAAAAATCGATATATTTGAACAGGATCACATTGCCGAATATCAATCATTTAAAAAAAATGTTGAAAGAAATGTTGTAAAATATGTTAATAATATTGGTGACTTATCCAGAGCTATCAGTTCACATCTAAATGATCTAATAAATGAATCTGATAATTCACTTGAAGGATGGATACGAAATAATAAAAAGACATTTATTAACAGTGAAGCAATGGATAATTACATTATTAAACGGATTGGTGAGGCAAAAAAGTCAATCTACCACTTGTCATGGAAAGACAACCGTAAAAGCGATTCCTGCCGCCCCAATCATGTAGCATATATAAACTTCCAAAAAGATATGCTTGCTACAATTGAATCAAAATTACAACAAAATATATTTTATAAAGACATTTTTACATTCTTTAAAAGAAAAGAACGAATTGAAAAAATGCGAACATTAATTAAATATGATTCATATTGGTGTGGTTTCTTTGATTCAAATGAACAAATTAAAAAATTTCCAAAACTACACTTTCTTATAATTGATGAGATTGAAGTCCTATTCGCAAGTTTCGATTATAACGGCAATTATTGTTCAGTATTTGACAAAGAAATCGTAAACATTATGTTATCATATTTTGATGAATGCTGGTCATTATGTCAAAAAATCAAAGATTATGAAGGATTCCATCAAAACACATACGAAACAGCAGTTTCCCATTATATCTCGTAGCATTCCATCTTCCGTAAACTTTCGGATAACCCTGTGAACAGGAAGCGCCACCGTCAAGAGCAAACTCTATCGTCCGCTTCAGCGCTGACGCTTCCACCCATCAATTACTTATTCCCCTTATACGAACCCTTAGAAATTCGATGTCATACACTTTGGACTGCGGACCAAGTCCCCCATCTGTCCTGGGATAATCTCCACCCTCGTCCCCGTCCCCAACTTTGAGGCAATCTTCATCTCATGCCCCAGTCTCTCCAGAATCTTCCGGCACAGGTAGAGCCCGATGCCAGTGGAATACTTCTCCCCGTGTCCGTTGTAGCCGGTGTATCCCTTCTCGCAGACCCTGGGCAGATCCTCCCCGCGAATGCCGATCCCCGTATCTTCTATGACGATTCTGCCTTCCGGCAGCACCGAGACGGTGACGCCGCCCTGTCTGGTGTATTTCACCGCGTTTGACAAAAGCTGGTCCACCACGAATCCCAGCCACTTTTTATCCGTCACGGCCGTGACGTTCACGGCTCCGGTTTCTTCCGGCTCATAGGTCAGACGCAGCTTTTTGTGGATAAACTGCTTGGCATACTTGCGAATGGAGGTCTTGATCACCTCGTCCAACGCCACCTCCTGAATCACAAAGTCATTGGCCTCCGCGTCCAGGCGCGTGTACTGCAGCGCCATGTCCACATACTGCTCGATGCGAAAGAGCTCCTGGGCTTTCTGTCCCTCCCGCACGATACGGGTACTGTCCCCGTCCTCTCCGTCCAGACAGTCTTTCATCTCCTCGTCCACGAGAATCTTTAACGCCGCGATGGGTGTCTTAATCTGATGCACCCACATGGAATAGTACTCCGACAACTCCCGCCTGCTGCTCATCATTTCACTTTGCAGCCCGTTCTTTTCCCGGGAGATTGCCCGGATACATTCCTGATAGAGTCCCTCAAGCACATTCTCGGAGGGCCGCATATTTTCTGCCGCCGTCCCGATATTTTCCCGCATCAGCTCCAACTGCCCAATGCGATCCCGATGTCTGCCGTAGCCCACCGCCAGAATCGCCCCTGTGACGAAGCCCCACAAGAGAAACCCGTACCCGATCTCCCAGAGGGGGATCCCGTTCAGCAGCATGGTCACTGCCATCAACAGTCCGATCAACAGGATCACGGCAAGCCACTTTATATTTTCCAGGAAATACGTGAGGAACGATATCTTTCCCGCGCTACCCGACCCTGTATCCGATGCCCTTCTTAGTCTGAATGAAATTCTCAAGTCCCGCTCCCTCCAGCTTTTTTCTCAAACGGTTCACATTGACGGACAGCGTATTCTCGTCCACATAACTGTCGCTCTCCCACAGTTTAGTCATAAGCGTTTCCCTGGAGACCACCTTCTCCTTATTCTCCATCAGCGTCTGCAGGATGCGAAGCTCGTTCTTGGTAAGCTCCATCTTCCCGCCGCCGTAGACCAGCGTGGCCTCGGTGAGATTCAGCATGGCCCCTCTGTGCTCCAGGATCACGCTCTGACTCACAAAGTCATAGCTCCTGCGCAGCATGGCCTGTATCTTCACCGTAAGCACATCCATGTCGAAGGGCTTGGGAATAAAGTCATCCCCGCCCATATTCATGGCCATTACTATGTTCATATTGTCCGAGGCGGAGGACAGAAAAATGATCGGCGCCTTGGAAATCTTGCGAATTTCCGCACACCAATGGTAGCCGTTGTAAAATGGCAGCTTGATATCCATCAGCACAAGCTGGGGCGCAGCCTTCACATACTCCGGCATAATGTTGGCAAAATCACCTGCGCAGACCACCTCGTAACCCCAGCTCTTCAGATGCCTCTTTAAGCCTCCCGCAATCATCTCATCATCTTCCACAATAAAAATCCGATACATAGCATCTCCCAGTCGCTTCCCTAAGCTTTCCCTCTCCGCCGGCACGGCTCGCCCTCTCGGTGACAGCGGCCTCCCCAGCCGCAGCCCCTCCGCGATCACGACTCACGCCGCTTTGACCCGCTCAATGACAGCAGGTCCCGCAGCCATGGCCTTCCCCGTGGTCGTGGTTCCCGCAGCCATGGCCCTCCCCGTGGTCGTGGTGATGACAGCGCACCTGGGGGTCATAGCTCAGATTTCCCGCCAGGTAAGCCCTCACCGCGTCGTCCGCGCCGCCGCTCACGCCCCCCAGCAGCTCTATGCCGGCCTCCGCCAAGGCCCCCTGGGCGCCGCCCCCGATGCCGCCGCAGATTAAGACCTCCACCCCTTCCCTCAGAAGCAGTCCTGCCAGCGCCCCGTGGCCCTGTCCCGCCGTGCCGAGGACACGTTCCCCCACTATCCGCCCTTCCTCTATGTCGTATATCTTGAACTCCTCCGTGTGCCCGAAATGCTGAAAAATCTCTCCGTTCTCATAGGTCGCCGCAATTCTCATCCCATACGCTCCTTTCCAAAAGCCCTCTCAGAGGCCGCCGCATTCCTCAGTTACGGCATTATTATAGAGCTTTCCCCCGGACAAGTCAACAATTGCCGCAACTTCCATGGTCGATATAGCGAAAGCTGCCGGATACAGCAAAGCTACTATAACGTTCGCCAATTAACTGGACTTTTTAATTGGTAGTGTATCTACAATGACTTCCTCTGATACATTGATATCATCAAGGTTATATTTCCAGTGGAATACCACTGGCTCTGCGTTGATC
>CATLGW010000025.1 GCA_949948715.1 uncultured Lachnospiraceae bacterium | reverse complement strand
TGTTTATGGTTGTTCGCCTCCTTTTTTAGTTCCGCATCTGCCCTTCCGGCGCCATGACCGGCAGGACAATGTCCGTCTGAAGGGCATAGCCGGCCAATGTCCTGGGCACCGTCCGGGCAGATGCTGTATTAGTTCTGATTTTAAGTTCCGCATCCGGTGCTGCTTCCTATCCCTGTGGAAAAATCTCAGTTTGAAGTGACGGGCCTGTAACCCCTTGATTTCACCGGGTTTGACGTTTGATTTTCCCTCAGGGCAAATCAAACGTCTATGCGGAGCGCTTTATTTTCATCCGGAACCTGGTCTTGGCCCTGTTTTGCTCCCCGGCGCATACCGCGCAGTATTTTCTCCTTCCGTTGGTGTTTTTGGTGAGTTCCTGGCAGCAGGCGCATCTAATGTAATTTTCGCCCTTATAAAAGCGCCATTCGTATCCGAGTCTGCGAAAGTCGGTTATCAGCAGCTTCCGGGGACTTTCCTCGTCTATGTACAAAACCCGGACGTTCAGGTTGTCCACCTTTTTGGCGTATTCGATCAGGCCTAACTCCCGCAGTCTGTAATATTTCATATCTTTTTCGAAGGCGGGGGCGTTGATGCAGGCCATACGGTAGATTTCTCCGTTTTTGCAGTTTACCCAGCCGTGATTGTCCGGATTTCTGAAATTGCTGAATTTTGCGAGACACAGGAGCGTAAAGGCGAGCCGCTCCAGGACCTTATCCTGCAGGTTTTCGATGGTTTTCAGCTCCTTTTGGGTGATCCAAACCCCTGTGCATTGGCACAGCGGATATTTTTCAGCCCCTGCCGCATATTTTTCTATGCGGGAGGACCAGTCCACGGGATTGTACATGGGATAGCGGTCCCGCATAAATTCATCCAGCTTTTTTGTGATCGCCTCCGTGTTCAGACCTTCCTCATAATACAGGTATCTGGCGTACAGACCGAGACAGGTGTGGATATTGGAAAGCTCCGTAGTTGTGTTTTGCAGCATATCCGTGACAAACTTCTTTTCGTTCAGTATCATAATTTTTCTTCCTCCTTTGTCAGTTTCTTTCGGCACATATTGAATTGTTCGCCGCCAAACTCAAATTCCCCCGCGCTGTCGGTCCATTGGGGATAGTTGATGATGCGGCCGTTTTTTTCCAACAGATTTTCCACCATGGTCTCGCCGCAGATGTCCCAGGCGAATTGCTTTGATTTCTCTGAACTGTAGCACAGATCCACGATGATATCGCAGAGCTCCTTTTCGTTGGGGCATATTCTCACACATCTTGTGCGAAACCACGACAGCGTCAGCATTCTGTTCATGGCGGCGTCCTCCCTGTCCACCTTTTGCTTCTTTGCGCTCTGATTATAGATTTGAACGGCTTCGTCATATTCGGCCTTGACCTTTTTGATCTCTGAATAATCCTTCCGGCTGTAGGCCGCGCCCGATTTCAAAATCCGATAGTCAAATCCGCCGGCTTGTGTGTGCCGTAAGGGCAAATCCTCATAGGTTTTTTCAAACAGCCGGGCAATGCGGTTGACGGTACAGGGATTGTCCCCCGCGGGCTTAAAGCGCTCACAGCCTTCCAGGAATTCCTGTTCCGCCTCCGTCTTCGGGGACTTTTTTTGCAGCTCATCCAAGGAAATTTTGAATTCCCGTATGCATTTGCTGTTGGTATCCTTCCGGTATCTGTTCCATTTGTGAAACAGGTCCGGATAGACGTATCTCATAAAGTAGGGCTTGTTTTCCGCCGCAATCCGCAGGTTCATTTCTTTGGCCCGCCTTTCCTCCTCCGTGTTCTCGGGAAGTCTTCTGCAGGCTTCAAGGCTGTACCAATATGGGGGCATGGGTTTGGCCAGAATCCCCTTGGCCTTGTCGATGCTGCATTGTTGAAAGTGCTGGCCGCATTTAATACGGTAATCCAAAATTTGGTATTCCTCGCTGCCCTTTTCAAAGGCGGCCTGTCTTTCCAGCATTGCGGTGATCCGGTTGGTGACTGCTCCGATATCATCCCTGAAGGCCAGCTTGTTGGCGCGCACCAGGTCTTGTTGCGTGGGAACGACCTTTTCTGCCCTGCGCTGAATGCATTCGATAGTGGGAGAGTTCTCCGTGTTTTCCACAAGGATTTTGTTATCGGTGGTGAAAAAGGTATCCGAGTCCTTGTCGGCTCCGTTGAGTGCGTCGCAGGTTGAATCCCACGAATTTAAAATAATGCCCGTGGTGTTGTACTGATACCAGAAGTCCGTCTCATCATTATGCACGACCCTGCGTCTGCGGATATTGTTATGGCAGGTCATAGGGGCCCGAAACAGGGCAATGTCCTCCACATTTTTGTCAATCCAATATCTGTGATAGACCTGTCCGGCCTGCAGCAGACCCGTCACCGGAAGACCGAAGACGGACTGGGCAAGGGAGAATAAGTCTCCGGACACGATTGCGAAGTTGCCCGACAGCCGGATGGAGCCCTTTGCGGCCATCTCAATCCTTTTTTTGATCATGGCGTTCACCCTTTTGATGACGAAGGGATCCTTCATCATTTCCGGCTCCACCATGAGGGCCTTGACAAAGTTGTCTTCCAGGCCGTCCACCCGCTCGTCATTTAAAAACATTCCCTTTAAAAAGACAAGGGTCTTTCGCCAGTCGTCTCCCAGAACATCCGAAATCTCGTCGATGGTGGGCCGGCACAGCTCATACAGCTCTTTGTCGGTCAGATCATAGGTCTGCAGGAACTGGTAATTGGCGTTCCGCACATTTTCCAGCCTGTGTGGGGTCGTTTTCGTCACGGAGAACTGATAGTGATTTTCATTGCAGCATCCGATAAAGTGCTCCAGGCTCTCATAGGAATCCCACAGCTTTACCATGGAGGCGGTGAGAATCACATCATAATTTCTCACATCCCGCCAGGCGCCCCACACATCCTGAACCAGATATTCCCCATGATTGATCCGTTCGGCGAACTCCACAAAATCAAAAGTGAAAAGCATCCCCTTTGTCCAGGCATACCGGGTGTTTATGCCGGAAATGGTCTGTCCCTTGTATTCGTCCCCGTACAGCTCCTCATTTACAACGCGGGAGTAATCGGGCGACATCAGGCCGTAACCGTCGGAATCGCAGTAGTCGATGAGATAATCCTTTTCCAGGGTCAATTCCGGTTCGCCCTCCCTCTCGTCGGATATCCTTATGACATCCTCCCGAAACCGTACCCGGCAATCCTTGACGATCAGGATTCTGGGCATGGTCACAGGGGTGGAGGCGCTGCATATCAATGCCTGATAGGCTTCCAGCTTGGCGGGGATAATGGGCTTGTCCCTGTCTCTGCCGTTGTCCATCCGCTTTACGATTTCCTGATACAGATTGTCTCCTATGTAGGTGACGGTGGAGTTTTTGATTCCGCTGTTGGTGCCCAGGAGTCTGTGGTAGGGATATCCGTTGATCCGAAATCCCCGGTTTGCCCTGTCGTAGTCCCTGGCGGAATCCATCGTAATGCAGAGATAATCCTTTTGGAATTGGAGAGAATAGAGCCTGTCGTATAACTCTTTGACTTTCTGTCTGACATTCGGGTTTTTAGGCTGTTTTTTCAGGTTCCTTATCTCCTTTTTCAGTCCGTTGATTTCGTCGTCCGTCTCGCCGCCGCCGTTCAATTCCCGGATCCAGCGCAGTATCTGGCTGTCGTTGAGGGCCACGATGTCGTTTTTGTTTTTCAGGGCGGCCTCAAAGGGAAGTGTGAGATCCCATCCGGCCTGGCTTAATCTCTTGCTGGACAGCTTATAAATCAGCTTATGTCCGTTTTTTTGTCCTGTCATGCCGCGCTTCCTCCCTCTGATTCCTTCCGACAGTTTCTCTGTTGTTCCCTGTGCCGGATGTTGTTTCTGCATTCCTCGTCGAAGCTGAAGTCCGACAGGATGCGCGAAGCAAGCGGCGAGCCTTTGTAGCGGTTCTTCCCGCGAAGATCCGTCTCGAAATCCGACAGATAAATGTACCCTCCGAAGGTGGAGGGATCGGGCTTATAAGCCCTTGTCCGGTAAATGTTTTCTGTCATTGCTGTTTTGTTTCTCCTCTCTTTATCTTTTGTATGGGGCTATACTATATATTTCTCCGTTTCTCCGGCAAAAGTAATTAATTCTCCCGCTCGGCGGATAAGTAAAAAAAAATAGAACAAATGTTCGAAAATAGTATTGACAAAACAGAACAAATGTTCTATACTGGCAATATCAAACAGACAAAATGGGTTATCCGGATTTGAGTGCCGCAGGTGCAGACAATTTTGAGGGTCTCCGCGGAAAATAAAAAAAGGATTTTCAAATCGGATGCCGAATATAGAAATAGGGTTCCTAGTGTACTGACACAGAATGCTTATGTCGCTTTGGCGGCGGAATGAGAGGGAATATGACGATCAGAGAGAGCTTGGAGCTGCGGGAGAGGGAGTATTTGAGCCCTTATGCGTCTCTGAGCATGAATTCAAGGGGGAGGCAGAGGCCTGAGCCCCAGTGTGATCTTCGGCCTGTCTTCCAGAGGGACAGGGATCGCGTCGTCCACTGCAGAGCTTTCAGGCGCCTGAAGGATAAGACGCAGGTGTTTCTCACGCCCGAGGGGGATCAGTACCGGACGCGGCTGACCCACACGCTGGAAGTGTCCCAGACAGCCAGGACCATTGCCAAGGCGCTTAAGATGAACGAGGATTTGGTTGACGCCATTGCCCTGGGCCATGACTTGGGGCATACGCCCTTCGGGCACGCGGGGGAGAGAGCCCTGAACCGGGTGTGTCCTCTGGGATTTGAGCACAATGAGCAGAGCGTGCGCACGGTGGAGCGTCTGGAGAAGAACGGCAGAGGCCTGAATCTGACCCATGAGGTGAGGGACGGCATTCTGCATCATCAGACCTCAGGGACTCCTCACACCCTGGAGGGGAAGATTGTGCGATTCTCTGATAAAATCGCATACATTCATCATGATATGGACGATGCCGTGCGGGGCGGTATCCTGGGGGAGAGTGACGTGCCTGTGGAGATCAGGGAGATACTGGGTTCCTCCCCCGGGGAGAGGATGGATCACTTTATCCATGACATCATCACTGCCAGCATGGATCGGGACGATATCCTGATGTCAGATACGGTGGCAGAGGCCATGCGCAGGCTCAGGGAGTTTATGTTTGAACGGGTGTATACCAATCCGGCGGCCAAGAGCGAGGAGGATAAGGCGGAGGGACTGATGGAGACTCTCTATCATCACTATCTGAAGCATATGGACGAGCTGCCCGGAGAGTTTTTGAGTCTTTTGGAGGAGGGGGAGGCCAGAGAGCGCGTGGTCTGCGACTATGTGGGCGCTATGAGCGACCGCTTTGCGATAGCGGTTTACGAGGGTTTATACATACCTAAATCCTGGCAAATTTGACTGTGATTAGATGAGGATAGTCTGTTTATATGTTTTATCCAGAGGAAATAGTAGAGGAAGTCAGAGGTAAGAACGACATCGTGGAAGTGGTGTCGGGATATGTCAAGCTGCAGAAAAAGGGCGGCAGCTTTTGGGGGCTCTGCCCCTTTCACAATGAGAAATCCCCTTCCTTCTCCGTGTCCGCGGACAGGCAGATGTATCATTGCTTCGGCTGCGGAGCCGGGGGGAATGTGTTCACCTTTCTGATGAATTATGAAAATTTTTCGTTTCCCGAGGCGGTGAGGGCCCTGGCAGACCGGGCGGGGGTGCGGCTCCCCCAGGCGGAGTATTCGGAGGAAGCGCGCAGGAAAGCGGGAAAGAAAGCCAGACTTTTGGAGGTCAACAAAGAGGCGGCTAAATTTTTCTATTATCAGCTCCGCTCTCCCCACGGGGAGATCGGGATGCGTTACCTGAGAGGAAGGGAACTGTCGGAGGAGACCATACACCGTTTCGGCCTGGGATATGCCGGGAAGAACGGCGCAGCTTTGGTGGAATATCTGAGAGGCAGGGGATTTGAGGATGCACTGATCAAGGAAGCCGGATTGGCCGGATTTTCAGAGAGACGCGGTTTGAGCAGCCAATTCTGGAACCGTGTCATGTTTCCCATTCAGGATATCAACCACAGAGTCATAGGCTTCGGCGGCCGGGTCATGGGGGACGGGGAGCCCAAATATTTGAATTCCCCGGAGACGCCCGTGTTCGACAAGCGCAGGAATCTTTACGGTCTGAACTTTGCCAGGACGGCCAGGAGCGGCAATATGATCCTGTGCGAGGGCTATATGGATGTGATCGCCATGCATCAGGCGGGGTTCACCCAGGCGGTGGCCTCCCTGGGCACCGCTTTCACCTTGGAGCAGGCGGCGCTGCTGCATCGGTACACGGAGAATGTGCTTCTGGCCTATGACAGCGACGGGGCGGGAGTGAAAGCCACTCTGCGCAGCATCGGTATCCTGCGGGCTGCCGGACTCACCGGGAAGGTGATCGATATGCGGCCTCACAAGGATCCGGACGAATTTATGAAGAACTTGGGGCGGGAGGAATTTGTCCGGCGTATGGAGAAGGCGGAAAACAGCTTTTTCTTTGAGATACGGGTTCTCGAGAGCGGATTTGACCAGAAGGATCCGGAGGGCAGGACCAGATTCCACCGGGAGATTGCCAGAAAGCTCTGTGAATTTACGGAGGATGTGGAGCGGGAGAATTATCTGCAGGCGGTGGCGGACAGGTATCATATCGGATATGACAATCTGAGGAAGCTGGTGGTGGCTTACGCCTCCCAGACAGGGCTTGCAAGGCCTGTGGAGAGGCCCAGGACGGGGCGGGCTGTAAGGAGCTCTCCGGAGGAGAGCGGGAAGAAGGCCCAGCGGCTTTTGATCACATGGATTGCGGACGAGCCCGGGATTTATGCGCGGATTCAAAGCTATATTTCCCCGGAGGATTTTACCGAGGCGTTATACCGGAAAGTGGCGGAAAGGCTCTTTGCGGATCTGGAGCGGGGGAACTACAGTCCTGCCGGCATCGTCAGTATGTTCGAGGACGAGGAGGAGCAGCGGCAGGCGGCGGAGCTTTTTCACACGAAGCTCCCCCGTCTTGACTCACTGCAGGAGCGGGAGAAGGCCTTTCACGATATCCTGTACGCGGTCAGGAAGAACAGCTATGAATACTATATCAATCAAACAAAATTGGAAGAAAAAGACGGTTTGGAGCAGATAAAGCGTGAAATAGACGGCAAGAGAGCTCTTGAGGAGCTGGCAAAGACGCATATTTCACTGGATGTGGGTTAAGATTATTACTATACTACAGCATATATTTTTCCGGGAAGGATGGAAACAAGCGATGGATGAAAACACTCAGGTAAAGTTTGAGGAAAAGATGAGGGATCTTCTTGCCATGGCAAAGAAGAAGAAGAATGTCCTGGAGTACCAGGAGATCGGGGAATATTTTTCCGAGCTGCAGTTGGAGGAGGAGCAGTTTGAAAAAATTCTGGAATATCTGGACCAGAACGGTGTGGATGTACTGCGCATCACGGAGAGCGATGATGCGGACGATGAGGAGATCATCCTGACGGACGAGGATGAAGTGGATATGGAGAATCTGGATCTGTCCATTCCGGACGGAATCAGCATTGAGGATCCGGTCCGCATGTATTTGAAGGAGATCGGAAAGGTGTCCCTCTTAAGCGCGGAGGAGGAGATCGAGCTGGCCAAGCGGATGGAGCTGGGGGATCAGGAGGCGAAAAAGCGTCTTGCCGAGGCCAATCTGCGTCTTGTGGTGAGCATCGCGAAGCGGTATGTGGGTCGCGGTATGCTGTTTTTGGATTTGATTCAGGAGGGGAACCTGGGACTGATCAAGGCGGTGGAGAAATTTGACTACTGCAAGGGCTTTAAATTTTCCACCTATGCCACCTGGTGGATACGTCAGGCCATCACCAGGGCCATTGCCGATCAGGCCAGAACCATCCGCATTCCCGTGCATATGGTGGAGACCATAAACAAGCTGATCCGCGTCAGCCGCCAGTTGCTTCAGGAGCTGGGGAGGGAGCCCACTCCGGAGGAGATCGCGGAGGAGATGAATATGCCGGTGGAGCGCGTGAGGGAGATTTTGAAGATCAGCCAGGAGCCCGTATCCCTGGAGACTCCCATCGGCGAGGAGGAGGACAGCCATCTGGGAGATTTCATCCAGGACGACAATGTGCCGGTTCCGGCGGACGCCGCGGCCTTTACGCTGTTAAAGGAACAGTTGATGGAGGTTCTGGGCACCCTGACGGAGCGGGAGCAGAAGGTACTTCGTCTGCGCTTTGGCCTGGACGACGGACGGGCCCGCACTCTGGAGGAGGTGGGGAAGGAATTCAATGTCACCAGAGAGCGAATTCGTCAGATTGAAGCCAAGGCCCTGCGGAAGCTGCGCCATCCCAGCCGCAGCCGAAAGCTGAAGGATTATCTGGACTGATGGGAAGTGATAAAACGGTTGTCCTTTCGAGGCGGCTCACAGCCCTCTGCGCTATGGTTACGCCCGGAATGCGGGTGGTGGATGTGGGATGTGACCATGGTTTTGCGGATATTTACCTGGTCCGGCAGGGAATCAGCCCCGGGGTGTTGGCCATGGATCTGAGGCCGGGACCCTTGGCCGGCGCGAGGAGCCATATCGGTGCCTGGGGGCTCGAAGACTACATAACTGTCAGGCTCTCCGACGGCCTGCAGGCGTTTGAGACGGGGGAGGCACAGTCCCTGATCTGCGCCGGAATGGGCGGCAGGCTGATGAGGAGGATTCTGGAGGAGGGCCGGGAGAAGGCGCAGGCCTTGGAGGAGCTGATCTTGCAGCCTCAGTCAGAGATTCGGGAATTCAGGGAATATTTGTCAGCCGCAGGCTATTATACGGTGCAGGAGCGGGCTCTTGTGGAGGAAGGAAAGTATTATTTCCTGATGAAAGCGGTGGCAGCAAGCCGGGCGGGGGATGCCGTGAAACTTCGTCAGAGAAAACAGCGGGCCAAGCTTTGCCGGCGCGTTATACTTCAGGGTTGCCCGGAGGAACAGGCGGTGGCTGTGACAGAGCAGTTGTGTCATCGGTTCGGGGCGCTGCTTTTGCTGGAGAGGGACGAGACCCTTTACTCCTATCTGGAGGGGGAACTGGAAAAGCGCTCAAAAATAGAGGAAAGGCTCGGGGGCCTGGAGAGCGGGAGAGGGCGGATGCGCCTTAAGGAGCTGCAGGCGGAGACGGAATGGTGTCGGCGGGCGATCTCCCTGTGTCGGCAGATCGGAAGTGAGAAAGAAACGGAGGGTTAAGGGATGTACACAGTCACTATAAAGGGGGAGCGCAGAAGCTGTTCCCGGGGGACTACCTATGAGCAGATTGCGGAGGAATACCAGGAGGAGTATGACCATATGATTGCCGCGGTGGCGGTAAACGGGAAGATCAGGGAGCTCTTTAAGGAGGTGACCGGGGACTGTACCCTGGAGTTTTTTACCCTGCGGGACCCTGTGGGGGATAAGACCTATGTGAGGACGGCCACCATGCTGTTTTTAAAGGGGATGCACGACTGCTTCGGGGCGGAGGCCGCCCGGGGAAGCAGGGTGGATTTTGCCATCGGAAACGGTCTCTTTATCAATCCCAGGGGCAGGGTGGAAGCGGTAAAAGAAAACGCGGAGAGGCTGAAGCGGCGCATGGAGGAACTTGCGGCCGAAAAGGCCCCCTTTATCAAGCGCTCCTATCCGGTGGACGAGGCCATCGAGCTCTTTGCCAGGAAGGGGATGAGGGATAAGGAAAGGTTGTTTCGCTACAGGAGGAGCTCCTGTGTCAATGTGTATGAGCTGGAGGGCTATTTTGACTATTATTACGGCTATATGCTGCCCAACGCAGGTTATGTGAGGCATTTTGACGTGATGGCCTACCGGGACGGCTTTCTGCTGATTCTGCCTCAGAGAAAGAATCCGGCTGTTCTGGAACCCTTTCGGGAAAGCCCGCTATTGTATGAGACGCTGCGGGAGTCCGAGGAATGGGGGAGAAGAATCGGGCTGGAGAATGTGGGAGAGCTCAACGATCATATATGCAACGACTCCGTCAGCGACCTGATTCTGGTACAGGAGGCGCAGCAGGAGCGCCGGATCGGGGAGATCGCCAAGGATATCGTGCGCCGGGAGGGCGTGAAGTTTGTGATGATTGCCGGGCCCTCCTCCTCGGGAAAGACCACTTTTTCCCACAGGCTTTCCGTGCAGCTTCGCACCCTGGGCAAGACGCCGCACCCCATCGCTTTGGACAATTACTTTGTGAACAGGGAGCAGACTCCCCGGGATGAAAACGGAGATTACAATTTTGAGTGCCTGGAGGCCATGGATGTGGAGCTGTTCAACAAGGATATGACCAAATTGCTGAACGGAGAGCGGGTGGAGCTCCCCAACTTCAATTTCAAGACGGGGCAGAGGGAGTACCGCGGGCAGTTCCTGAAGCTGAACAGGGACGATATTCTGGTGATCGAGGGGATACACGGCCTGAATGAGAAAATGTCCTACGCTCTGCCGGGCGACAGCAAATACAAAATCTATATCAGCGCCCTGACCAATATCAACGTAGACGAGCACAACCGGATTCCCACCACGGACGGGAGGCTGCTGCGCCGTATGGTGAGGGACGCCAGGACCAGGGGGACGGAGGCGGAGCGCACCATAGCCATGTGGCCCTCCGTGCGCAGGGGGGAGGAGCAGAACATTTTTCCCTTCCAGGAGGAGGCGGACGCTATGTTTGATTCTGCCCTGATCTATGAGCTGGCTGTGCTGAAGCCCTTTGCGGAGAGGCTTCTGTTTCAGATATCCAAGGGGTCTGCCCAGTACTATGAGGCCAAAAGACTTCTCAAATTTCTGGATTATTTCCTCAGCGTGCCCGGCGACAGCCTGCCCAACAATTCCATCTGCAGGGAATTTGTGGGCGGAAGCTGCTTTAATGTGTAGGGCTTGAGAGGATGAGGCGGGAAATGATGGATGGAGAAAATGGAAGACAAGGAGGTAAGGCAGCAAAGCTTGTATGCCGGCTGGCAAACAGGACGGTGGCTGCAGTGGGAGCGCTGATCTTTTTGTACCTTTCCTGGTATGCGTTCTGGACGACGCAGTATATGGACCCTCTGGGGATTGAGCTTCCCTTTTGTGTGCCGGACGCCAAGCTGCAGAATCTGTTTATTCTGTGCGCGGCCCTTCTGGTGATGGCGGGGCTTCTGTGGCTGGAGGGCAGGATTTCTGAACGGGCCCGGGCCTGGATTGCCCGGGGAAGCGTGATGTTTGCCATGGTATGGATCGGCATCGGGGCCTTCTGGTGGATTTATTCGGCCCTTCGGGTGCCCCTGGCGGACCAGGCGGATATCTATTTGAATGCGGGATATTTCAGGGAGGGAAATTTCGGCAGCCTTCTGCCGGGAGGGTATCTGGACTGCTACCCCCGGCAGCTTGGCCTGGTGGCGCTGACAGAGCTTTTGTACGCGGTGGCGGGAGAATACAATTACTTTGCGTTCGAGTTTATGAATGCGGCCATGACGCCCTGTATCGTGCTGTTCGGCTATCTGTGTGTCAGGGAGTTGACCGACAGTATGTCTGCGGCGGTATTATACAGTCTCACCATGCTGGGCTGTCTGCCCATGGTGTTCTACACCTCCTGGGTGTATGGGGAGATACCCGGGATTTTCTTTATTATGCTGGGGGCGGCTCTGCTCTTTAGGTTCTTTCACAGAGGGAAGCCGGGATGGCTGATCGGAGGTCTTTTGGCTTTGACGCTGGCCTATCTGGTGCGGGCCAACGCCCTGATTATGATCCTGGCGGCGATATTTGCCCTCCTTGGAGGGGCCTTGCGCCACAGGAAATGGAAGCTGCTTGGGGCAGCTCTCTGTGCGGCGCTGCTGCCGGGGCTTGCCTTTTCGGGCATCAAGCAAATCTATCAGGAAAGATCCGGCGTGGAAAAGTCGGAGGGAATGTCCACCTGGTCCACCATTGTACTGGGGGTACAGGAGAGCGCGGGAAGATATGGCTGGGATCACGACAATTATGCCTACCGGATCTATCAGTCCCACAATTTTGACAAGGAGGCGGCCAGAGAAGAATACTTGTCCGATCTCGGGGAACGGCTTAAGGTGTTTCGGGAAGACCCCGGCTATGCCCTTCATTTTTACAGGGAAAAAATGCTGTCCCAGTGGAACGAGCCGCTGCATCAGGCATTGTATTTCAGTGTGAATTATCCTCAGGGGGAGAGGCCTGCGGAGGATTCCTTTGTCTACAGGCTGAATACGGATCTGTTTCTTCCGCTGCTGCGCATCTGTGACAGACTGCAGTCGGTGCTCTATCTGGGTATGTTGTTGTATTTTGTCTGCTGCGTGCATAAGGAGGACGATCTGTTTCGCCATATGCTGGCGGTGGCTGTGATAGGAGGATTTTTCTTCAGCGCGCTGTGGGAGGCGAAGGCCCGGTATATCTTCCCTTATTTCATTATGATGTTTCCCGTGGCGGCTCTGGGTTACCGAGGCTTTGTGCTTTCTGCAAAAGGGCGGCTTGGGGCCCTGCGGCTCGGGATGAGAGAGCGGCAGACTCGGGGAGAACAAAACTCCGGATTGCACTGAGAGGAGAAAAAGGAAAAGTACCAAGGAGAAAAGTATTATGAGGCAGGGTGCGGGTAAGATATGCGATTGGCTGTACCACGCGGGCAACCGCGTGGTGCGGGTGGTGGGAAGCGGGATTTTTTTGTGGCTTTTGTGGTACGCTATGAAATGGACCTACTATATAAATCCGGGAGGGGATGAAATCCCCGTCAATGTGCCGGACTCCGTGGGAAGGAATCTGCTGGCGGCGGTATTGGCCATAGGAGCCATGGCCTTGCTTTTTACGGCGGAGGGACGCCTCGGCAGGAGCGCACAGAGAATTTGGTGCCGGGTGACGGTGTGGATCGCCATGCTGTGGGTGGGCGGAATGAGCCTGTGGTGGATTCTGGCCGCTGACAGACAGCCGGAGGGGGATCAGGCGTTTGTGTATGCGGGGGCCTCTTACTTTCTGGAGGGAGATTACGGATTTTTGTACAAGGGCGCGTATCTGGGAATGCACCCTCATCAGTTGGGCATAGTGGCCTTGTGTGAACTCCTGTTTTTGTTTGTGGGGGCAGGCAATTATTATGCCATTGAAGCATTCTGTGCCGTTATGGCGGTGGCTATTGTATACATAGGATATCGTCTGGTGTCGGAGCTCACGGACCGCATGGCTGTGATTGTGGGGTATAATCTCCTGATGCTGGGCTGTCTGCCGCTGATTTTCTACACGCCCTGGTGCTATGGGGATGTGCCCAGTATTTTTTGCGCCCTGACGGCGGCTTGGATGCTGCTGCTTTATGCCAAGCGGGGCAGGGGGCGCTATCTGGCGGTGATGGCGGCGGCGGTGGCCTTTGCGCTGTTGTTTCGCAAGCATTCCCTGATTCTCCTGGTGGCGCTGTGTATCGCCGCCGTGCTGTATGCCATCAGACAGGGGGATATGCGGGTGGCGGTGGCGGCCCTCGCCACGGTAGCGCTGTATACGGCGGCTTATCAGGGCATTTACAAAATGTATGAGCTGCGCTCCGGGGTGGAGCATGAGCCCGGTATTCCCTTTGTCTGCTGGCTGGCCATGGGGATGCAGGACGAGGAGGGGGCCCGGTTCGGCTGGTACAACAATTATCCCAAGGATCTGTACTTTGAAATGGGATTTGATGAGAAGATGACCTATGAGGGGGCCGTGGGCAATCTGAAGGAGAGGATAGAGGTTTTTCGAAAGGATCCCCGGTACGCGGGAATCTTTTTCAGGGAGAAGCTGGTGTCTCAGTGGAATGAACCCCTGTATCAATCCCTGTTTTTTAACACCAAATATATTGACGGACAGGGGCCTGCGGAGAATTCCCTGGCGGCCGGGATGAGCGGACGGTATTATGTGAAGATGCTCTCGCTGTGTGACAGATGGCAGTTTGTGGTATTTATGGGGATGTTGTTCTACTTTGCGCTGGCGGTGAAGAAGGACAGCAATATTTTACAGCATCTGCTGGGAATCACTATCATCGGAGGGTTTTTCTTCAGCGCCTTCTATGAGGCGAAGGCCCGGTATATCTTCCCCTACTATGTGATGATGTTTCCCTTTTCCGCCTACGGCTATCAGTTGTTGTTGGAAAACGCAATGCTCCTGTTTAGGAGCGGAGGCAGGGAATTGCCCGCAGAGGCGGAGGAGGAGCTGGAAAAGACGGCGTAGCAGTTCCAAAAAGCGGCGGGACAGCTTTGAGAAAACGGAGCATACAGTTCTGAGGGAGGCGGAAAATATGATTGTTACTGTGACTTTAAATCCGGCGGTGGATAAGACCGTGGAGATTGCCCGGCTGGTGCCGGGGGATGTGAACCGGGCGCGCTCCGTCGTAAGTATGGCGGCGGGCAAGGGGATCAATGTGGCCAGGCTTTTACGGCAGTTTCATTTGCCGGTGGCTGTGATGGGATTTGTGGGAGGATACAGCGGCAGAATGATAGAGGACGCTGTGCGAAAGCTGGGGGCGGAGAGCCATTTTACCAGGGTTCGGGGAGATACTCGGACCAGTACGAATCTTTTGAGCGACGACGGCTATGTGACGGAGCTTTTGGAGCCGGGACCTGAGATCTCGGAGCGGGAGCTGTACCGCTTCAAACGGGAATTCGAGAACTGTCTGGAGCTGGGGGAGCTCTTTGTACTGTGCGGCAGCGTGCCCAGAGGGGTGCCGAAGGACATATATGGGTCTCTGATTAGACGGTGCAGAGAGGAGGGGCGGAAGGTTTTCCTGGACACCTCCGGGGAGGCCCTGCGGGAAGGCATCCGGGAGAAGCCCTTTCTCATCAAGCCTAATCTGAAGGAGCTGGAGTATCTGGTGGGGCGCAGGCTTTCTGATCGGGAGGATGTGGTGGAGGAAGCGAGGAAACTGGTGGCGGACGGCATTGAGAAGGTGGTGGTGTCCATGGGACCTAAAGGGCTTCTGTATGTGGACGGGAAAGAGGCAATCTATCAGCCCGCCAAAAAGGTGGACACGGTAAATACGGTGGGCTGCGGGGACAGTGTGGTAGCCTCTTTATGTATGAGCGAAACCGCCGGGGAGACGCCCGATATCGCCCTTCTAAAGGCGGCGTCTCTCTCCGCCGCCAACGCTTCCGCACCGGGTACGGCATGGGTATCCCTGGAGCGGTATCTGGAGCTTCTGGGCGGCTGACTTTTGTATTTCTTAATAATATTTTATTTTTCTCTCATAAATTAAACACATAATGGACACATTTAGACGTTATGATAGGTTCAGATCGTTAAGGAAAGAGATTTCATTGACGATCTCCCCCCTCATAAGAAACATAGAAAGGTTCCGGCGCAGCCGGAGCCTTTCTATGATTGTGGGGACAAAATGATTTCTTTTTGACGGCCCCAGCGCTTTACAGGGGCATTTGCCTTTGAGGAGCATAATCCGCAGGTTTTATGCGCCTTTCAGATTTTTGGCCAGAAAGCGGTATCCGTAACCCGGGAATTTCTCGCAGGCCCGTATGATTTCTCCGGCTACAAGCCCGGCAGTCAGATAGGCGTCCGGCGGCGTCCGGGTGAGATGATGCAGCCTGACCACGGGGACGCCTGTGACGGTCCCCACGTCCCGGCAGATATCCGCATACGCGGTCAGAGCCTTGCGGTTTTCTTCGTCCTCTTTCATCCCGTCAGGGCGGGGGAGGGGTGTGAGCAGCAGGGGGTAAATCAGCTTTTCCCGGCAGCAGAGGATATAGCGGGTCAGTTCCCGGCGGTAATTCTCCGCCGTTTTCGGGATTACCGGCCCTTGTTTTCCCCAGTCAAACTGAAAAAGGTAAAAATCTCCCGGCCTGCTGTACTGCTCGATGGCGGAGTAATGCCCTTCAAGACGGAAGGAGTCGGGGGTAAGGCCGGGGCGGGAATGATTGGATACGGCGATTTTATCGCAGGCGTAGGCTGAAAACATCCTCTGCCATCCGCTCCGGCCATCTTTCGTTTCCCCGCCGGACTCCCCGTGGTTCCCGGGCCCTGAAAAGGTATTTCCCAAGTCCTCCGGGGATGCCCCTGCCAGGTAGACGGTGGGGCAGGAGGCTTCCCGGAGGGAGAGCCCCCAAAGACAGGGAGCCTGTGCCGCCACCGTGACGGTCAAGGCCCTGTCCCGGCAGATGAGGCTTCCTCCCGGGAAAACCCTGTCCCCCACGTTTACGCTCATACTATGCCGATAGATTCCCGCAGGGATATTTCCCCGGAAGGCCAGATCGCCGGAACCGGTGAAAATGCAGACGTCCTCCAGGGCTTCCCGAGTTCTGAGGCTTATGGCTATTTTGTATTCTCCCGGCCCGGGCACATCCGCCCGAAAGGTCTGTGGGGTTGTAAATCCATATCCCTTTTCCGGAGAGTAAGGAAAAGACGGGCTTACATTTATGGATAAGCGATTTTTTGTCTCGGAGCCGAATACAAATTCACGGCGAAACATTTGGCAGGTACCTCCTTCTTTCTCTGATGAGTTTAAGCTCCTTTTTGTGGAATACGCCTCTCAATTTCCGGAATTGAGAGGCGTATTCCTTGGCGTTTTCCTGCGGTGTGTGCCGCGGGGAAGGGCGCCCCTTAAGTGGCCGCCTATTTCAGTTTTGTGGTGAGGCCGGCCTCATAGGCGGCCTTTCTCTCGTCGATCACAGCCTGATAGCCGTTCTTCAGGTATTCTGCGCTCAGCTCCTCGTACAGCGCGTCAAAATCCTCAGGGTCGCACATTACAAGCTGATCTCTGTAGGTGGCGTACAGATCCACCAGGGTCTGCTGATTCTCGGAGGAGGACTTGATCACCGTGGCGAACATACAGTCGGAGTTGGCGTAGCCTTTCTCCCACACGGTGCACAGGCCTTGGTAGTTGTCTATGATGTCCTGGGTGTAATCCACAGGCAGGCCCGCGGGAGCCACCGCCGCCATATCGGCCTCCACGCTGCCCAGGCTCCTGGCCTCCGTGGTCACGCACCAGTAGTCCTTGCTGTTGTTGAAGCCCTGGGTGTACTCGGGGTCAGGGGATGCCAGGGACACGGGATTGCCGTTCTCGTCGTATTCAAAGTTCTTGTCCTCCACGCCCCACTGCATGGTGAAGAGCACATCCTCCTGAGTCATCCACTCCATGTACATCATGGCTGCCCTGACCTCGTCCTCGGAAGCCTGGGAGGAGAAGCCCACCATCATGCCGAAGGGATTCCAGGGGCGGAAGGTTTTCACGGAGCCGTACTTTTCGTCAAGCACCACATCCCGCACCACCTGTATGCCGATCTTTCCGTCGGGATTCTGCTCGTAGAAGGCTGTCAGGAAATCCACGTTGGCGGAGGTGTAAGCCGCGAACTGGAAGGAATTGCCGCTGATAAAATCCGCCTTGTCGGTTTCGGTGTCACGGACATAGTACTCGGGATTTAAGAAGCCCAGATGGTACTTCTCGTTCTCTCTCTGCAAGTACTTCTTATTGGCCTCGCTGCCCAGGGCAGGGATCTGGAAATCGCCGTACATAGCCCACTCCAGCTCATCCTGGGGGTAGGTGCGGAAATCGTAGTTCTGGTCGACGCCCACGCCGGTGACCATGGCGCCTCCCAGGGGATGCTCGCAGTAGCCCTCGTCGATAAGCTTCTGGTAGATCTCCTTTTGTTCGTCCCAGGTGAAGGGCCATTCGGTGTAGCCCAGATCCTCCAGCCAATCCTGGCGGTACCAGGTGAGGTGGGTGTAGTTTGCGTTGAAATAGGGCCTTTCAGCCAGAGCAAAATAGCGGGAACCGTTCAGCTCGGTGTATTTGATCTGCTCCAGCTCCTCCATCCGCTGATAGTAGGTGGGGGCAATTCGGGCAAATTCTTCCAGATCGTACTCGATCAGGTAGCCCTTGTCCGCCCACTCCGCCATTTTGTCAAAGTCGTACTCCATCAGGATGGTGGGCAGCTCGCCTACGGTAGCCAGCATATTGTAGCTGGTGAGCACATCGTTTCGGGTGATGGGCTCGAATTCCACCGTAATATTGTAGGCATCGCCGAAATTTTCCTGGATCCATTTGGTCCAGTAATTGTTGGATACGTCGGGAACGCCCTCGGCGCCTCTGTCATAGACGGGAATCG
This sequence comes from uncultured Lachnospiraceae bacterium, assembly GCA_949948715.1. Classification (GTDB taxonomy): domain Bacteria; phylum Bacillota; class Clostridia; order Lachnospirales; family Lachnospiraceae; genus Acetatifactor. The sequence continues at coordinate 18,581 of CATLGW010000025.1, read as the reverse complement.
TCAGGCTTACGTTCTCGGCGAAGGGCTCCCATCCCTCCATGCCCGGGGCGGCGTCCGCTCCCTCCGAGCCGGTCTGGCTTCCGGCGCTGCTGTCCGAAGCCACTGCGTCGGACGAGGAACCGGAAGGCGCCTGGGACGAGCCGGTGCCGTCTGTCTGTGCGGCGTTATCGCCGCAGCCGGACAGGACGCCCATGGCCATTGCGCCCACCAGGGACGCGGCCAGCAGTCTTTGAAGATACTTCTTCTTCATAATTTTATCCTCCTATGTTGGATTGTTTTATAATCGCCCGGATTGCCGGGAAATTACCGGATTTAGCCCTTCACGGCCCCGACCATGGCCCCCTTCACAAAGTACTTCTGCAGGAAGGGATAGATGCAGATGATGGGGAGGGTTACGAACATGATAAAGGCCGCCTGGAGCACTTCGGGGGTGCTGGTCACGGCCGCGGCCTCCGAGAGAGTCACGCTCTGGGACTCCGAGGCGGAGGAAACCATCTGGAACAGCTTATACTGCGCCATTTTCAGCCGGTCCGTCTTGATGTAGTACATATTGTCGGCGTAGGCGTTCCATCTTCCCACCGCATAGAACAGGGACAGGGTGGCCAGGATGGGTTTGGACAGCGGAAGCACGATTTTACAGAGAATCTGGATGTTGCTGGCCCCGTCCAGAAAGGCCGATTCCTCCAGGCTGTCCGGTACATTGGATTGGAAGAAGGTCTTCATGATCAACATATTGTAGGGAGAGTAGATCAAAGGCCAGATCAGCACCCACATGGTGTCGTAGAGCTTCAGGTCGTAAAACAGAACGAAGGTGGGAATGATACCTGCGGTAAAGTACATGGGCAACATCAGGAGGAAGGTGATGCCCGTCTTACCCTTCAGCCGTTTCTTGGACAGAGGATACGCCGCACAGGTGCACGCCAGCATTCCCAGCACGGTGAAGATCAGGGTGACAACCACGCTGTAAACCATGGCGTACACCAGGGAACCGTCCCGAAAGATGGACGCATAGGCGTCAAAGTTGATTCCCTTTGGCAGAAAATAGATTTGCTTTGCCAGCACATAGCTGTTGCCGGAAACGGATTTTACCGCCACATGTATAAAGGGCAGGATACAGGTGGCGCACAGCAGGATGATGATCAGCATCATAACCGCGTCGCTTATTCTGAATTTGTTGATTGCCCGGCTGCCGCCGGAGCCTGTATCCGCGTTTTTGACCACTTGTTCTTTTTTCTTTGCCATATATCCTTTCCTCCTACTATAAAAGGCCTTCCTCGCCCAGCATCTTTGCTATCTTGTCGGACAAGAGCACCAGAGCCACGCCCACCAGGGACTGGAAAAGATTCACCGCCGTGGCCATGCTGTATTTGCCGCTCTGAAGCCCCTTGTTGTATATGTACACCGCCAACTGGTACTGAAAATCCCGGACCTGAGTGTTGGCGAAGACGGAGAGGCGCTCCAGATTGCTTCCCATTACGCGGCCCAGGTTCATAATAAGCAGAGTGACCACGGTTCCCTTGATGCCGGGAAGGGTGATGTGCCACATCCGCTTCCAGCGGTTTGCTCCGTCGATCATGGCGGCCTCATACAGTTCTCCGTTGATTCCGGTGATGGCGGCCAGATAGATGATGGTGCCCCAGCCCATGCCCTGCCACACGCCGATGAGCAGGTAGGTTGCCGCCCAGTGCCATTTCTCTGTCAGGAAGGGGATTCCGTCCTGGATGACTCCGAGGTTCATCAGAAACATATTCACCAGGCCGGTGGTGGGGCGGAACATGGTGTACGCCACGCTGCCGATGATGGCCCAGGATAAAAAGTGGGGCAGATACAGGATGGTCTGCGTCACCTTTTTGAACCCGGCGTAGCGAAGCTCGTTCAGTATGAGAGCCAGAATGATGGGCATGGGGAAGCCCACCAGCAGATCCATCAGATTGAAGGCGATGGAGCTCTTCAGGGCGTTGATAAAGTCGGCATCCTGAAAGATTTTCCGAAAGGTGCCCATTCCCACCCACGGACTGCCGGAATACCCCTTCACAGGGTTGTAGTCCATGAACACCATCCTTAGCCCCGGGTACGCCGCGTAATTGAAGACGGCAACCATTGCCAGGGGAAACAGGAGCAGCAGGTAGAGCTGCCAATCCCGCTTCAGCGCGTTCTTCCAGGTGGTTTGTGTCATCACTGCGGCTTTTTTGTTTTTTGCCATATTGACCTCCTCTTTCTTATTTAAAATTTGCGGTGCAAAAACCGATCTATGTATCTGTGTCCGGAGCAAGAGAGGACGGCGGCAGCGTTCCTGAGGGTATGATGCAGCTTCGGGTGTATTGCATCGCTTTTGCCATCATCAGCAACAGCTCCTGGTTTTCCAGGGGAAGTCCGGCTGCATTGTCAATGATTTCATCTGCCACCGTGCAGCTTCGCCCCGAGTCAATATGCTTTGTCAATGCACAAACCTCCTTAAAAATAGCTTTGTAAGTGAATTGTAGCAGAAATATAACTCACTGTCAATGATGACTAAAACTTAAAAGTGCATTGACAATGAAAAGATGCTTTAAAAATGAAAAATTTCATTGACAAAGCATCTTTCATTCGCTATAATTTTGGCAGGACAGTAAAATTGAGGAAATATTCGGACAGTTCTTTGAATGGAATGTGCTGCGGCGCGTGGAGGGATATAAAAAGGTAGCTTTGGCAGGTTACGGGAAGGTATGGGGACGGGATGAACACTTTAGGGGAACGGTTAAGTTATGCCCGCAAAAAGTACGGCTATACGCAGAATTCCCTGGCTGACACCATCGGAGTGTCCAGGGGCGTTATCTATAATCTGGAGAAAAATAAGACGGCTCCTCAGGCTATTGTCATCAACGCCATATGCGCCGTGTTGCATATCAATGCCGATTGGCTTATGGAAGGCAGCGGGGAGATGGAAAATTGGGAGGAGGCCGCAAAGAGCGACCGGGTGCTGCGGGAGCTCTATGAGTTTGTCCAGGAGCTGTCGGAGGACGAGCAGCTCTATCTCCTGGACACGGCAAAGGCCCTGAAGCAGCGGCTGGGGCGCAGCCGGTAGCATAAAAATGCAATTCATGCGCGTGGAAGTACAACTCGTGAAGGAATTGCATTTTTTCTTTTGGTTTATGCTATGATATCCTTGCGACTAAAGATATGGGAGTGAGGAAAATGGCTATGAATACTCTGGGGGAAAGGCTGAATTATGTTCGCAAAAAGAACGGCTATACGCAGAATTCTCTGGCGGAGACCATCGGCGTATCCCGCGGCGTCATATTTAATCTTGAGAAAAACAAGACGGTTCCGCAGAAGATCGTCGTCAATGCTCTCTGCCGGACCCTGAACATAAACAGGGACTGGCTTCTGCGCGGGCTGGGGGAGATGGAGGATACGAAGGGGATTTTGTTCAGTACCAGGATATTGGCGGAGCTGTACCGGATTGTGAAAGAGCTGTCGGAGGAGGAACAGAGATATCTTTTGGATGTGGCCAGGGCCATGAGGAGGCCGGGAAAATAGAGGCAGCGCCTCTAAAATCCGCCAAGCAGCCCCACAAGCTGATCTCTCTGTACTGCGTCGTCGCTGCCCTTTACCTTTGCCGCCATGCCGTCCGCCTCCATCTTGCTTACGGCGGCGCGCATCAGCTTTTCCTTAAATTCCTTCTGTTCCTGCTCGGCCTTCCGGGCCCGTCTCTCGGCTCTGGCCCGGTTCTGCAGCCTGACAGTGCTTTCCATGGAGTCTATGATCTGCTGCATTTCGTTTATTCCCATCGTCATAATCTGCCTCCTTGTTTAAGTTTCGCATTCTGTCGTTATGATTCTTTTTCAGTTTCTTTATCGGCCGGGAAGCTCTTTTTATAAAGAGGAAAAACAAATTTCCCCACGGTTTTCCTTTTAGGGGGTAGTAGAATACCGCAAAAAAGAGTAAAATAGGATAGAATCATTTTAATCCGGTATAAGGAAGGTAAGCAATATGAAATTGACCCATCTGCTGGAATCTCTGGAATATACCTGTGAACAGGGCAGGACGGACATTGAAATAACGGAGGTGGCCTACGACTCCCGGAAGGTGGTTCCCGGATGTCTCTTTATCTGCATCGAGGGGACCCAAGCCGACGGACATGAGTTCGCCGGGGAAGCGGTAGCCAGGGGGGCCGCGGCCCTGGTGGTGTCTAAGCCGATACAGGGGTTGGAGGAGTCGGGGGCAGTGCTGATACGGGTGGCGGACACCCGTTATGCCATGGCCTTTATCTCCGCGGCCCGGTTCGGGCATCCGGCCAGAAAGCTGCAGGTGATCGGCATCACCGGAACCAAGGGAAAGACCACCACCTCCTATCTGGTGAAAACAATCCTGGAAAACGCGGGTTTTCGGGTGGGGTTGGTGGGCACCATTGAGGTGGTGATCGGTGACGAACATATCCCTGCGGCCAATACAACCCCGGAATCCTATCTGCTGCAGCAGTATTTTGCCCGGATGGTGCAGGAGGGGATGGACGCGGTGGTGATGGAGGTGTCCTCCCAGGCGTTAAAGCTTCACAGAACTCAGGGATTCGTGTTTGACTACGGTATTTTCACCAATCTGGAGCCGGATCATATCGGGCCCGGAGAGCACGACAGCTTTGAGGACTATTTGAGCTGCAAAAGGCTGTTGTTCAGGCAGTGCAGGGTGGGCATCGTAAACGGCGACGACAGTCATACAGACCAGGTGACCCAGGGACATACCTGTGCCCTGGAGAGTTTTGGCCTGGGGACAGCGTGTATGCTGCGGGCGGAAAAACTTCGTCTGGTGCGAAAGCCCGGGGAGCTGGGGGTGGCCTTTGAGACAAAGGGTCTGATCGAGCTGGAGGCGGAGGTGGGCACTCCGGGGCGGTTCAGTGTGTACAATGCCCTGGCGGCCATCGCCATCTGCAGGCATTTTCGGGTGAGCGGGGAGAATATCCGCAGGGCCCTTCTGGCTGCCAGGGTCAAGGGGCGCATTGAGATGGTGAAGGTGTCGGATGACTTTACGCTGCTGATCGACTACGCTCACAATGCCATGGCGCTTCAGAGTCTCCTGACTACCCTGCGGGAATATGAGCCCCACAGGCTGGTGTGCGTGTTCGGTTGCGGAGGCAACCGTTCACCTCAGAGGCGCTTTGAGATGGGGGAGGTCAGCGGGAGACTGGCGGATTTCACCGTGATCACCTCCGACAATCCCCGGTTTGAGGAGCCTGGGGCCATCATGGACGACATCCGGACGGGTATGGAGCGGACGGAGGGTAAGTACAGTATGATCTGTGACAGAAAGGAAGCCATCCGCTATGCCATAGAAAACGGGGAGCCCGGGGATATCATTGTTCTGGCGGGCAAGGGGCACGAGGATTATCAGGAGATCAAGGGAGTGAAATACCCTATGGATGAGCGGGAGCTGATTCGGGAAATCCTGGAGGAGAGAGATTGAGTGAACGGTATGCCGATATCATTATTGATATCTCCCATGAAAAACTGGATAGGGCCTTTCAGTACCGCGTGCCGGAGAGGCTGAGGGGCAGGCTGGAGGTGGGGATGTGCGTGGCGGTCCCCTTCGGAAACGGCAATACCCGCAGACTGGGCTATTGTGTGGGTCTGGGGGAGGAGTGCCGGTTTGACCCCTCCCGCATAAAGGACGTCCTGGAGATAGAGGAGAAGGCCGTGGATGCCCAGGACCGCATGATTGCCCTGGCGGCTTTTATCAGACGCAATTACGGCGGGACCATGATACAGGCGCTAAAGACCGTGCTTCCGGCAAAGAGGGCGGTAAAGCCCCTTGCTCGCAGGTGGGTGGAGCGGCTCCTTGGCAGGGAGGAGCTTATTTCTCTCAAGGGTGCCTGCGAGCGCAGGCGCCAGGGAGCCAAGGCGAGACTGTTGGAGGCCCTTTCCAGACAGGAGGAGATACCCTACCAGTGGATCACGGGAAAGCTGGGGGTCTCCTCCGCCACCGTGAAAAGCCTGGAGCGGGAGGGGGTCCTCAGGGTGGTCTCCGTTTCGGAGTACCGCAATCCCGTGAGGGTGTCGGGGCAGGAGGGCGGACTCCTTTCCCTGAGCGAAGGCCAGCGGTATATTGTGGAGGAATTTCTGCGGGATTACGAGGCCGGGCAAAGGGGCGTCTACCTGATTCACGGCGTTACCGGCAGCGGCAAGACCGAGGTGTATATGCGGCTGATAGAGGAGGTGGTGGCAAGGGGCAGACAGGCGATCATGCTGATACCGGAGATTGCCCTGACCTATCAGACGCTGCTCCGCTTTTACAGAAGATTCGGGGACAGGGTCAGCGTGATGAATTCCACCCTGTCCCCCGGGGAAAAGTACGATCAGTGCGAGAGAGCAAAGCACGGTGAGATCGATGTGATCATAGGTCCCCGTTCGGCTCTTTTCACCCCCTTTCCGGATCTGGGGCTGATTGTCATGGATGAGGAGCACGAGGGGAGCTACAAGAGCGAGAGCACTCCCAAGTATCACGCCAGGGAGGTGGCCAGAGAGGCGGCCAGGCAAAGCGGCGCCAGCCTGGTGCTGGGAAGCGCCACCCCTTCCCTGGAGGCCTATTACCGGGCGAAAAGAGGGGAGTACCGGCTGTTTACATTGGATGAGCGCCTGACGGGAGGAACCCTTCCCAAAGTACATATCGCGGATCTGCGGGCGGAACTCAAAGCGGGAAACCGTTCCATTTTCAGCCGGAGGCTGCAGGAGCTTCTGGGGGACCGCCTTTTAAAGGGGCAGCAGAGTATGCTCTTTTTAAACCGCAGGGGCTATGCCGGCTTTGTGTCCTGCAGGGCCTGCGGTCATGTGATGAAATGTCCCCACTGCGATGTGTCCCTGTCGGAGCACCAGGGAGGCAGGCTGATCTGCCATTACTGCGGCTATCAGAAGCCGAAGCCCGAAACTTGCCCCGACTGCGGATCGAAATATATTATGGGCTTCAAGGCGGGAACCCAGCAGATAGAGGAAAAGCTAAAAGAGCTGTTTCCGGGGGTGCGCTGTCTGCGCATGGACGGAGACACCACCAAAAAGAAGGACAGCTATGAGAGGATTCTGGCTGCCTTTGGGGGCGGCGAGGCGGATGTGCTCATCGGCACCCAGATGATTGTGAAGGGGCACGATTTTCCCAATGTGACCCTGGTGGGGGTTCTGGCGGCGGATTTGTCCCTGGGAGCCCATGATTTTCGCTGCGGTGAAAGAACCTTCCAGCTTTTAACCCAGGCAGTGGGCCGGGCCGGCAGGGGAGAGCTTTTTGGCGAGGCGGTGATACAGACCTATCAGCCGGAGCACTACGCGGTGATTTATGCGGCGGCTCAGGATTACGGGGGATTCTATGGGGAGGAGCTTCTCTATCGGGAAATGTCCGGCTATCCGCCGGTTTCCCATATGCTGGCGGTACAGGTTTACGGGAAAAGCGAGGATTGTGCGAAACAGCTTGCTAAGAGGCTGTCGGACATGGTAAAGTCTATAGAGGGGGACGGAGGCTCAAGGGGTGTGCAGGTGATCGGTCCGGCGCCCGCCTCCATCGGAAGGATAAACGATGTATTCCGGTTTGTATTCTATGTAAAGCATGGGAAATACGCGGAACTGGTGCAGGTGAAGGATGCGCTGGAGGAAGGTTTAAGGCTCATGCCCCCCGGTGGGGAGTCGGTACAGTTCGACTTTGACCCTATGAACACAATCTGACCGGGAGAAGGCGCAAAACAGAGCAGAAAGGAATGATATCAATATGGCGATACGCAACATCAGAGAGTACGGCGACGAGGTTCTCACAAAAAGATGCAAGGAAGTGACGGAAATGACTCCCCGGACCAGGGAGCTGATCGAGGATATGCTGGAGACCATGTATGAGGCAAACGGCGTGGGTCTGGCAGCGCCCCAGGTGGGAATTTTAAAGAGAATCGTGGTGATCGACACCACGGGGGAAGATCCCCACATTCTCATCAATCCCAGGATTGTGGAGAGCAGCGGCGAGCAGACGGGGAGCGAGGGTTGCCTGAGCCTTCCCGGCAAGCACGGCATTGTCACCAGGCCCGAATATGTGAAGGCGGTGGCCCTGGATGTGAACATGAAGCCCTTTGAACTGGAGGGTACGGAGCTTTTAGCCAGGGCCATCTGCCATGAGCTGGATCACCTGGAGGGACATATGTATGTGGAGAAGGTGGAAGGTGAGCTGCAGGATGTGACGCCCGAGGATGAGGACGAGGAGTGAGGAGCGTATGAAGATAGTATTTATGGGAACGCCGGATTTTGCGGTGAGCGCCCTGGAGGCATTGAAAAAGGCCGGGCATGAGATCGTGGCTGTGGTCACCCAGCCCGACAGGCCCAAGGGAAGGAGCGGCGCGCTGCAGTATCCCCCTGTGAAGGAATGTGCCCTTAAGTATGACATACCCGTGCTCCAGCCTGAGAGAATCAAACGGCCGGAGGCGGTGGAGGAGCTTAGGAGTCACCCGGCGGATGTGTATATCGTGGCGGCCTTTGGACAGCTTTTGTCTCAGGAGATACTGGATATTCCAAAATACGGCTGCCTGAACATTCATGCGTCCCTGCTGCCCAAGTACAGGGGAGCGTCCCCCATACAGCACGCGATTATTGACGGGGAGCGAAAGACCGGGGTTACGGTGCAGCGGATGGCGCTTAAACTGGACTGCGGGGACATACTGTACCGAAAAGAGGTGGAAATAGAGGATACGGATACCTTTCAGACGCTGCATGACAAGCTGGCAGCGCTGGGGGGCGAGTCTGTGGTGGAAACCCTGGCTCTCCTGGAGGAGGGGAAGATCGTCCCCGAAGGACAGAAGGAGGAGCTTGCCAGTTATGTCTCCGTCATTGACAAGGGCATGGGGGAGATAGACTTCGAGAAAAGCGCCGGGGTCATAGACCGCCTGATTCGCGGCCTGACTCCCTGGCCCAGCGCGTACACCTACTACCGGGGAAAGCAGCTTAAGCTGTGGCGGGCGGTTCCGGTGGGGGCAAAGGAGGCAGAGGAGCGTCCCGGGGGCTTAGCCCGGCCGGGGGAGATCACCGCTGTCACCAGGGATTATATAGAGGCGGCCACAGGAGAGGGCTTCCTTCGAATTTACGAGCTGCAGTGGGAGGGAAAGAAGCGCATGAGCGCTCACGATTTTCTCCTGGGAGTCAAGGCAGCCGCGGGCGAGCGGTTCGGGAGGGACTAACCCGGTTCGCGAGCACACCGGACAGGTCTGGGCTGTTGTATACGAGGAGGTAAAAATATGAGATATGGATACGGCTATTACGGGATGTATTTTGATCCCACCTATATATTGGTGATACTGGGTTTGATTCTGGGACTTTTGGCCAGCGCCATGGTAAACAGCAGTATGCGCAAGTACAGCGGGATGCGGAATATGAGCGGTCTCACCGGCGGCGAAGCCGCCAGGCGGATCTTGAACAATGAGGGGCTGCACAATGTGCAGATCGAGTGCCTCTCCAGGGAGGGCGGGGATCATTATGACCCGCGGACCAACACGGTGAGGCTGTCCTACAGCAATTATAACGGCGCCTCCGTCACGGCGGTGGGCGTGGCGGCCCATGAGTGCGGCCATGCCATCCAGCATGCCAGGGGATATGTGCCCATTTCCATCCGCTCGGCCCTGGTTCCCGTGGTAAATATCGGAAACCGGCTCAGCATACCGCTTATCCTGCTGGGCGTGATTTTAAGCTGGAACCAGACGCTGATCGCCGTGGGAATATGGGCGTTCGCCCTCACGGTGCTGTTTCAGGTGGTGACCCTTCCGGTGGAGTTTAACGCTTCCCGCAGGGCGCTGCAGAAGGTGGAGGAATACGGACTTTTGACAGGGGAGGAAAAGAGAGGCTGCCGGAAGGTTCTGACGGCCGCGGCCTTCACCTATGTGGCTGCCGCCGCGGCCTCCGCCCTGCAGCTTTTGAGGCTGGTGCTGCTCTACGGAGGAGGCGGCAGAAGAAATGACGACTGACAAAAAGAGCGTGGATGCCAGGGAGCTGGCGGTGGAGATTTTGCTTGCCATGGAGCGGGAGCAGACCTTCTCTAACCGGCTGATCGCTTCCGCGCTGGATAAATATGATTATCTGGAGGGACCGAAGAAGGCGTTTGTCAAACGGGTGACGGAGGGCGTAACGGAGAGACGGATCGAGCTGGACTATTATCTGGACGGCATTTCCTCGGTGCCCGTGCACAAGATGAAGCCCTTTATCCGCTGCATCCTGCGCATGAGCGCCTATCAGATTCTCTATATGGACAGTGTGCCGGACAGATCCGTTTGCGATGAGGCCTGCAAGCTGGCCGGGAAGCGGCAGTTTCGGAATCTGAAGGGATTTGTGAACGGAGTGCTCAGGAATCTGGTCAGGAGGAAGGAGCATCTGCCGCTGCCGGACGAGAGGGAGGAGGGGACCTATCTCTCGGTGAAATATTCTCAGCCCGGGTGGCTGGTGGAAATGTGGCTGGGGGAATACGGAAGGGAAATTACGGAAACACTCTTAGAGAGTCTGCTGAGAATACATCCCGTATCGGTCAGGTTTCGCACCGATCTGGAGGAGGTAAAGCGGGAGAGTCTTGTGGAGAGGATGCGAGAACGGGGGGTTACGGCGCAAAAAAGCGTATATCTGCCCTATCTGTATCTGTTGGAAAACCTGGAGGGAGTAAGCTCCCTCCCCGGCTTTGCGGAAGGGGCCTTTCTGGTGCAGGATGCCAGCTCCGCTCTGGCGGTGGAGGCCATGGGGCTCTCCGGCACGGAGTTTGTCATGGACGTCTGTGCGGCCCCCGGTGGGAAAAGCCTTCTGGCCTGTGAGAGGGCGGCCAGGGTGTTGGCCAGGGATGTCTCTGAGGGAAAGCTGGCGCGCATCCGTGAGAACGGGGAGCGAATGGGGGCCCGCAATCTGACGGTGGAGCTCTATGACGCAGCCTGTACGGATCAGGCGTATGTGGAGCAGGCGGATGCGGTGATACTGGATGTGCCCTGTTCGGGGCTGGGAGTTCTGGGGAAAAAGCGGGATATCAAATATCACATAACCCCCGGGAGACTGGAGGAGATCACCGGGCTTCAGCGAAAGATTGTCGCCCATAGTTGGCAGTACGTGAAGCCGGGAGGGATTTTGCTCTACAGTACCTGCACGGTGCGCCGGGAGGAGAATGAGGAGACGGTCAGGTGGATTCTGGATCATTTTCCCTTTGAGCCAGCGGACATCACGGAATATCTGCCGCCGGAGCTTAGGAAGCAGAGGGAACAGGTAAAAGAGCTTCTGGCGCAATGCCGGGGACGGGGGGAGGATGCGGACGAAAGGTTCGGGAATGCCTGTATACAGATGCTTCCCGGGTATATGGATACGGACGGGTTCTTTTTCGCCAAGCTTCGGCGGAAGGGATGAAAGGGCCGCTTGGGCGGCGGAATGCGAGGAGAGATGAGCGGGACAGACATAAAATCCCTCTCCCTTGAGGAGCTGACGGGAGAGCTTGAGAGCCGGGGGGAGAGGGCCTTCCGCGCAAAACAGATGTATCAGTGGATGCATATAAAGGGTGTGGAGAGCCCGGATGAGATGACGAATCTTCCCGCCGCACTCAGGGAGTGGATCAAAGAACGGTATGATTTTACGGTTCTTCGGAGTGTGCAGGTACAGGAATCTCAGACCGATGGGACAAAGAAATTTTTGTTTGAGCTGCCGGACGGCAATGTGGTGGAGAGTGTATGGATGCGGTATAAGCATGGCAACACCGTATGCGTTTCCTCTCAGGTGGGCTGTCGGATGGGCTGCCGTTTCTGTGCTTCCACCTTAGGCGGACTGGAGCGCAATCTTCTCCCCTCGGAGATGCTGGAGCAGGTATACGCCGTGGGACGCGCCACAAGAGAGCGGGTCTCTCATGTGGTGGTCATGGGAATCGGGGAACCCCTGGACAATTACGACAATCTGGTGAAGTTCATCCGTCTTTTGACGGACGGAAACGGACTCCACATCAGCCAGAGAAACGTGACGGTTTCCACCTGCGGCATTGTGCCCGGAATGCGCCGTCTGGCCGGGGAGGGCCTGCAGATCACCCTGGCTCTTTCCCTCCACGGGGCCACGGATGAAAAGCGCAGACTTTTGATGCCCATAGCCGACAAATATTCCATTGCGGAGCTGATGGAGGCCTGTGACGAATATTTCGGGCGGACCGGACGGCGCATCACCTTTGAGTATGGTCTGGCAGGCGGCGTCAACGATACGGACCAAGACGCGGAGGAGCTCTCGGCGCTGGCTGCGCCGCGCCGCTGCCATGTGAATCTCATACCCATCAACCCCGTCAGAGAGCGGGATTACAGACAGTCGAATGTTCACAGAATACAGGCCTTTAAGGAGAGGCTGGAGCGGAGGCGGGTAAACGTCACCGTCAGGAGAGAGCTGGGACGGGATATAGACGGAGCCTGCGGGCAGCTCAGAAGAAAACGAAATATCGTTAATTAATCTTTTAAATTTTATAAATTACATAGTGACTTTTTATCTTGTATATGGTAAAATGTTTTTACCGGGCGAAGGGAGAAGTTGTTTACCATAGGGATAGGGAGGTGCGTTTTATGAGAGACCATGAGTTGGTGCTTGCGATTTCGGATTTACTTGACAGGAAGCTAAAAATGGAACTGCAGCCTGTGCGGGCCGATATTGCCGAGCTGAAACGAGATGTGGCGGAGTTAAAGGACGATGTGGTGGAATTGAAGGCAGATGTGGCAGAGCTGAAGGCAGATGTGGCAGAGCTGAAGGCAGATGTGGCAGTGCTGAAGGCGGATGTGGCGGAGCTGAAGTGCGATGTACGGAATCTGGAGCGCCGGACGACCAATATCGAGCTGCATCTGGAGAATGAGACAGACCGGAATATCCGGCTGTTGGCGGAGAACTATGTTCCCGCGGCCAGGCGGTATGAGCAGGAGGCCGGTCGGATAGACGCCATGCAGGCAGATATCGATGTCATGAAAAGGGTGATCGCGGAGCACAGCGAGAAGCTCCAGAGGCTGGCCTGAGTCGGGCGGCAGAGCATGGCGGCGTGGGACGTATCCGCAGACGGGAGCAGGGTTTTGCGCCGTCCCTGAAGAAAAGGATAAACGGAGTACAGACAAAACGGCAGACGGACAGCCGGGAAAGATTACGAAGGACAAGTGAGTATGGACTTGTCCTTTTCTTTGTGTTATGATAACATAGTTAAAATATGGCAACCAGATCCACCAGCGGAGGACAGCAGCGTGCTTAAGACGTTTTCCATCACCGATGTCGGCAGGAAAAGAAAAATAAATCAGGATTATGTATATACATCGGAGCAGCCTCGGGGCAATCTGCCAAATCTCTTTATTGTGGCGGACGGCATGGGCGGGCACAATGCGGGGGACTATGCCTCCAAGGTGACGGTGGAGACCATTGTGGAGAAGGCGGCGGCCTCCTCCGAGACAAATCCGGTGGCAATTTTAGGGCATGCCATTGCGGTGGCCAACTCGCTGATTCACAGATGCGCCTGCGAGAGCATGGAGCTGGAGGGCATGGGCACCACGGTGGTGGCGGCCACCTGCATAAACGGCCGATTGCACGTGGCCAATGTGGGGGACAGCCGATTGTATGTGGTCAATCAGAAGGAAATCAGACAGATTACGAGAGATCACTCCCTTGTGGAGGAGATGGTGAGGATGGGGGGCTTAGACAGAGCCCAGGCCAGGAATCACCGGGATAAAAACATTATCACCCGTGCTGTGGGTGTGAGCGATACGGTGGAGGTGGATTTCTTCTCGGTGGAGCTGGAGCAGGGCGATTTGGTGCTGATGTGCACGGACGGCCTGACCAATATGCTGGAGGATGAGGAGATCCGCATGATTTTGAACGGAGCCCGCGATGTGGTGGAGAAATCACAGAAATTGGTGAAGGCCGCCAATGAGAACGGCGGCAGGGATAACATCACAGTGGTATTGATTGAGACCTGACGGTCGTGAGGCGTATTGCGCAAGCTTGTGCGGGAGCTCTTTGAAATGGAGGAAAGCATGATTAAGATTGGAATGATGATAGGCGAGCGGTATGAGATCTTGGAAAAGATCGGTACGGGCGGCATGTCTGATGTATATAAAGGAAAAGATCATAAGCTGAATCGATTTGTGGCCGTGAAGGTGCTGAAACAGGAGTTCAGTGAGAATGAGAATTTTGTATCCAAATTTCGGATAGAGGCCCAGGCTGCGGCCGGATTGATGCATTCCAATATTGTGAATGTCTATGATGTGGGTGAGGAGGGCGGCATCTATTACATTGTGATGGAGCTGGTGGAAGGCATCACCCTGAAAAAATATATCGAGAAGAAGGCAAGGCTTTCCTATAAAGAGGCGGTGAGCATCGCCATCCAGGTGAGCATGGGTATCGGTGCGGCTCACGACAATCATATTATCCACAGGGATATCAAGCCTCAGAATATCATTATTTCCAAGGACGGCAAGGTGAAGGTGACGGATTTCGGGATTGCCAAGGCCGCCACCAGCAATACTATCACCTCCAATGTCATGGGTTCCGTGCATTACACCTCCCCGGAGCAGGCCAGGGGAGGCTACAGCGACGAAAAGAGCGATATCTACTCTCTGGGCATCACCATGTTTGAGATGCTCACCGGGCGGGTGCCCTTCAACGGGGAGACCACCGTGGCCATTGCCATCAAGCATATACAGGAGGAGCTGCCCTCGCCCAAGGAGTATGTGCCGGAGATTCCGGGAAGCGTGGAGAGCATTGTGTTAAAGTGCTGTCAAAAGTCCACGGAGCGCCGTTACCAGAATATGCAGGAGCTGATCGCAGACTTAAAGCAGTCCCTGATCAATCCCGACGATGATTTCGTGGTGGTGAACGACCCGGAGATGGAGGGCGGCACCCGCATGATATCGGATGATGACGTGGTGCAGATCAAGCGCTATTCCTCCTATGCCGGGTCCAGGGACCAGGAGGAAGAGGAGCCCATGCGGCTGCTCTCCGACACGGCCGCGCTGTATGAGGATGAGGAGGAACTGGAGGACGAGGACGGAGACGAATACGACTATGATCCCAGGATGGAGCGCGTGACCACTGTGCTGGCCGTGCTGGGCGGTGTGGTCATCTGCGTCATCCTTCTGGTGGTGGTCATGCGGTTTTTCGGCGGCAAAGAGGTTAACGAGGACAATAGCAGCAGCGCCTCCGGCGGTCCGATTATCAGCTCCACCCAGGATACGGGCAGCGCATCGGTGGAGATGCCCATCGTCAGGGGCAAGACCGTGGAGGAGGCCAGGGAGGCATTGACAGCTCTGGGACTGGAAGTGGAGGTGAGCTATGCCGCGTCGGACGACGTTCCTGCCGGGCAGGTGATGGATGCGGATGTCTCGGCGGGCTCCGCCCTTCAGACGGGCAGCAAGGTGGTATTGACAGTGAGTTCCGGCACGGAGGGGATAGAGGTTCCCCGGGTGGTGGGCTACAGCCTGGAGGAGGCCGAGCAGGAGCTGACCTCTGCGGGGCTGCTGGTGAACACCACCATGGGATATTCCGATGAGGTGGAGAAGGACGTTGTGATCTCTCAGACGCCGGAGAGCGGCAGCAGGGTTCCCCGGGACACGGTGGTCACCATAGAGGTGAGTCAGGGGCAGGAGAAGGTGAGCGTACCCAAGTTCATAGGTTTAACGGAGGAGGAAGCCACTGTGTTAGCCGTGGAGTCTAAACTGGAGATCGGCAGTGTGTCCAATGTGTACAGCGACGAGGTGGAGAAGGACAGGGTTTGCTATCAGAGCTATTCCCAGGGTTCCTATGTGGACCCGGATACGAAGATCGATATCAGAATCAGTATGGGAAAGGAGCCCGTCACCTACAAATATAACAGCAGCATTGAGGCTCCCACGGTGGAGGAGGCTCCGGACTATGTATCCGGCACGGAGGTCAATGTGAGATTGGAGACGGACGACGGCGTGGTTCTTCTGGACACCGACACGAGCAGCTTTCCCCAATCCGCCAATTACTATAATATCACCTCGGCGGGGGGGACCATCACCATCACCTACACCGTGACTACGGAGGGAACTACCACCGTCGACCCGGAGACCGGGGCCACGGTGAATGTTCCCGGGTCCACGGAGAAAAAGACCGTCACCCGGAGGGTAGAGTTTGTGCGGGACAACGACAGATGAGAGGGAAGATCATAAAGGGAATCGCCGGCTTTTATTATGTCCGGTGCGGGGAAGGCGTATATGAGTGCAAGGCCAGAGGGGTGTTTCGCAGGGATGGGAAAAAGCCTTTGGTTGGGGATGATGTGGAGCTGAATGCCCTGGAGGGGGAGGAGCAAAAGGGCAGTATTGTGGAGATTCTGCCCCGCAGCAGTGAGCTGATCCGCCCTGCGGTGGCCAATGTGGATCAGGCCCTGGTGATTTTCTCCATTGTGAAGCCCCAGCCCAACTTTAACCTTCTGGATCGGTTTTTAATCATGATGCGGCAGCAGAATATCCCCTGTGTGGTCTGCTTCAACAAAAAGGATTTGGATGAGGCCGGGAAGGCAGCGGCTTATGAGGATATGTACAGGCGGGCAGGCTGCGGGACCCTGTCCGTGAGCGCCGAGAGCGGATACCGCCTTGAGGAGCTGAAGGATCTCCTTCGGGGAAAGACCACCACCGTGGCGGGGCCCAGCGGCGTGGGGAAATCCTCTCTGATCAACCGTCTGCAGGAGGGGGTAGTCATGGAGACGGGGGGGATCAGCAGAAAGATCGAGAGGGGCCGGCATACCACCAGGCACTCCGAATTGATCGAGGTGGAGAGGAATACTTACATACTGGACACGCCGGGGTTTAGTTCCCTGGGGCTGTTTGGTCTGGAGAAGGAGGAACTGGCGGGATTTTATCAGGAGTTTTCAGAGTTTGAGGAATACTGCAGGTTTGGGGGCTGTTCCCATATCGGCGAGCCGGCGTGCGGGGTGCGCGACGGTGTGGAGGCGGGAAGGATAAACAGGGAGCGCTATGAGAATTACTGTCTGCTTTATCGGGAGCTGAAGGAGAGGAGAAAGTACTGAAATAATATATAAATCCATGTATCTCTTTAAAATGGCCTAAAGGTATATATACTGGAGTTGAGAGCAATTTGATTTCTATGTAAGTTTTATATTTTCATAAAGATTTATGTGAAATTGGTACATTGAAGCAGAATTAGAAACTATTAGGTTGAGCCCTAATACCGAGGGAAAAAGGACAAGGTATGCGAGAATGTCTTGTCCTTTCTAAACTATTGGGGGTGTTGTATATATCAGAATTGAAAGCAATAGAATATAAGAAATTTGAGGATATTAAGTATATCAGAGAAGATAATTCAGAGTTTTGGAGTGCGCGAGAGTTGGCGACGCTTTGGAATAAACACAATGGCGAAATTTTAGCAAAGTGATTGAATGTGCCAGAGAATAGTGGACATGATGTATTTGACAATTTTGCTGAGGTCAGCAAAATCGTAGATGTAGGCGCAACGAATAAGCCGATAAAAGATTATGGACTATCAAGATATGCCTGTTATCTGATCGTTCCAAACGAAGATCCAAGAAAAGAAGTAATTGCTTTAGGACAGACTTATTTGGCCATACAAACATATTGTCAGTGTTATCGGCAATGGTTTGAAAAATCATTGTGATAAAATATTAGAGGGGGGAGTTTTCCAAAGCAGGGAACTATCTTTTTTGGCAATGGTTGTGCAGCGTGCGCAAATGCTCGTCAGCAAGTGCTGTAAATTCAATATCCAGTGGAATCGAAAGATTAAGAGATGTTTTTCTACTATATATTGAAAAGCTGTAAAAACTGTGATTTTCCTTCAAACATACATAGGGAAGAAATAATAGATAAACACTCAAGAAGTTGCGGATGAAAGTACTGGAAGAAGGTTAAAAAGAAATGTTCTTGTATTCATATGCGGGTTTGGGGTGTTTTTTGTTTGTACTTCTATATTTATATAAATGGTAGTATATAATCCTATTACTGGATCGCAAAGATCCTAAACGATTAGTAGTGTGGAGGGAGAAGTGTGGGAATTGCTGTGGATGTAAGCTGATAGAAATAATGCTGGCGTTGTATAATATTATATTATGATTGATTGTTGGTGTGTATTGTGGTATGATTTTTACAAATTAGATTAGGGGGGTTATATGAGTAAAACAAAAGAAGAATATTTAATGTTGAGAGATGAGATATCGAATTTATCAAATATGGAAAATAATATTATGAATTATTTTTATATTTCAATAGTCGCAACTATGGCTTTTTGTCTTACACAACAAGAAACCATTTTTATGCTTTTGCCTTATTTAATTATTATACCTGCGTATAAGTTGATTATAAGTAAGATAAGGAGAATATATAAAGCAGGTGCTTATTTGTATGTATTTCATGAAGGGGAAAGCTTTAATTGGGAGAGAAGAAGTCAAAAGTTCATGCATAAATTACCGAAAAAATTCTTAAATAGAATGCAAACATTCAATTATCCATTTCTGCTGACTAGTATAATAGTTTTTAAATAACTGGACTATATTTTTGTTCCATAGTACAATGTATATATCAATTGATGGAGGCATTGTACTTATGGGAAGAAAATCAAGTATTATCAATCTTACTGCAGAAG